>JARLJA010000044.1 GCA_031291445.1 Xanthobacteraceae bacterium | reverse complement strand
TTCAAACCAGGGGTGGCCGAGCTGGGGCTGGAAGGCGAGCCGCCACGCGGTCCATTCCGTCGCCGCCCAGACGAAGGCGAGCACGACGGCGCTGACGAGGAGCACTTGGCCCCAGAGGATCTTGGTCGCGTTCATGACGACGGAAGATGAGCAGGCCCTTTGGTGCTGGCCTCAAGCGCGAATTGATGATGCGGAGGCTTGGGGATACAGCAGCGAAGAAATCGGATTGGTTACGCGCGAGGTCTCGCCGATTTCTGCGACGGCTCACGTAAGCCGCGATCGGCGAGACCTCTGTCGGTTCATTCCGGCGTGACGTCGGTGCCGAGGTATTCCTTCAGGCGTTCCGGATGGGCGTCGAAGTCGGCGTGCTCGATTGCTGCGACCGAGAGCACTTCAAGCGCAAAGGATCCGCAATTGTGCCAGGTCCGCTCCACTGTCGGTGAAGCGGCGGCATCGAAGATCACCCGCAACATGCCGCAAAAAAATCTGAGCGCTTCCGTTTCAGGTGCGACGCGGGGGTGGCTGCGGAGTTCGATCGCTCTGGCCTGCGCCGTCTCAGCAAGAGCCTCTCGCGCCTGCTGGTCACCAGCGAGCACGGCCCGTGCGAGGGGCTGTAGCCGACCGTGCGTTGTGTAGTCGATGCCGTACCGATCATCGGCGAGCCGTTCGATTGCCGCATCGTAAGAGCGGCCGGGACGAGACAGTTTCCCCAAGGCGGCCAGGGTCGTCCCGGTCGTCGTGTCGCGGCTGCCGCCCTGGGTGGCGTTGAAACAAGCAATCGCGTGCGCGACCACAGTGGCGATCTCCGGCGATATCCTCACTAGGCCAAGGGGCCTAGCGATACGCGCTTGGTCCGTCGGGTTCAGGTCGAATGGGACGACGGTCGGAATGGAGAGCAGCGGCGGCGGATATGGTCTGGTCATAGGTTCCTCGGTGCTATGGTATCATGAATGCGGCGGCAGGACTCGAACCTGCAACCTTCCCGCCCACGCCGCCATCGGCATGTAGGAAACGGGACGCTCTTTCCATTGAGCTACGCCGCACGAGGAACTCTGCTTGACGGAGAAACAGAGGTCTCTCCATCGAAGGTACAAAAGCGGTCCGGACGTGGCGATCTGATGATTTTGACATAGGCCCTACTGCCTCCAGATCACTTAGATGCCCAACCCGCGTTTGCGCCCGAAACTCCAGTCAACGGCGCCGCCGGGGAACATGACGCCAGAGACTTGTTTTCCGAGCTGCTGCTCCAGCGCCGGCCGCCACGGCACAAGCTGGAAACCGAGACCATCATCGATCATGGCGAACCGACCCGACGCCAGCGTGACGCGCTGGCGATAGACGCCGGCGACGTGCTCGCCTTCGGCGGACGGGCGATGCGCGAGGCCAGTCTCAGCGGCCAGTTTTGAGGACACCCCGTCAAGCTCGCGCCGCCTCAACGTGTCGAGCAGATCGCGCGCGAAGACGACCCTCTGGCCCTGCCGCCGCGCCAGACCTTCCTTGATGAGGTGATCGACACGGCGGTCCATCGCCTCGCGCACTTCGGCGCCGAATCCACCTCCGCCGGTCGCCGGCTCACGGGCGAGAAGCTGCCGATCGATCCAGGTCGCCCCCGGCGCGGTGATCTGCGCCTCAATGGTGAAGTCGGAGCGGGTGGCGAGAGACAGGCGCTTGCGTCCGCCCGCGTCCTCGTAGGCCCGGGCTTCGACGATCGCGCCGGGCCTGGCGTCGCCGGTCATTTCCAGGTCGGAGAAGCGGAGATGATGGGTGCGTCCATCGACGCCCTCGACGATCGCGTAAGCCGATCCCTTCAGCTCGTCATGCAGCCCGCGCGCGACCAGCCGGCCGAGCACCGGCTCGGCGACCGCGTCGCCATGCAGGGCGAAACCGGACACGTCAGGGTCATGGCCCGCGCCCGTCATCGCCCGGTGCATGGTCTTGATGATGTCGCCGCGGACGCCGAGATCGCGCAACGCCGGCTCGAAGCCTGGCTTCAAGGTCCAGCGCGCCGATCCGACCTCCTCGGCGAGCCCGAGGCGTTCGAGCTTGGCGGCGCGGCCAAGCATCAGCCGGCGCAGCTCCGGGTCTTCGCCAGCCCCTCCGGGACGCAGGTCGGCGACACCGCCGCCCTCGTCGGAGATATCGCGAAGGGAGCGGTCGAGGCTGGTCCAGCGCTCGGCCTCGACCTCTTTCTGCAAGGCGGTCCGGATCTCCTGCTCGCTGCGTGGCCCCAGCTCCAGGGTGACGCGCTCGGCGGCGCGGCCGCGGAACCCCTGACTGATGTAGTCGCGGCTGATGACCAGATCGCGCCCATCATCGGCCCGGCCGCGCACGAGGACATGGATGTGCGGATTGTCGGTGTTCCAATGATCGACCGCCACCCAGTCGAGCTTCGTGCCCATATCCTTCTCGGCGTCGGCCATCAGCTCCCGCGTGAAGGTCCGAAGGTCGGCCATCTCCGCCGCATCCTCGGGCGACACCGTGAACCGGAAATGATGCCGGTCTTCCTCGCAACGCTCCGCGAAAGCTTTCGTCTCGGCCTCGTCCGACCGGGCATCGAACATCCGGGCGTCCGCACCGTCACGGGTGACGCCTTCGCGCTTGAGATAGGCGATGTGTTTTGCGAGCGGCGCCGAACGGAAACGCTTGCCCTGGTGGCGGACGATCCGGGTCATGACCACAACCCGTCGGCCAGGCGAGCGCGAGGACAGAGACAGGGCGGCCCGCCGGCCCCGCCCGAAGGTCGATCGGCCCTTGGTTCCGCCGGTCCGCCCGAAGGTCCTGCCGGTGTGGCCGGCCTTCTTCGCGGCGCGCATCACCTCGCCGACAAAGCTCTTCGGACGCTTGGCGCCCTGGTTGCCGTGGTGGATGCGGCCTGGCCGCAGATGGATGTCGTCGTCGCGTGTGCTCATGGCAGCCCACGCCTTCCGAAACGGGGGTGACGGCGCTCGGGGCGTTGAATTCCTTGGGCTTTGTGGCGCAAGCGCCAGCAGGCCCTGTTGGTCCAAAGCCTAAATAATCCCACCAAACCAACCACATGCGCCCGACCGTGGTCGGCGCTTTTATCTTGCCGTCCGTTGGTCGTGTTTCCCTGCACCCCCAGTCCGACACTCAAACCGACGCCAAAGCCCGCCAGACCGCGATGAAGCCCGATCTCGCTCATGGCCGTGGATTCCGCCCCGACGTCCTGACGAACAGGCCGTCCGATTGAGGGGCGAGCGCGGTCCAATCCTCCGCTGCGCCGCCGATCGACGGCTGTCCTGATGGCAGCGCGGATGATGGTTGAGCGTGCGTTGGGCTGTTCTCCGCACTCGCCGCGAACAGGGGAGCTTGTGTCCAGGAGCGGGCCACAACGGCGACAACCATCGCGTCATCAACCGAGCCGCCGCCAATCTGCGGGGCGAGAAGAGCGACGTAGGCGCGCGTCTCGGCGGGCAGCGGTCGGCCGGTCGCCAGGTGATCTTCATAGCGTGCCGGGCCGGCGTTGTAGGCGGCAAGAAACCCGGGAGCGCCGTAGCGATCATGCAGTTCCCGCAGATACGCCGCGCCGGCGATGATGTTGTCGCGCGCATTGTATGGGTCAGCGCCGAGGCCATAGCGAAGACGCAGACCGGCCCATGTCGCCGGCATAATCTGCATCAACCCCATGGCGCCTTTCGGCGACAGCGCCCGCACGTCGCCGAAGCTTTCCGCTCGCATCACCGCGCGTATCCAGGACGCCGGAATGCCGAAGCGCTGCGAGGCTTCCGCCACGAAGCCGGCAACCTGATCGGCCGTCACGGCGACGCTCGGAGGCTTCGCGGCGATCGGTTCGGCGTCGGCGACGCCACCGCC
>JARLJA010000043.1 GCA_031291445.1 Xanthobacteraceae bacterium | reverse complement strand
TCTTACTGCTGACCGGGTATGAACAGGTGCGTTCCGTCGCGGCGGCAATTGCTGGCGACACTGAGGCGGCGGACAATGTGCAGTTGGTGCTTCCGGAAACCGGGGTCTGTTCGGTTCCCGTGACTGCCGTGGACGCGGGCCCAGCCGGTTGCTGCGGCGGCCGCGCGGCAAGCCAAGGCGACACAGGCTGTCGGGTCGACGTTTTGGCCACGGTCTCGAACAAGGCGGACTGCGGTTGCGGTGAAGCGGCGTGACCCCAATCTCTGACGCAGCCGGAGCGACGCCTCCGAACCGGCTGACGATCGTCTCGGCGCTCGGGGTCACCCAAATTTTCGCTTGGGGGTCGAGCTACTACCTGCCTGCGGTCCTGGCCGCGCCGATCGCCGCCGACACCGGCTGGTCGCTGACCTGGGTGGCCGGCGGCCTGTCCCTCGGCCTGCTGGCGGCAGGTATTGTCTCGCCACGCGTCGGACGTTCCATTGCCAGGCTTGGCGGTCGGCCCGTATTGGCGGTCAGCACCGGTCTTTTCGCGGCCGGACTCGTCGGCCTGTCGCTGGCGAATTCTCTTCCTGCGTTCTTGCTGGCCTGGGTCATCGTCGGGTTCGGCATGGGGGCTGGACTTTATGATCCGGCCTTCGCCACGCTTGGCCGCCTCTATGGGCAGAACGGTCGCTCGGCCATCACCAGCCTGACGCTGTTCGGCGGCCTCGCCAGCACCGTCTGCTGGCCGCTGACGGCGTTGCTCGAAGCGCGCTTCGGCTGGCGGGAAACTTGCCTGATCTATGCCGGCCTGCAGCTCGGCCTGGCGCTGCCGATCTATCTGTTCGTTCTTCCGCACGAGCCGAAGGCAGTGGCGCACACACCGGAACAGGCGCTGGCCTCCACCCGCAGACACGAGCGGCCGACGGCGCCAAATTTGGGCCTGTTCCTGCTGCTCGCCACGACCATCACCCTCGCCTCGGTCGTCTCGACGGTGATTTCGGTGCATCTGCTGACCGTGCTGAAAGCCCGCGGTCTCACGCTGGCGGCGGCTGTCAGCCTCGGTGCGCTGGTCGGCCCGGCGCAGGTGGCGGCACGCGCCATCGAAATGGCAATCGCCCGCTTCCACCATCCGATCTGGACCAAAGTCGCCGCGACCTCGCTGGTGACGGCAGGTCTCGCGACGTTGTGGGCGGGCGGGCCTCTGCTCACCGTCGCGCTTGTGCTCTATGGCGCCGGGATCGGTCTCGAAAGCATCGCCAGAGGCACACTGCCGCTGGCAATGTTCGGCCCAGAGCGATACCCGATCATCATGGGCCGTATCGCCATGCCCAGTCTGATCGCCCAGGCTGCCGCGCCGGCCATCGGCGCCGTCCTGCTCGAGTCTGCCGGGATCGATGCGGCCTTGGCAGCATTCATCGGCGCAGCGGCGCTCAATGTTGTGCTAGTGATCGGCTTGTATATTGGGATGAACGTCCGCCGCCCTGCCAGCAAGTGATGTTGGCGACCAATTCGATGCTACCGGACGGCTGAAAGCTTCATCCGCGCTTCGAGTGTCGCGGCCGCTTCCTTGCGCTCGCTGTAGCGGCTGGTGAGGTAATCGGACCGGTCGCGGGTGAGGAGCGTAAACTTGACCAGTTCCTCCATCACGTCGACGACGCGGTCGTAGTAGGACGACGGCCGCATCCGCCCTTCCTGGTCGAATTCCTCGAATGCCTTGGCGACGGAAGATTGGTTGGGGATCGTCACCATGCGCATCCAGCGGCCCAGAATGCGCATCTGGTTGACGGCGTTGAACGACTGCGATCCGCCGCAGACCTGCATCACAGCGAGGGTGCGCCCCTGCGTCGGCCGGATGGCACCGAGCGCCAAGGGAACCCAGTCGATCTGCGCCTTCATCACCGCGCTCATGGCGCCGTGACGTTCAGGGCTGGTCCAGACTTGGCCTTCGGACCACATCATCAGGCCGCGCAGCTCCTGCACCTTCGGGTGGTCGACTGCAGCGCCGTCCGGCAACGGCAGGCCCTGCGGGTCGAATATCCGCGTTTCCGCGCCGAAGTGCTGCAACAGGCGCTCTGCCTCGAAGGTCAACAGCCGGCTGTAGGAGCGTTCCCTGAGCGATCCGTAGAGCAGCAGGATGCGCGGCGGATGCGTCGACGGCGCCGTCCCATCGAGCTTGTCGAGAGTCGGAACATCGAAGCTACCGGCGTCGACGTTGGGAAGATTGGGCAACACCAAAATCGCATCCTCGGTTAGGCGTTATCCGGGGCGGCGGAAAAGTCCCGTCTCGGGATGGCGCGATTACCCGGCGGCGACGCGATTTCCGTCGGCATCGAGTACCAATTCGCCATCTTCCTTGCGGAACTCACCCTTCGGCATCGGTGGCAGCAGGTCGAGCACGACTTCCGACGGGCGGCAGAGCTTGACCCCGCTCGGCGTGACGACGATCGGCCGGTTGATCAGGATAGGATGCGCCAGCATCGCATCGATCAGCTGATCGTCGGTCAGGCCCGGGTCGGCGAGGCCGAGCTCGGCATAGGGGGTACCCTTCTCGCGGATCACGGACCGCACGGACACACCCATGCGTCCGATGAGGCTGGCCAAAAGAGCCCGGGACGGTGGCGTCTTCAGGTATTCGATGACATGTGGCTCGATGCCGGCATGGCGGATCAGTGCCAGGGTGTTGCGCGAGGTGCCACAGTCTGGGTTGTGGTAGATGACGACGTCCATGGGCTCGGCTCCACTGCGAGGATGCGGATTGCGGCAGTGCCCTGGTCCAATCGGGACGAAGGCGCGCCGAAGACAATAGAGTCAGGAAATAGCCCGGCGGTTTCAGGCCGCCGCCTCTTTCGGGAAATAGCGGCCGCGCGTCCACAGGGCCACGTTGACGAGGGCGATCATCACCGGCACCTCGACCAAGGGGCCGATGACGGCGGCAAACGCCGCACCGGAGTTGATGCCGTAGACGGCGACGGCCACCGCGATCGCCAGCTCGAAGTTGTTGCTTGCCGCGGTGAAGCACAGCGTGGTGCAGCGGGCATAGTCGGTGCCGATGCCGCGGCTCATGACGAACGACAGCGCGAACATCACGACGAAGTAGATCAGCAACGGAATGGCGATCCTGACCACGTCGACGGGGATCTCGACGATCAGCTTGCCTTTGAGCGAAAACATCACGACGATGGTGAAGAGGAGCGCAACGAGGGTGATCGGACCGATCTTCGGCACGAAATGCGTGTGGTACCAGTCCTTGGAGACGAAGCGCAGCATGATCGCCCGGGTCAACAACCCGGCGATGCAGGGAATGCCGAGATAGATGAAGACGCTCTCGGCGATCTGGCGGATGGAGACATCGACCACCGAGCCGGAGAGGCCGAACAAGGGCGGCAGCAGGGTGATGAACACCCAGGCGTAGACGCTGTAGAACAGCACCTGGAAGATCGAATTGAAGGCGACGAGCCCGGCAGCATATTCGGTCGAACCCTTGGCGAGTTCGTTCCACACGATCACCATGGCGATGCAGCGTGCCAGCCCGATCATGATCAGGCCGACCATGTACTCCGGCTTGTCGGGCAGGAAGATGATGGCGAGCGCGAACATCAGGATCGGCCCGACCACCCAGTTCTGCACGAGCGACAGGCCGAGCACCTTGCGGTCGCGGAAGACGTCGGGCAACTCCTCGTAGCGCACCTTGGCAAACGGCGGGTACATCATCAGGATCAGGCCGAGGGCGATCGGCACGTTGGTGGTGCCGACCTGGAAGCGGTTGATGAACCCTTCGACGCCCGGCACGGCTGAGCCGATGGCGACGCCCGCGGCCATGGCGGCGAAGATCCACAGGGTCAGGTAGCGGTCGAGAAACGACAGTTTCCGCGATACGGCACTCATTTCACCTCTCCTTTGACCGCGGTCGATCCTTCGAGCCGACCGATGTCCTTGAGCTTGTTGGTCAGCGCCAGGCGGTCGATGCTGGCCATCGGCAGCGAGATGAAGGCCGAGATGCGGTTCTTCAGGTAGCGGAAGGCAGCATTGAAGGCGGCTTCCTTGGCGATGTCCGAACCCTCCACCGCGGCGGGGTCCTCAATGCCCCAATGCGCCGACATCGGCTGTCCCGGCCAGACCGGGCAGGCCTCGCCGGCGGCGCTATCACAAACGGTCAAGACGAAATCCAGTTGTGGCGCATCCGGAGTGGCGAACTCGTCCCACGGCTTCGAGCGGAAGCCTTCGGCCGGATACTCGTAGCGTTCCAGGACCTTCAGCGCGAAGGGATTGACCGCGCCTTTCGGATGGCTGCCCGCCGAGAAGGCGTTGAAGCGGCCGCGGCCGTCCTTCTGCAGGATGCTTTCGGCGAGGATCGACCGGGCGGAGTTGCCGGTGCACAGGAACAGAACGTTGTAGACGCGGTCAGCCATGGAGAGCCTCTTCTTCGGTGTGGGTCTCTGTCGAACAGGTGGATGCTTCGCCGTCAGCGAGGGCGGCGCAGACCTGCGGGTTGCCACCGCAGCAGTCCTTGGTCAGGAAGTCGATGAGCGCTCGGGTTGTTGCAACCTGCGCCCGGTAGATGATCGAGCGACTGCGCCGTTCGGCCGTGATCAGCCCGGCCCGGGTCAGCACGGCCAAGTGCGTTGACAGTGTGTTCTGCGGTACGCCCAGGCGGCGCGCCACCTCGCCGGCGGCAAGGCCATCAGGCTCGAACTCCATCAACAATCGGAACACGTCGAGCCGCGTCGACTGGGATAGGGCCGTGAAGGCAAGAAGGGCATCGGTTGAATCCATTATTCGACGATACTCGATACATAGAATCGAAGCAAGCCGCGCTTTGACGTAGTTGCCCGAATGGACGCCGCTCCGCGAGACGCCTAGCTTATGCTAATAAGCGCATAAGCGGATATCCAAATGACCGATGCTGTCGACCTGATGGCTGCCCTTGCCGATCCGACCCGCCTCGGCGCGCTGCGCCTCCTATGGGACGGGCGCGAACGCTGCGTGTGCGAATTGATGTCGAAGCTCGGCGCCAGCCAATCACGCATGTCGCGGCACATGGGCATCTTGAAAACCGCCGGACTGCTCGTCGACCGGCGCGATGCGCAATGGGTGCGCTATCGCCGCAATCCCAGGCTCGACCGCAGCGTCGTCGCCGTCGTCGACGCGGTGATGGCCCTGCCAGCGACCGAGCGGTCAGTCGAAGAGACGGAGGAAGTCGCATGAGCAGCTGCTGTTCGACCCCGCTCGCCCCGCCAGTCAAGCCGCCGAGCGCCACCCCCTGGCTCGTCGGCACCGTCGGCGCGCTTCTCGCCTGGGGTCTCGCCTACGCCGCGCTCGAACCCGTCTCCGGCTGGGTGGTGTCGACGCTGCCGCTCGAACCCGGCAGCCATCTCGAGGATGCGATTGCCTTCTTCCTCTATGACACTCCGAAGGTCTTGCTGCTGTTGACCTTGGTGGTCTTTGCCATGGGCGTTGTGCGCAGCTTCTTCTCGGCGGAGCGCACGCGGGCGCTGCTGGCCGGACGCCGCGAAGGTGTCGGCAACGTCGCAGCCGCCTCGCTCGGCATCGTCACGCCGTTCTGTTCATGCTCGGCGGTGCCGCTGTTCATCGGCTTCGTCTCGGCTGGCGTGCCGCTCGGCGTCACCTTCTCGTTCCTGATCGCCGCGCCGATGGTCAACGAGGTCGCCCTCGGACTGCTGTTCGCTCTCGTCGGCTGGCAGGTAGCGCTGACCTATCTCGGCTTCGGTCTCGGCGTCGCGATTCTTTCCGGCTGGGTCATCGGCCGGCTGCATCTGGACGGCTGGCTCGAGCCCTGGGTGCTGAAGGTCAGGGCCGGCGCCGTCGACCTGCCGGTCGCGCAGCTGACCGTCGTCGACCGCATCCGCGCCGGCATCGACGCAGTCCAGGACATCGTCGGCAAGGTATGGATGTGGATCATCGCCGGCATCGCGCTCGGCGCCGTCATCCACGGCTACGTGCCGGTCGATCTGATCGCCGCGATCATGGGGCGCGACGCCTGGTGGTCGGTGCCGGCCGCCGTCGTCATCGGCATACCCATGTATTCGAATGCCGCCGGCATCATCCCGGTCATCCAGGCGCTCATCGCCAAGGGTGCGGCGCTCGGCACCGTCATCGCCTTCATGATGAGCGTGATCGCGCTCTCCGCCCCGGAAATGATCATCCTCAGGAAGGTGTTGTCGACGAAGCTGATCGCCGTGTTCGTCGGCGTCGTCGGCCTCGGCATATTGGCGGTCGGCACTCTGTTCAACATCCTTTTCGTCGCCTGAGGGCGATACGCGAGGCGCATATGCAGACAATTGGTTTCATTGGCGCCGGGCGCATCGCCCGGATCATGCTCGAAGGCTGGAAGCGATCCGGCTTCTTGCCCCCAACCGTTGTCGTCTATGATCTCGACGGTGCGGCGGCGGACAAGCTGGCGGCGGCATATAAGCCTGTCTCAGTCGGTGATCTCGATGAAGTTGCAGCCGCCGACCTCGTCGTCGTCGGGCTGCATCCGCCTGTCCTGGCCAATGTGCTGCCGCAAATTGCGCCGCGTCTGCGGCCGGACGCCATCGTTTTGTCGCTGGCTCCTAAGCTGAAGTTCGCGGCACTTTCCAGTCTCCTCGGCGGCTTTGGACGGCTTGCGCGGCAAAACCCGAACGCTGCGTCGATCATCGATTGCGGCTTCAACCCGATCGCCTTCGCCGATGCCCTCACCGCTGAGGATCGGGACATGCTGCTCGCACTCATGCGGCCGCTCGGCGACTGCCCGGTCGTCGACGAGGCGACAATCGAAGCCTATGTGCTGATCAGCGCCATGGGGCCAGCCTATCTATGGTTCCAGCTGAACGACCTTGAACATCTGGCCGAAGAGTTCGGGCTCTCCGAGGCCGCCGCACGGCAAGCAGTCGCGGCCATGGCCCACGGCGCCGCCGCGACTTTGCTTGAGTCGGACCTTGCCGCCGACGACGTGATGAACCTCGTGCCGGTCAAGCCGCTCGGCGCCGACGAGCAGACCTTCATCGCGGCCTATCGTGACCGGTTGCGGCCGCTCTACGCCAAGCTGACGGCATGACGCCGATCCGGGAGCCCATCGCTCAGGAGGCCAAGATGAAAGACGTGAAAGTGCTCGGCCCCGGCTGTAAGCGCTGTCAGGCGACGGCCGAAATGGTCCAGGCGGAAGCCGACAGGCTCGGCGTGGCGATTGCGCTCGAAAAGGTGACCGACTATGCAGCAATCGCCGCCTTTGGCATTGCCGCAACGCCCGGCATCGTCATCGACGGCAAGGTCGTGCATGCCGGCGGTCTTCCGAGGGCCGAAAACATCGCGCTGTGGCTGTCGGCGTGAATTGGCCTGTAACGAACTGCGACTGGTTGTCGTCTATGGGGTGTCGGCAAACAGAGGATCATTCTCATGGACGAACGGACGAAAGAACTGATCGCGATCGGTGCATCGGCCGCAGTCAACTGCCATTCCTGCATCGACTACCACCTGGCGCAATGCGACCGGCTGGGTATCGACCGGGACGAGGTCATGGCGGCGGCGGAGACCGGCATCATGGTGGGCCGCGGCGCCGCCACGAAGACCCGCACCCATCTCGCCAATGTGCTCGGATTGGCCGAACCTGCCGAGCCTGCCAAAGGAGCCTCCAGTGGCTGTGGCTGCGGCTGACATCACCAGCGCCGTGCATCGGATAAAGGTGCGCGGCGTCCTGCTGCGCCTAGTGAAGGACGCGTCGCTCGCCGACGACCTGCTGCAGGAGACGCTGCTGCGGGCAATGCGCACCACTGCGCAGCCGCGGGGCGACGCCTCGCCCACGACCTGGCTCACCGCCATCGCCCTCAACGTCGCTCGCGATCACTTCCGGGCCGTCAGGCGGATGCCGGCCATCGCTTTGCTCGACGACGCAGCCGACGTGCCCGATGCGAGGCGGCCGGATAGCGATCTCTTGCAAGGCGAGATGTCGGATTGCATCCTCAACGAGGTTGCGCGTCTGCCACCGCACCAACGCGACGTCGTGCTGCTCTATCACGTGGCAGGACTCGGCCACTCGGAGATCGCCGAGCGGATGGCTATAACCGAAGGTCATGCCCGCGTGCTGTTGCACCGCGGGCAGGTCGCCCTGCGTGACATGCTGGCGCACCACTGCAGGCTGGATTTCGGCGACACGGTCCCGTGCGAGCGGCGAACATCGTCGGCGCGCTGACCCAGCCTCACGGATTGGGGCTGCATATCGGCCAGCAGCAGAAGCGGCCGCCTTCCGTTGATCTCATCTCGATGATCGCCGCGGCCAGCAGCGCCACGGTGGTGACAGCCGAGAGCAGGCAATAGATGCAGAATGCCTGAATGAGGCTGATCTGCAGGTAAGCGAAATAGATCGAGAAGATCACACCGGTCGCGGCGATGGCGAGGAGGGCAGCCTTCAGCACCAGCGAGGACCGATCGAGGACGATGAGCACGGCGAGGCCGAAGACGTCCAAATAGTAGACCACGCCGAAATAGCCGATGGGCAAGTCGAAAATCCGCGAGTAGGGGCTCTGTGCGACGTCGTTGCAGCCGCTGATGGGTGGCGGGCACCACAGGGGCTGATGGTGATAGACCATGTACGAGTCGTAGAATGCGATCGCGATGCCGACGAGCGACAACGCGAGGATCAGCAACGGCGTCCGAGACATCTTGCACATGGAGGTGCTCCGTCAGCTATGGCGAAGTCGGAGTTCGCCGTCGTCGCGGCGAACGACAACCCACTTCGATCGGTTAGACGGAACGAACGGCGGAAAAGTTACAGCATCGGCGGTCTCGTGCCGGTGTCCTCGGCATCGCTCGGGGCCGGCTGGCAGCATGTGGGCGAACTCGGCTTGCAAGACAGCTCCGTCCGGTAGAACTCGCAACGCGGCCCGATCACCTGCTTCAGCGCCAGCTTCGCCCGATGCAGCCTCACCTTGGCGTTCGTCCTGGTGATCCCCAGCGCATCTGAGAGTTCGCCTTCGCTCAGGCCGCCGAACATGGCGAGAAACAGGATCTCCCGGTATGGGTCCGCAAGCCCGGCGATCTCGGTGCGGATGGACTGGGTCACTTGTCGGCGGGTCAACGCGTGTTCAGGGGAACTGCCGTCATACGTCGCGAAGTCAGCCGGAGCTGCCGGCCCGCCGGCCTGGTCATCCGATTTGTCCGTCAGCGGCGCAGCG
Source organism: Xanthobacteraceae bacterium (assembly GCA_031291445.1). Taxonomy (GTDB): domain Bacteria; phylum Pseudomonadota; class Alphaproteobacteria; order Rhizobiales; family Xanthobacteraceae; genus Bradyrhizobium_A. Next base: position 3,297 of record JARLJA010000043.1, on the reverse strand, counting down.
GCATTCGCCTCCCGTCCCACCGGGCTACGCAACCAGTCCGAAGCCACATTGGCCGCGATGCGATAAAGCCACGTCGAAGCACGAGCCTCGCCTCTGAAGTCGGGCAGTGCCTTGGCGGCCTTGGTAAAGACGATTTGCGCGAGGTCGTCCGCCTCCTCGCGCCCCGCCATGCGCGCGACTATCTCACGCACATGCCGGTAATTCGCGTCGTACAACTCTCTGAACGGGTCGGTCGCTCGCATCATGGGACCCCCACCGGAGTTTGCTGGGGTGCTGAACATTAAGCGGCACGGTCACCCACCAGCCTTGCGTATCATCAATCTTCAGCTGCCAAATTGCTGGGCGCAGGCAACCTCGACGGGCGGACCTGAAGACGGCGATAAGTGTCCGGAGACTGCGCCTTGCCCACTTCGGACCACCAGGACGGCAATGCAGCGTGCAATCCGTAACCGGTATCATCAAGCCGGCGAGGAACGCACCCTCAATAGCTCGCCTGCCCGCCCGAAACATCGAACATCGCGCCGCTGCTGAAGGTACAGGCCTCCGACGCCAGCCAGGCGACCAGCTCGGCGACCTCGCCGACGGTCCCGAGCCGCTTCATCGGGCTCCTCGCGATCATGGCTTCGATCGCCGCGGGCGCGACGCAATTGACCCGGACGCCCGTGGTCGCCAGTTCCTTGCCGAGCGCCTCGGTCAGCGCCGCGCCGCCGGCACTCGCAGCGGATTAGCCGGCGAGCCCCGGTCGGTCGTCCTTGGCCGCGAGCGACGCGACATTGATGATGCGACCACGACCGGCGGCCCGCATGATCGGAACCACATGCCGGCAGACCTCGTAAACGCTGGTGAGCGTCGTTTGCAAAACGAGGTCCCACTCGTCGTCGCCGACGTCTTCAAGCAGTTGCCGGATGCCGCCGTAGTCGACTACGTTGACGACGATGTCGAGGCAGCCCCCGTCCGCCGTCAACCTATCGATCGCTGCGGCCCCGAGATCGGACCGTGTCACATCGATTTTGCAGGGGTGTACACCTGGATGGTCGACCGGCGCGATATCCCCAGGCATGAACCGTCGCGCCACAGCTCGCGAGCTTCTCAACGACGCCGCGGGCGCCGGCCGTGACGACCGCGACCTGCCCGGTCATGTCGTCGCGCAGCCGGGCACGCCACCTTCAACGATCGTGCTGAAAGGGCACCGCTGAGATGCCGTTGTCAATTTAGAACGCTATGGGCTGGTTTCTCTCTGTCAATCGAATGGCCGCTTACGGCGCACTGCTGCAGCCAAATCGATAGTTCGGTTCCCCACTGTATGTAGCGGGTGCTGGGCTTCACCATAGGCACGCATCAAATCAGCGCCATCAGCCGGCGCTGAGCGTTGCTGTCGCTGTCGATATACAGTTGCGTCGTCTCGATCGAGCGATGCCCCGCCAACATCTGCACGTCGCGCAGACTACAGCCGACCCTGGCAACGTTCCTGGCCGCCGAGGTGATGAACGATCGGCGCCCGGAATGCGACGAGCACCCCTCGAAGCCGAGGGTGGCATAAAGCGTCGCGAACCAGTTGACGATGCTGTTTGCCCGCATGGCGCCGCCGCGCGCCGAGCGAACGACGGGGCCGCTGCCATCGGCTTCGCGCAGCAGGTGGCGCAGGGCGCGGCCAAGCTCAGGGTGCATGGGCAGGCGCCGGCCTGACTTGCCCTTGGCGATGGCCGTTCGCACATCAAGCGTCGCCCCGACCTTGCCATTGGGCCCGAGCACCATCGACCAGTCGAGCCCGGCGATCTCGCATGCCCGCAGACCGGCCTTGACCGATAAGAGGATGATGACGCGGTCGCGTGCGGCATGCTGACCACCGTCGACGTGATCCAGTATCACCTGCAGCATCGCCGGTGTGATGATCTTCGCCTGTCGGCCAAGCATGTCAGTGCCTCATTTGTCGGTCGGGCGGTCGGCGTGGTCGACGCCCTTGTCGAAATGGCCTTGGACGCTGGTCGTGTGCCTCGGCCGCTCACGGTTGGGATTTCGCGGTCGCGCTGCCGTCGGCTTGCCGCGCCAAGCGGATGATGCCGGCGGCTTCGAGCACGTGCGGGCAGTCGCGGGCACCGCCGGCTTCCCCGTCCATGCGGCAGCGATCGACGGCAACACGGGAATGGCCGCAGCTGTCGAACAGGAGAAAGCTTGTTAGCGTCACGCCTCGCACCACGCTCCAATGGTTCAATCGGCCGCTGAACACCACGACGTAGGCTATTCCGGCCGTGCTCGCGTTGAACTCCCTGGCCAGCGTCTGGTGAACCTCTGCGGCAGTCAATCGGCGCCGGCGGGCGAAGGGCCTGTCGGCCTTGATGGTGACGCCGTTTTCTTTGCGCAAATCGTCGAGCGCCGACACGACCACGCGCCACAGGATCTTCGGCTCAACGCCTGCGGTCAGCGCCTCGGCAGCGCCGGCTCTCCATTCGAGCCAGCCGATGACGGTTGCGAACAGATCCTCGGCCGACATCTTCGGCGGGTTGCCGCCCAGCACCCACCGCACCGCGTTGACGACCGAATAGACGCCGCAGAGCGAGTCGAGATGCCCTTGCTCCATTGCTTTGACGGGTCGGGCGCTCCTCACCGGCGCCACCGTCAATACTCGTCGGCCAGCATGATGGTCAGGACGCGGCAGGTGGCCGCGGGGTCGAGCGGGTCGGGCGAACCCATCGTCATTGAAAGGTCGTAAGCGTCGATCTTCCAGATCACCGACAAGCCGTCGACCTCGACCACGGCGCAGTCGTGTTCGCCGTAGGGGTCATTCCGGGGGCTGAAGTCGCCGAAGCGCCGCACAGCCTCGATGATGGCGCGTTGGCGCTGCTGTCCGAGGCAGGCGATGCCGCGTGTGACCATGACGCGGCCGCCGATACCGTCGCGGCGTAGGCGATCGTTAAGGTCGCGAAGGCGGTCGGCGGCTGCGGCGCGCTCGGTTGAAACTGGGGCGTCGAGCCCGCCGCTCCCGGCGTGCGTGTTCGTTGTATGTTCTGCGCCAGGGCAAACGTCATCTGGCCGAGCTTTCGGCATTGAACGCTCCAATCGTGTTTGAAAGCGTGGGGGCTGGCGAAGCCCGCCATGCCTGACCATCGCAATAACGATATATCGAAATATGGATAATGTCAATATTGACAGATAGTTATACCAACGGCCGCCCTGCCTGACTCTCTGGGGGCTATTCGGCGGCTCAGTTCGCTGATTCCATGGAGCGAGGAGGATTCGCGCCATGGCAGCTGCGGTTAAGCTTCGGACGGACTACTCGGCCTCGGACCTACGGCGGCT
>JARLJA010000002.1 GCA_031291445.1 Xanthobacteraceae bacterium | reverse complement strand
TGGGCCACGTCGGCGACCTCCGGCAGGCGCCCCAGCGCGCTGCGCCGGGCGATCCGCGCGCGCTGCGACTCGGTCAGGTCGTGCGTCATCTCGGTGTTGACGAAACCGGGCGCGACCGCGTTGACGGTGATGCCGAGCGGGCCGACCTCGCGCGCGAGGGAGCGGGTGAAGCCGACCATCGCCGCCTTGCTGGCGCCATAGGCGGCCAGCCCGCTGGAGCCGGTGGTGGCGACGATCGAGGAGATGTTGACGATCCGCCCGCCGGGCGCGTCGCCCTGGCCGGCCATCATCGAGCGCAGCACGTATTTCGTCAGCACCAGCGGCGCGGTCACGTTGAGCCGGATCAGCCGCTCGATCGCGCCGTCCGGCAGGCTGGCGAGAATGCCGGACGTGCCGAGGCCGGCGTTGTTGACCAGGCCGTAAAGCGGCCCGAACGCGCGGCCGAGCGATTTGACGAAACCGGGGATCGCCTCGACCTCGGCGAGATCGAAGGCCTGGAAATGGATTTCCCCTGGCGTGGCCCCGGCGCGCGCGGCGGCGAGCGGCGGGCTGTCCCGCCGGGCCAGCGCGATCACCCGGAAGCCAGAGGCGGCGAGCGCGGATGCGATCCCCAGCCCGAGGCCGCGGCTGCCGCCGGTGACCAGGACGTTACGCATGCTCGTCCTGGGTCCGCCGGCTCAGCTTGCCGGACGACCCGGTGGTGTCGAGCGAGGCGACCCGGCGCAGCGTGACCGGCACCTTGTGCGGCGGCAGCGCCCGCCGGCAGGCCTCCAGGATATCGTCGCGCAGCGCGTCGGGCAGGATCGGCGACGGCTCCGCCCCGGCCGATGCCCGCAGCACGATCTCGGCCATCACCAGCGCGCCGGTGACCGGGCTGGCGCGCCCGCGCACGCGGGCCATCTGCACCGCCGGATGCCGGTTGAGCACCGCCTCGACTTCCTCGGGATGCACCTTCTGGCCGCCGACATTGATCACGCCCTCGCGGCGGCCGACGAAATGGTAGCGGTCGCCGCGCAGTTCCAGCATGTCGCCGGTATCGACGAAGCCGTCGGCATCGGTCATCGAGCTGGTGGCGCCGAGATAGCGGTCCGCGGTGCGGGCCGAGCGGATGCGCAGCGACCCGTCCACCACCTTGAGCTCCGCCTTCATGCCGGGCTTGCCGATCAGACCGGCGGGGAAGCCGGCGAGACCGTCGCGCACGTCGAAGGCAACGCCCGCCTCGGTCGAGGCGAAGGCGTGGGCGACCTCGGCGGCGGGGAACGCCGCGGCGAGCTGGTTCAGGATCGCCTGGTCGGCCACCTCGCCGGAGAGGCGCACATAGCGCGGCGCCATCCGCGCCGCGGCACCGCTCATCAGCGCCCGCCGCCAGTGCGTGGGCGTGCCGGAGATGTGCGTCACCCCGGACCGGCCGGCGCGCGCGAGGAAGTCCGCCGCCGGCTCGTCGGCCCTCGACAGCACCATCGAGCCGCCGCCGAGCAGGGCACGCAGCAGGATCGTCAGGCCGCCATAGCGGCGCACGTCATAGAACGTGCTCCAGATCGCATCCGGCGCCAGCCCCAGCCCGTCGTCGAGCGGGCCGATCAGGCTCGGCAGCGTGTGGACCACGAGCTTTGGCCGGCCCGTGGTGCCGGAGGTGAACAGCAGCCACTGCGTCGCGGCGCCGACGGCGTCGTCGGTCAGGTCCGGCGGGGCGTCGGCGGGACAGCCGAACACCGGCGTGCCGGCGGGCAACGCCGGGCCGGTGCCGTCGGAGATGATGGCGCTGATCCGGGCCTCGGCGATCACCGCCGGCAGGTGGTCGGGGGCGGCGTCCGGCGGGCATAGCACGATGCGCCCGGCGATGCCGTCCAGCCGCAGCAGCGCCAGCACCGCCGGCAGCTGGCGGGCCGAGGAGACCATCACCGAACAGGCGCGAAACGTCTCCGCCGGCACCACCGGCAGGCGTCCGGGCAGCCACGTGGGCGGGCTTGCCGGCGCGGTGCCGACGGTCCCGCATGCCTCGGCCATCGACACCCGGCCGGTGGCATCGGCGATGAAGCGTCGCGACGAAAGCCCGGCGGCAGCCGCCAGCTGCCGCAGCGACGACCGTTCAGGCGGCTGCATTCTCGTAGAGCTTGATGAAGTCGCCGAGCGTGACGGGAAACGCGATGTTGTCGTTGCCCGCGAACGGATCGAGATTCAGCCGGTCGTCGAGCGAGGCGACCAGGACCGCCAGACACAGCGAGTCCAGGCCGGAATCGACCAGCCGCAGGCCATCGGACAGCGGCGCGAGCTTCTTCTTCTGCTGCGCGGCGACGGCGGTGACCTGCGCGAGGATGGTGGCGCGGACGGACATCGTCGCCACGCCTAGCCCGCTTCCCCGGCGGTCGCCACGGCCACCGGCGCGAGCGCCGGCACGCAGCCGAGCAGCAGGTCGCGGAAGCCGGCCCACAGCGGCAGGATGCGGTCGTCCGGCCGCAGGTGCCGGGCAAGCGCGCCGTGGCCCTGGTCGGGGTCGCTGTCGAAGCGGATATGCTCGGACAGGAAGTGGCGGAACGCGCGCAGCAGCGGGGTCTGTGCCTGCGGGGTCGTCAGCATGGCGCGGAACACCAGTTCCAGCCCGCCATCCTCATAGCTGGCGATGCTCTGCGCCCGCGCCAGATCGTCCTGCCGGCGCGTGTCCGCGAGGTAGCGTTCGCCCAGATCCTCGAACAAGGCCCGGCGGGCATCGGGGATCGGCGACAATGCCAGCAGGCGGCGCATGAATTCGTCGTGGTTCATCTTTTCGCCGGCATCCGCGACGCCCGGCCACGGCGACAGGTTGTCGGTGTTGCATTCCTCCCGGTCGAGATCCCGCAGCTTCGCGTCCTCGGGATGGAGCCGGCAGGCGATCCGCAGGTTCTCGCGGAACTGCACCGAGAAGAAGTAGTAGGCCCAGGCAACGTCGGTCGCCTGATCCTCGGTGAGGTCGGCCCAGGCGAGGCGGCCGATCTCCGCGATGACGTCCGTATAGGCGGGCCGCGCGAGCCGTGTCGCCTGATCGATCGTTTCAAGTGTGGACATACGGACGAACTCCCACCAGATGTCTTCCCTGACTGGTTCCGATACCATAGTCATTATGTGTTCGCAATACCGAATCGTTGGCAATCAATTAACGTTGGAATGCCGCGCGACACACCTGCCCGGAACGTAACGATGCGCGGCCTCGCGACGCCGGTGGGCACAATGACGCAGACCGGCACTGGCTGCCCTCGCCGGCCGGGTGATGGCGGGTCGGGCGCGCAGAATGATTGTTAAGTCAGAATTTTTTGGTTTACACACTTCGTCAGTCATGGCACCTGTTACGGGTCGTGCTATCCAGGGACCCTGGGCAGGCATGGCGCCGGAGCAGGAATCCGCCAGCATGCGCACCGAAACGATCGCGCTCCACGCCGGGTATCAGGCCGACGCCCCGATCAACGCGGTGGCGGTCCCGATCTATCAAACCGTGGCCTACGAGTTCGACAGCGCCGAACACGCCGCGGCGCTGTTCAACCTCGAAGCCGAGGGTTACCGCTACAGCCGCATCAGCAACCCGACCACCGCGGTGCTGGAACGCCGCCTCGCGGCGCTGGAGGGCGGGGTCGGCGCGCTGTGCGTCGCCTCCGGCCAGGCGGCGGTGCAGAACGCCCTGCTCTGCCTCGCCAATCCCGGCCGCAACATCGTCTCCGTGCCGCAGCTGTACGGCACCACCCATACGCTGTTCACCCATGTGCTGCCGCGCATGGGCCTGCATGTGCGGCTCGCCGAAACCGACCAGCCGGAGGAGATCGGCCGGCTGATCGACGCCGATACGATGGCGGTCTATTGCGAGAGCGTCGGCAACCCCGCGGGCAATGTCTGCGACATCGCGGCGCTGGCCGAGGTGGCGCACGCGCGCGGCGTGCCGCTGATGGTGGACAACACGGTCGCCTCCCCGGTGCTGCTGCGGCCGATCGAATTCGGCGCCGACATCGTCATCCATTCCCTCACCAAGTTCCTCGGCGGCCACGGCACCACGCTCGGCGGCGCGATCGTCGATGGCGGGCGCTTCCCCTGGCACGACCATGCCGCCCGCTTCCCGATGCTCAACGAGCCGGACGCGTCCTATCACGGGCTGGTCTATGCCGAGCATTTCGGGCCGACCGCGTATATCGAGCGCTGCCGTAATTTCTGCCTGCGCACCACCGGCGCGGCACTCGCGCCGCTGAGCGCCTTCCTGCTGCTGCAGGGGGTGGAAACGGTGGCGCTGCGGGTCGAACGCCACGTGCACAACGCCCGCCGCGTCGCCGAGGCGCTGCGGCGGGATTCCCGGGTCGCCTGGGTCAACTACGCGGGCTTCCCCGAAAGCCCGTACTACGACCTGGTGCGGAAATATCAGGGCGGCCAGGCCTGCTCGCTGCTGACCTTCGGCGTGCGCGGCGGCGTCGCCGGCGGCATCGCGTTCTACAACGCGCTGCGGCTGGTCAAGCGGCTGGTCAATCTCGGCGACGCGAAGTCACTGGCCTGCCACCCGGCCTCGACCACGCATCGCCAGATGACCGCGGAGGAGCAGCGCAAGGCCGGCGTCACCCCGGAAATGATCCGGCTCAGCGTCGGCGTCGAGCATGTCGAGGACATCCTGGCCGACCTCGACCAGGCGCTGGCCGCGGCCGCCCGCCAGACCTGACGGCGGTTGGCCGCATGAGCCATGCCACGCTGTTCCCCGGCCGCGCGCAACGCCGCCGCTGGGACGACGACCTGACCGCGCTGCTGGAGGCCGCCACCCAGCGCGTGGCGCGGGGGCCGGTGACGCCCGACTTCGACCGCCAGGACTTCCAGGCCGAACTCGCCGCGTTCGATTTCGCCCGGCCGGTGCCGTGGGCCGACCTGCTCGGCTGGACCGTGGCGCGGCTGGAGCACGGCGTCGTCCACATGACGCATCCGCGCTACCTTGGCCTGTTCAATCCGGCGCCGAGCTTTCCGGCGCAATCGGCCGACCGCATCGCCGCGGCGTTCAATCCCCAGCTTGCCAGCGCCACCACCTCGCCCGCGGCGGTGGCGATCGAGGCGCATGTCATCCGCGCCGTGGCCCGGCGCGCCGGGTTGCCGCCGGACGCCGCCGGGCATTTCACCTCCGGCGGGTCGGAGGCGAACCACACCGCGCTGGTCTGCGCGCTGACCCGGGCGGAGCCAGGTTTCGCCACGTCCGGCAGCCGCGCCTTCGCCGGCCCGCCGGTGTTCTACATCTCCGGCGACAGCCATCTCGCCTGGATCAAGATCGCGCATCTGGCCGGCATCGGCCGCGCCGCCGCGCGCCTCGTGGCCACCGACGGCCACGGCCGCATGGACCCCGAGGCGCTCGCGGCCATGCTCGCGGCGGACCGCGGCGAGGGCCGGGTGCCGTTCATGGTGGTGGCCACGGCCGGGACCACCAATGCCGGGATGATCGACCCGCTCGGCGCCTGCCACGACATCGCCCGCGCCGCCGGGCTGTGGTGGCATGTCGATGCCGCCTGGGGCGGGGCGGCAATCGCCTCGGAACGGCTGCGCGGCCTGCTGGCGGGAATCGAACGGGCCGATTCGATCACCATCGATGCGCATAAATGGCTGGCCGCCACAATGGGCTGCGGCATGTTCCTGACCGCGCATCCGGCGCTGCTGGCCGAGGCCTTCAACGTGCGGACCAGCTACATGCCCTCGCACGCGCCGTCCGCCGACCCCTACCTGACCAGCGTGCAATGGTCGCGCCGCTTCCTCGGGCTGCGGCTGTTCCTCGCGCTCGCGGCCGCCGGCTGGGCCGGCTATGCCGCGCATGTGGAGCGCGCCGTCGCACTCGCCGGAATGCTCGCCGGGCTGATGCGGGCGCTGGGCTGGTCGGTGCTCAACGACCCGGCGCTGGCGGTGGTCTGCCTCGCGCCCCCACCCGGCTCGCCCCCGGTCGGTCGGATCGTGGCCCGGCTGCTGGCCACCGGCGGCGCCTGGGTGTCCGCGGCGGTGTTCGAGGGACGCGAGGTGGTCCGCGCCTGCGTCACCCACGGCGAGACCTCGGCCGCCGATATCGCCGAGGTCGCGACGCTGCTGGAACAGGCCCGGGTCGGCTAATCCTGGCGCTGAACCGCAACGATTATCGATATGTCGGCATTATTTACGCTGGCGTTTTCATGATGGCATGGATCGCCTGCAACCCATTGAATTAGCGATTAATGTCGTTTTGGCACGGGTATTGCTTCTTGTTCGTCCACTCGCCGTGAGGCCCTCGCCGCCCGATGATGACCTGGAACCAGCTAGCACGTCCCCTGGGAGCTAACGAATGAAACGCCACCTGCTCGCGGCAACAATGGCTCTGGGGATCGGGACGATCTTCGCCGGCACCGCCCACGCGACGCTGATGATCACGGTCAACGGCACGACGGAAGCGATCGATACGACCAACACCTCCGCCTCCTTCTTCGGCACCGTTGGCAGCTTCGCCATCAATCTGATTGGCGCGGTTGGCGTGAACGGCTATGGCGGCAGTGGAGAACTGTTCGACCTGTCCTCGATGAATGTGTCGACGACCGGCTCGGGAACACTGACGATCGACGTGACGGAAACCGGCTTGACGGCCATCACGCCCGACACGCTCACCGGGAT
>JARLJA010000042.1 GCA_031291445.1 Xanthobacteraceae bacterium | reverse complement strand
CGGGCGAACGGTGCATCTGCGAGACGATGACTCGCTCGGTGCCGTTGACGATGAACGTGCCGTTCATGGTCATGAGCGGGATGTCGCCCATGTAGACGTCCTGCTCCTTGATGTCCTTGACGGAGCGGGCGCTGGTTTCCTCGTCGACATCGAACACGATCAGGCGCAGCGTCACCTTGAGCGGCGCGGCGAAGGTCATGCCGCGCTGGCGGCACTCGTCGACGTCGTACTTCGGCGCCTCGAATTCGTAGCGGACGAATTCGAGCATCGAGGTGTTGGAGAAATCCGAGATCGGGAACACGGACTTGAAGACCGCCTGCAGGCCTTCATCCAACCGCCCGCCAAGCGGTTCGTCGACCATCAGGAACTGGTCATAGGATGCCTTCTGAACCTCGATGAGGTTCGGCATCTCCGCCACTTCCCGGATCTGTCCGAAGAACTTGCGAACGCGTTTGCGACCGGTGAACGTTTGCTGCGCCATCGTGGCCTCTCATTTCGCCGCTTGCCGGAGCGGACCTTCCAGGACGCGATTGGCATCGGCCCCGGGTTGAAATTCGTGAACGTTCCGGACATCATCCCCGCGCGGCCAGGGCCTCAATCTCAGAACGCAAAACGACGTGCGGAGCGCTGCCACGCTCTGCCCGTCGGACTCCATTTGTTTACGGACTGAAAAAGCCCGAAATCGCTCGTCTCCCACCGTCCCGCGCCGGTTGTCTATCTGATTCCCTGCACGGGCCGTATCTCCGCCTGCCACCCTATATGGCCGGCACTCGCGCCAGTTCCAGTGCCCAAGGCCCTGGACCAACACACATTCCCGTGTACGGGCCGGCTCCCATGGAACCGGCCCGAAACGTCTTACTTGAGCTCGACCTTGGCGCCAGCCTTCTCGAGCTGAGCCTTGACCTTCTCGGCCTCGTCCTTGGCAACGCCTTCCTTGACGGGCTTCGGCGCGCCTTCGACCAGGTCCTTGGCTTCCTTGAGGCCCAGGCCGGTGATGGCGCGGACTTCCTTGATGACCTCGATCTTCTTGTCGCCGGCGGACGCCAGCACGACGGTGAACTCGGTCTTCTCTTCCACCGCAGCGGCAGCGCCGCCGCCGGCACCCGGAGCCGCGGCGACCGCGACCGCCGCAGCGGCCGACACGCCCCACTTCTCTTCCAGGAGCTTCGCGAGCTCGGCAGCCTCGAGCACGGTGAGGCTCGAGAGGTCGTCAACAATCTTCTGCAGATCAGCCATTGGTTAGTTCCTTCAGCGTAACAGTTCGAACCAGGTTAAATTTGCGAAGGGCCTCACGCCGCTTCGCCCTTTGAGGCGTAAGCCTGAACCACGCGGGCGACCTTGGCCGCGGGCGCGTTGGCGAGCTGGGCGAGCTTGGTTGCCGGCGCCACCAGGAGGCCGACGAGCTTGCCGCGCAGTTCGTCCAGCGACGGCAGCGAGGCGAGCGCCTTCACACCGTCGGGATTCAGGACAGTGGTTCCCATCGCGCCGCCGAGAATGACGAACTTCTCGTTCGCCTTGGCGAATTCGATGGCAACCTTCGGCGCCGCGACCGGATCGTTTGAAGTGGCGATCACGGTCGGCCCCTTCAGCAGGGAGCCGATGGACACGACGTCGGTGCCTTCAAGAGCAATTTTGGCGAGACGGTTCTTCGAGACCTTCACAGAGGCGCCCGCCTGCTTCATCTGCTTGCGCAGGGTCTGCATCTGGGCGACCGTGAGGCCCGAATAGTGAGCAACGACCGCGACGCTGGTGGCCTTGAAGGCCTCGTTCAGCGCGTCGACCGCCTGTTTTTTTGCCGCTCGTTCCACAGCAAGCTCTCTCCGGTTGGCGGTCTTCGCGCAGGGCTCGACCGCCGGGTTTAGACCCGCCGTCCGGCCTCTGCATCCCGATCTCAAGTTGCCTCGATCTCAGCACGGTCGGCAGGACGACATTTCTTAAAGCCTGCCCGCCTGAACCGAGAACGGCCCAGGGTGTCGAGGTTCAAACCCGAAACGCTGCGCGCCGCAGTGAGCGGCCGCATGCGAAATCCGGTCTTCACCCGTCTATGCAGGAGATTAAGTCGACCCGGGCCTTGCGGCCGAAGGCTGACACCTGCAGTCTTGGACAGGAATGGGCCGCCCTTGCGGGGACAGCCCCACGCTTCGTCGACGCCAAACACTCTTGAGAGATCCCTATCCCGCCTCAATCGATCCATACGGACGTTGCGGCCGGTGAGGTCTCCTTGAAAAGCCTGGGTTTTCGGAAAGCGAGCACGAGCGCGCCAGCAAAGGCCGGCACGCCCGGAACGCGCTGTTTAGCGGGTCCCGCCCGGTTTGCCAAGGGGATTTTGGCTGGGCGCTCCACCGGAAGCCGCAGCGGCGGCCGTAGCTCCGAAACGGCATTAAAATACCACCACGCCCGCATGTGCTCGATGCCGCATTGCCCCCGCTGCTGTCAGCCGCGGAAGATCGCCCAACCCATCCTGGCGCCAAGCATGCCGCCGTCGACGAAGATCTCCGTGGCATTGACATTCGATGAGTCGTCGGAGGCGAGAAACAGCACGGTCTTCGCGACCTCGTCCGGCTCGCCCATGCGGCCGAGCGGACTGGTGCTCGACACCCGCGCGTCCAGCGCCTGCATCGCCTCAGGCGTCGGCGCCGCGCCCTTCCAGATCGGCGTGCGGGTGGCGCCCGGCGCCACCACGTTGACGCGGATGCCGCGCGGCGCCAGCTCCGATGCGAACACCCGCGACATCCCCGTGACGCCGGCCTTGGTCGCGGCATACGCCGCGTAGCCCGGCATGCCCAGCGCGGTGTGGACCGAGCCATTGAGAATGACGGAAGCGTTGTCGTTGAGGTGGGGCGCGGCCGCCTGCACCGTGAAGAAAACCGCCGTCAGGTTGGTGCGGATCACCTCCTCGAAGGCCTTCAGCGTGGTGCCGCCGAGCGGCGTGGTGCCGCCGATGCCGGCATTGGCGAACAGCGCGTCGAGCCTGCCGAACTTCCCGACCGTGGCCGCGACGGCGGCGTCGAGGGCGTCGACATCGGTGGCGTCCGCCTTGATGGCGAGAACGCCGTGGCTGAGTTCATTCGCCACCTCGTCGAGTGTCTGCTGGTTGCGCCCGGTGATCGCGACCCGCGCCCCCTCCGCCACGAACAGCCGCGCCGTCGAAAGCCCGATCCCGCTGTTGCCTCCCGTAATCAACGCCGTCTTGTTCGCCAGTCTGCCAGCCATGGAGCGCTCCTCTGCGCGCGATACGCGCCTCAAATGGTTTCATAATGAAACCACTGTCCTTGCTCCATATCGCCAATGGTTTTATATTGCAACCAGAAAGGATGGGCTCCTGCCCGTCGCCCTGGAAACTCACGCAATGGTGAAACGGACCTGCTTCGAGGACGCGCAATGCCCGATCGCCCGGTCGCTCGACGCGATCGGCGACGGCTGGTCGCTGTTGATCATCCGCGATGCGCTCGGCGGCAGGCGGCGCTTCAGCGAATTCCAGAAAAGCCTCGGCACCGCCAAGAACATCCTGGCGGCGCGGCTGCGCGCCCTCGTCGCCCACGGCATTTTCGAGCTGCGGCCGGCGTCCGACGGCAGCGCGTACCAGGAGTACGTCCTGACCGACAAAGGCAAGGATCTGTTTCCGGTGCTGGTGGCGCTGCGGCAGTGGGCCGACGACTACCTGTTCGAGCCCGGCGAGGAATACACCCGGCTGGTCGACCGCAAGAGCGGCAAGCGGGTGCGCCGGCTGGAGTTGCACGCCCAGGACGGCCGCCTGTTGCGCCGGCAGGATACCGAACTGGTCCGCGTCCCGTAGTCAGATCGCGCTCAGGCCTGCACCGGATAGGCCAGCGGCTGCCCGGCGAAGAATGCCGCGAGGTTGGCGATCACGCAGTCCTGCATCCGCAGATGCGACGACGCGGTGTGGCCGCCGATGTGCGGCGTCAGCACCACGGTGGGCAATGCGCTCAGGGCGCCGGGCTGATGCGGCTCGGTCTCGAAGACGTCGAGGCCGGCCGCGGCGATCGTCCTGTCGGCGAGCGCCGCGGTCAGCGCGGCCTGATCGACCACCGAGCCGCGGGCGATGTTGATCAGGGTCCCGCCGGCGCCGAGCTTCCGCAGCATGGCGGCGTCGACGACATGATGGGTTTCGGCGCCTGCCCGCACCGCGATGATCAGGATGTCGCACCACGCGACCAGGTCACCGAGATCGGCGTGGTAGGGATACGGCACGTCGTGCCGGCTGCGGCTGTGATACTGCACCTCCATCTCGAACGCCGCGGCCCGCGCGGCGATCTTGCGGCCGATTTCGCCCATGCCGTAGACGCCAACCCTGGCGCCGGTCAGTCCGCGCGGCGCGCTCATCAGCGGCGACGCCGCCGCGGAGGCCCAGCCGCCGCCGCGGACATACTGATCGGCCGGCAGCAGGCGCCGCTCGGTCGCCAGCAGCAGCGCCATGGCGAGGTCAGCGACCGCCGCGGCGTTGGCCGCCGGGCTGTTGCCGACCGCGATGTTCCGCGCGCGCGCCGCCGCGAGGTCCACCCCGTCGTAGCCCGTGCCATAGCAGACGATGGCGCCGAGCGCCGGCAGCGCGTCCATGACGTCGGCGCCGAGCGGCTGGCCGCCGGCGGTGATCAGCGCCCGGATCGAGGCAAGCTGGGCGGCGCTGAAGGCCTCCAGAGGTGGCGCGCCATAGGTGTCGAGCAGATCGAAGCGCTGCCCGATCCGGGCGAGCAGCTTCTTGGAGAACCGGGAGAAGACGAGGACCTGATCGGACATTCACCACCGTGACGCGCACAAAAAAAGAGAGGTGGGGTATGTCCCCACCTCTCCAAATCTACGCGGCACGGCCGCGGAAGCAATCACCAAGCCGCACCTCGAGGAGGCACGGCTTCGGGTTGCCGGATCGTCAGACGAACAGGCTGCCCGGCTCGACCTTGACGCCGGGGCCCATGGTCGAGGACACCGCGACGCGTTGGATGTAGGTGCCCTTGGAGCCGCTGGGCTTGGCCTTGGACACGGCATCCGCCAGCGCCTTGACGTTCTCGACCAGCTTGTCGGCCGAGAACGAGGCCTTGCCGATGCCGGCCTGGACGATGCCGGCCTTCTCGACCCGGAACTCGACCGAGCCGCCCTTGGCGCCCTTGACCGCGCCGGTGACGTCCATGGTCACCGTGCCGATCTTCGGGTTCGGCATCATGCCGCGCGGGCCGAGCACCTTACCGAGGCGACCGACCAGCGGCATCATGTCCGGCGTGGCGATGCAGCGGTCGAAATCGATGTTGCCGGCCTGCACCCTCTCCACCAGGTCCTCGGCGCCGACCACGTCGGCGCCCGCGGCCTTGGCTTCCTCGGCCTTGGCGCCGCGTGCGAACACGCCGACGCGCAGCGTGCGGCCGGTGCCGTTCGGCAGGGTCACGACGCCGCGCACCATCTGGTCGGCGTGGCGCGGATCGACGCCGAGATTGAGCGCGATCTCGATGGTCTCGTCGAACTTCGAGGTGGCGCGCTCCTTCACCATCTTGATGGCGTCGGCGATGGTGTACAGCTTCTCGCGATCAACGCCTTCGCGGGCCTTCGTCAAACGCTTTCCGATTGCCATGACCGTTACCCCGCCACTTCCAGACCCATCGAGCGGGCCGAGCCCTCGACCATCTTCATGGCCGCTTCGATGGTGTCGCAATTGAGATCCTTCATCTTCTTCTCGGCAATCTCGCGCACCTGCTCCTTGGTCACCTTGCCGGCCTTGTCGCGGCCCGGCGCCTTCGAGCCGGACTGGATCTTGGCCGCCTGCTTGAGGAAGAAGGACATCGGCGGCGTGCGCATCTCGAAGGTGAACGAGCGATCCGCGTAAATGGTGATGACCACCGGGATCGGGGTGTTCTTTTCTTCCTTCTGGGTCTGCGCGTTGAACGCCTTGCAGAATTCCATGATGTTGAGACCGCGCTGACCAAGCGCGGGGCCGATCGGCGGCGACGGGTTGGCCGCGCCGGCCGGCACCTGAAGCTTCAGGTATCCGGTCACTTTCTTTGCCATCGTTCACTCCTCCAAACGATCCGGACCATCCGGATCTTCGTCGGACCGTGGTTCGGTGTCACCGCCGGCTGGCGACCGGCGGGCTCCTCCCACGGCATTGTCGAAGGCGGCATCGGCCGCCTTCCCTCACCGCCTCCGGTCAATCGAGCCCGGCGGCGGCGAAACCCTCAGGCCTTCTCGGCCTATACCTTTTCCACCTGGCCGAACTCCAGTTCGACCGGGGTGGCACGCCCGAAGATCGAGACCGCGACCTTGACCCGCGAGCGGGCCTCGTCGATTTCCTCGACCACGCCCGAGAACGAGGCGAACGGACCGTCGGCGACCCGCACGTTCTCGCCGATCTCGAACGACACCGACGCCTTGGGACGCTCCACGCCTTCCTGCACCTGGTGCATGATGCGCATCGCCTCGGCCTCGGAGATCGGCATCGGCTTGTTCTCGGCGCCGAGGAAGCCGGTCACCTTCGGCGTGTTCTTGATGAGGTGAAACGCCTCGTCGGTCAGGTTCATCTTCACGAGCACGTAGCCCGGAAAGAACTTCCGCTCGGTGTCGATCTTGCGGCCGCGGCGCACCTCGGTGACTTTCTCGGTCGGCACCAGCACCTGCTCGAACAGTTCCTCGAGGCCACGCTGCTTGGCCTGCTCGCGAATGGACTCGGCGACCTTCTTCTCGAAGTTCGAATAGGCGTGGACGATGTACCAGCGCATGGTCATGGACGTGGTCCCGCTAGCCGTGGATGCCGAGAACGAAGGTCACCAGCACACGGATGATCTGGTCGGCGGCGAAGAAGAACACCGATGACGCGGCGACCATCACGAACACCATGGCGGTGGTGATCATGGTCTCGCGGCGCGACGGCCAGGTCACCTTGTTGGTCTCGGTGCGCACTTCCTGCAGAAACTTGAACGGGCTGGTTTGAGCCATCGTTGCGGGTATCCATGTGAACGCCCGGGTCCTCGGCAATCAAGGAATCCGGACGAGCCCTCTCGCGAGCCCAACCTCTTTCAAGGATGGGGCCATACGGAAGGGCCCTGTTTTGGGAAATCGATGCCGCCTCGGAAGTCCGTCGCCGCGGGCCGAGGCAGGTGCGGTTACCTACTTCGCTCCGCGCGCGCCGTCAAGTTCTGCGCGGCGCGAAATCGCCGCGTCCCGTTGCCCGGCTTCCCGGCCGCGGATCAATTTTATCCAACCTCTTCAATGCCCTACGGCCTTGGGCTCGGATCCCGCCGACGCCTTCTGCGGCGACGCTCACAGGATGTCGGCGTCCAGCGCGTCCAGCAGGTCGGCGCTGACCGCCGGATTGACCTTGCGCGCGAAGTGCGCCGACGACACCCGCAAGCGCGGCAGATCCGCCATCGCCAGCACCTTGGGCAGCGAGCCGGTGGTCGCGCTCCAGTCGATGGAGCGCCAGTGATTGCGGGACACCCGCAGGCTCGAGTTGATCGATCAGATCTTGGTCGATCTTGCGCCCGTCAGCGGCGACCACAGCCACATCGTTCGCTTGTGGAATGGGATCGGTACAGACCGCCTGACGGTGCGGCCAGCGATCGTGCACGACAGGCGGTATCGGGACGCGACCATGAGACTGCTGCGGCAATTGATGTGTCGCGACACGCGGATTGACGCGCAGGCCCGCGGGTAGATTCCTGACCCGACCATGTCCTGATCTGTCTGGCACGTTGCAAAACATGTCTGCTGTCGAGGTTCGCGCATGCGAACGACCTGCGACATCTCACCATCACATTTCGCACGTACCCAGCTGGTTCATCAACAGTGGACATCGGGACCTGGCGCCAATCAGCCCAACCGTCCATCAGGACGGAAATGGAAGCTGTTTGCGTCGGGTGCGTCGGGGTCGCGTCGGGAATTTGGAGAGTCTACAGCGATGTCGATCGCCCATCTCGCCGGGCTTGCCGCTCAATCGGGCGGTGTCCTCTTCGTCATGCCGCTGATGCTGCTCGTTACGCTCACCATCAGCATCGAACGAACCTGGTACCTCGGCAGAATGCTGACCGGCTGCCGCGAACTGATTGCGCGACTGGCACCGCTCCCGCGTCTGGACAGGGCGATGCTCGCCCAGGAAATCGCTCGTCAGCGCTCCGCGCCAGTTGAGCGGCTGCTTGCGGCTGCTGTTGATGCGCCGGCCGCCAGCGACCGGACAGTCCTCGACCAGCGTTTCGAGGAAGCAATCATGCTCGAGGTGCCGGCGATCGATCGATCGCTGTGGGTTCTCGACACCACCGTCACGCTGGCTCCCCTGCTCGGCCTGCTGGGAACCATCATCGGCATGTTCAACGCCTTCCAGATTCTCGGTCAGCCGGGTTCGGCCCCGACCGAGATCACAGGAGGCGTGGCTGAGGCCCTGATCGCGACGGCGTCCGGCCTCTTCATCGCCATCATAGGGCTCACCTTCTTCAATGGACTGCAGGACCGTGTCCGGCTGCAGATCCACGAGCTCGAAACGCTGAAGGTGATTCTGCTCAATCGCCTGACGGTGGACGGCGGCGAGAAGCCTGTCGCGGCCCGCCTCGTCGGTATCGGTAAGGACTGACACATGCGCTACATGCAGCCCCCTCGCAGGGCACGAATCGAGATCGTGCCGATGATCGACATCATGTTTTTCCTGCTCGTCTTCTTCGTCATGATCACGTTGCGGATGATCCCCGCGACCGGCATCGCGAGCCAGCTGCCGAACAGCGGAACCGCCGAGCAGATGCCGCATCCGAATGCGATTGTGACTATGAATGCGGATGGCAGCGTCATGCTCAACGACCGGCCGCTGATGCTCTCCGACCTGACGCGGGAACTCGCAACCGCAGATGCCGCCAAAACGGCGATCACCATCGCCGGTGCCGCTTCTGCCTCCGTCCAGCAATTGATGGGGGTGATCGACGCCTGTCGAAAAGCCGGAGTGACACAGATCGGTCTTGCTGCGAAGTCGGCGCCCTGATGCCGCATCATGACAGTTCCGGATCCGCCTCCGCCCTGCGCCCGCGTCGTCGTCCCGACGACGACGACGCGGCGGATATGGGGCGCCCTGGTCGTCGCCGCAGCGGTTGAGCTGCTGCTGTTCGCGCCCGCCATCCTCTGGCTGGCGGGACACGATTCGCCGCCGCCCGTCCAATCGGCATGGGGCCCGGTACAGCTCGACCTGAGCAAATTACCGACGCCAGAGGCAGCAGCTGCTGCGCCACCTGCTCCGGCTCCGCCCGCAGAGCCCGAGGCCGCGCAGCAGCCGGCTCCGGCGCCCGATCCGATCGATACATCCCCGGGTCAACTGGCGGATCGCGCACCGGTCGAGACCCCCAGCCGGTCGGTGCCGCCAACACACTACGTAACCGCCCCAGCACCGCTGCCGCTGCCCGACCTGTCGCTGCTGCCGCATGACGCCACGACCCATATTGGACCGCAGCAGGCCGCGCCGCCCTTGGCCAATGGACGGGTTCCGGAACCGGACGATTTCAGCCGCAAACTGAACGAGGCGCTCCGCGAAGCGTCGCGCAAGCTCAATTCGTCACGCGGGATCAAGCTGACCGGACGGGTGCTGATCGTGATGCACTACCGGGACGGCAAGGCATGGGGACCGCAAGTTCTGCGATCCAGTGGGTTTGCCGAGCTCGATCAAGCCGCGATTGACGGCGTCGCTCAGGCGAAATGGCCTCCGGCGCCACACGGCCTCGAAGGCCGTGAACTGGTGATACCGATCATGGGATCGTTCTTTTGATCGCCGCGACCGCACGTCGGCGCTCGGTCTCGACACAATGCGACAAGCTGCGCCTCAGCCATGTCGATCGCAATGACCGCGTTGTCGCCGGGCCCTCCCAGCCGCGGATCAATTTTATCCAACCTCTTCAATGCCTACGGCCTTGGGCTCGGATCCCGCCGACGCCTTTTGCGGCGGCGCTCACAGGATGTCGGCGTCCAGCGCGTCCAGCAGGTCGGCGCTGACCGCCGGATTGACCTTGCGCGCGAAGTGCGCCGACGATACCCGCAAGCGCGGCAGATCCGCCATCGCCAGCACCTTGGGCAGCGAGCCGGTGGTCGAGCTCCAGTCGATGTAGCGCCAGTGATTGCGGGACACCCGCAGGCTCGAGTTGCACAGGATGGTCTGGAAGTACGACTCTTCGGGAAACGCGAGCCCGCGGTAGTGGTTCGCGAGCTGCGGCTTCGAGCGATGAAAGGCGATCAGATACTCGGCCGCCGACCGCCTGGCGCTGAACCAGAACTCGCCTGCGTAACACGACAGGCGACGCGAAAACGGCAGGAACGGCGCCGCCAGCACCGGATGGCTGATGTCCAGGGGTTTGGCGTTCCGGCCCGGCCACAGCTTCAATCTCGCCGTGCAGTAGCGCGCGTAACACACCTCGTGCCATGCCCGTTCGTAGCGATTGTAGACGATCTTCTCATGGGCGATGTGAGCGTCGTACGGGCTCGTTGAAAGGTCACGCAGGATCTGGTCCGCCGGCTTGATCGGATAGTCGGCGCCGCTGAGCAGGACGAACGCGTCGGGGGCGCGGTCGGAGGCATAGAGCGTCTCCAGCGCCCGCATCGCCGCCTCGACCACCGGAAACCTCGCCCACGCCGTCTCGAGGTGGGGACGGACCAGGGTCACGTTGCTCGTGATGCAATCCGGCGGCAGCTGGGGACTTTTCGAGAAATCGTGGTGCCAGGCGATCGGCGGCGCGCCGAACATGGCATTGAGCCGGCGCACCAGGCGCGCCGCCTGCTGTGGCTCGTTGTGCGTGATCAGGACGAAGCCGAGCGTGAAGGACATCGCGACGCAGACCGGCGGCCTTGTTGATCCGCCAAGCACTGGCGGCTGGAATAGCAAGACGGAATCCGTACAGGGACCATGCAGCCGGTGCAATTGCGGTGCCGGGTCGGAAGTCCACGATTTGACGTAGCTCAAGGTCCCGTTGTCGCCGTGTGAAAGCTTTCGGCTGCTTTCGGAATCGACGGACCAGCATGGCACGCCAATGGAAATGCCTGACAATCAGATCATGCGCCCACGCGCGGAGCCCGCGCCGGGAAAAGCCGTTCGCGCCCTTCTCCTCGGCAGGCGGCTCAGGCTGACCGGCTTCGAATTTGCCGATGCGAAGCGGCTGGAGCCCGGCACCTCACCCCTGCTGCTGCGTTTCGGCAGCGGGGGCATTGCCGCGCTGTTTCCCTACGGTGCGGCAGTCCTGATCGGCACGGCGGGCGCCGAGGAAGCAGCCCTGCTGCAAACTCTCCGCGACCGGATCGACGGCCGGCTGGACGCACCAATCGTCGCACTGTCCGAGATCGCGATCGGAGGGAGTGCGACGATCAGGGGCGACATCATCACGCTCAAGGATCTGGGCGTGGCGTCCATCGTCATGGTTGCCGACGCGCTCGCCAGGCACGTCGCGTTCACCTTCGAGGAACGGGAGGTCGGAGGCGCGCTCTCGGTGCTGGCGCCGTTCACCGACGAACTGGCCGGCTCCGGCCGGCTCCCACGGGACCGGCGGCGCATGCTGCGTATGGTGGGACAGGTGTTGCGAACCCATCAACGCCTCCTCGAACGGGTCGAGAGGGATGCAACGCCCGATCTGCCGGCGGACGATGAGGACACGGTTCGCGTGCGGAAGCAGCTGGCCGATGTCTTTCATCTGAAGAAGCGAGCCAGGTCGCTGTCGCGCAAGCTTGACGCCATCGAGGTGATGACGACCGCGCTGACCGAATTGACCGACGCTCAGCGCGAAATGCGGGTCGAACTGGTGATCGTGCTGCTGCTGGTGGTCGAAATCGCGTTCTGGCTCTACGATATTCTCGTGCGAACCAGTTCGTGACGCGGATCCGCCGGTCCAGCTCTGCGCTCGGCATGGCGAATGATGCAGGACAATGCGCCGGCGAGATATTCCTCGTGGCCGGGGACCATCAATGAGCCGCCGAGCCGGGGATTGACCTCGAAGACGGCGATGCGACCGCCCTCCGTCAGCTTGTAGTCGACATTACACGGCCCGGTGTAGCCCAACGGAGCCAGCAACGCTTCAATTGCCGAGATCGTGGATGGCAGCGCGACCGACGGGCTCATCGTGCTGGTGGTCGATGCATCGCGAACGATGCCGGCCGAATTCAGTTCGCAGGCGAAGGTGCAGTGCCAGAGAATGCGTCCTTCCTTGCAGACGCAATGGGTCACGTATTCGGTGGAGCCGGACACCAGCGACTGCAGAATATACGGATTGTCGCGCCAGGGCGCCTGCTCCAGGAAGGTGTCCAGGTCTGACCGAGACTGTGCCACGGCAACGCCGACACCGCCGTTGAGGTCGAGCCGCTTGAGCACGCAGGGATACCCGGCGTCGGAAGGACCTGGATAGGTTGGCGGACAGAGGTGACTTAAGCCCTCGGCGGCGACATAGGTGGCGAATGCGCCCTTGTCGCTCAGGACGTCGATCGACCGGTCATCAGGGATCAACGACCGATACCGTCGCGGACACCGCCGGGTGTGCACCTCCATCAGCGGGATGGCGACGGTTCGCGAGTCCTTCCGGCTGGTCTTCGGCAGGTCGTGCGTTTCGGCGAAGGCAGATACGACAACAGTGCCAGCCACCCGCTTCCAAACCGGAGCGTCATGCGCGAGCGCCGCCATCCAGTCGGGGCTGTGCTCACCGAAAATGATGACCTGGACATGGGATGACGGTAACACGACGCCAACAGTTCGTCGCAGCAATTCCATCCACCGGCCGTAGCGTTGCCCCTGCAAGCCTGCCCCCGTCAGTTATCAAAGCCCACGCGGACGACAGGACCGTTCCATCCGTCTGCTTTTTTTCCTAGCACCTTGCAACGTGGACGCTCCAGACAAGGCTTGCTCGGTGGACGGCGGGCGGTCTCCGATCGGACCCTGCACGCGATGTTCCGGGCTGAGGCCGCCCGGGGAAACTCTCAAGTCCCGCGCGCCGACAGGCGGGTCGAACGGATCCGGCGGCGCGAGGGGCCGAAGGTACCGGCCAGACATCCCGGGGCAGGCCGGCGGTGACCGGCGAACTCGCGATCGGCGCCAGCGAACGGCTCGGTCATTGCAAGGTCGGGTTCTGCGGGGATGCAGGAGGACGCAGCCCCAACACGCCGAAATGCCCACGGCAACGCTCGCGGAAAGCCCAGGCGTCAAAGCAGCAGACGCCACCGCATGACCATCTATTCGTGCCGGATTTCTCAGAAACACCAGATACTTAGCTGGCAGGAGTGGTAGGGCTCGAACCTACGACCCCCGGTTTTGGAGACCGGTGCTCTACCAATTGAGCTACACTCCTACTGCCCGCCTCTATAGCGAAGGCTTTTCGGTTCGTCACGCCCCTGTCGCCAGGATTTTGAGCGAAAATCGATCGGCCGGGACCGCCCCCGGCATCACCGGTCCATCGTCTCCCCGCACCTCAGCCAAACAAAAAGGCGCGGGGCCCGCGCGCCCCGCGCCTTTCACCTTCTGAAGAACTGCTTCGCTTATTCGATGATCGAGGAGACGACACCCGAACCGACGGTGCGGCCGCCTTCGCGGATGGCGAAGCGCAGCTTCTCCTCCATCGCGATCGGCACGATCAGGTGCACTTCCATCGCGATGTTGTCGCCCGGCATCACCATCTCGGTGCCTTCCGGCAGGTGCACCACACCGGTCACGTCGGTGGTGCGGAAGTAGAACTGCGGACGGTAGTTGGTGAAGAACGGCGTGTGGCGGCCACCCTCCTCCTTGGTCAGGATGTAGGCTTCCGCCTTGAACTTGGTGTGCGGCTTGACCGAACCCGGCTTGCACAGCACCTGGCCGCGCTCCACTTCCTCGCGCTTGGTGCCGCGCAGCAGCGCGCCGAT
>JARLJA010000041.1 GCA_031291445.1 Xanthobacteraceae bacterium | reverse complement strand
TGTAGATGGCGTAACGGGCTTGCCGCGGTGGTTGTGGCAAGAACGGTGGTCGTCCCTCAAACTGATGGTGTCAAAAACCGGAGTCAGGTTTTGGCCTGCTCCAAGCATCATGAGGGACGACCATGGACCATTATGCAGGAATCGACGTGTCTTTGGAATGCTCGAGCGTTTGCGTCGTTGACGGAACCGGCAAGATCGTACGGGAGGCCAAGGTGCTGAGCGAGCCTGAGGCGCTGATCGGCTGGCTGGGATCGCAGGGCTTCGATCTGGCGCGCGTGGGGCTGGAGGCCGGACCGCTGTCGCAATGGCTTTATGCTGCGATGCGAGAGGCCGGTCTGGCGGTCGAACTGCTGGAGACGCGGCATGTTCGCGATGCGTTCAAGGCGATGCCCGTGAAGAGCGACCGCAACGACGCGCGCGGCATCGCTCAACTGATGCGCCTCGGCTGGTTCCGGCCGGTGCATTGCAAATCGCTGGCGGCGCAGGAGGTGCGGGCGGTGCTGACGGCGCGCAAACAGCTGCAGTCGAAGATGCTCGATATCGAGATGAGCCTGCGCGGGGTGTTGCGTGGTTTCGGCCTCAAGGTCGGCCCGACCACGCCGAGGCGGTTTGCGGGGCGGATCGCGGAGCTTGTTGCTGGCCACACCACGCTCGAAGACGTCGCCAAGGCGATGCTGGCGGTGCATGCGGTCCTGCTGCGCGAACTCAACGGCTTCGAGAAGCGGGTGCGGGGAATGGCGCGCGGCGACGCGCGGGTCCGGCTGCTGATGTCGGCGCCCGGTGTCGGCGCCATCGTGGCGCTGACCTATGTGTCGGCCATCGACGATCCCACGCGGTTCAAATCGTCGAAGGGCGTCGGCGCGCATTTCGGGCTGACGCCGAAGAAGCACCAGTCCGGCGAGCGGGACGTCACCGGCCGGATCAGCAAGCTCGGCGACGGCTCCGTGCGCGCGGCGCTCTACCAGGCCGCGCATATCATCCTGACGCGGCCGGTGAAGGGCTCGGGCCTCAAGAGCTGGGCGGCCAAAGTGGCCGGGCGCGGCGGAATGAAGAAGGCCAAGGTGGCGCTGGCGCGCAAGCTGGCAGTGGTTCTGCATCGCATGTGGATCGACAACACGCCGTTCCGCGTCACCGCGGCGGCATGACATTGGAGCCTTGAACAGGAGACCACACGAGATTCGGGGCGGTCGTGATACCAGCCGTCCCGAAGCGAAGTCCCGACGCCGGGACGATGGATCAGGTCAGGCCGACATCCGGGACGGTGGCATCGCGACCACGCACTCCGTAGATTGGCCGACCTATCCTCATCGTACCCCATCAGGTGGCAGCCCTGCGCTGACCCCGAACAGAAGCCAGGCCCCGGCGAACGGACAACGCAAAAAGGGATTGACTAATACACGCCCGTTACAGAAGCCCGGATGAACGCAGCGATATCCGGGGCGCGGCCGTTGCCCAGCACGCGAGCCTGTGGGGCGAGATAGGCGAAGCCGTAACCCGCCGCTTCAACGATGCCGCAATGGTCGGAATGGCGGACTGCGCTGCGCCAATCCGCCCAGCGGTTGGGCGCCACGTTCACACGCCGCCGAACGGCCACAGCTGCCGCCGAACAGCCAGATCCCGACCGCGCCGAATTGCGGGAACGAGCGTTGCGCCGGCGTTTTGCGCGTCGCCGTCGCGGAGCGCTGACGCTGTCCCGGATATCGCTGCGCTCATCCGGGCTACGGCGCGGGACGGTGATCACAGCTTCTTTCGCATCAGCAAGCCGACCCCGAACCGCGCCGCATGGGTGCCGACGGTCTCGAAACCACAGCCGCGATAGAAGCCTTCGGCGTGAGCATTGCCGAGCAAGTGCAGCGCGGACGCATTCGCGGTGGCGGCGAAGGCCACGCAATGGTCGACCAGCGCGCGCCCGATACCCTGGCGCCATGCGGCGGGGTCGACAAAAAGTCCCTCGAGTTCGATATCACCATCCGCACGGGGACGCACGACGGCGAAGCCGACAACGGCGCCGTTTCGCTCGGCGACGAATACCTGCCCGGCGGCGATCTGCTCTCGTGGAAATTCAAGCGCGTAGGGATTCGCCAGCAGGGCGCCGCGATCGCCCGGATTGCCCAGGGACGCACGCAACTGCAGCGCCGCGAGTTGCGCGCATTCGCTTTCGACGGCAGGCCGGATCGACAACCGGCTCGCGCTACCTGGCGCGCACCTCAAGAGGAGACGCGAACCGCGGCGGCTCAGGATTTCTTGGCGGCGGCGAACGGATTGGTCGAGATCGCCCCCTTGCCCTGCGCCATCTTGTAGGCGGAGCCGCCGCTCTTGGGCTGGTTCTTGTCCGCCTTCGGCTTCTTGGCCTCTTTGTTGCCCTTGATTTGACCCTTGGCCATGACATCCTCCTATGGCGACTCGGCCGCTGTGGCCGGTCGCAGGCAGCCTAGCAGGTCGCCGGGCCGATCCCTAAGCAATCCGCGGCCTGCTTCCGGAGAGTCACACTTCGCCCGCGCCCCTCTCGGCGTCGTTCCCGCGCAAGCGGGAACCCAGTACTCACCATAACCCATTGTGATTACTGGATCCCCGCTTGCGCGGGGATGACATCCTCAGACGGTTTGATGCTATCGGTGACCTCTTTGAACGATGCGCAGGTCACACCCCCGGACGCGCGACGCCCTCGCCCCGCCCTACAACCCCTTGATGAATCCCGCCTCGATCAGCAAGCGGTTGAAGCGGCGCGCCTCGGTGCCGTCCTTGCAGCCGTAGAACAGCCCGGCGCAGCGCAGCATGATCGCCTTCTGCTCGGCGAAGCTCGGATCGAGCGGCAGTCCGGCGACGTCCTGGATCACCAGCGGCAGATAGGCGCCGTCGATGGTCTCCATCGCGGTGTCGCTCGCCACCGGTTTGAAGTTGACGGCATCGATCGCGTAATAGGTGGCGTAGTAGCGCGGGTCATACGTCATCAGCTTCTTGCCGATGTCGGCCTCGCTCAGGCCGGGATCGAGCAGTTGCGGCGAGAACTCCGGCTGGTGGTCGCCGTAGCGCACGATCAGGAACGGCTCGCCGGGGAAATGCTTCTTCAGCTGCGCCACGAACGCCGCATAGTCCTTCACGCTCATGGCTTGACGGCGCAGGTATTCGTCGACCGACGCGACGTTGCCGGGGGCACGCCAGGACGGCGTCAGTTCGGGGCGGAACTTGATCTCCCAGGGAAAATGATTGGCGGCGAGATAGACGAACATGAAGACCGGGCTGTTGCCCTTCTCGTCCGCCAGCAGCGCGGTGGCCTTGTCGTAGAAGAAGCTGTCCGGCTCGACGCCCTTGGCGCCCAGCGCGCGGGCGTCGAAGAACTTCTGGATGCCGGTGGTGAGCTGGAAACTCCGCGCGCTCATGAAGCCGCCATTGGCGGGATACAGCGACAGGGTGGAATAGCCGCAGCGGCGCAGCGCCAGCGGCAGGCCGCGCTCGACGTGGTTGGTGGCTAGCCGGGTCACAAAATAGGCGAACGGCCCGAACGAGCGCGACGACAGCCCCGCCAGCACGTTGTATTCGGTGAACCAGCTCGGCCCGCCGTTGCTCTCGGCGAGGAACCTGCGCGCCTTGCCGTCGAACGACACGAAATGACTGCCGTAGCCGGGAGGCACCTTGACCCCGGGCGCCGAGCGGATGTCGAAGCTCGACTCGTCGTGGATCATGATGATGTTGGGCCGCCGCCCCGCCGGATTGCACGCGTCCACCAGCGGCAGCTTCAGCCGGTCGGTGATCGCCAGCGCCGCATCGGAATCCAGGAAGCCGTAGTTGAGGAAGTCCGACACCGCGGTGACGCCGGAGCGCGTGAACTTGGAGACGTAGCCGTCGTCGTAGTAGCCGCGCCAGGCTTCGTCCGGCCACGTCTTGGCCTGGCCGACCAGCGCCGCGAGACAGCCGAGCGCCAGCGCCACCGCCGGCAGCCGCCGGATCCGGAACGGATCCAGCCACCACAGCGCGTACATCAGCGGCACCGTGACCAGCGCGGCGCCGATCGCCGACCAACGCAGGTTCGGGAAGATGGTGAACAGGAACGCCACGGTGTCGCGATCGATCACCATGAGGTCGACGAAGTTCGCGGTCATCTGCACGACATCGTGCTTGAGCCGCGACAGCAGGATCAGGATCACCACCAGGGTGAGCGACAGCGCCCCGGACAGCGCCGGGCGGCGCAGCACCGCGATCCAGGCGAAGTTCAGGATGCCCCAGGACAGCAGAAAGCCGGCCCGGGACATCAGATCGGTCTCGGTCTGCAGCATCACCGCAAGCGCCGCGAGATGCGGCGCCGCCACCGCGAGATAGCGCCAGAGACCATAGCCGGCGACGCCGGTCGTCACCGCCGCGACGCGAGGACCTTCCGGAACGC
This sequence comes from Xanthobacteraceae bacterium, assembly GCA_031291445.1. Lineage (GTDB taxonomy): Bacteria > Pseudomonadota > Alphaproteobacteria > Rhizobiales > Xanthobacteraceae > Bradyrhizobium_A. Next base: position 6,508 of record JARLJA010000041.1, on the reverse strand, counting down.
CGGGCGTGGGGAAGCTTGGGGTCGGTGGAGCGGGGTCCGGCAACGGCGCCATGGGCGAGGGACGCAGACCGCCGGGCGGGGTGAGGCCTGACGCTGGCGGCGGCCAGAAGGCGCACGGCGTCACCGGCGCGGCCGTGTCATAAAACCGTAATTGAACCGTCATGGGCGTGCAACACGATCTTTGGTCGCAGGCGGCGGCGACGACCGTTCAGCACCGGTTCAGGCGCGCGGCGCCCTGCCCTTGATCGGGCCATCCCCCTTGGCGATGCCGGCGAGAAACAGATCGAGCACGGCTTCGGCCATCGGCTCGATCTCCGCCTCGCCGACGCCCCAGCGCGGAAAATGGCCGTCGGCTTTCATGCGGGCATAGCCATAGACCAGCGCCCGCCCGGCGATCTGCATCAGCTTGACGTCCGCCGAGCGCAACAGGCCCTTCGCACTGGCGTCGGCGAGCCATTGCGCGCTCATGTCGATGATCTCCGCGTTGTCGGCCTTGAGACCCGACGCCTCGCCCTGCGCGGCGTCGAAGTCGAACAGCCGGCCGTCGGAAATCACCTCGAAGTGGCCGGGATTGCGCATCGCCCAGCGCAGGTAGGCGAGGCCCAGCGCCCGAAACCGCCGCAGCGGCTGATCCGCCGGGACCGCCGCGAGCGCCGTGGCGATCTCCTGGCGAAAGCGCCGCTGTGCCTCCGCCGCGACCGCCGCCATCAGCGCGTCGCGGCTTTCGAAATGGCGGAACGGCGCGCCCGGCGACACCCCCGCCCGGCGCGCCGCCTCGCGCACGCTGACGGTCTCGGGCCCGCGCTCGGCGACCAGGTCGAAGGCGGCCTCCACCAGCACCCGGCGCAGGTCGCCGTGGTGATAGGGCTTGGACGCCGCGGCCTTGCCGGATCGCGTACCGGCGGCCTTGGCGGGAGCCTTGTGCGCGGCGACGGCCGGGCGCGGCTTGCGGGGAGAGCGTGGCGCGGGGCGCAGAGGGCGGGTCATGGCATTATTATTGTAGCATCACCGCATCGCGAATGTAATCGCCGCATACACCGCGTTGACAGAGATCGTCCTGCCCGATGTCTGCAATTCGGGCTCGACCGACACCGATGTCGAACAGCTCAGCGCTTGGCCTTGCGGCCTCTCGGCGACCGACGAGACGCGGGTTTCGAAAGCGTGCGCGAGGTCGCCACAGCCGCTCCTTCCGTCAATTTCGGAAGGTCCATCGTCTTGACCAGCACCGCATTGGCCTCTTCAACCGGCCAACCAAGATACTTGGTGCGCGCCAACAGTTCGATCCTTGATCTGTTCTTGCGGAACGTCTCCACCCGTCCCTTCTGGTCGAGGCCATCTGCCCCGAAATGATCGTCGAGCGCCTCCCGGCTGATCGCACAGGCAACCGGGCCGTCGAGCGCCCGGCCCGCAAACGTCACGATATCCCGGCCGAAATCATAGCGCGCCGGGGAGTTTTCGAACGTCAGATCGAGGCCGGGAATGAGGGAGCGGCGACCGTCGACGACCTTGAGCATCACGTCTCGCGCGGTACCGCGCGCGGCGCCGAGCCCTTGCGTGAGCAGTTCGCGCCAAACCGGGCCACGCCGATAGGCTTCTTCCCATGCCAGCTTCAATTCGTGGGGCCGCTTCCCGGCAAGCGCTTCAAGCAGCGCCTCGGCTTGTCGAAGGTCCTTGTCACGCTTGGCCAGGCCTTCGCGGCGGCGTTGCGAGACCATGAGCTTGTGAACCGCATAGCGCGCCGGTGCGGGAACCTGAACATAGATGCCGGCATTGTGCAGAATGACCGCCGGCTCCGGTTCATGAATGAGGTAGTCGAGAAATCGCAGGGGCTGGGCATCGGTCTGGAAGGCAGGCAGGGCTTGGGGACGGCCGGTCTCGGCACCCTCGTTGGGCGTGAGAAAGTCGACCCGTAGCCCGCCTTTGGCCGCATAGCTCGTGACGCGCCTGCCATCGACGACATGGGGCACGGCGCGAAAGGTCTTGTCGACCTCCCTCAGGACGTCCTGCACGGGTGAGGTGCGGTCCCCGACCGCGACCGACACGTTCTTGAACTGGGCGATGTCAACATCGCCGGTTTCCTGGGACGCTGCGGAAAGCCTGGTACCCAGCATGGCCGAATAAGTCTGATACGCGACGGTGCCGACGAGGACGCCCCGAAGCCGGAAGACACCTGCCCTGGCAAGCGCGGCGATGATGTTGCCGATTTCCGGAACGGGGCGGGGCAGGTTGAAGGAGCGAACCAGCGCGGAAACGAGGGCGCGACGCTCGCGTTCGTCCTCGCGGGCGTCCCGGTGCCGCGCGATGCGTTCCAGGAGTTCGGGCGTTTCCGCGCCGACATATCGCTGCGTCCTGGCGGCGCCTGTCCCCGATTGAAAGTACCAATAACGGCGTCCATTGACGGTTTTCGACGTGAAGGCACCGGCTGCGGCAAAAGCCTCGCCGAACGCCGCGCTGGCGCAGCGCTCCAGCAGTTCGGCGTAGGTGGTTTGGGCGACCAACGCAGGGGGCGGCATCCGGAGCCTCCGCAGTATTTTATACTCATTTTGCGGATCGAGTATAACCCGCCAAACGGCAGGGTCCAGCCCGGAATTTATACTCATACCGCAAGCTGAGTATAAATTATCCCGGCCGGTCGACGATCCCCGCCCGATCGTATCACCGCATCGTGAATGTAATCGCCGCATACACCGCGTTGACAGACCTCGCTCAGCCGGATGTAACTGGTGATTACATTCCCCGGCGACGACGCCGCGGGCCGCGCCGCGAGGGGATGCCCATGACATTGCCCGACCACGGGATATCGCCGGCGCGCCGCGCCGGCCGGACCGCCGCCTGGTTCGACGGCTGGCGGCTCACGGTCGCCACGACGCTGACCGTCGCGGCGCTGTCGGCCTGGCTCGCCGGCATGGGCGGCTTCGAGATCGATGGCATCCGCCTCGCGGTGCGGTTCACGGCGCGCGCCTCGCTCGTGCTGTTCTGCCTCGCCTTCGCCGCCTCGGCGCTGGCGCGGCTGTGGCCGGCGGCGGCGGCGCGCTGGCTGCGGCGCAACCGCCGCTATCTGGGGCTGAGCTTCGCCGGCTCGCACGCGGTGCACCCCATCGCCATCGTGGCGTTCGCGGCCACGGCGCCGCTCGCGTTCCGCGCCGCCACCTCGCCCGCCTCCTTCATCTTCGGCGGCCTCGGCTATGCGTTCATCGTCGCCATGGCGGCGACCTCGTTCGACGCCGCCGCGGCGCGGATCGGCCCGCGCGCCTGGCGCCTGCTGCACACCAGCGGGATCTATTATCTGTGGTTCCAGTTCATGGTCAGTTTCGGCGAGCGGATTCCCGCGATGCCAAACCATGCCTGGTTCCTGCTGCCGCTGCTGGCGGTGATGGCGCTGCGCGTCGTGGCGGCACTGCGCGGACGTCGGGCCCGCGAGGCGACCCCATAGCCCCCGCAAGCCTCTAGGCGCGCGGCGCCGGCAGCAGCCCGAGCCGCTTGGCGATGATCCTGTCGAGCAGCCGCTTCGGCAGGATCTTCATCATCAGCATCCGCCCGGGCTCCGGGCTCGCGGCATAGCGCACCCGCGGATGCGGCGTCGTCAGCGCCAGATGGACCAGGTCGCCGATCCGTTCCACCGGCAGCGCGGTGGCGGCCAGGTCGAGCATGGCCGCCCGCAGCCGCTGCAGCGCCGGCAGGAACGGCGAGGCGCCATAGCGCGAGATGTCGATCTCCTCGGCCTTGCTCCAGATCGGCGTCTTCACCGCGCCGGGGCCGATGACGATGACGTCGATGCCGAACAGCATGAATTCGCGCCGCAGGCTTTCGGACAGACCTTCGATCGCATGCTTGGAGGTGCTGTAGGGCGAGATCAGCGGATTGCCGTTCTGTCCCGCCACCGAACTGATCATGACGATCCGTCCCGGCGCGCCGTTCAGCGAACGATCGGCACCGAGCAGCGGCCCGAATGCCTGGGTCGCGATCACCGGACCGATCACATTGATGTCGATCTGACGGCGGAAATCGGCGAGCGGCAGTTCCAGCAGCGGCCCCGACACCGCGATGCCGGCGTTGTTGACGAGGCCCGCCAGGGTCTCGCCGGCCAGTGCGGCGCGCACCGTCGCCGCGGCCGCATGCACCGCAGGCTCGTCGGTGACGTCGAAGGTCAGCGGCACGAAATTCGCGCCGAACTCCTTGCTCAGGCGCTCGGCGTCGGATTGTCGACGCACCGAGCCGAACACCCGGAAGCCATGGGCGAGCAGCACCTTGGCGCTGGCCCAGCCGATGCCGGTCGAGGTGCCGGTGATGACGACGGATCGCATGATGGATGTCCTCTTGTGATGACGGTTGAACCGTTCAGCGCTCGATCAGCACCGAGGCCGGCGCCCTTCGGCGCTCCCAGCCCTCGCGCTGCAATGCCGGCACGTCGTCGCATTCGCTGGGATAGCCCATGCAGAAATAGCCGATGAATGTCCATGCCGGCGGCACGTCGAGGGCGGCGGCGACCGCCACCGGATCAAGGATCGAGACCCAGCCCAGCCCGATGCCCTCGGCCCGCGCGGCAAGCCACAGCGTATAGACGGCCATCACCGCCGAATAGTCGATGGTCGCCGGCATGGTCATGCGGCCGAGGCCGTGCCCCTGTGCGGTCGCATGATCCGCGAACACCGCGAACTGGCACGGCGCGTCGTCGAGCCCGGCGAGCTTCAGGCGGGCGTACAGGGCCGCGCGGTCGCCGGATTGCGACTGCAGCGCCGCGGCATTGCAGGCCTCGAAGCTGGCGCGGACCGCCTCGCGCCGCGCCGGCTGCGCGACGTCGACGAAGCGCCACGGCTCGCTGAGGCCGACCGACGGCGCCAGACAGGCGAGCCCGACCAGACGCCGCAGCGCGCCCTCGGGCAGGGCGTCGCGCCGGAACCGGCGCACGTCGCGGCGCCACACCAACAGATCGTGCAATCGTGCGCGAAACGACGCGTCGAAGCCCGGCTCGCTGGTCGGTGGCTGTCCCATCGTGGTGTTGTAGGACAAATCGGCGGCGCGCGCACCAGCCGACCGTCCGGGAGGACGCGCCGGCGCCTACTTCTTCCAATCCGCCATGTCCCCGGCGAAGGCGCCGAGAAAGATCGCGCGCCGCGCGGTTTCCTGGTTCATGCAATAGGCGATCATCGGATTGGCCATCGTGCCCTGGAAGAAGTCGTAGAAGAACTCGCAGCTCTTCTTGCGCGCATCGATCCAGGAGCGCTGCATCTCCCGCAGCTTGGCCTGCTGCTCCGGCTCCAGCCCCTTGAGCAGGGCCTGGTAGGAGGCGTTCAGCAGTTTGTCCCATTGCGCCTGTTCGCCGTCGAGGCAGCCGATGACGTCGCCGTCCGACCGCGCGCCCTCGTCCGGCCCGATGCAGGCGCCCGACACCTTGCCGATGCAGCGCTCCTGCGCCGCGGGCTTGTCGCCGGCGGCGTGCAGGCAGGCCGCGACCGGCGCCTCCGCGGCGGATGCCGGCACGCCGGGGAGCCACGCGCCGAGGATCACCGCGCCCAACGTCGCCAGTGAGACCATCGCCGCACGCCGTGTCATCGCGAAAATCCTGCCGCTGCCTGTTCGCGGAGTTGGTGCGTCCGGGCCCGAATTTGGTTCAAGCGCCGAACGGGTTCACTGCGGCCAACGCCGGATCCCACCGTCACCGCTGCGCCGGCGGCAACTTCTTGACGCAGATGGGTCCGCCTTTGGGGACAGACGTACACTCCCAATCCGGGCCGAAGCCGGCGTTCACCGGCTGCTGAAATGCCGGATACCAGATCCATATCAAGACAAGGACGCAGCCGATCGCCACGACCGCGCCGAAGGCGAAGATGTCCGCTCCCCTCGGTGGAAGCCACGGCCATTTCATCTGACGGCTCCAGTGCGAGATCAAGCCATCCTAGCACGGCACGGAGGCGCTCGGAACGCGGCGCGGGCAAAGAGTACCGTACGTAAAATCGTTCATTCCGAAAAAAAAGGACCGCGCAACGCGCGGTCCCGTGATCAAACGTCCTGCGGCATAACTATGAAGCCTGGCGGCGACGCCCAGAGACGTGGATGGCCGGGACAAGCCCGGCCATGACGCATTCCATTTTCAACTTCGCCGGTTAAGCGAAATTTCAGTTCTTCGACTTGTCGACCAGCGCGCCCTTCTTGATCAGCGAGATCGCGCCTGCGCGATCTCGCCATAAAACGTGGATCAACCCTCAGTTCTTGCTCTTGTCCACGAGCGCGCCCTTCTTGATCCAGGGCATCATGTCGCGCAGCTTGGCGCCGACGTCCTCGATCTGGTGCTGGGCGAGCTTGGCGCGGGTGGCCTTGAACGAGGTCTGGTTGACCTTGTTCTCCAGCATCCAGTTGCGGGTGAAGATGCCGTTCTGGATGTCGGCCAGGACGCGCTTCATCTCCGCCTTGGTCTCCGCCGTGACGATGCGCGGGCCGGTGACGTACTCGCCGTACTCGGCGGTGTTGGAGATGGAGTACTTCATATTGGCGATGCCGCCTTCGTAGA
>JARLJA010000003.1 GCA_031291445.1 Xanthobacteraceae bacterium | reverse complement strand
GGATCGGGGAATTCCATCTTTTCCAGGATCACCGGATCGTTGGGATCGCAGAGGGTTTCGCCCGTGGTGGTCAGCTTGAGGCCCGCCAGCGCGACGATGTCGCCGGCATAGGCTTCCTTGATGTCTTCGCGGTTGTTCGCATGCATCAGCAGCATGCGGCCGATCCGCTCCTTCTTCTCGCGGGTCGAGTTGATCACGCCGGTACCGCTCGCCAGCACGCCGGAATAGATGCGGCAGAAGGTGATGGTGCCAACGAACGGGTCGTCCATGATCTTGAACGCGAGCAGCGCCAGCGGCTCCTTGTCGTCGGCCTTGCGCACCACCTCGTTGCCGTCCTCGTCGATGCCCTTGATCGCGGGCACGTCGATCGGCGACGGCAGGTAGTCGACGACGGCGTCGAGCAGCGGCTGCACGCCCTTGTTCTTGAACGCCGAGCCGCACAGCACCGGATAGAAGGCGCCGGTCAGCACCGCCTTGCGGATCAGGCGCTTCAGCGTCGCCTCGTCCGGCTCCGTGCCGTCAAGGAAGGCCGCGAGCGCGTCGTCGTCGAGCTCGACGGCAGCTTCCACCATCTTCTCGCGATACTCCTTGGCCTTGTCGGCGAGGTCGGCCGGGATCTCCTCGTCGTCATATTTCGCACCCAGCGCCTCGTCCTTCCAGACGACAGCCTTCATGCGGACGAGGTCGATCACACCCTTGAAATTGTTTTCGGAGCCGATCGGCAGCTGGATCGCGATCGGCTTGGCGCCGAGGCGGTCGATGATGTCCTGCAGGCACTTGTAGAAATCGGCGCCCGTCTTATCCATCTTGTTGGCGAAGACGATGCGCGGCACGCGGTACTTGTCGCCCTGGCGCCACACGGTCTCGGTCTGCGGCTCGACGCCCTGGTTGGAGTCGAGCACGCACACCGCGCCATCGAGCACGCGCAGGCTGCGCTCGACCTCGATGGTGAAGTCGACGTGGCCGGGAGTGTCGATGATGTTCAGCCGCTTGCCGTTCCAGAACGCGGTGGTCGCGGCCGACGTGATGGTGATGCCGCGCTCCTGCTCCTGCTCCATCCAGTCCATCGTCGCGGCACCTTCGTGCACTTCGCCGATCTTGTGGCTCTTGCCGGTGTAATAGAGGATGCGCTCGGTCGTCGTGGTCTTACCGGCGTCGATATGCGCCATGATACCGAAGTTACGGTAGTCCTCGATGGCATGTTGGCGGGGCATAAGGCTGTCCTTCGTGACGGTACGGGTCGCCGTTACCAGCGATAGTGCGAGAAGGCACGGTTGGCTTCCGCCATCTTGTGCACGTCTTCACGCTTCTTGACCGCGTTCCCCCGGTTGTTCGACGCATCCAGCAGCTCCGCGGAAAGCCGCTCCGTCATGGTCTTCTCGTTGCGGCCACGGGCCGCAGTGATGAGCCAACGAATGCCGAGCGCCTGCCGGCGGGTCGTGCGCACTTCGACCGGCACCTGGTAGGTCGCGCCGCCGACACGGCGGGAACGCACCTCGATGGTCGGCATGACGTTGTCGAGCGCCTGCTCGAACACCGTCAGCGGGTTCTGCTTGGTCTTCGACTCGATCATGCCGAGCGCGCCGTAGACGATGCCTTCCGCCACGGACTTCTTGCCGGCGTACATGACCGAGTTCATGAACTTGGTGATGACGATGTTTCCGAACTTGGGATCCGGAAGGACTTCGCGCTTTTCCGCGGAATGACGACGAGACATGGGTTCCGCTCCTGCTTACTTCGGACGCTTCGCGCCGTACTTCGAACGGCGCTGCTTGCGGTTCTTGACGCCCTGGGTATCGAGGACGCCGCGGAGGATGTGGTAGCGCACGCCCGGCAAGTCCTTGACGCGGCCGCCGCGGATCATGACCACCGAGTGCTCCTGAAGGTTGTGGCCTTCGCCCGGGATGTAGCCGATGACCTCGAAGCCGTTGGTCAGGCGCACCTTGGCGACCTTACGCAGCGCCGAGTTCGGCTTCTTCGGCGTCGTCGTGTAGACGCGCGTGCAGACGCCGCGCTTCTGCGGCGACTGCTGCAGCGCCGGCACCTTCTTGCGCGCCTTCTGGACGACGCGCGGATTTGCGATCAGCTGGTTGATCGTCGGCATTGTTCGCCTTCACCCTCGTTCGCGCGAAACCCTCGGGTTTCGCAAATTTAAGTCGGGCACCCGCCCGTTCGGCCGCCCTGCGTTCTTTTTATCCACGCAAAACGAATTCACGCCACCCGCTCATCGCCTGAGCGGAGGGCGCTTCGACGCCACAGAGGATCACCGCGAGCCCGAAGACCCGCCTTGATCATGCTTTCCGAAACCCATTACTTGAGGTGACGCCACAGCGGCGACGCACAAGCAATCAAGATCGTCTTGGCACTAGCTGGCAATTTCGACAGCGTTTGAGCGACATTCGTCGAGGGTGGTGCCTGCTTCGATTCCCGCAAATTCTTGAGAAGGAAGCTGGTTTTCCGTTCCGACGCAGACGAAGCTCACCGCCTGTCGTGAAGTGGGCGGGTTCTACCGGTGATGAGGAATCAAGTCAAGGACATTCGACGCCGAAAATCCCCGCTGCAGAAGCACTTCGCGCTGTCTCCCGCACTGGCCGGGCCGGCCTTCCCGTCACCCGTATGCCCCGCATCGTTGGCTCCGAGCCGAGCATAAATCCGGCGCCAGCGGTATCCCTATGACGCTTTTTGGGCGGCTGGCCGGCCTGAGCGCTTGAGCACCTGCCGCATCCGGTCGCGCATGGCGCGCAGCTGTTCAAAGCCCTGCCGCCGCGCGGCTTCGACCGCAAAGGCCAGCGATGCCCGGGACCGCACGTCGACCAGGGCATCGACCATGCTCCGCCGGCCGGTCCACAGCTGAGCCATGAAGCCCTCCGCGGACGAGCACGAATCGATGACCGTCACGTCCCCACCCTCGAGCAGGCTCCCGGTGACCTTGTCGACCAGCAGCGCACCGGGCGAAAACCGCCCGAACCCCGGATCGTAGGCCGTCTTCCACGTATAGGCCTGGGTGCCGCTGTAGAGCAGCACCTGGGCGGCCACCGTGGCGCCGCCGACCTGGAGCAGCGCGACCGAGGCCTGCCGTCCCGCCGCCAGCGCGCCGATCAGCCGGCGAACGAAACGGGCGTCGTCGACGTCACACAACAGCGCGGTGCCCTGATCCCCTTTCCAGCTCCCCGCCTCCATCGTCAGGAAGGTCTCGAAGGCGGCCTCGACCGCGGCCGGCTCCCGCGCGTTGACGACCTCGACCGCCCCCTCTCCGCACAGCCGGTTCCAGTCCTGGCGCAGCTTCTTGCGGGTCGATCCCGACTTCTTGACGCCATTGGCGGTGTCGGCGAACGGCCGCTCGACCCGCAGGAATTCGCGGTGCTGCCCGGCTCCCGCCAGCAGGCGCAGGATGGCGTCGTAGGCCGCCGTGTCCGCCGCGAAGGAGCGCAGGCTGATGACCTTGGGCAGGCGGGCGTCGCGCCTGATGGCCTCGAAGAACGCCGCCATCACCGCGTCGACGCAGGCGGCGTCGATCACCGCATTGGACGTGAAGGCGTAATTGTAGGGCAAGGATTCGAGAAACGGGGGCGCCAGCGACAGCGCGCGGCGCTCCTGCAGGGCCCAGAAGCCGACCAGCCGGCGCGGGCTCACGTCCTCGTCCCACGCCTGCAGGACGTGGATCCTGGCAAAGCCGGTCTCCGCGGCCGCGAGCAGCGCGGCCGGATGCATGAACACGTTGGTCTCGGCGCGTGCCGAGAGATCGTCCCACGACGCGGCGAGGTCACGATGAGGTGAACAAATGGTGGCCGAGATCATCGGGACAGGCCTGCGGTTGCGAGGCAGCCACCATGGCGCGTGCGACTTGCAACTCCGTTAAGGCGCTACCGGCGGGCGTCGCCGCCGCGATCTGCGGCGGCACCCGGCCGCAATCGTTGCGCGTCTTTTTCCGAAAAATTAACCGAGCAATTTGAGGGTTTTTTCGCTGATTCCGGGGCACCAATGGCGACCAGCTCACGAGGTCAGTCATGGTGGATACCGAGGTCGCGATCATCGGCGGTGGCCTTGCCGGCTCAACCGCGGCGGCGATGCTGGGGCGCGCGGGCGTGCGCACCGCGCTCGTCGATCCCCATCCGATCTATCCGCCCGATCTGCGCTGCGAGAAGCTCGACGGCCTGCAGGCTTCGATCCTGCGCAAGACCGGCCTCGCCGACGAGGTGCTGCCGGCCGCGACCTTCGACGGCGGCGTGCGCGACGGCAGTGTCTGGATCGCCCGGCTCGGCCGCCTGATCGACAAGCGGCCCGGCGACCAGCACGGCATTCTCTACGATGATCTCGTCAACACCATGCGGGCGACGATTCCGCCCGCCGTCGACTTCGTGGCGGCCAAGGCGGTCAGCCTGTCGACCTGCGACGACCGCCAGCACGTCGCGCTGTCGAACGGCGACACCATCTCCGCGCGCCTGATCGTGCTCGCCAACGGGCTGAGCGTGGCGCTGCGCGACCAGCTCGGCATCGAGCGCATCGTGACCAGCCCGTGCCATTCCATCACGGTGGCCTTCGACCTCGCGCCGCGCGACGCAGCGGCGTTCGACTTCTCGGCGCTGACCTACTATCCCGAGCGCCCGGCCGACCGCATGGCCTATCTCACGCTGTTTCCGATCCGGGAGACCATGCGGGCGAACCTGATGGTCTATCGCACCATGGACGATCCATGGCTGCGCGACATGCGCCGCGACCCCGAACACTGCCTGTTCCAGCTGATGCCGAACCTGCGGCGGCTGACCGGCGAGATCAAGGTGGTCGGCCCGATCAAGATCAGGCCCGCCGATCTCTACGTCACCGAGGGCCATCGCCAGCCCGGCATCGTGCTGGTGGGCGACGCGTTCTCGACCTCGTGCCCCGCCGTCGGCGCCGGCACCGGAAAGGTCTTCACCGACGTCGAGCGGCTGTGCAACGTCCATATTCCGGCGTGGCTGTCGAGCCCTGCCATGGGCGCCGACAAGATCGCCCAGTTCTACGACGACCCGGTCAAGCGGGCCTGCGACGAGGCCTCTGCCACCAAGGCCTACCGGCTACGGTCGATGTCGATCGACGAAGGCTTCTCCTGGCACGCCCAGCGCTGGCTGCGCTTCGTGGTGCGCGCCGCGATCGGCACCGCCCGCCAGTTCGGCGCCGTGCCGGCGGCGCGGCCGTCGCTCTAGTCCGGCGTCCTCACCCTAGCCGGACCCGGACGGACACGCGCGTCCGCGGCTATTCCTCGTCGTCGTCGTCCTCATCCTCATCGTCGCCGTCATCATCACCGTCGTCGACGTCGTGATGGGGCGCGTGCATCTGGTCGTCCCAGAGCTGGCGGTAGGTGCCACCCGCCGCCATCAGTTCCTCATGGGAGCCGCGCTCGATGGCGCGCCCGCCGCTGATGACGATGATCTCGTCCATGTCGACCACCGAGGTCAGCCGGTGGGTCGAGAAGATCATGGTCCGTCCCTTGGCGAGGTCGAGCAGCGTTCGGTTGATCGCCGCTTCGGTGGTCTGGTCGAGCGCGGACGTCGCCTCGTCCAGCAGCAGGACCGACGGGTTGCGCACGATCGCACGCGCGATCGCCAGGCGCTGGCGCTGGCCGCCGGACAGCGTGTCGCCGCGTTCGCCGATCACGGTGTCGTAGCCCTGCGGCAGGCTCATGATGTGGTTGTGAATCTCGGCGTTCCTGGCGGCCTCGATCACCTCGGCGTCGGTCGCGCCCTCCTTGCCGAGGCGGATGTTCTCCATGACCGACATGTTGAACAGCATGTTCTCCTGGAACACCACGGCCATGCTGGCGCGCAGCGAATCGCGGGTGACACGGCGAATGTCGACACCGTCGATGGTCACCCGGCCGTCGTCCGGCAGGTAGAGGCGCAGGATCAGGTTGAGCAGCGTGCTCTTGCCGGAGCCGCTCGGCCCGACGATGGCGATGGTCTTGCCGACATCGAGGCGCAGCGTCAGGCCGTCGAGCACCGGCTTGTCGCTGTTCTCGTACTTGAAGGTGACGCGGTCGAAGGTGATGTCGTGGGTGATGCGCGGCAGGTCCGGGGCGCCCGGGCGATCGGCGCCGCGCTGCGGCTCCTCCAGCATCTCCTGCATGTGCTGGACGGCGGCGGCCGACGAGATCGCCACCGGAATGAAGTGCATGATGTGCGCGATGTTGTAGGAAATCTCCCAGAACGCGCTTTCGAAGGTGACGAAGGTTCCCACCGTGATCTGGCCGTTGGTGGCCAGATAGGCGCCGATCGCCAGCACCACGAGATGCAGCAGCAGAACCGCGATGGTGACGGTGCGCTCCACCATGGTGGAGAGGAAACCGGCGCGGGCCATGCTGACGCGCGCCGCGCTGTTGCGCGAGCCGAACCAGCCGAGTGCGCGGCGCTGCAGGCTGAACGCCTTGACCACCGTCTGCGCGGCGACGTTCTCCTGCACCATGGCCAGGATCGACGCCTCGTTGACCTTCTGCTCGTAGTTGGCCTGCACCGCCTTGGGCGTCAGGATCCGCGGCCCGATCAGGGTGATCGGAAACACCAGCAGCGAGACCGCAGCGAGCTGCCAGTTGAGCCACAGCATCAGCCCGATGCCGGCGATCAGCTCGAAAAACGGCAGCAGCGCGCTGTTGGCGAGGTGGCGGACCGACCCTTCATAGGCGGCGATGTCGACCGAGAAGCGCGACAGGATCTCGCCGCGCTTGACCCGGGCGAAAAACGACGTCGGCAGGTTCTGGACGTGGTCGAACATCCGGGTCCGCACGTCGGCGATCACGGCGGCGAAGGTGCGGGCATCCCAATACTCGTACCAGATGGCGACGATCGAGGTGACGACGCCGGCCACCGCCAGCACCGAGAGGATGATCACCAGCGCCTGGAAGTCCTCTTCCCCCAGCGCCTCGTCGATGAGGTACTTCAGGCTGAGCGGCATGATGACGTTGAACAGCGTCTCGACCAGCAGCCCGAGGCCGATGAACACCATGCCTTTGCGGTAGGCCAGCAGATAGGGAAGCGTGAAGCGGTAGAGGGTCGCGAAGGCACCCGCCGCCTCGCTCGCGGTAAATGCGACCAGATCCTCATCGTCGTCATCGTCGTCGAACGATGGTGGCGGCGACGGCAGCGGCGGCACCGAGGCCTCACCCGCCTTCATGATCCCGATCCGTGCCTCGTCGGCCGGCGGGACCGGCTGGTCCAGCGCCGCGGCGGCGGTCAGTTCGGAGGCAGGTTTCGGCACCATGACTTCAGATCAGCCCCAAGATCAGCAGCGGGATCAGCCTCGACGGCGTGGTGACGGTTCGGGACTGCTCTAGTCGTCGTCGGCAACCTTGTCAAAGAACGAGTAGCGCAGGCTGTCGGCGTCGCTGTACCAGTCGCCGGGGCCCTTGCCGGCCGCGAGTGTCGCCTGCCACACCGCCTCGGTGGTGTCGCGCCGGTTCATCGACAGGTCGAAGCCGCCGCCGAAGAACAGTTCCGACCATTCCCACCAGGTGCCGAGCTTCTTCACGCCGCGCAGCAGGTCGTATTTGTCGATCAGCGCCGCCGGCATGTCGCTCGTGACCGAGGCGAACATCACGCCAGTCTTGACCACGCGGTTGAGCTCGGCGATCGCTCTCTTCACGTCCTTGTCGGCGAGATGGCACAGGCAGGTCTCGTAGACGAAATCGAACTGTTGCTTGCGGAACGGCAGGTCGGCGACCGAGCCCAGCTTGTTGTACTTCTGCAGCACCTTGGGCGTGCGCGCGTGGATGCCGCGATTGCTCTCGATACCCCAGGCATCGATGCCGCGGTCGCGCAGCGCGCCCACCAGCTCTCCGCTGGCGGATCCGGCGATCAGGATCTTGTAACCCTTGGCCCGGCCCCACACGATCCGGATCAACTCCATCATGTAGTCCGGATCGGAAAACCGATTCCAGACCTCGTGATAGGGCCCGAGGCCGCGATAGTTCTGGAAATAGCCGCGGTCGATCTTGTCGGACACCGCATGACCGCCCTCGCCGCGCGCGTAGCGCAGCTTCATGGTCTCGGTCAGGATGATGTCGGTGGCGGCGTCCGACGAATCGAGCAGGCCGTTGAGCGTGGAATCGAACAGGTAGTCGCCGACCACGACCAGCCCCGGATGCTCGACCGGCTCCGGGCGGTGATTGGTGATGACGTCGCGGGCCGGCAGTCCGCCGGGCACGGCGTTGACCGACGACAGCCAGCGGTGGACCTTGGCTTCCATGAAATGCGCCTGCGCGTCGCCGAACGAGACGGGCAGCGTCTTCAGCGCGATGTCGACCAGTTCGTCGTCGCGCAGGTTGACATGGGCGAGCGCGTCCGCCCCCGGAATCAGCCAGTTCAGCACGCCGTGCCGGCCGACGTCGTGGCGCGAGCCCTCGACATAGACGCAGCAGCCGCCGAACGCCTCCGACATGAACCATGACCCCGGGACCTGATCGCCCCAGAACGGCGTGTCGAACAGGATCGAGACCCGCAGATAGTGCGCCGGACGGTCGAAATAGGCGACGTGCTTGACCATCGACTGGCGCAGTTTCTCGCCGGCCCAATCGACCGTCGACAGCCAGTTGTGTGGCAGGCACATCAGCACCAGGTCGAAGTCCTCCACGACCGGGCTCTTGCCGTTGAGCATGTTGAGCCGGTAGCGGCCGTCCTCGTTCTTGCCGACCTTGAGAACGCGATGATTGAGCTTGATCTCGGCGTCGATGTCGGCCTCGAGGCACGAGATCAGCTGCTCGTTGCCGTTCTGGATCGAATAGAGGCCGATGTAGCCGTCGACGTCCATGACGAAGTTCTTCAGCGCGTTGAGCGCCGTGGTGTTGTAGCTTTCGGTCGCCAGGTCGGACCGCGCCATCACCTTGAAGAAGCGCTTGGCGACGGGATCCTTGACCTCGCGGTCGAGCAACTGCTCGCAGTTGACGAACGCCCACGGGTGCTCGTTGTCGTGTGCGCCGACGCCCTCGTAATATTCCGCCGGCGAGATCATCGACATGCAGCGGTTGCGGAAGGCGACGATGGCGTCCGCGGTCTTCGGCCCGTATCGGCGGCGCATGCCGTCGACGTCGTTGAGCAGTTCGCCGTCGAGCACCACCTGCTCGGCGTCCATCGGGATGGTCTGCAGGCCGAAATGCTGGATCAGCTCGCGCAGCGGATCCGGCCCGGTCATCGAGTAGTCATAAATCTCGGCGACGCCCGCCTCGTACATCGCCGGCGCGCTGTCGAACTTGCGCGTCACGATCTTGCCCCCGACCCGGTCGGTGGCCTCGTAGATGGTGACGCGACAGAGACTTCCCAGTTTCTTTTTGAGGTACCAGGCGCTCATCAGTCCGCCTGGACCGCCTCCAACAATGGCAAGATCGAGCATCGTGTTCCTGCTGCACCACGGCTTTTGCGGTGCCAAAAAATGTCTATGACCAGTGTCCAGCAAAGCACTTCTGTTCATGAAAGATAGATGAACAAAAGGCTGTAGCCGCCGGCTTCCGCAAAAAAACGCAAAAAAGGCCGGCACTTGCCGGCCTTTCTGCCATTTTGTCGCAGATTCGCTGCCTATTCCGCCGGCGGCAGCGCCAACGGCTCGGGCTCAGGCGCCGTCGGCACGATGGTGGCTTCCGCCTGCTTCTCGCGCTCGTCGAGGATCAGCTTGTCCCGCTTGGTGGCGATCTCGCGGATCTTCGACATCGACGCCCCGGTTCCGGCCGGGATCAGACGACCGACGATGACGTTTTCCTTGAGGCCCTCCAGCGGGTCCACCTTGCCGTTGACGGCGGCCTCGGTGAGCACGCGGGTGGTCTCCTGGAACGACGCGGCCGAGAAGAACGAGCGGGTCTGGAGGCTCGCCTTGGTGATGCCGAGCAGCACGGGAGTACCGGTCGCCGGCTTCTTGCCTTCTTCCTTGGCCTTGGCGTTGAGCTGGTCGAACTCGATCTTGTCGACCTGCTCGCCCGAGATCATGTCGGTTTCGCCCTGCTCGGTGATCTCCACCTTCTGCAGCATCTGGCGCACGATGACTTCGATGTGCTTGTCGTTGATCAACACGCCCTGGAGCCGGTAGACCTCCTGGATCTCGTTGACCAGATAGGCCGCGAGCTCCTCGATGCCCTTGATCGCCAGGATGTCGTGCGGCGCCGGGTTGCCTTCGACGATGAAGTCGCCCTTCTCGACGATGTCGCCATCCTGCAGGTGGATGTGCTTGCCCTTCGGGATGAGATACTCGCGGGGCTCCTCGGTCTTGTCGACGGGCTCGATCGAGATCCGCCGCTTGTTCTTGTAGTCGCGGCCGAAGCGGATGGTGCCGGCAATTTCCGCGATGATCGCGGCATCCTTCGGCTTGCGCGCCTCGAACAGCTCGGCCACCCGCGGCAGACCGCCGGTGATGTCGCGCGTCTTGGCGCTCTCGGTCGAGATACGTGCGACCACGTCGCCCGCCTTGACCTTGGCGCCGACGTCGACCGACAAGATGGCGTCGACCGCGAGCATGTAGCGGGCATCGCCGCCACGCGCCAGCTTGAGCACCTTGCCGTCCTTGCCCTTGACCACGATCGCCGGGCGCAGGTCGGCGCCGCGGCCGGTGGTACGCCAGTCGATGACGACGCGCTTGGCGATACCGGTCGCCTCGTCGAGCGTCTCGGAGATCGACTGCCCCTCGACCAGGTCCTCGAAGCCGATGACACCCTCGACCTCGGTCAGGATCGGCCGGGTATAGGGGTCCCACTCCGCGATGCGCTGGCCGCGCTTGATCGTGTCGCCCTCGTCGACGCGCATGCGCGCGCCGTACTGGATGCGATGCGCCGCGCGCTCGGTGCCGTCGGCATCGACCACCGCCACCACCATGTTGCGGACCATCGCCACCGCATGACCTTCGGAGTTGGTCGCGATCGCGCGGTTGCGGATCACGATCTTGCCCTCGAAGTTCGATTCGACGAACGACTGCTCGTTGATCTGCGCCGCGCCGCCGATGTGGAACGTGCGCATGGTCAGCTGCGTGCCGGGCTCGCCGATCGACTGCGCCGCGATGACGCCGACCGCTTCGCCGTGGTTGACCGGCGTGCCGCGGGCGAGATCGCGCCCGTAGCACTTGCCGCAGATGCCGTTGACCAGCTCGCAGGTCAGCGCGGAGCGGATCTTGACCTCCTGGATGCCGGCCTGGGTGATGGCCTCGACGTGGCTCTCTTCCATCAGCACGCCGCGCTTGACCAGCACCTTGTTGCTGGCCGGATCGCGGATGTCCTCGCCCGCGGTGCGGCCGAGGATGCGCGACGACAGCGACGCCACCACGGTGCCGGCGTCGATGATCGCCCGCATCTTGATGCCCTGCTTGGTGCCGCAGTCGTCCGCGGTGATGATGCAGTCCTGCGCCACGTCGACCAGACGCCGCGTCAGGTAGCCCGAGTTCGCGGTCTTCAACGCGGTATCGGCGAGACCCTTGCGGGCGCCGTGGGTCGAGTTGAAGTATTCGAGAACCGACAGGCCCTCCTTGAAGTTGGAGATGATCGGCGTCTCGATGATCTCGCCCGACGGCTTGGCCATCAGCCCGCGCATACCGGCGAGCTGGCGCATCTGCGCGGGCGAACCGCGCGCGCCCGAATGCGCCATCATGTAGATCGAGTTGATCTGGGCGGACTCGCCGGTCTTCGGATCCTTCTTGACCGCCGAGATCTCCTTCATCATCTGCTCGGCGATCTTCTCGGTCGCCTTCGACCAGGCATCGACCACCTTGTTGTACTTCTCGCCCTGGGTGATCAGGCCGTCATTGTACTGCTGCTCGAATTCCTTGGCCATCGAGCGGGTGTCGTCGACGATCTTCCACTTGCCGTGCGGCACGACCATGTCGTCCTTGCCGAACGAGATGCCGGCCTTGAAGGCGTTGTAGAAGCCGAGCGCCATGATGCGGTCGCAGAAGATCACGGTCTCCTTCTGGCCGCAGTGGCGATAGACCTGATCGATCACGCCCGAGATCTCGCGCTTGGTCATCAGCTTGTTGATGACCTCGAACGGCATCTTCGGCGACCTCGGCAGCACCTGGCCGAGCAGCACGCGGCCCGGCGTGGTCTCGATCCAGCGCCGCGTCTGCTTGCCGGTCTCGTCGATGCCGTCCCAGCGGTACTTGATCTTGGTATGGAGGTGAACGACCTTCGAGAACAGCGCGTGCTCGAGTTCGGCGAGCTCGCCGAACCCCTTGCCCTCGCCCGGCAGGCCCTCGCGCAGCAGCGAGAGGTAGTAGAGCCCGAGCACGATGTCCTGCGACGGTACGATGATCGGCTGGCCGTTGGCGGGATGCAGGATGTTGTTGGTCGACATCATCAGCACGCGCGCTTCCAGCTGCGCCTCGAGCGACAGCGGAACGTGCACGGCCATCTGGTCGCCGTCGAAGTCGGCGTTGAACGCCGAACACACCAGCGGATGCAGCTGGATCGCCTTGCCCTCGATCAGCACCGGCTCGAACGCCTGGATGCCCAGGCGATGCAGCGTCGGCGCGCGATTGAGCAGCACGGGATGCTCGCGAATGACCTCGTCGAGGATGTCCCAGACCTCGGGACGCTCCTTCTCGACCAGCTTCTTGGCCTGCTTGACCGTGGTCGACAGGCCCTTGGCGTCGAGGCGCGAATAGATGAACGGCTTGAACAGCTCGAGCGCCATCTTCTTCGGCAGTCCGCACTGGTGCAGGCGCAGCTCGGGACCGACCACGATGACGGAGCGGCCCGAATAGTCGACGCGCTTGCCGAGCAGGTTCTGGCGGAACCGGCCCTGCTTGCCTTTCAACATGTCGGCGAGCGACTTCAACGGCCGCTTGTTGGCGCCGG
>JARLJA010000040.1 GCA_031291445.1 Xanthobacteraceae bacterium | reverse complement strand
GGCCGGGCCGAAGTGCGACGAGCATTTTGATGCGCCGCCGCTGTTGTTCGGCAAGACGGAAGGGTCGACGCCATTCCGGTTTTCCATCCACGTCGGCGACGTCGGTCACACGCTGGTGGTCGGCCCCACCGGCGCCGGCAAATCCGTGCTGCTGGCACTGATGGCCCTGCAGTTCCGGCGCTATGCCAAGTCCCAGGTCTTCGCCTTTGATTTCGGCGGATCGATCCGCGCGGCTGCCTTGGCCTCCGGCGGCGACTGGCACGACCTCGGCGGCGGCCTGACCGAGGATTCCGCGTCTTCCGTGTCGCTGCAGCCGCTCGCCCGCATTGATGAGCCGTCAGAGCGATCCTGGGCCGCCGGCTGGATCGCCGACATCCTGATACGCGAGGCCGTGGCCGTCACGCCCGACGCAAAGGAACACATCTGGACCGCGCTGACCTCGTTGGCATCGGCGCCAATGTCCGAGCGCACCATCACCGGCCTGTCAGTGCTGCTGCAATCGCAGGCGCTGAAGCAGACTTTGCGTCCCTATTGCGTCGGCGGCGCCCACGGCCGCTTGCTCGATGCCGAGACCGAGCGGCTGGGTGAGGCCAGCTTCCAGGCCTTCGAGACCGAGGGTCTGATCGGCACTGCGGCAGCGCCTGCCGTCCTCTCCTATCTCTTCCACCGCATCGAGGATCGGCTCGACGGCCGACCAACGCTCCTGATCATCGACGAGGGCTGGTTGGCGCTCGACGACGACGGCTTTGCCGGCCAATTGCGCGAATGGCTGAAGACCTTACGCAAGAAGAATGCCTCGGTCGTCTTTGCCACCCAGTCGCTCTCCGACATCGACGGCAGCTCGATTGCACCGGCGATCACCGAGAGTTGCCACACTCGGCTGTTGCTGCCCAACGAACGGGCGATCGAGCCACAGATCGCCGCCATCTACCGCCGTTTCGGACTTAACGACCGGCAGATCGAGATCATCGCCCGGGCCACACCGAAGCGCGACTACTACTGCCAGTCCCGGCGCGGCAACCGGTTGTTCGAACTGGGTTTCAGCGAAGTCGCGCTCGCCTTCTGCGCCAGCGGCTCCAAAGCCGGTCAGGCCGACATCACCAAGACCTTCGAGACGCACGGCCGCGACGGCTTCGTCGACGCCTGGCTGCGGCTCAAAGGCGTCGAATGGGCCGCCGACCTCATCCCCGATCTCACCAATCTGGAGACATCGCCATGACCACCAGCCGTCTGACTTCCTCCTGCAGCTCAAACCGTCACGTGGCTTTCCGCTCCCGCTTGTCGGCGCTTCTCCTGGGGGCAGCCGCAATTGCCGTTGTCGCGCCGGTCATGTCGCCGGCGCTGATCCGACCAGCGACGGCCCTAATCGTCTTCGATCCCAACAACTACGTGCAGAACGTGCTGACGGCGGCGCGCGCGCTGCAGCAGATCAACAACCAGATCACCTCGTTGCAGAACGAGGCGCAGATGCTGGTCAACCAGTCCCGCAATCTGGCAAACTTGCCCTATTCGTCGCTGCAGCAACTGCAGCAGTCGGTCGATCGGACGCAAGCACTCCTCGGCGAGGCCCAGCGCATCGCCTATTCAGTGCAGCAGATCGATCAGGCGTTTTCCACCACCTATGGGCCGGCATCGACGACCGCTTCCGATCAGGCGCTGATCGATACGGCACGATCGCGCTGGCAGACCTCGGTCGCCGGGCTGCAGGATGCCATGCGCGTCCAGGCCGGTGTCGTCGGCAATATCGACACCAACCGCACCCAGATGTCCGCCCTCGTCGGCCAAAGCCAGACCGCGACCGGCGCGTTGCAAGCGACGCAGGCTGGCAATCAGTTCCTGTCGCTGCAGGCCCAGCAATTGACCGACCTGACGTCGCTCGTTGCCGCCAACGGACGGGCGCAAGCCCTCGTCCAGGCCGAACAGCTTGCCGCCGCCGATCAGGGCCGTGAGCAGCGCCGCAGGTTCCTCACGCCCGGCACCGGCTACCAGCCGGGCAATGCCCAGATGTTCTACGGCAACTGAGGAGCGAGCATATGGACATGAAGCTGCTCGCCGGTCTCGGCGCGGCCGCCGTCATCGCAGTGGCCGCCACTGCCTCCAGGCTGGATCTCGATGCTCCCAGCGAGATGCCGGCGCTCGCGATCCGCGCTCCCGCGGAGCCGCACTCGGTCGATCGCTTGGATGGCATGCTGATCCACTGCGCCGAACAGGGCGAGGCCGGCGGCCGGGATCCAACCTGTCTGAAGGCCTGGGCCGAGAACCGCCGCCGCTTTCTTGGGCTCAGACCAAAGTGGCCTGACGAAGCGACCGAGGTGCCGGCCCGGCCGGCAAGTGCCGGTGACGCCACCGTTACACCGCCCGTAGTCCGCCAAGCTCCTCAGCCATCGAACACTGCGGTTCCCCCTAGCGCGGCTCCCACCACTCCGGCGGAGGCGCGGTAGGCCATGGGCAATACCGGCGTCATCGACCATTTCCTCGAGGTTTTTACCCGCTACATCGATTCCGGTTTCGGTCTGCTCAGCGGTGAAGTCGCTTTCATCGCCACTACGCTGATCGCCATCGACATGACGCTGGCGGCACTGTTCTGGTCCTGGGGTGCGGATGACGATCTGATCGCCCGGCTGGTCAAAAAGACCCTGTTCGTCGGTGTCTTCGCCTACATTATCGGCAACTGGAACAGCCTCGCCCGGATCGTCTTCGAGAGCTTTGCCGGGCTCGGCCTGAAGGCGAGCGGCACGGGCTTTTCGACCGCCGACCTGCTCCGCCCCGGCAAGGTGGCCGAGACTGGTCTGGACGCCGGGCGACCGCTGCTCGACTCCATCTCCGATCTGATGGGCTACATCTCGTTCTTCGAGAATTTTGTTCAGATCGTCTGCATGCTGTTCGCCTGGGGGCTGGTGCTGCTCGCCTTCTTCGTCCTGGCGATCCAGCTGTTCGTCACCCTGATCGAGTTCAAGCTGACGACGCTCGCCGGCTTCGTGCTGATCCCCTTCGGCCTCTTCGGCAAGTCCGCCTTCATGGCCGAGCGGGTCCTCGGCAATGTCATTTCCGCGGGCATCAAGGTGATGGTGCTCGCCGTCATCATCGGCATCGGCTCGACGCTGTTCTCCGAATTCACCGTCGGCTTCGGCGGCCAGACGCCGACCATCGATCAGGCCATGGCGATCGTGCTCGCAGCACTGTCGCTGCTTGGTCTCGGCATCTTTGGACCCGGCATCGCCAGCGGCCTCGTCTCCGGTGGCCCGCAGCTCGGTGCGGGCGCTGCCATCGGCTCCGGACTGGCCGCCGGAGGTGCCATCGTCGCGGCAGGTGCCGCTGCCGGTATCGCCGCGCGCGGCGGACGGGCGGCACTGTCGGGCGGGGCATCGGCGATCGAGAGCAGCGCGGTCATCGCCGGCGCGACCTCGACTGCCTACACGCTCGGTTCTTCGGGACGTTCCGGCGCATCCGCTGTCGCTGCCGGCATCGCCGGTGTCGCCGAAGCGGGCGCCGCCGCCGCCGTGTCGCCGTTGCGCCGGGCGGCAACGCGCGCCGGTCAAACCCTCGGCAGCAATTTTGCCGGCGGGACCAGATCAGCTTTCGAGGTCACCGGCGGCCGAACGACCATGGGCACGGTTGGCAGCATCGGCGCTGCGTCTGAGACCGGCAACTCGGCATCGACTGCCCCCTCTCCGATGCAGGCCGCCAATGACGGCCCGCCGGATTGGGCGCGCCGGATGAAGCGGCAGCAAGCCCTCAGCCATGGCGTTTCCGCCACCGCCCATGCCGTCCGCTCCGGCGATGCCCATGGCGGTGGCGCCTCCATCAATCTGTCAGAAGGCGAGCGCGGATGACCCTGTTCTCTCGGCCGACCACCCACTACGGCAAGACGCCGGAACCCGAGACACCCTACCAACGAGCCGCGCAAGTCTGGGACGATCGCATCGGCTCGGCGCGCGTCCAGGCGAAGAACTGGCGCCTGATGGCTTTCAGCTCGCTGTTCCTCGCCGGCGGTTTTGCTGCCGCTCTCGTCTGGCAATCGGCGCGCGGCACCGTGGTGCCCTGGGTCGTCCAGGTCGACAGGCTTGGAGCTGCCCAGGTGGTGGAACCGGCAACCGCAGACTATCTCCCGACCGATCCGCAGATCGCCTTCCACCTCGCCCGCTTCATCGAAGAGATCAGGGCCATTCCGTCCGACGCGATCATCGTGCGGCAGAACTGGCTGCGCGCCTATGAGTTCACCACCTCAGCCGGCTCTCAGGCGTTGAACGATTTTGCCCGCACCAACGACCCCTTCGCCAAGATCGGCAAGGTCCAGATCGCCATCGACGTATCGAGCGTCATCCGGGCAAGCCCGGAGAGTTTTCGGGTGGCCTGGACCGAACGCCGCTACCAGGACGGCTC
>JARLJA010000039.1 GCA_031291445.1 Xanthobacteraceae bacterium | reverse complement strand
GCACCACATGTACACGGTCGGCATGTCGTCGGCGACGCAGGCCTATTTCGTCGCCGCCACCATGGTGATCGCGGTGCCGACCGGCGTGAAGATCTTCTCCTGGATCGCCACCATGTGGGGCGGCTCGATCGAATTCCGCGCGCCCATGGTGTGGGCGATCGGCTTCATCTTCCTGTTCACGGTCGGCGGCGTGACCGGCGTCGTGCTCGCCAATGCCGGCGTCGACCGCGTGCTGCAGGACACCTACTACGTCGTCGCGCACTTCCACTACGTGCTGTCGCTCGGCGCCGTGTTCGCCATCTTCGCCGGCTGGTACTACTGGTTCCCGAAGATGTTCGGCTACATGTACAGCGAGACCATCGCCAAGGCGCACTTCTGGGTCACCTTCATCGGCGTCAACCTGGTGTTCTTCCCGCAGCACTTCCTGGGCCTGTCGGGCATGCCGCGCCGCTACGTCGACTATCCGGACGCCTTCGCCGGCTGGAACCTGGTGTCGTCGATCGGCTCCTACATCTCGGCGTTCGGCGTCCTGATCTTCATCTACGGCGTGATCGACGCCTTCGTCCGCAAGGAGCAGGCCGCCAACAACCCGTGGGGCCCCGGCGCGACCACCCTGGAATGGACGCTGTCGTCGCCGCCGCCGTTCCACCAGTTCGAAGTGCTGCCGCGGATCCAGTAACCGCTGCTTGGGCCGCCGCCCGCGGCGCGTGACGCCGCCGGCGGGGGCCGTGTTGAGGAAAGCGAACCTTCGCCTTGTCCATCGTCGACCAGCACACGCTTGAGCTGACGCCTCACATCTCCGAGGCGGGCGTCAAGGACTACATTGCGCTCCTGAAGCCGCGGGTGATGTCGCTCGTGATCTTCACCGCCATGGTCGGCCTGGTGATCGCGCCAGGGCCGCTGCATCCGGTGATCGCCATCACCTCGCTCTTGTGCATCGCCGTCGGCGCCGGCGCCTCGGGCGCGCTCAACATGTGGTACGACCGCGACATCGACGCGGTGATGTCGCGGACCATGGGACGGCCGATCCCGCAGGGCCGGGTCACGGCGCCGGAGGCGCTGGCGTTCGGCATGACGCTGTCGTTCTTCTCGGTGGTCACCCTCGGCATCCTGGTCAACTGGCTGGCCGGCGGCCTGCTGGCGTTCACGATCTTCTTCTATGTTGTCGTCTACACCATGTGGCTGAAGCGCTCGACGGCGCAGAACATCGTCATCGGCGGCGCCGCCGGCGCGCTGCCGCCGGTGGTCGCCTGGGCCGCGGCGACCGGCTCGCTCGCGGTCGAGCCGCTGCTGCTGTTTCTCATCATCTTCCTGTGGACGCCGCCGCATTTCTGGGCGCTGGCGCTGTTCCGCAGCGACGACTACGCCCGCGCCAACGTCCCGATGCTGCCGGTCGTCGCCGGTCCCGACGTCACCCGGCTGCAGATCCTGCTCTACACCGTCGTGCTGGTGGTGGTCGCGGTCGCGCCCTGGCCGCTCGGATATTTCGACGCCGCCTACGGCATGGTCGCGCTCACGCTCGGCGGCTGGATGCTGTGGCTCGCGCTCGCCGTCTACCGCGTGCGCAGCGGTCCCGATGCGCTGCGCGGCGCGCGGCGGCTGTTCGCCTTTTCGATCGTCTACCTGTTCGCGCTGTTCGCGACCCTGCTCGCCGAGGCGGTCGCGTCCGCGGCCGCGCGGATGATCTGGTAAAGGATGCATGGCGCAGCCGATGGACGACCGCAACGAACCGCAGGGCATCGTGCTTACCGAGCAGCAGAAGCGCCGCCGGCGCGAGCGCTCGCTCGCGATCGCCTGGACGCTGGGCATCCTGGTGCTGCTGTTCTTCGCCGTCACCCTGGTCAAGGGGCCGGCGGTGCTGCAGCGCCCGCTGTGAGGGGAAGGGTCTCTGAGATCATGACGCAGCGTCCGCCTTCCGGTCCAGCAGCGCCGAAGCCCGTCCGGCTCGGACGGGACGCCGTCGTCGCCGCGGCGTGCGGCCTGGTGGTGGCGCTGATGGTCGGCGCGTCCTACGCCGCGGTGCCGTTCTACAACTGGTTCTGCCGCGCCACCGGCTTCAACGGCACCACCCAGGTGGCAACGTCGCTGCCGACCGACGGGCTCGGGCGCAGGATCGCGATCCGCTTCGACGCCAATGTCGGCGGCGGGCTGCCGTGGAAATTCCAGCCGGAGACCACCGAGATCGAGGTCCGGATCGGCGAGGTCGTCACCGCCTATTATACCGTGACCAACCAGTCGGCGCGGCGCACCACGGGCCAGGCCGCCTACAACGTGGCGCCGCTCACGGTCGGAGCCTATTTCCAGAAGATCAACTGCTTCTGCTTCACCGAGCAGACGCTGGCGCCGGGCGAGACCCGGCAGATGCCGGTGGTGTTCTACGTCGATCCCAAGATCACGTCGGACGACGACAACAAGAACATCGACACCATCACGCTGTCGTACACCTTCTACCCGGTCCGAGACGGCGAGGCGCGGCCGGTGGCGGCCGGCGACGGCGACGCCCGCAAGGGCAATCTGTGAGTTCGTGGCCGGCTGGCCGCGTTTGAGTGGTTGAGAGAGGAACACGGGCCGGTTACCATCGGTCCTGCGAATGGAGACAACGGCTATGGCCACGGGGCAAGCGAAACACCACGACTACCATCTCGTCGATCCGAGCCCATGGCCGGTCGTCGGGTCGGTCTCCGCCTTCATCATGGCGGTCGGCGCGATCGGCTGGATGCATCACATGTATCCGCAGCCCTGGATCGTGTTCTTCATCGGCCTGCTGGGCGTGCTCTACACCATGGCGAGCTGGTGGGGCGACGTCATCCGCGAAGCCCAGTACAAGGGCGACCACACCCGCGTGGTGCAGATCAGCCACCGCTACGGCATGATCCTGTTCATCGCCTCCGAGGTGATGTTCTTCGTGGCGTGGTTCTGGGCCTATTTCGACGCCGCGCTGTTCCCGTCCGATACCGTGCAGATCGCCCGCGAAACCCTGTTCGGCGGGGTCTGGCCGCCCAAGGGCATCGAGACCTTCGATCCCTGGCATCTGCCGCTGCTGAACACCCTGATCCTGCTGACCTCGGGCACCACGGTGACCTGGGCCCATCACGCGCTGCTGGAGGGCGACCGCCAGGGTGTCAAGCAGGGCCTGATCCTGACCGTCCTGCTGGGCGCCACCTTCACCTGCGTGCAGGCCTACGAATACAGCCACGCCGCCTTCTCGTTCGCCGGGCACATCTACGGTTCGACGTTCTTCATGGCGACCGGCTTCCACGGCTTCCACGTCCTGGTCGGGACCATCTTCCTGATCGTCTGCCTGGTCCGGACCTATCTGGGCCACTTCACGCCGACGCAGCACCTGGGCTTCGAATTCGCCGCCTGGTACTGGCACTTCGTCGACGTGGTCTGGCTGTTCCTGTTCATGTGCATCTACGTCTGGGGCCACGGCGCCGAAGTCATGGCGCACGGCGCCCACTGAGCGTGAGCAAACGCGAAGGGGGCGGCCCGCGGGGCCGCCCCTTTTGCATTTCGTCCTGTGGGCCCCACGCGTGCCGCTCGCCGGCCGCAAATCACGACGGCTGCGCCGGCAAGAGTGTATCATGCCGTGTGACGAGGGACTTCGAGCCATGACCGACGCCGCCACGAGCGTTTCGCCCTATGTCGCCGGACTGACCTGCCGGTGCCCGCGCTGTGGCAAGGGCAAGCTGTTCGACGGCTTCCTGGCGCTGGCGCCGCGCTGCGACCGCTGCGGGCTCGATTATGCCTTCATCGACGCCGGCGACGGGCCGGCGATCTTCGTCATGCTGATCGCCGGCTTCATCGTGGTGGCCGCGGCGCTGGTGGTGGAGGTCAAGTACCAGCCGCCGCTGTGGGTTCATGCCGCGCTGTGGGGACCCCTGATCCTCGCCACCACCCTGCTGCCGCTGCGCCTCATGAAGGCGCTGCTGATTGCCCTGCAATTCCACCATCGCGCCGCCGAAGGCCGGTTGATCGACCGGCAGAAATGATGGCGGCGATTGTTTCATCCCGTCGCGGCGTCATCGGCTTCGGTATCGTCACCCTGGTGATGCTGGCCTGCCTGGTCAGTATCGGCGTCTGGCAGCTGCAGCGCAGGGCGCAGAAGCACGTCCTGATTGCCGCGCTCACCGAGCGGCTCGCCGCCGAACCGGTGGCGCTGCCGCCGCCCGGGGAATGGGCCGCGCTGACGCCGGAGCGCGACGAATTCCGCCGCGTGACGGTGCGGGCGCAACCGCAGTCGCAGCCGCATGCCTTCGTGTTCACGTCGGGCTCCCCGCTGCGGCCCGATGTGTCCGGGCTCGGGGTCTGGGAGTTCGCCCCGATGCGCACGGCGTCGGGGCAGACCGTGGTGGTCAATCTCGGCTTCGTCCCCGACGGGAAGGTCGCGCCGGACCGGAATGATTCGGAGCCGCGGGCTCTGACGGGCTATCTGCGCTTCCCGGAGCAGGTCACCGCGTTCACGCCGATTCCCGACCTGGTGCGGCGGACCTGGTACCTGCGCGATTCCGCCGCCATGGCCCAGACCCTGGAGTGGGGCGAGGTGGCGCCGTTCTACGTCGACCTGGAGGCGCCGGTGCCGTCATCGGGCTTGCCGAAGCCGGGCCCGCTGCAGGTCCGGCTGCGCGACCAGCATCTGCACTACGCCGTCACCTGGTTCGGGCTCGCCGCGGTGGTCGCCGCGGCGTTCGGCTTCTGGGTCGCGGGCCAGCGCCGGGCGCGGTGAGGGCGGCCCCGCGGATCGCCGGAAAACCGATTTCCACTTTGCCGGGACATGCTCTAAGAGATGCTCTAGGGTGCCGCACCCGGCTTCGTCGAATTGGCGAAATATTTAGTCTCATCATGGGCTTATGAAGAGTTTCCGCCTCTGGAGGGCGACGTGACGCGCTACATTTCGACGCGAGGCGAGGCGCCCGTGCTGGGCTTCTGTGACGTCATGCTCACCGGTCTCGCCCGCGACGGCGGCCTCTACGTTCCCGAAACCTGGCCCCAGCTCAGCGCCGCCGCGATCGCGGGGTTCTTCGGCCGCCCGTACTGGGAAGTCGCCGTCGACGTCATCCGCCCGTTCGTGGCCGGCGAAATCTCCGACGCCGACCTCGGCCGCATGGCGATCGAGGCCTATGCCACGTTTCGCCACCCGGCGGTGGTGCCGCTGAGCCAGTCGAGCCCCCATCAGTTCATCCTCGAGCTGTTTCACGGGCCGACCCTGGCGTTCAAGGACGTGGCGATGCAGCTGCTCGCGCGCCTCATGGATCACGTGCTCGAGCAGCGCGGCCGGCGGACCACGATCGTGGTGGCGACCTCGGGCGACACCGGCGGCGCCGCGGTGGAGGCTTTCGCCGGGCGCAGCAATGTCGACCTCGTGGTGCTGTTTCCCAACGGCCGGATCTCGGACGTCCAGCGCCGCATGATGACCACCACCGGCGCGGCCAATGTCCATGCGCTGGCGGTCGAAGGCACCTTCGACGACTGCCAGGCCATCGTCAAAGGCCTGTTCAACAATCACGCGTTTCGCGACGCGGTGGCGCTGTCGGGCGTCAATTCCATCAACTGGGCGCGCATCGTCGCCCAGGTGGTTTACTACTTCACTGCCGCGGTGGCGCTCGGCGCGCCGGCGCGGACCGTCGATTTCACCGTGCCGACCGGCAATTTCGGCGACATCTTCGCGGGCTATGTCGCCAAGCGGATCGGGCTTCCGGTGCGGCGGCTGAAGATCGCCACCAACGTCAACGACATCCTGGCGCGCACGCTGGCCTCCGGCACCTACGAGGTCCGCGAGGTCCACGCCACCACCTCGCCCTCGATGGACATCCAGGTGTCGTCCAACTTCGAGCGCCTGATCTTCGAGGCGAGCGGCCGCGACAGCGCCGTGGTGCGCGCGCTGATGGCGTCGCTCGCGCAGTCGGGCCGCTTCAGCATGCCGGACGCGGCGATCGCCGCGATTCGCCGCGACTTCGACGCCGGCCGCGCCGACGAGGCCGAGACCAGCGCGGCGATTCGCACAGCGTGGCGCGAGACCGGCGCCCTGATCGACCCGCACACCGCGGTGGCGATCGCGGTCGCCGAGCACGAGCCCGGCGACATGTCGGTGCCCAACATCGTGCTGTCGACGGCCCATGCCGCCAAGTTCCCCGATGCGGTGGAAGCCGCCTGCGGCGAGCGCCCGCAGCTGCCGGCCTGGCTCGGCGGATTGATGAGCCGGCCGGAAACGATCAAGGTGGTCGCCAACGATCAGGGTGCCATCGAACGCTTCGTGCTGTCGGTGAGCCGGGCGGCGAGGCATGGAGTATCCGGATGAGCGTCGAAGTTACCAGGCTGCCGAGCGGGCTTACCGTCGTCACCGACACCATGCCGCACCTCGAGACCGCCGCGCTCGGCGTCTGGAGCGGGGTCGGCGGCCGCGACGAGAAGCCCGACGAGCACGGCATCTCCCACCTGCTCGAGCACATGGCGTTCAAGGGCACCGCGGGGCGCACGGCGATGCAGATCGCCGAGGAGATCGAGGCGGTCGGCGGCGATCTCAACGCCGCCACCAGCACCGAATCCACCGCCTATTACGCCCGCGTGCTCAAGGCGGACGTGCCGCTGGCGCTCGACGTGCTGTCGGACATCCTGACCCGTCCCACTTTCGACCCCGACGAGCTCGAGCGCGAGAAGAGCGTGATCGAGCAGGAGATCGGGGCGGCGCAGGACACCCCCGACGACGTCATCTTCGAGCATCTCAGCGAGCTCGCCTATCCCGACCAGCCGATGGGACGTTCGCTGCTCGGCACGCCGGAGACGCTGCGCGCCTTCGATCGCGACAAGCTGCGCGGCTATCTCGACACCCATTATCGCGGGCCCGACATGGTGGTGTCGGCGGCCGGCGCCGTCGCCCACGCCGACGTCGTCGCCGAGGTCGAACAGCGGTTCAAGGCCTTCGAGGGCCCGGCGGCGCCGAAGCCGCGGCCGGCGGTGTTCGGCCAGGGCGGATCGCGCGTGGTGCGCCGCGATCTCGAGCAGGCGCATCTGACGCTGGCCATGGAGGGGCTGTCGCAGACCGATCCCGCGTTGTTCAGCCTCAACGTCTTCGTCAACCTGCTCGGCGGCGGGATGTCGTCGCGCCTGTTCCAGGAGGTCCGCGAGAAGCGCGGGCTGTGCTACACCATTTCGACTTTCCACATGCCTTATTCGGACACGGGGCTGTTCGGGCTCTACACCGGCACCGACCCCAGCGACGCGCCGGAGATGATGCGGGTCGTCGTCGACGAGATCACCAATGCCGTCGAGACGCTGCGGGAGGCGGAGGTCGCGCGCGCCAAGGCGCAGATGAAGGCGGGTCTCCTGATGGCCCTGGAGAGCTGCAACTCGCGCGCCGAGCAGCTGGCGCGCCACATCCTGGGCTATGGCCGGGTTCTGTCGGTCGAGGAAATGATCGGCCGCATCGAGGCGGTCGACATCGAATCGGCCCGCGAGGCCGGCCGGGCGCTGTTGTCCCGCAGCCGGCCGGCGGTGGTGGCGCTCGGCGAAGGCCGCGGGCTGGAAGCCGCCGTCGGCTACGCCGAGAGCCTCAACCCGGCGGTGGCCCGCGCGCGCTACCATTGACCTCCGGGGTCCACGGTTGCGGCGAACGGGGTTCACAGCCCCGCCGGCGATGCTCTAGAATATCGAGGATTGCGGTGCCGCGGCAGGCGTCATCGCGATCCTGGTAAGGCGTCGTGGAATGGCCCTGTTCCGTCTGCCGTCGAGCTCTCCGCCACCGCTGGCGCCACGCGGCCAGGGGCTCGTGCTGCGCGCCCCGCAAACCGCGGACTTTTCGCAGTGGGCAGAGCTGCGCGACTACAGCCGGGACTTCCTCACGCCCTGGGAGCCGATCTGGCCGTCCGACGACCTGACGCGATCCGGCTATCGCAGGCGGCTGCGGCGTTATCAGGAAGACATGGCCGACGACAAGGCCTATCCATTCCTGATCTTCCGCGAGAGCGACAACGTGCTGCTCGGCGGCGTGACCCTCGCCAATGTGCGGCGCGGCATCGTCCAGGCCGGCACCATCGGCTACTGGATCGGGGCGCCGTATGCCGGCCGCGGCACCATGACCGCGGCGTTGCGGGTGCTGCTGCCGTCGCTGTTCGGCGAGCTCAACCTGCACCGGATCGAGGCCGCCTGCATTCCCAGCAACGCCGCCTCGGTGCGGGTGCTCGAGAAGTGCGGCTTTGTCCGCGAGGGCAGGGCGCGGCGCTATCTCTGCATCAACGGGGTCTGGCAGGACCACTATCTGTATGGTCTCCTGAGCGACGACTTGGTGCCGTGAGACGGGTCGGGGCCGGCGCGCAAAGCGCCTTTGGTTTGCCGTCTTTCGGCTGCTATAACCCCGCCCGATTTCGATGCTTTTGGGGATCTTGCCGGAACGATGACCAGCCATGAATAGAGAGCCGTGGAAGCGATCGGGGCGGCGCGGGATCACGCGGCAGCTGGGCTGGACGTGGTGCGTTCTGGCCGCGGGATTGCTGTCCGGCTGCGGCGGGATGGGCGGAGCGGTCGATTCCGTCGCCGACTCCGGGGCCGGGATCGGATCGCGGTTCAAGCAGTTGTTCGCGGGCTCCTCCCAGCCGGTCGGCGAGACCTCGAATCCGGCGCCGACCACCAACAGCGAGTTGAGCTGCCCGCCGCTCAGCATCAGGAACGGCGCGTCCACCTACGCGGTCGGCCTGCCGGGCAAGCCCGCCACGGGACCCGACGTGCGCTTCCAGGTCACCATCACCAACACGGCGCGCGACTGTACACTGACGGGCGACCAGATCACGGCGCGCATCGGCATCGAGGGGCGCGTCATCGTCGGGCCGGCCGGGGCGCCGCCCACCGTCGACATCCCGCTGCGCGTGGCGGTGGTCCAGGAGACCACCCAGGGCACCAAGGCGATCTTCACCAAGCTCTACCGCACCAGCGTGACCATGCCCGCCGACGGCGGCAACACCACCTACTCCTTCGTCGCCGAGGACGTCGAGTATGCGGTGCCGTCGTCCCGGGCGAACCCGTATTACATCTACTATATCGGCTTCGATCCCAACGGCCTGAAGCCGGAGCCGGCGGCGCGCCCCGGCCGCCGCGCCAAGCCGAGCGGCTGACGCGAATTGCTCCACAGTCCACAAAAAAAGCCGGCGCGAAATCGCGCCGGCTTTTTTGTCGTCGGAAAAGAGGCCGCTTAATTCAGCTTTTGCCGAACGTCGGCGATGCCCTTGCTGATCAGGTCGTCGGCCACTGCGCCGCTGACCGTCTTCGACATCACCGTGGCGGCGGCCGACACCGCCGCTTCGGCGGCGGCGGCGCGAACGTCGGCCAGCGCCTGGGCTTCCGCCATCGCGATCTTGCTCTCCGCGCTCTTGGTGCGGCGGGCGACGAAGTCTTCCATCTTGGCGCGGGCTTCGACCGCGATGCGCTCGGCCTCGGCCTTGGCGCTGGTCACGATCTCCTGGGCCTCGCGCTCGGCGCTTTCGCGGCGGGCGCGGTACTCGGCGACCAGCTTGGCAGCCTCGTCCTTGAGGCGGCGGGCATCGTCGAGCTCGTGCCTGATCCTGTCGCGGCGGTTGTCGAGCGCCTTCAGGAGCGACCGATGAACGCCGAAATAGGCGAAGATCCCCATCAGGATGACGAAGGAGACGGCGACCCAGTCTTCTGCTTCCAACATCGCCTTTATCCCTTCAACGATGCATCGACGGCGGCCTCGACGGACGGGCCGTCGGGGAGCTGGCCGGTCAGGCGCTGCACGATAGCGGCCGCGGCGTCGGCCGCGATCGATCGGACATTGGCCATCGCGGCGGTGCGGGTGGCGGCGATGGAAGCCTCGGCCGCCTCGAGCTTGGCGGCGAGCCGCTGCTCGAGCGCCTTGCGCTCGACCTCGGATTGGGCGCTGAGCTTGTCCCGGGTCTCGTTGCCGATCGCCTGGGACCGCGAACGCGCCGTGGCGAGTTCGCTCTCATAGGCTTTCAGCGCCGCGTCGGACTCGTCCTTGAGCCGCTGCGCCTCGGCGAGATCGTGATCGATCATGCCCTGGCGGGCCGCCAGCAGGCCGCCGACGCGCGGCAGCGCGATCCGCGACACGATGACGTAGAGCAGGACAAACGCGATCGCGAACGACACCAGCTGCGAGGCGAAGGTCGCCGGCTCGAACGGCGGAAATGCCGCCTTGCCGTGTCCCTCGGCCCCGGTGTGCGCGCCGGTCGGCGCCGCGTGACCCGCCTTGGCGGTGCCATGACTTTCAGCCACGGAGGTCTCCTCTGTCGTCTGTTGCGGCCGCTAGCGCTGCGCCCGCAAGAGCCGTTCGGGTGAACTCGCTCAGACGGCGAACAGCAGCAGCAGCGCGATCAGCAGCGAGAAGATGCCGAGCGCTTCGGTCACGGCGAAGCCGAAGATCAGGTTGGCGAACTGGCCCTGCGCGGCCGACGGGTTGCGCAGCGCGCCGTTGAGGAACTGGCTGAAAATCGAGCCGACGCCGATGCCCGCGCCGCCCATGCCGAGGCACGCGATGCCGGCGCCGATGTACTTTGCTGCTACTGGATCCATAACGAAACTCCTCTTGTGAAGATCAGGTTGGGGTTGGGTTCAATCGCCCGGAGCTCAATGCCCCGGATGAAGCGCGTCGTTGAGGTAGATACAGGTGAGAATGGTGAAGACGTAGGCCTGCAGGAACGCGACCAGCAGCTCGAGCGCGGTCAGCGCCGTGGTCATCGCCAGCGGCAGCAGCGAGCCGGCCACGCCGACCAATCCGAGCGCGGACAGCGACGTCACGAAGCCGGCGAACACCTTCAGCGTGATGTGCCCGGCCAGCATGTTGGCGAACAGACGCACCGAGTGCGACACCGGGCGCGACAGGAACGAAATCACCT
Source organism: Xanthobacteraceae bacterium (assembly GCA_031291445.1). Classification (GTDB taxonomy): domain Bacteria; phylum Pseudomonadota; class Alphaproteobacteria; order Rhizobiales; family Xanthobacteraceae; genus Bradyrhizobium_A. The sequence goes on along the minus strand of JARLJA010000039.1, from coordinate 4,030 downwards.
CGATCACGACGATCAGCGGCAGGATGTAGATCGGAATGCCGTGCGGCACGAACAGCTTGAAGAAGCCGAGGCCGTTCTTGTAGAGGCCGTAGAGCAGCACGGTGAGGAACACCATCAGTGCCAGGCACAGGGTGATGATGATGTGGCTGGTGACGGTGAAGGTGTAGGGAATGATGCCGATCAGGTTCGCCGTCAGGATGAACATGAACAGCGAGAACACGAACGGGAAGAACTTCATGCCTTCGTCGCCGACGCTGTCGCGCAGCGTGTTGCCGACGAATTCGTAGGACAGCTCGGCCAGCGACTGGATGCGGTCCGGGATCAGGCGGCGGCCGGCGCTGCCGCCGATCATCAGCAGGCTGACGATGGCCACGGCGCCGAACATGTACGCCGACGAATTCGTGAACGCGATCTCCTGGTTGCCGATATGGCCCAGCGTGAAGATCTTGTGGATCTCGAATTGATGAATCGGATCGGCCATCCGGGTACGTCTCTCATCGTTTGCCGGCCGAGACCGGACTGGAAACCGTTTGTGCCCGCCACGCGCCGGGGCCGGCGCGCGTTCGGTCAGGAACGATCGGAGTTGTCGCCGGGAGCGACGCCTGCAGCCCGCATCAGGTTCAAGACGCCGGCCACGAAGCCGAGCAGAAAGAACACGACCAAACCCCAGGGAGACGTCGACAGCAACCGATCGATGCCCCACCCGATCACCGCTCCGACGACGACGCCTGCAACCAGTTCGGACGAGAGGCGGAAACCGCGGGCCATTGCCGAAGCCTTGGCCGATGCGTTCTGCTTCTCGTTGCCTTGCCGGGCGCTCCGGATGTCCCGCTCGTTCCGCAGCGCGGAGAGCCTTTCATCCAGGTGCGTCAGCCTTGCGGAAAGCGCAGCTTCGCTGACCGGCGGCCGCTCGCTGCTTCCGTCGTCGCCCTGATTGCCGTGCGTGCCGTCCGCCATAGCCGTCGACACCCAAAGCTCACTTGCGCGATGAAAAAACGCCCCGCCGCCCACGAAACCGCGCGGACCATACTGACGGTGTTCTGGCAAGTCAAGAAGCCGTAATGAGAGGTTATCGCTTTGAAAACAATGGTCTAATCCAAAGGTCGCAGAGCCCTTGGGGCGAGCCATGCCGCAGCGCCGCAACCGCGTCGTTCGGCAGTTGCGCCTGGTGGCCGGCAACACCTCTGTTGGGATAGTCTGGATCGGACAGCAGCAGGGAAAGGCGTTCACAGACATGCGGCGTTCAGTTGGCTACTATTTCTCGCTCCCATCGCCGTGGGCCTATCTCGGCCATGCCGCCTTTCACGAAGTGGCAAGTGATTACGATTGCAAGATAATTTACAAGCCTGTGGTCCTCATCGAGCTGTTCGCCGAGACCGGGGGACTGCCGCTCGGCAAGCGCCATCCGGCGCGCCAGCGCTACCGCCTGATGGAGCTGCAGCGCTGGCGCGACAAGCGCGGCCTGCCGCTGCACCTCGAGCCGAAGCACTGGCCGTTCGATGCCACGCTGGTGGATCAGTTGGTGATTGCCGCGGTCGAGGCCGGGCACGATCCGGACCCGTTCCTGCGTCGTGCTTTTGCCGCCGTGTGGGAGCACGAATGGGATCTCGCCGATGCCGGCACGGTGGCCCGCCTCGCCGACGAGGCCGGCCTGCCCGGCGCGGCGCTGGTCGAGGCGGCGCGGTCGGAGGCCTGCGCCGCGATCTACCAGGCCAACCACGATGAAGCTGTTGCGAGCGGCGTGTTCGGTTCGCCGACCTACGTGCTCGACGGCGAAATCTTCTGGGGGCAGGACCGCATCGAACTGCTCGCCGATGCGCTGCGCTCGGGGCGCGCCGCCTACCGCGCCGACCCGTGAGGAATTAAGGTGATGACCGCGCCTTCCTTGCCCTGCAGTTTGTGGTTGCGTCGGCGGCGCGCCGGCGCGGCACGGTTTGCGTGGACGGTCATGGTCGCAGGGATCGTGCTGTCGCCGGCGGCGGCGCGCAGCGACTGTGTCGCGATGGCGCCGGGCTTCGACGGCGTGCTCCGGCTCGACACCGGCCGCACCAACGCGGTGCCGTGCGCGGGCCCGCCCCGTCGCCTCTATGCCGCCGTGCCGAGCGGGCGCGACGTCGGTCCGGCGCCTCCGGCGCAGGCCCAGCCCTCGAAACCCGCGGCACCGGCGGCGGAGGCTCCGCCTGTTCCCCCCGCGCCGGCGGCGCCGAGCCGCGACGACGTCGCCCGGCTCAGGGATCAACTCACGGGCGAGACCGCGCGCCTGCAGGACCAGCTTGCGCGGCTCAACGCCGAAACCGCCGGACTGCGCGCCGAGACGCGGCGGTTGCGCGAGCAACTGGCCCGCCGTGACGCCGGCGACGCCGATGCGGTGGAGCGCCGCGGCGCCGACAAGCAGGGGACGCGGATCGGACCGGCGCCGGCCGAAGCGGTGGCGCCCAAGGGCGACATGCTGAAGCCGCCGGCGGCAAAGGACGAAACCCGGGCGGCGCCCGGCAGCGCCGGCGACGGCAAGCCGACGGACCAGGCCGAGCTCGCGCGCCGCAGCAGCATGGCGGAGCGGGCCTGGAGCGAACTGCTCGATCTCGCCACCCGCATGAAGAAGGATCTCTCCGGCAAGGCCGAGTGATCCCCGTTTCGATCCGAAGGACCCCCATGACCCGAACCCCAACGGCGCTGTCGCGGCCGCGCGTCGCCACCCTCGATACGGTGGTGTCGGCCACCCTCAGTGTCGAGACCGGCGGCACCGGCTTCATCGATCTCACCGAGGAGGCCGGCCGCTTCCTGGCGCAGAGCGGGGCCGCGGACGGCGCGCTGACGCTGTTCGTGCGGCACACGTCTGCGTCCCTGACGATCCAGGAGAACGCCGACCCGGCGGTGCGCGTCGATCTCATGACCGTGCTCGACCGCCTCGCGCCGCGGGATGCGCCCTGGGTTCACGACACCGAGGGGCCTGACGACATGCCCGCCCACGTGAAAACCATGCTGACGGCGACGTCGCTCCAAGTCCCGGTGGTCGCCGGCCGCATGGTGCTGGGAACCTGGCAGGCGATCTACCTGATCGAGCACCGCGCCCGGCCGCACCGTCGCGAGGTCGTGCTGCAGTTTCTCGGCGCGCGATCCGGCCCGGTCACGGGCTGACGAGGAGGCCGCTCGTTGCCAAACGAAAAGGGCCGGCGCTGGCGCCGGCCCTTTGACGTCGCATCCGATGTCGGATCAGTTGGTGTTGATGTCGGTGTCCTTGGTTTCCCGCAGCAGCAGGGTGCCGATTACGAAGGTGGCCAGGGCGAAGACCACCGGGTACCACAGGCCGGAATAGATATCGCCGGTCGAGGCCACGATGGCGAACGCGGTCGCCGGCAGCAGGCCGCCGAACCAGCCGTTGCCGATGTGGTAGGGCAGCGACATCGAGGTGTAGCGAATGCGGGTCGGGAACAGTTCCACCAGCATCGCCGCGATCGGGCCGTAGACCATGGTGACGAAGATCACCAGGATGAACAGCAGTCCGATCAGGGCCGCGACCTGCGGGCGGAAGATGTCGAACGGGTGCGCCATCTTGACGATGCCCGCGTCACCCGCCTTCGGGTAGCCGGCCGCGACGATCGCCGAGGTGATCTCCGGGTTGGAGGTCTTGGCGTTGGCGTAGGCGACCTCCTTGTCGTTGATCTTGATCGTCACCGGCGCGCCGGCCGGCGCCGCGACGGTCGAATACTTGACCGACGACGACGCCAGGAACGCGCGCGCGGTATCGCACGGCGCGGAGAACACCCGCGTGCCGACCGGGTTGAACAGGTCGCCGCAGCTTGCCGGATCCGCCACCACCTGGACCTTCACGCTCTCGTAGGCCTTTTCCAGCGCCGGGTTGGCGTTGGTCGAGATCATCTTGAAGATCGGGAAGAAGGTCAGCGCCGCGATCAGGCAGCCCGCGAGGATGATCGGCTTGCGGCCGATCTTGTCCGACAACGCGCCGAACACGATGAAGAAGCCGGTGCCGAACAACAGCGACCACGCGATCAAAAGGTTTGCGGTGTAG
>JARLJA010000038.1 GCA_031291445.1 Xanthobacteraceae bacterium | reverse complement strand
TCGATCCTGATCGACGAGGCGCGCACGCCGCTGATCATCTCCGGCCCGCTCGACGACCGTTCGGATTTCTACAACACCATCGACACCTTCCTGCCGAGCCTCGACAAGTCCGACTACGACGTCGACGAGAAGCAGCGCACCGTGACGCTGACCGAAGCGGGCATGGAGAAGATCGAGACGCTGCTGCGCGACGCCGACCAGCTCAAGGGCGAGTCGCTGTACGACGTCGAGAACGTCTCCGTCGTCCACCACATCAACCAGGCGCTGCGCGCCCATTCGCTGTTCGCGCGCGACAAGGACTACATCGTCCGCGACGACGAGGTGATCATCATCGACGAATTCACCGGCCGCATGATGCCGGGCCGCCGCTATTCGGAAGGCCTGCACCAGGCGCTGGAGGCCAAGGAGCACGTCCAGGTCCAGCCCGAGAACCAGACGCTGGCCTCGATCACCTTCCAGAACTACTTCCGCATGTACGACAAGCTCGCCGGCATGACCGGCACGGCGGCGACCGAGGCCGACGAGTTCTTCGACATCTACAAGCTCGAGGTCCGCGAGATCCCGACCAACGTCGTGGTCAAGCGGCTCGACGAGGACGACGAGGTCTACCGCACGGCCGCCGAGAAGCACGCCGCCATCCTCGCCGAGATCGAGCGCGCCAACCAGCGCCTGCAGCCGGTGCTGGTCGGCACCGCCTCGATCGAGAAATCGGAGCTGCTCGCCGAGTACCTCAAGCAGAACGGCTACAAGCAGATCGACTTCAGCAACACCAAGGCGCTGGAGAAGCTCTATGCCGCGGCGCGCGCGGGCAAGCCGGCCAAGCTGTTCGCGGTGCTCAACGCCCGCTTCCACGAGCAGGAAGCCTACATCGTCGCCGAAGCCGGCGTGCCGGGCGCGATCACCATCGCCACCAACATGGCCGGCCGCGGCACCGACATCAAGCTCGGCGGTTCGCTGGAGATGCGCGCGGCGGCGGAGATCGCCGGCCTCACCGACGAGGCCGAGAAGCAGGCCAGGATCGCCGCGATCAAGGCCGACATCGAGCGCTTCCGCGAGATCGTGCTGAAGGCCGAGGAGGTCGTCGAGATCGAGCCGGCCAAGGGCAGCCGGCCGGCCAAGACCGTGACCAAGCCCGGCGGCCTCTACATCATCGGCTCCGAACGCCACGAGTCGCGCCGCATCGACAACCAGCTGCGCGGCCGCTCGGGCCGCCAGGGCGACCCCGGCCGCTCCAAGTTCTTCCTGTCGCTGGAAGACGACCTGATGCGGATCTTCGGCTCCGACCGGCTCGACACCATGCTGACCCGCCTCGGGCTGAAGGAAGGCGAGGCCATCATCCATCCCTGGATCAACAAGGCGCTGGAAAAGGCCCAGCAGAAGGTCGAGGCGCGCAACTTCGACATCCGCAAGAACCTCCTGAAGTACGACGACGTCCAGAACGACCAGCGCAAGGCGATCTTCGACCAGCGCATCGAACTGATGCAGGACCACAACGTCGCCGAGACGGTGGCCGACATGCGCCACGTGCTGGTCGAGGACCTGGTCGCCAAGCACGTTCCGGAGCACGCCTATGCCGAGCAGTGGGACGTCGCGGGATTGAAGGAAGAGCTGCAGCGCGTGCTCGATATCGCCCTGCCGGTTGAGGACTGGGCCAAGGAGGAGGGCATCGCCGGCGAGGAGATGCTGGCGCGCATCGAGCAGCGCGCCGACGAGCACATGGCCGCCAAGGTGGCGCAGTGGGGCCCCGAGATCATCCGCTACGTCGAGAAGACGCTGCTGTTGCAGACGCTCGACCATCTGTGGCGCGAGCACCTGGTCATGCTCGACCACCTGCGCCAGGTGATCGGCCTGCGCGGCTACGGCCAGCGCGATCCGCTGCAGGAGTACAAGTCGGAGGCCTTCAACCTGTTCGAGGCGCTGCTGGCGCGCCTGCGCGAGGCCGTCACCGCGCAGCTGATGCGGGTGGAGATCGTGCCGCCCGAGCAGCAGCCGCCGCAACTGCCGCAGATGGAGGCCCACCACGTCGATCCGCTGACCGGCGAGGATTCGTTCGCCAGCGCGACGCTGGTGCCGGTCGCGGCCGCGGATCGCAATCCCAACGATCCCTCGACCTGGGGCAAGGTCGGACGCAACGAGGATTGCCCCTGCGGCTCCGGCAAGAAGTACAAGCACTGCCACGGCAGGCTTGCCTGAGGCGACGCGATGCCGCGCGGCACTGCACGGGCGACGTGCGGGTCCGTGGAATTGGGGCCGAGACTTCTCTGCGTCATCGTCCGCGAAGGCGGACGATCCAGTATCCAACGGCGTCTGCGATGGAGCCGCCAGCGTCGCGGCGTACTGGGTCACGTCCGCGATGATGTGCTATCAATGGCCACCGCGGCCGCGACGGCAAGGACATGGCAGTAGAGATCGAACGCAAATTCCTGCTCGCCTCCGACGACTGGAGGCGGTCGGTGGTGAAGTCCGCTCATATTCGCGACGGGCTGGTCGCTTTCGAGAATGGCCGCAAGGTGCGGGTCCGCATCAAGGAAGGCGTCGCGACCATCGCCATCAAGAGCCGCCATCGAGGACTGGGCCGCTTCGAATTCGAATACCAAATTCCGGTCTCGGAAGCGGAGGAAATCCTGCGTACCATGTGCGATGGGCGCCACCTGGAAAAAGTCCGGCACTATGTTCCGCATGACGGTCTGATGTGGGAAGTGGATGTCTACGAGGGCACTCTGGAGGGCGTCGTGCTGGCGGAAATCGAGCTCGATCGCGAAGACCGCCGGCTGGCGTTGCCGTCCTGGGTAGGCGAGGAGGTGACCGGCGACGTGCGCTACAGCAAGGTCGCGATGGAGCGCGAGCGCGTGAAGAAGGGCCGCAGGACGTAAGGGCGCTTTATCGATCCGACGACTAGACTTGCCTGATGCCGGACTGCGTCAGCGGAACGACGACCAGCGGTTGTCGAAGGAGTTGGTCGGCAGCGCGGGCGCGGCGCCGGAGATGGTCTGGTCGGCGTTGGCTTGTGCCGTCGGCTTGGGCGTGCTCTTGGCGTCGGCCTGGACGGCCTGTGCCGGTGGCGCGCCGGCGGGCTTGGGGCCGGACACGGCGGCGGATACGGCGGCCGACAGCCGCGGTGCCATGGACGCAACCGTAGACGCCGCGGGCTTTGCGGCGGGTGCGCCGGCAGCCGGCGTGCTGGCGGTCGTCGAATTGTCGCCCTGGCCCGCATTGCTCTTCTTCGACAGGGTGTTGAAGAACCCTCCCGAGACGGCGCCGTGCTCGGAGGCCGAAGCCACCCTGGAGGCCGGCGCGGCGGCGGGACCGGTTGCCGCCGGCGCCGCGGTCACCGCCGGCTGGACCTCGGGCGGGTGCGGCGGGTTGACGGTGGCGGGGATGGTGCCGACCACCGGCGCCGGGGCCGCGTTCGGCAGCGGCAGATAGGACGCCAGCGAGAATTCGGGGGGCTCGGACAGGCCGGTCTGGCCGTTCGGCACCCGCGCGGCGAACACCGCGTTCATGCCGCCGTCGATGCCGGTATTGAGCCGCGCGGTGGGCGTGCCGCGGGCGATCAACTCGGCGGTCTTGATCTCGTCCTCGTGCTGCTTCGCGTGCACCGCGTCGGCGATGTCCTGGGGGACTTCGTAGGCCGGGCACGCCGCCGACGCATTGAATGCCGGCGGCCTGGTCGATCCCGCCGGAGCCTGGGCGTCGAACACGTAGCGGTGGTCGCAGAAGTCGACCTTGGGTTCGAGATGCGTCACCTCGAAATGGTCGTAGCCTTCCTTGATCATCTTCCAGAACGGCATGTTCGGATTGTTGCGGTGCTTGGCGAGGTTGGCCGGAGTCATGCGGAACGGATAGGCCTGCACCTGGAACGCGCGCTGGCCGCCGAAGAAGGCCTCGCGGCCGAGCGAGTAGATCTCGCCGATCTGCTCGTCGGTCATGGCGTAGCAGCCGCGCGACGAGCAGTCGCCGTGCACCATCAGCTGCGAGCCGGTGCGGCCGAGCGAACGGTCATAGGCGTTGGGATAGCCGATGTTGAACGACAGGTAGTAGGCCGACAGCGGATTCATCTGGCCCGGGGTGATGGTGTAGAACCCCTCGGGCGCCTGGCGGTCGCCTTCCCTGACCTTGGGCCCGAGATCGCCCGACCAGCGGCAGATCGGATAGGTCTTGACCAGCGCGAAACGACCGTCGCGGTCCTGCTTCCAGACCTCGAGCTCGGCTTCCTGCTTGAACAGCCGGACCAGCATCGGCGCCGTCGGATCGACGTTCTTCTTGTCCATCTCGGCGACGAGCTTTTCGGAGATCGGCTTGTTGGCCTTGGCGCTGGAGCTGGCCGTCAGCGTTTCGCCGTCGCATCCTCCCAGCACCAAGCATGCCGCGACGGCAGCGGATCCGAGAGTCGCTTGAACAAGCGCGCGTGATATCACTGGCAATCTCCCCACCATGCGGGCGCGACCCCAACCGCGGTCCATGCGCCCCCACGCCAGTGGTTGAATTTTTATCCTTAAGGCCTTCTTGCCGCAACCCGATTCAGGGGACCACGACCCAAGCCTGGGCCCGGATGGTGAATCAGTGGTAAATGCGGCCGGCGCCAGGGGGCTTTGCCACAATCTTGCCGTGATTGAGCCGCGGTTCCCGCCGCCGGCCCGACGTGAAACTAGCCCAGCTTGCGCCCGATATTCAGGAACTTCTGCCGCCGCTGGTCGCGCAGGGTCTTGCCGTCCAGGTCGCGCATCTCGTCGAACGCCTTGGCGATGGCGTCACCGGTGGTGGCGATCATCGCCGCCGGATCGCGATGGGCGCCGCCGGCCGGCTCCTTGAGGATGCTGTCGATGACGCCGAAGCGCAGCAGGTCCTGCGCGGTGATCTTCATGCTGGTCGCGGCTTCCTGCGCCTTGGCGGCGTCGCGCCACAGGATCGAGGATGCCGCCTCGGGCGAGATCACGCTGTAGATCGCGTGCTCCAGCATCAGGACCCGGTTGGCGGTGGCGATGGCGATGGCGCCGCCCGATCCGCCCTCGCCGATGATCACCGCGACGTTGGCGACGCCGAGCTGCAGGCAGGCGTCGGTCGAGCGCGCGATCGCCTCGGCCTGGCCGCGCTCCTCGGCGCCGATGCCGGGATAGGCACCGGCGGTGTCGACCAGCGACAGCACCGGGATGCCGAAGCGCTCGGCCATTTCCATCAGCCGCACCGCCTTGCGATAGCCCTCGGGCCGCGCCATGCCGAAATTGTGCCGCAGGCGGCTCTCGGTGGTGGCGCCCTTCTCCTGCCCGATCACGCAGACGCTGTCGCCCCGGAAGCGGCCGAAGCCGCCGACCAGGGCCTCGTCGTCGCCGAACTTGCGGTCGCCGGCCAGCGGCGTGAATTCGGTGATCAGCGCGGCGATGTAGTCCATGCAGTGCGGGCGCTGCGGATGGCGCGCGACCTGGGTCTTCTGCCACGGCGTCAGGTTGGCATAGAGCTCGTCGAGCGCCTGGCGCGACTTGTCCTCGAGGCGCGCGATCTCCTCGCCGATGTCGCTGCCGCCGGCTTCGAGCGTGCGCAATTCGTCGATCTTGGCATCGAGTTCGGCGACGGGTTTTTCAAAGTCGAGATAGCTGCGCATCACATCCGGCATCAGATCAAGATAGGTTCGCCCGCACGTTTCCACAAAACGGCGACCGAACCGCTCACTTCGGAAAGCGGGCACTAGAGCATTTCGGCGCCAAGGGGAAGCGGCAAAGCCGCGGCGTCGGGGCCGGCGGAGGGCAACCGGGACCGGCGGCGGCAGAACCTGACCGCGCCGCGCGCGGGTGTCAATATGCGCCGGTGTCGCCGCCGCGGGGCGGCCCGGTCACGAGTCGGCCAGCGGGTGGAGGTCGCGCACCAGGCTCTTGAGGCGCTCTTCGACCACATGGGTGTAGATCTGGGTGGTCGAGATGTCGCTGTGGCCGAGCAGGGTCTGCACGATTCGCAGGTCGGCGCCGTTGTGCAGCAGGTGGCTGGCGAAGGCGTGCCGCAGGACGTGCGGACTGACGAGGCGGCCCGGCAGTCCGGCCGCGACCGCGAGCTCCTTGAGTTCGCGGGCGAAGTGCTGGCGGGTGAGATGGCCGCTGTCGCCGAACGAGGGGAACAGCCATTTCGAGGCTGGCGGCTTCGCGGCCTTCGCCTTGGCCGCGGGGGCCGCGGCAGCCGACTGCATCGCGAGGTAGCTCGCCATGGCCTCGCGCGCGGCGTCGTTGAGCGGCACGAGGCGCTCCTTGTTGCCCTTGCCGCGCACCACCAGCATGCGGGCGTCGCGGCGCGCGGCCGAGGCCGGCAATGCCACCAGTTCGGAGACCCGCAGGCCGGTGGCGTAGAGCACCTCCAAGAGGCACGCCAGCCGCGCCGCGCGCAGCTTCTGTCCCGGCGCCGCATCGGCGTCCGCCTGCGCCTTGGCGTGGCCGAGCAGGCGGTCGACCTCGGCGATCGACAGCACCTTCGGCAGCGGCCGGCCGCGCTTGGGCCCCGATAGGATCGCGGCCGGATCGTCGCTGCGAACGCCTTCGGTGAGCAGGAAGCGGAACAGATGGCGGATCGCCGAGAGCCGCCGCGCCGCGCTCGATGGCTTGAAGCCGCGGGTATCGAGGTCGGTGAGGTAGTCGCGCAGCCGATCGGTGTCGGCGCCGGCGAAGCCGCTGTTGGCCCGGGCGAGGAACGCCGAGAGGTCCTCGAGGTCGCGGCGATAGGCCGACAGCGTGTTGTCGCCCGCGCCCTGCTCGGCGGCGAGCATGTCGAGGAACAGGTCGATCAGCCTGAGATCCGGACTGGCGCTAGGCTTGCGGTTGGTCATTGCAGGTCGTTCCGAGGGACGGCAGGTCGCACGCACACGCCCGCGGCCACCAGACATGATCGGTGATTCGGGGCCCCGTCAGCGCTTCTGGAACTTGTCCGGCGGCACGAACACCGTCATTTCCCGCGGCTTGGGGGTCACGAAATTCGCCAGCGCGAAGATACCGCCGTAGATCACTCCGCCGATGATCGCCACAGCGGTCAGGAATCGCAGCAGGCTCGGCATCAAGGGTCCCGGGAGGTTCGCCGCCGCGGTTGCGGACGGACCGCTCAACTGATCGAATAGGGTAGAACTACCAACATGTTCGCCCGGCAATGGCAAGATGGGCGATCGGCCCTTGTCGCGGCTCTGGCCCGCGGGGGCAGGGCGGGAGTATAGGAACCAATGGGGTCCGAGCGACCCGCCGCACCGGGGTCTGAAGGCCCCGGGGGCCAAGTCCAAGGTTTTAAATTCAAGGTTTGAAGTCCAAGGTTTGATCGATGTCCGACGCGGCCGCCCAGCACGCTCCGTCCGACGCCCGGGAGACCGCCATCGTGGCGGCGCTGGGCGGGCGCTCGATCGTGCTCGTCGGCATGATGGGGGTTGGCAAGTCGACGGTCGGGCGGCGGCTCGCGACCCGGCTGCATCTGCCCTTCGTCGACGCCGACCACGAGATCGAAGTGGCCCATGCCGGGATGACCATTCCCGAGATCTTCGCCGAGCACGGCGAGCCGTATTTTCGCGAGGGCGAGGCCCGCGTCATCGCGCGCCTGCTCGACGGCACGCCCGGCGTGCTCGCCACCGGCGGCGGCGCCTACATGCGTGAGGACACCCGCCAGCGCATCCGCGACAAGGCGGTCTCGATCTGGCTGAAGGCCGAGCCCGACGTGATCCTGCGGCGGATCAGGCGGCGCGCCGACCGCCCGCTGCTGCAGACCGAGGATCCCGCCGGCACCATCCGCCGCCTGATCGAAATCCGCTATCCGCTGTACCAGGAGGCCGACCTCACGGTGCTGTCGCGCGACGAGCCGCACGAGAAGGTGGTCAGCGACTGCGTCGACGCGCTGTACGGAGCGCTGTGCCGCGGCGACGCGTCGGCCCAACTGGAAGGATCGCAATGACCGCGCCGCTCACCCATTCCGCGCCGATCACCGTCGAGGTCGCGCTCGCCGAGCGCGCCTACGACATCATCATCGGCCGCGACGTGCTCGGCTCGCTCGGCCGCCGCGTCGCCGAGCTGCGTCCCGGCGCGCGGGTCGCCATCGTCACCGATTACACCGTGGCCCGGCACTGGCTGGCGGCGGTGGAATGGGTGCTGGGCGAGGCCGGCATTCCGACCTCGCGCATCGTCGTCGGCGAGGGCGAGGCGTCCAAGACCTATGCCGGGTTCGAGAGCGTCTGCGAGGCGCTGATCGCGGCGAGGATCGAGCGCAACGACCTGGTGGTGGCGCTGGGCGGCGGCGTGATCGGCGATCTCGCCGGCTTCGCCGCCTCGGTGGTCCGTCGCGGCGTCGATTTCGTCCAGGTGCCGACCTCGCTGCTGGCCCAGGTCGATTCCTCGGTCGGCGGCAAGACCGGGATCAATTCGCCGCAGGGCAAGAACCTGATCGGCGCGTTCCACCAGCCGGTGCTGGTGGTGGCGGATACCGCGGTGCTCGACACCCTGTCGCCGCGCCAGTTCCGCGCCGGCTACGCCGAGGTCGCCAAATACGGGCTGCTCGGCGACGCCGGCTTCTTCGCCTGGCTGGAGCAGAACGCCGCCGAGATCTTTTCCGGCGGCAGCGCCCGCGAACACGCCATCGCCACCAGCTGCCGCGCCAAGGCGGCGGTGGTCGCCCGCGACGAGCGTGAGACCGGCGAGCGCGCGCTGCTCAATCTCGGACATACCTTCGGGCACGCGCTGGAGGCGGCCACCGGGTTCTCCGATCGCCTGTTCCACGGCGAAGGGGTCGCCGTCGGCATGGTGCTGGCCGCGGAGCTGTCGGTCGAGCTCGGCCTGCTGCCGTCCGACGCCGCGCGGCGGATCGCGCGCCACCTTCACGACGTCGGCCTGCCCACCGCGATGCAGGACATCGCCGGCTTCATGCAGGAGGGCCTCGCCGACGCCGACCGTCTGATGGCGCTGATGGCCCAGGACAAGAAGGTCAAGCGCGGCCGGCTGACCTTCATCGTGCTCGAGGCGATCGGGCGGGCCGCGATCCGCTCCGACATCGATCCGGCCATGGTCCACGGCTTCCTCGCGCGCAAGCTCGACGGCGGCTAGCGAACCAGTGCGGGCTTTTCGAACTTCACGAACGTCTCAAACAGAGTCCTAGGTCCATGTCCTGGCTGTTCGTCGTCGTCATGCTCTTCCTGGTGATTTCCGCCTTCTTCTCGGCGAGCGAGACCGCGCTGACCGGATCGTCGCGCGCCAGCATGATGAGGCTGCAGAAGCAGGGCAGCCGCGAGGCCGGCATCGTCAGCCAGCTGCTGTCGACCCGCGAGCGCATGATCGGGGCGCTGCTGCTCGGCAACAACATCTTCAACATCGCGGCCTCGGCGCTCGCCACCGACATCTTCACGGCGTGGTTCGGCGAGGTCGGCGTGCTCTATGCCACCGCGGCGATGACCGTGCTGGTGGTGATCTTCGCCGAGGTGCTGCCCAAGACCATCGCCATCAACGCCTCCGACCGCATTTCGCTGCTGGTGGCGCGGCCCACCCAGCTGATGGTGATGCTGCTCGGCCCGCTGCTGACGGTGATGGAAGCCATGGTGCGGATGCTGATGCGCCTGCTCGGCATCCCGATCGGCGTGCGCCAGTCGCTGCTGTCGCCGACCGAGCGCCTGCGCGGCGCGGTCGAGCTGATGCATCACGAGGGCGGCGTCGAGAAGCAGGACCGCGACATGCTCGGCGGACTGCTCGACCTGCGCGAGCTGCAGGTATCCGACGTCATGGTCCACCGCACCGAAATGGTGATGATCAATGCCGACCTGCCGTCGGAGGACCTGGTGCGGGAGGTGCTGGCGACCGAATACACGCGGATTCCGCTGTGGCGCGATAAGCCGGAGAACATCGTCGGCGTGCTGCACGCCAAGGACCTGCTGCGCGCCATCCAGATCGCCGGCGGCGACCTGTCAAAGGTGGATATTTCGGTGATCGCCTCGCCGCCGTGGTTCGTGCCCGAGATGCGGCCGCTGTCGGATCAGCTCAAGGCGTTCCGCCGGCGCAAGTCGCATTTCGCGCTGGTGGTCGACGAATACGGCGAGGTCGAGGGCCTGGTGACGCTGGAGGACATTCTCGAGGAGATCGTCGGCGACATCTCCGACGAGCACGACGTCGTGGTCGCCGGCGTGCGCGCCCAGCCCGACGGCTCGGTGGTGGTCGACGGCTCGGTGCCGATCCGCGACCTCAACCGCGCCATGGACTGGAATCTGCCCGACGAGGAAGCCACCACGGTCGCCGGCCTCGTCATTCACGAGGCGCGGTCGATTCCCGAGCGGGGGCAGAGCTTCACCTTTCACGGCTTCCGGTTCCGGGTGCTGCGCCGCGAGCGCAACCGCATCACCGCCCTGCGCATCGTTCCGCTGCTCGCCGAGAACGAGCCGGCGCGACCGCCGGCGCCGCGGCGGGCCGGCACCGCGTTCTAGCTCGCCGCGTGCGTCAGGTGGTCGCGTCGCCCGGCGCCAGCGCCGAGACCGCAAGGGCGTGAACGGAGCCTTCGAGCTCCGGCGCGAGCAGCGCATTGATCATGCGGTGGCGCTCGACCCGGCTCTTGCCGGTAAAGGCGTTCGACACGATATAGACGCGGAAATGGCTCTCGCCGCCGGGGCGGTGGCCGGCATGTCCGGCGTGGAGATGGGATTCGTCAGTGACAACGAGGCTTTGCGGCGCGAAAGCTTCGGTCAACTTTTTCGTGATCAGATCCGACATCGTCATGAACAGCGCAATATCGGTTCACGGCTGCGAGGTCAACGCAGCACATTAAAGCGCGTGTCAAGACTTGAAGCTTTTCGCGCCACGGGGTCTAAGTCGTTCATGGATTCGGATTCAAAATTCTTCGACAGCATCCGCATCAAGCCGCGCGCGGCGCAGAAGACGCCGCGCGTGCGCGAGGCGGTGGTCGGCTGCGCCTGGCCTGATTGCGACAAGCCGGGCGTCCACCGCGCGCCCAAGGGGCGTGGCCAGGAGCGCGACTACTGGCATTTCTGCATCGATCACGTTCGCGAGTACAACGCGTCGTACAATTACTTCTCCGGCATGAGCGACGACGCGGTCGCGCGCTACCAGAAGGACGCGCTCACCGGCCACCGCCCGACCTGGAAGATGGGCGCCAATTCCGGCGTCAAGAGCAAGGCGGTACCGGACGACTTCGACATCTCGATGGATCCGTTCGGCGTGTTCAGCGAGCTCAACGGCCGCGTGCGCGGGCAGCCGGGGCCGGACGCCGCCGGGAAGGCCGAGACCCGCAAGGTCTTCAACGCCGAGCGCAAGGCGCTCCAGGTCATGGGGCTGACGAGTTCCGCGACCGCCGAGGAGATCAAGACCACGTACAAGGCGCTGGTGAAGCAGCACCATCCGGACGCCAATGGCGGCGATCGCTCCACCGAGGATCGCCTGATCGAGATCATCAAGGCCTACAATTACCTCAAGACGCTGCGGACGTGAGAAGTCGACCGAAGCTGCGACGAGCAGGTTCAACGCCAATTTGAGGCGATCGCTGCTCTTCTTGTCGTCATTGCCGGGCTTGACCCGGCAATCCACGCTTTGCGACGCGGCACGGCTCTAAAGAGTGGATGCGCGGGTCAAGCCCGCGCATGACGGGTTTGTCGACAGCGGCCTGCATCCGATGTTTGCAGGGCGCGCACTTCCTCAAACTATTCGGCGCCAGAGTTAACGCGGCGCCGGCCCGACATAGACCGAACCCGGCCGCAGCAGCCGCCCGGTGCGCTGCTGCTCGCGGGCGTGCGCGGTCCAGCCCGCGGCGCGCCCCACCGCGAACACCGGCGTGAAGGCCTGCCGCGGAATTCCGAGCGCGTCGAGCAGGATGGCGGTGAAGAACTCCACATTGGTGTCCAGCGGCCGGTGCGGCTTGGCGCGGCGCAGCGCCTCGCGCGCATAGCTCTCGACGGCGCTGGCCAGCGGCAGGTCGACGCCGGTCGCGGTCAGGCGTTCGACCACGGCCTTGAGGACGTCGGCGCGCGGATCGCGCACCCGGTAGATGCGGTGGCCGAAGCCCATCAGGCGCTCGCCGCGCGCCAGCGCGGCATCGATCCACGGCGCGATGCGCGCGGGCGTGCCGATGGCGTCGAGCATTTCGAGTACCGGCTCCGGCGCGCCGCCGTGCAGCGGGCCGGTGAGCGCGCAGTAGCCGGCGGTGACTGCGGCGAACAGGTCGGCCGCCGTCGACGCCACCACGCGGGTGGCGAAGGTCGAGGCGTTCATGCCGTGGTCGCTGACCGTCACCAGATAGGCGTCGAGTGCGGCGGCGGCGCCGGCGTCGGGCCTGTCGCCGCGCATCATGGCAAGCGTATCGGCGGCGTGGCCGAGCGCCGGGTCCGGCGGCAGCGGCGTAGCCCCGCGCCCGCGCCGGACCAGCGCGCCGGCGATCACCGGCACGGCGCCGACGATGGTGGCCT
>JARLJA010000037.1 GCA_031291445.1 Xanthobacteraceae bacterium | reverse complement strand
TTTCCGATCGCCAAGGTCGCCGCCAAACTCGCCATCGGTTACACGCTGGATGAGATCGCCAACGACATCACCGGCGGCGCCACGCCCGCTTCCTTCGAGCCGACCATCGATTACGTCGTGACCAAGATTCCGCGCTTCGCGTTTGAAAAATTCCCGCAGGCCAACGACCGCCTGACCACGCAGATGAAATCGGTGGGCGAGGTGATGGCGATCGGCCGCACCTTCCAGGAGAGCCTGCAGAAGGCGGTGCGCGGGCTCGAGACCGGGCTGACCGGGCTCGACGAGATCGAGATCGACGGGCTCGGCAAGGGCGACGACAAGAACGCGATCCGCGCCGCGCTCGGCACCCCCACCCCCAACCGCCTGCTCCAGGTGGCGCAGGCGATGCGGCTCGGCTGGTCGAACGAGGAGATCTTCGCGTCCTGCAAGATCGATCCCTGGTTCCTGGCCGAGATCCGCGGCATCGTCGACATGGAGGCGAAAGTCCGCGCCAGCGGGCTGCCCGGCAACGCCTTCTCGATGCGCACGCTGAAGGCCATGGGCTTCTCCGACATGCGCCTCGCGGTGCTGTCGGGCAAGACCGAGGCCGAGGTCAAGTCGCTGCGCCGCACGCTCGGCGTCCGCCCGGTGTTCAAGCGCATCGACACCTGCGCCGCCGAGTTCGCCTCGCCCACCGCCTACATGTATTCGACCTACGAGACGCCGTTCGCAGGCCACGCCGCCGACGAAAGCGCGCCCTCGGCGCGCGACAAGATCATCATCCTCGGCGGCGGGCCGAACCGCATCGGCCAGGGCATCGAGTTCGACTACTGCTGCTGTCATGCCTGCTTCGCGCTCGACGAGGCCGGCTTCGAAACCATCATGATCAACTGCAATCCGGAAACCGTGTCGACCGACTACGACACCGCGGACCGGCTCTATTTCGAGCCGCTGACCGCCGAGGACGTGCTCGAGATCATCGACACCGAGCGCACCAACGGCAGCCTGCGCGGCGTCATCGTGCAGTTCGGCGGCCAGACCCCGCTCAAGCTGGCGCGCGCGCTGGAAGAGGCCAGGGTGCCGATTCTCGGCACCTCGCCGGACGCCATCGACCTCGCCGAGGACCGCGACCGCTTCAAGCGCGTGCTCGACCGGCTTCACCTCAAGCAGCCCAAGAACGGCATCGCCTATTCGGTGGAGCAGGGCCGCCTGGTGGCGGGCGATCTCGGCTACCCGCTGGTGGTCCGGCCGTCCTACGTGCTCGGCGGCCGCGCCATGCAGATCATCCGCGAGGAGAGCCAGCTCGGCGACTACCTGCTCGGAACGCTGCCTGAGCTCGTACCGGCGGACGTCAAGGCCCGCTATCCCAACGACAAGACCGGGCAGATCAACACCGTGCTCGGCAAGAACCCGCTGCTGTTCGACCGCTATCTGTCGGACGCCATCGAGATCGACGTCGACTGCCTGTGCGACGGCGCGGACACCTTCGTCGCCGGCATCATGGAACACATCGAGGAGGCCGGCATCCACTCCGGCGACTCGGCCTGCGCGCTGCCGCCGCATTCGCTCGACGCCGCGACCATCGCCGAACTGGAGCGCCAGACCCGGGAGCTCGCGCTCGGGCTCAACGTCATCGGGCTGATGAACGTGCAGTACGCCATCAAGGACGGCGAGATCTACGTGCTCGAGGTCAATCCGCGGGCGTCGCGCACGGTGCCGTTCGTCGCCAAGGTGGTCGGACTGCCGGTGGCCAAGATCGCCGCCCGCGTCATGGCCGGCGAGAAGCTCGCAACCTTCAAGCTGAAGCCGCCGCGGCTCGACCACGTCGGCGTCAAGGAATCGGTGTTTCCGTTCGCCCGCTTCCCCGGCGTCGACACCGTGCTCGGCCCCGAGATGCGCTCGACCGGCGAGATCATGGGGCTCGACCGCTCCTTCGCCGTCGCCTTCGCCAAGAGCCAGCTCGGCGGCGGCCCCCGGGTGCCGCGCTCCGGCACGGTGTTCGTCTCGGTGCGCGACAACGACAAGACCCGCATTCTCGACGCGGTGAAGCTGCTCGCGGAGGTCGGCTTCAAGGTGATCGCGACCTCGGGGACCCAGCGCTTTCTGGTCGACAACGGCGTGCCCACCGAAAAGGTCAACAAGGTGCTGGAAGGCCGGCCCCACATCGTCGACGCCATCACCAACGGCGACGTCCAG
The DNA here is from genome assembly GCA_031291445.1 of Xanthobacteraceae bacterium. Lineage (GTDB taxonomy): Bacteria > Pseudomonadota > Alphaproteobacteria > Rhizobiales > Xanthobacteraceae > Bradyrhizobium_A. Next base: position 1,992 of record JARLJA010000037.1, on the reverse strand, counting down.
CTGGTGTTCAATACCACCGAGGGCCCGCAGGCGCTGGCCGACAGCCGGTCGCTGCGCCGCGCAGCCCTCTTGCATAAAGTACCGTACTACACCACTCTTTCCGGTGCCGTGGCGGCCGCGCAGGGGATCCGGGCCTATCTGGGCGGAGATCTCGAGGTCCGCACGCTGCAGAGCTATTCTTCCGACCTCTGACCGGTCCACCGGAGCGCGGGCGGCCTCGCCGACCGCGGTCGGCGGGTGGAACAGGCGGGTTTCGGCCGTGTTTTCAAGCGACGTCCGGTTCGCGACAGCGGACCGGACCAAATGACTGTTTCGTGTGCCCGGGATCGACGGTTCGCGCGAAATCAAAGGACGACAGCGAATGGTTGAGAAAGTTCCGATGACCCAGGCGGGTCATGCTGCCCTGACGGACGAACTGCGGCAGCGCCAGCAGGTCGACCGGCCGCGCATCATCGAGCAGATTGCCGAGGCGCGCTCTCACGGCGACCTGTCGGAAAATGCCGAATATCACGCGGCCAAGGAGCAGCAGTCGCACAACGAGGGCCGCATCGCGGAGCTCGAGGACAAGCTGGCGCGCGCCGACGTGATCGACGTCTCCAAGCTGTCGGGCGACACCATCATGTTCGGCGCCACGGTGACCCTGATCGACGAGGACACCGAGAAGAAGGCGGTCTGGCAGATCGTCGGCGAGCCGGAATCGGACGCCAAGAAGGGCCGCATCTCGATCTCCTCGCCGCTGGCGCGCGCGCTGATCGGCAAGAAGAAGGGGTCCACCGTCGAGGTCATGGCGCCCGGCGGCCCCAAGGCCTACGAGATTGCCAAGATCGACTGGAAGTAGCCGGCGGCGACCGTTCGAGACAGCATCAATTATTTCCGTCATGGCCGGGCTTGACCCGGCCATCCACTCTTCACTTCGCGGTAGTGGCCGAAAAGCGTGGATGCGCGGGTCAAGCCCGCGCATGACGGAGAAAACCAGCACGTGTGAACGAGCGGCGGCTCGGTGGCTTGCGCATTCGACCCGAGCCCAGCGCCGCCGCCGCCGTGCGGTCTCGACAATATCCCGCGCCTTGCTGCATCGCATCACCCGAAAGCCGTTGGCTAATCGTTCCGGAACGGTATGTTTTCCCGCTGCAGTCGCTCCGGGGACGGGGCTGCGCGCGTCGACACGATGTTCAACCGCGATTGGGGGCTGACATGGAATCCATACTCTCCGCCTGGAGACCGCAACTACTCAGCGTGCTGCGCTTCATCTCGGGCCTGCTGCTGCTACAGTTCGGCATCGCCAAGATCTTCAAGTTTCCGGCGATCCCGTATTTCGCCGAGCTGCCGCCGCTGATCATGGTGGCGGGGTGGCTCGAGCTGGTGCTCGGCGCGCTGCTGGTGATCGGGCTCTTCACCCGGCCGGTGGCCTTCATCCTGGCCGGCGAGATGGCCTTCGCCTATTTTCTCGGCCACATGTTCAAGACCGGCGCGCCGGTGTTCCTGCCGCTCAACAACGGCGGCAGCCTGGCCATCGCGCTCTGTTTCTCCTGCCTCTACCTCGCCGCGGCCGGCGCCGGGCCCTGGAGCGTCGACGCCGCGGTGCGCGGCAAGAAGTGAGCGCAGTCGCAGTTGTGCGCGCATGCCAGCCAAGCAGTCGTCATGTATGGACGGCCCCCAGTCGGCAAGGGCTTTTTTGGTGCTTCGGCAAACGGATCGGGGAGCGGTCATGTATACGGCCTCGATATGCGGCCTTTGACCGCGGGCCCTGATGGAGATCGCAGATCGAGTTCCAATCATTCCGGCGCGCTGTGACGCGCGATGACGAAGCGGAGTATCTCGATCCAGGTTTCCTGACCATTTGCCATCACGCCATTGTTGCCCTTTCCGAACGGAGTGACGCGCGAGCGCGGCGGCTGTGGCGCCTCAGTTACGCAACAGCCGGCGCGCTCGGGCGGTAGCGTTCACCCTTGACCAGCATGGCCCAGAGGATGCGTGCCATTTTGGCGGCGA
>JARLJA010000036.1 GCA_031291445.1 Xanthobacteraceae bacterium | reverse complement strand
GTCGAGATAGAACTGGTTCTTCGCCAGGAACACGAAGTCGCCGTCGACGTCCTCGGCGATGCCGGAGCCGTTGGCGTTGACGAAGGCGTCCAGTGCCTTGCGGTCGGTCGCCGTGATCCAGCGTGCCAGCGAGAACTCGCTGATCTCGAAATCGACCGGCAGGCCATATTCGGCGTCGAGCCGGGCCTTCAGCACGTCGAGCTGCAGCTGCCCGACCACGCCGACCAGCGCCGGCGAGCCGTCGCGCGGGCGGAACACCTGCACCACGCCCTCCTCCGACATCTGCTGCAGCGCCTCCTTGAGCTTCTTGGCCTTCATGGCGTCGGTGAGGCGGACGCGGCGCAGGATTTCCGGCGCGAAGCTCGGCACGCCCACGAAGGTGAGGTCCTCGCCCTCGGTCAGGGTATCGCCGATCCGCAAGGTCCCGTGGTTGGGAATGCCGACCACGTCGCCGGCGAAGGCCTCGTCGGCCAGCGCGCGATCCTGGGCGAAGAAGAACTGCGGCGACGACAGGCTCATCGGCTTGCCGGTGCGGGACAGCCTGGCCTTCATGCCGCGTGTCAGCTTGCCCGAGCACAGCCGCGCGAAGGCGATGCGGTCGCGGTGGTTGGGATCCATGTTGGCCTGGATCTTGAACACGAAGGCGGTCATGCGCGGCTCGGCGGCATCGACCCGGCGCAGGTTGGACTCCTGGGCCCGCGGCGGCGGCGCGTAGCGGCCGAGGCCCTCGAGCAAATCGCCGACCCCGAAATTGCGCAGCGCGCTGCCGAAGAACACCGGGGTCAGGTGGCCCTCGCGGAACGCCGTGAGGTCGAACGGCTTGCAGGCCTCCGACACCAGCGCCAGTTCCTCCTCGATCGCGGCGGCGTCGAGCGCCGAATTGCGCGACGCCAGCTCCGAGATCGCGATCTGCTCGGCGGCCCCGGTCTTGGCGCCGCCGCCCTCGAGCAGGCGGACGCCGCCGGTGGCGATGTCGTAGGTGCCGACGAAATCGCGGCCACGCCCGACCGGCCAGGTCATCGGAGTGGTGTCGAGCGCCAGCGTCTTCTCGATCTCGTCGAGCAGGTCGAACGGGTCGCGGCTCTCGCGATCCATCTTGTTGATGAAGGTGATGATGGGGATGTCGCGCAGCCGGCAGACCTCGAACAGCTTGCGGGTCCGGGCCTCGATGCCCTTGGCGGCGTCGATCACCATCACCGCGGAATCGACCGCGGTCAGCGTCCTATAGGTGTCCTCGGAAAAGTCCTCGTGGCCCGGGGTATCGAGCAGGTTGAACACCAGCCCCTCGAACTCGAAGGTCATCACCGAGGTCACGACCGAGATGCCACGCTCGCGCTCGATCTTCATCCAGTCCGAGCGGGTGTTGCGGCGCTCGCCCTTGGCCTTGACCTGCCCGGCCAGGTTGATGGCGCCGCCGAACAGCAGCAGCTTTTCGGTCAGCGTGGTCTTGCCGGCGTCCGGGTGGGAGATGATGGCAAAGGTGCGCCGGCGCGCGACCTCGGCGGCGAGGGGCGTGGACGGGGCATCGGCGGTGAGCGCAAGATCGGTCATCGCGCAGCGTGTGACAAAGAAACGGGGCGGGATCAAGGGATTCCCGACCTGCGGCGGCGCCCCGGGGCCCCGCCCCCAGCCCTCAGTGCAGCGACCAGGCCAGCCAGTAGCTCAGCCAGGCCACCAGCGCCGACGCCGGAATGGTGATGACCCAGGCCACCATGATCGAGCTCGCCACGTTCCAGCGCACGGCCGAGATCCGCCGCGCCGCGCCGACCCCGACAATGGCGCCGGTGATGGTGTGGGTGGTCGAAACCGGCACGCCGAGCGCCGTCGCCATGAACAGGGTCGCGGCGCCACCGGTCTCGGCGCAGAAGCCCTGCATCGGGGTGAGCCGGGTGATGCGGCTGCCCATGGTACGGACGATGCGCCAGCCGCCCATCAGGGTTCCGAGGCCCATGGCCGTCTGGCAGGCCATCACCACCCAGAACGGGATGCTGAAAGTGTCGCCGAGATAGCCCTGCGAATATAGCAGCACCGCGATGATGCCCATGGTCTTCTGGGCGTCGTTGCCGCCATGGCCGAGCGAATAGAGCGAGGCCGAGCCGAACTGCAGGGTGCGGAACGCGCGGTCGACCGCGAACGGCGTCGAACGCACCGACAGCCATGACACCACCGCGACCAGGAACAGCGCCAGCACGAAGCCGAGGAGCGGCGACAGCACGATGGCGAGCAGGGTCTTGATCAGGCCGGACCACTGCATCGCGGCCAGTTCCGACTTGGCGAAGCCGGCGCCGACCAGCCCGCCGATCAGGGCGTGGGAGCTCGACGACGGTATTCCGCCGCCCCAGGTCACCAGGTTCCACACGATCGCGCCCATCATCGCCGCAAAAATCACCCGGGGGTCGACGATGCCGGGATCGATGATGCCGACACCCAGCGTCTGCGCGACGTGCAGCCCGAAAAACAGGAACGCGATGAAGTTGAAGAACGCCGCCCAGAGCACCGCGTACTGGGGACGCAGGACCCGGGTCGAGACGATCGTCGCGATCGAATTGGCGGCGTCGTGCAGGCCGTTCAGGAAATCGAACAGCAAGGCGACGCCGATCAGGCCGCACAGCAGCGGAAGCGTCAGGGTCGCGGTCACGTCAGACTTGCTCGATCACAATGCTGCTGATCTCGTTGGCGACGTCGTCGAAGCGATCGGCCACCTTCTCGAGATGGTCGTAGATGTCGGCTCCGATGATGAAACCCATGGCGCTGGCGTTGCGGTGCTTCTGGAACAGCTCGCTGAGGCCGATGTCGTGCAGGTCGTCGACCCTGCCCTCGAGTTTGGTCAGTTCCTCGGTGATCGCCGTCAGCGTGGTGACATTTTCGCCGATCGCCTGCATCAGCGGCAGCGCCCGCACCACCAGCCGGGCGCAATCGACCAGGAGCGCGCCGATCTCGCGCATCGGCGGCTCGAACTGCCGGACCTCGAACAGCATCACCGCCTTGGCGGTCTGCTGCATCTGGTCGATGGCGTCGTCCATCGACGTGATCAGGTCCTTGATGTCGCCGCGGTCGAACGGCGTGATGAAGGTGCGGCGAACCGCCATCAGCACCCGGCGCGTGATCTCGTCGGCCTGGCGTTCGTGATGGTAGACCTGCTGACAGTAGGCCGGCACCTGATCGCCGCCCCGCAGCATCGCCTGAAGGGCCTCCGCGCCGCTGACGATGGTCTCGGAATGCTGGGCGAACAAATCGAAGAACCGTGCTTCCTGCGGCAGCAAGGCTTTGAACCAGCGTAGCATTCCGTTCGATCTTTCCGTTGTGGCCGGGCGCCGGCCAGCGGGACGGCCCAGGAGGCCTGTCAAGCGCATGCCCGCGCCGCCCCGGGGCACTCGGCCGCCCCGGGGGAGTCGTCACGTATCTGTCACAAAACTGTCGCCGGGAACAGGGCTGTTGGGCCGGCGGCTCCCCGGCCCCAACTCCGATTTGTGGATAAATCCACGCCGGGACCGTCGGCCCCGGCCCTGCCGGGCCCCAGACCCGTGATGCGTCTTAGAGCGAACGCTTGAAGTAGTGGGCCAGCTCGCCGATCACGCCGCGGCGGAAGGTCAGCACGCAGATCACGAAAATACCGCCCTGGATGACGGTGACCCACTGCCCGAACTGGGCGAGGTATTGCTGCATGGCGATGATCACGAAGGCGCCGACCACCGGGCCGAAGATGGTTCCCAGGCCGCCGACCAGCGTCATCAGCACCACCTCGCCGGACATCGACCAGTGCACGTCGGTCAGCGAGGCGTTCTGCGCCACGAAGATCTTCATGGCGCCGGCGAGGCCGGCCAGCCCGCCGGACAGGATATAGGCCACCAGCTTGTACTGGTCGGTCTTGTAGCCGAGCGAAATGGCGCGCGGCTCGTTCTCCCGGATCGACTTCAGCACCTCGCCGAACGGCGAGTTGATGATCCGGAAGATCAGCAGGAACGCCAGCAGGAACACCACCAGGATGGTGTAGTACAGCGTGGTCTGGTCCGACAGCTTGAGGAAGCCGAACATCCGGCCCTGCGGGACGCCCTGGATGCCGTCCTCGCCGTGGGTGAACGGCGCCTGCAGATAGATGAAATAGAGCAGCTGCGACAGCGCCAGCGTGATCATCGCGAAGTAGATGCCCTGCCGGCGGATCGCGACCAGGCCGGTGATGACCGCGAGCGCCGTGGCCGCGGCCACCCCGACCAGGATGCCGAGCTCGGGCGGCAGCCCCCAGACCTTCAGCGCGTGCGCCGTGCAGTAGCCGGCGGTGCCGAGGAACATGGCGTGGCCGAACGACAACAGGCCGCCATAGCCGATCAGCAGGTTGAAGGCGCAGGCCAGCAGCGCGAAGCACAGCGCCTGCATGACGAAATACGGATAGATCCCGGTGAACGGCACGGCCACCAGCGCCGCCGCCATGATGACGAAGGCGACGAATTCGTCGCGATGGGAGTGGCGGGCCGGAGCCGCGTTGTCTGTGATCGTTGCCATGTCAGTTCGCCCGCCCCGTCAGTCCCGTCGGCTTGACCAGCAGCACCAGCACCATCAAGACGAACACCACCGTGTTGGAGGCCTCGGGATAGAAATACTTGGTCAGGCCCTCGACGATGCCGAGCGCAAAACCGGTGATGATCGATCCCATGATCGACCCCATGCCGCCGATGACCACGACGGCGAACACCACGATGATCAGGTCGGCGCCCATCAGCGGCCGCACCTGGTTGATCGGCGCCGACAGCACCCCGGCGAGCGCCGCGAGCCCGACGCCGAGCCCGTAGGTCAGCGTGATCATGCGCGGCACGTTGATGCCGAAGGCCCGCACCAGCGTCGGGTTCTCGGTGGCGGCGCGCAGGTAGGCGCCGAGCCGGGTCCGCTCGATCAGGTACCAGGTCAGCAGGCAGATCACGAGGGAGAAGATCACGACCCAGCCTCGGTAGATCGGCAGGAACATGAAGCCGAGATTGACGCCGCCGCGCAGCTGGTCAGGGATGGCGTAAGGCAGCCCCGACGAGCCGAAATAGTTCTGGAACAGGCCCTGGATGACCAGCGCCATGCCGAAGGTGAGCAGGAGCCCGTAGAGGTGGTCGAGGCCCGACAGCCACTGCAGCATCGTACGCTCGAGGATCATGCCGAACGCACCGACCGCGAGCGGCGCCAGCAGCAGCGCCCACCAGTATCCGATCCCGGCATATTCGAGCAGGAAATAGGCGACGAACGCGCCCATCATGTAGAGCGCGCCGTGGGCGAAATTGATGATGTTGAGCATGCCGAAGATCACGGCGAGGCCAAGGCTCAACAGCGCGTAGAACGAGCCGTTGATCAGGCCGACCAGAAGTTGGGCATAAAGGGCTTGCATGGCGATTGGACTTTCTGGCCTCTTTGGCGGCGGCGCAGCCGATGGTGTTCCCGGCTCCGCCCCCGCCTTCGGTTATTTCTTCAGCAGCGGACACTTGCTGTCCGCGAGCGGCGTGAAAGCCTGATCCGCCGGGACGGTGGCGATGAGCTTGTAGTAGTCCCACGGCCCCTTCGATTCCGACGGCTTCTTGACCTCGAACAGGTAGGCCGGGTGCATCTTGCGGCCGTCGCCGCGGATCTCGCCCTTGCCGAACAGCGGATCGTCGGTCGGCGTCGCCTTCATCGCCGCCACCACCTTGGCGCCGTCGTGCGGATTGCCGCCCATGGCGTCGAGCACCTTCAGATAATGCAGCACGCCGGCATAGACGCCAGCCTGGTCCATGGTCGGCATCGCCTTGTTCCTCATGCGCTCCTGGAAGCGCTTGGCGAAGGCGCGGGTCCCCTCATTGAGATCCCAGTAGAACGTCTCGGTGAAATTGAGGCCCTGCGCCACGTTGAGACCGAGCGCGTTGACGTCGGTGATGAAGAGCAGCAGCGCGGCAAGCTTCTGGCCGCCGGCGACGATGCCGAACTCGGCGGCCTGTTTGATCGAGTTGGAGGTGTCGCCGCCGGCATTGGCGAGCCCGATGACCTTGGCCTTGGAGGCCTGGGCCTGCAGCAGGAACGAGGAGAAATCGGAGGTATTGATGGGGTGCTTGACACCGCCGACCACTTTTCCGCCCGCGGCGGTGACGACCGCGGTGGTGTCGCGCTCCAGCGCCGCGCCGAAGGCGTAGTCGGCGGTGAGGAAGAACCAGGTGTCGCCGCCGGCCTTGACCAGCGCCCCGCCGGTCGTGTGCGCCAGTGCGTAGGTGTCGTAGGTCCAATGCACGGTGTTCGGCGAGCATTGCGCGTTGGTGAGATCCGAGGTCGCGGCGCCGGAATTGATGTAGACGCCGTTCTTCTCCTTGACCACGTTGTTGACCGCGAGCCCGACGCCGGAGTTCGGAACGTCGACGATAATGTCGACCTTGTCGACGTCGAACCATTGGCGGGCGATGTTGGCGCCGACGTCCGGCTTGTTCTGATGATCGCCCGCGATCACGTCGATGGTCCAGCCCTTGGCCTTGAACCCGGTATCCTCGACCGCCATCTGGGCGGCGAGCACCGACCCGGGCCCGCCGATGTCGGCATAGAGACCCGATTGGTCGTTCAGCACCCCGATCTTGACCGTCTTGTCCTGAGCGGACGCCGTGCCGCCGCCCGCGAAACAGACCGCACCGCCGAGCACCAGAGCCGTTATCAGCTTCTTCATCAAATCCTCCCGAAGACCGTGCGGCAGATCGACCTACACGCCGAGATAGGCGTGCAGCTTGTCCATGTTGGACTGCAGTTCCGAATTGGAAAAGCCGTCGATGACCTTGCCGTGCTCGACGATGTAGAAGCGATCCGCCACGGTCGAGGCGAAACGGAAGTTCTGCTCCACCAGCAGGATGGTGAAGCCCTCCTTCTTCAGCCGGGCGATGGTGTGGCCGATCTGCTGGATGATCACCGGCGCGAGCCCCTCGGTCGGCTCGTCGAGCATGAGGAAACGGGCGCCGGTCCGCAGGATCCGGGCGATCGCCAGCATCTGCTGTTCGCCGCCCGAGAGCTTGGTGCCCTGGCTGTTCAGCCGCTCGCGGAGGTTGGGAAACAGGGTGAAGATCTGGTCGAGCGACAGGCCGCCGGACCGCACCACCGGCGGCAGCATCAAATTCTCCCGCACGTCGAGGCTCGAGAAGATTCCCCTCTCCTCGGGGCAGATCGCGATGCCCTTGCGCGCGATTCTGTCGGAGGACGTCCGCACGATCTCCTCGCCGCCGAAGCGGATCGATCCCGATCGCTTGCCGATGATGCCCATGATCGACTTGAGCGTGGTGGTCTTGCCGGCGCCGTTGCGGCCGAGCAGCGTCACCACCTCGCCTTCGCGCACGTCGAAGGTGATGCCGTGCAGGACGTGGGATTCGCCGTACCAGGCCTGCAGGTTCTCGACCGCGAGCAGCGGCTTGTCGACGGCGGCCGCGGCCGGCGCGCCGGCTGTCACAGCGTCAAGCATGACCCGCTCCCAGATAGGCTTCCTTGACGCGCTCGTCCTTGGTCAGTTCGCCGTAGCTGCCCTCGGCGAGAACGCGGCCGCGGGTCAGAACCGTGATGATGTCGGACAGGTTGGCGACCACGCTGAGGTTATGCTCGACCATCACGATGGTGTACTTGGCCGAGATCCGCTTGATCAGGGCCGCGATCTTGTCGATGTCCTCGTGCCCCATGCCGGCCATCGGCTCGTCGAGCAGCATCATCTCGGGATCGAGCGCGAGCGTGGTGGCGATCTCCAGGGCCCGCTTGCGGCCATAGGGCATCTCCACCGCGTGGGTCTCGGCGAAGCTGGTCAGGCCGACATTGTCGAGCAGTTCGCGGGCGCGGTCGTTGAAGCGGTTGAGCACCGACTTCGAGCGCCAGAAGTCGAACGAGGCGCCGTGCTGGCGCTGCAGCGCCACCCGCACGTTTTCCAGCGCCGTCATATGGGGAAACACCGCTGAGATCTGGAACGAACGCACCAGGCCCAGGCGCGCCACCTCGGCCGGCTTGGTCGCGGTGATGTCGCGCCCGTTGAACAGGATCTGGCCGCGCGACGGCGTCAGAAACTTGGTCAGCAGATTGAAGCAGGTGGTCTTGCCCGCCCCGTTGGGTCCGATCAGGGCATGGATGCTGCCCCGCTTGATCCGCAGGTTGACGTCGTTGACGGCGACAAAGCCGGCGAACTCTTTGGTCAAGCCTTTCGTTTCGAGAATGAACTCGTCAGACACTCCGCTTCCCCCTGTCAGCCTTCAGCGGTGTGTCGCCGCCCGCGGCCGATTGTTGCTCCGCCGCGGCGTTCCTCAACGCCGCCGGGCGGTTTGTGGCTGGACTATGCCGCCAACTGCGCGTCTTTCGCAAGCCGGAAAGAGAGGCAGTTTCACGTAGTGTCCCCAATGGGATATGCGTCCAATCGATGACGGTTGCGAGGCCGAGCGGCCGCCACGCCTACCATGCCGGCAGGCGCGCTGGAAGTGATCGGGTCGCCATCAGCAGGGATTTCGAAAGCGGCGCCAGGCGGCCTTCCGGCGGGGCACCGGCGCTCCGCGTGGCGGCGCCCGGGCCTGCCGAGCCTCAGCCGCGGGCGGAAATGGACGCCGCGTAAAGCTCGGGCCTGAAGCCGACCAGCAACCGCCCACCGAGGTCGAGAACCGGCCGCTTGATCATGGACGGCTTGGCCAGCATCAGGTTGATCGCCTTGGCTTCGGTGAGACCGGTCTTGTCGGCGTCGGGCAAGGCCCGAAAGGTGGCGCCGGCGCGATTGAGCAGCGTGTCCCAGCCCACGTCCTTGCACCAGGACTTGAGGCGGTCGCGATCGATTCCCGCGGCCTTGTAGTCGTGAAACGCGTAGGCGACGCCGTGGCCGTCGAGCCAGGCGCGCGCCTTCTTCATCGTGTCGCAATTCTTGATGCCGTAGATCGTGACCGGCGTCTTTGCCATCCCAACCGTCTTTCCAAGCCTCTCATCCCGCAGGAATGCTGCAGGAATCCCGCGGAGGCTCGCCGGCTAGCTCTGCCGGAACCCCATGCGGAACGCGCCCCAGTGGCGTCCGCCGACGAAGATGGGGGAAGAGAGGTCTTTCATCAAGACGAAGTTGCCGCCACCCATGTCGCGACGGTAGGTCTGCAGCAGAAACCGCTTGGTGTTGGCGCCGATCTTCTGTACCGCGCGATCGTTGAACAGCCGGCGGTTGCGGCAATTGGCGGCATTCCACACCGGATCGCGGCCTTGCGGCTTGCAATAGTTCGGGTTGTGGGTCGGAAGGTATCCGCCCCTGGCCCAGGCCACGCAGAACACGATCCGCGGGTCGACCGACTGCAACGGATCCTGGATCGGCGGCAGAATGCGATCGGTGAATTCGACGTAGTCGGTGAGGTACTGCTTCGGATCGGTGCCGGGAATCTCGCGGTAGGTCTCGTCGAACAGCTGCGCCAGGGTGATCTCGCCGCGCGCGATCGCCGCCTCGAACGCCGCAGCAATCTCCTTCGCCGCGCCCACCACCACCGGGACCAGCCGTGCGTCCGCGGTCTCGGCGCCGCTGTCGGCGATCGACTGGATCAGTCCTTCCGAAGTTTCGAGCAGGCCGGCGACGCGGCGGTCGGCGAGCTTGATATCGGCCGACGACAGTTCGACGCCTTCGGCGAGGTCGGCGAGTTCGCCGAGCAGACCGTCGCAATGGCCGAGATTGGTGCCGGCGGCCTGCGCAATGGCGTCGACGTCGCGCCCGACCGCGGAGAACTCCTGTTGCACGCGGCCCATCACCTGGCGAATCTGGCCCGCGCCGTCGCCGGCGTTCTTGGCGTGCTGGGACGCCTTGCCGCTCTCGGCGATCAGCAGGGCGACCTCGGAATCGAGACTCTTCACCGTGTCGCCGATCTGCAGCGTCGCCGTGCGGGTCTGGGTGGCGAGCGCCTTGACCTCGCTGGCGACCACCGCGAAGCCGCGCCCGGCCTCGCCGGCCCGCGCCGCCTCGATGGTGGCGTTGAGCGCCAGCAGGTTGGTCTGCCGCGCGATCGCCTCGATCGCGCCGGACACCTTGGCGACATTGGCAAGAACCGCGCTCACCGAACCGAGCCGCTCCGCGATCCGGCTTACGGCATCCACCAGATGCGCGGTGCTCTCGGCGGCGCCGTCGACGGCGTCGCGCGCACCGGCGATTTCGGCGATCGCGCTGGAAGTTGCCGACTGCACGGTGCGGGCCGCGCCGTCGATCTCCTTGTTGGCGGCGACCATGATATCGGCGGCGACCTTGAGCTGGCCGAACTGGGCCGACTGCCGGCCGACCCGATCAGCGACATCGCTCAGATTGCCGAGCACATCCGCAAGCTCGACGCCGAGCGCGCCGATGCCGTTGCTCACATCATCAAGCAGCCCGTCGCTCGCGGGAGCGACAGGAGGGCTTTCGGGCAGCGTGGCGACGGACGCAGTCGACATGGCGAAGGGGGGCGGTGAGCTCTGACGGTTCCATCGGAATAACAATTGATGAAGGCTGCCACGGAAACATGAACAAGTGCTGAGCGGTGGGGATTCAACCAGAACTCCACCCTCAGCGGGGTACTTCAGGCCCGCCGCATGCGAGGATTGCGACCATCATCCCATCCATGGATACCGCCATATCGCGATGCACCCGTAGAATTGGCTAGTCTTACTGAGTCACTCAGTAAGACTAGCCATTCTCCAGCGCGAAAGTCAGGCCGGCGCGGGCCTGCAGCCGGGCGATCAGCGCATCACCCATCGCCGACGCGGTGGTCCAGATCCCGCCCCCGACTGCGTCCCGCGCAACGTCGCGCGCCAGGCAGAGACCGGCCTCGGCGATCATCTTCGAGGTCGAGCCGTAGCCCGGATCCATGTCACCCTTGACCGAAGCCCGCAGGCTCCGCCCGTCCGCGGTCTCGCCGACGAACAGGATGTCGTAGAACCCCTGCTCGCGAGCTGCCCTGGAAGGCCCCTCGCCGGGCTTCGGCAGGACGAAGCGGCGGATCAGCGCGCGGGTCGGCGCGAACCCGATCATGGCGTTCTGGATCGCCTCGCGCCGCGCCGTGGCCCGGGCGCGCTTCTCGCCGGCCGGTCCCGCGCCCGTCATCATCATCTCGTCGTAGACAAAATTCCGGCCCCAGGGCTGGCCGAGAAGATGGTTCGAGCGGTGCACGGTCTTGGTGTTGATCGTGGCCATCATGAAGGGGGCGACCCATGATCCGGCCGCCGCGTCCTCAGCCACCTCGGCGCCGCTCGGCTGCGGGGCGCCGCGAAAGCCCGGGGTCAATGCGAACGGATCGGCGAGGGTCTTGTGCACCGCGCGGTCTCGCGCCGCGGCCTCGACGGTCGCGATCAGGCTCGCGGCGGTGCCGCCGGAAAACGAGCCCTTCATCTTGCGCACCCGGCCGCGGACGCGGGTGGCGGGCATGCCGAACCTCGCCTGCGCTTCCTTCTCCAGAAAGTAGACGCCGAGATCGAAGGGAATGGAATCGAACCCGCAGGAGAACACGATGCGGGCGCCGGAGGCCTTCGCGGCGTCGCCATACTTGCCGATCATGGCGGCCATCCAGGCCGGCTCGCCGCACAGGTCCACGTAGTCGGTGCCCGCCGCGGCACAGGCGGCCACCAGGCCCTCGCCGTAGAGCTGGTAGGGCCCGACCGTCGTGATCACGACTTTCGCGGAAGCCGCGAGCGCCTTCAGGGAAGCGGGATCGGACGCGTCCGCCGTGAGCAGCGGCAGGCTCGCCGGCGCGCCGATGAGGTCGCGCACCTCCGCGAGCTTGGCGGCGCTGCGCCCGGCCATGGCCCATGCGAGGTCGCCCGCCGCGCCGTATCTGGCCAGCAGATGCTCGGCCACCAGGCGGCCGGTGAAACCGGTCGCACCATAGACCACGAGATCATGGTCTCGCGCAGATGCCTGTCGTCCATCGGCCATCGCCATCATCCCCCCTCGTCACGCAACGATACCCACGCGCGCCGACCGCGCCCCCATCGCTGGTGTCCGTTTCAACAGTGGGGCCGCCGTCGGGTCTGGTCAACCGAACGCGACCGTCGCGCGGCTTGCCGGCGCCGCATTATGTCTTCCGCCGCAACGATGTCTTGCTGCGTCGGTGCATTCCCCGCGATCGCCTCCGGGGCATACATGGAGGCCCGCCCTCTTCCGTTCACACGAGACCTCATCCGATGACCCAGCCTCCCGCCCCCGCTCAGGTCGACCGGCGACGGCTGCTGCGGCTCGCCACCAGCGCCGCTGCCGCCTCAACCCTGGCGCCCGCGGCCCGCGCGCAGCCGCGCGCCCGGGCAGTCGCCTTCGACGGCTTCGTGATCTTCGATCCCCGCCCGGTCGCGACGCTGGCCGAGGAGCTGTTTCCCGGCAAGGGCGAGCCGCTCGCCGCGCTGTGGCGGATCCGGCAGTTCGAATACACTTGGCTCAGGACCCTGACCGGCCGCTACACCGACTTCTGGACCGTGACCCGGGACGCGCTGACCTATGCAGCGGCTGCGACGAAGGTGGAGCTGACCGAAGGCGCGCGCGACCGGCTGATGCAGGCCTTTCTCACCCTGAAGGCGTATCCCGACGTGGCGGACGGACTGCGCGCCCTGCGCGACGCGGGACTGCGCCTGGCGTTCCTGTCGAACCTGACCGAGCACATGCTGGAGAGCGCGGTCGCCAGCGCCGGCCTCGACGGCCTGTTCGAGCAGAACCTGTCCACCGACCGCGTGCGCGCCTTCAAGCCCGATCCGCGCGCCTATCAGATGGGGATCGACGTCCTCGGCCTTTCCCGCGAGGAGATCGTGTTCGCCGCGTTCGGCGGCTGGGACGCTGCCGGCGCGAAGTCGTTCGGCTACCGCACCTTCTGGGCCAATCGCCTGCGGCTGCCGGTGGAGGAACTCGATGTGCGCCCTGATGCCATCGGCGACAATCTGCAGGATCTGGTCCGCTTCGCGACGCGGGGCTGAACGACCGGGCCACACGCAAGGCCGATCCTTCCGCGCCGTCGTGCCTGTGGCGCTTGTGCCCCGACCAGGGAATTGGCAGACGATCGCCTGGCCCGGGCCCTTCGGGCTGCCGAACGTCGGTGCGGCGCCACCAGCCCGTGCTCGGAGGCTGGTTCGACGGCACGAACAGACGGCGCGTTCTGGCGCGGTTCAGGTTGATGGTCCCACAAGGGCCCGACGCCAGATGCACAAATGGGACCGGTCGCCATGAAACTCATCACTCGGAGACGAACGCTGCAGCTCGCCTCGTCGTTTGCCGCGACGGCTCCGCTGCTGGCCGGCGGCGCCGGCCGAGCGCAGCAAAGGTCCGACACCGTCGCCGCAGTGTTCGATATGGCAAGCTTCAGCCGCGTCGACGCGGACGCGGCATTCGCCGAAGCCATGGCGGCGGTATCCAGGGCCGCCGCCGACGCAGCCAAGGCCGGCAAGCCGGCGCAGCTCACGCTCAACCTCACGCGGGACGCCGTCTACCGGATCAAGCAGCCCCTCGCCTTCAAGCAGCTGAACGGCTTCGCGCTGAACGGCAACGGGGCCCAGCTGATCAACACGACGCGGGGGACGACCCTGCTGGTCTCCGGTTCGAACCACGTCACGATCCGCGACCTCACCATCGACTACGACCCGCTGCCGTTCACCCAAGGCACCATCGCCTCGTTCGACCACGCAGCCCTTCAGATCATGGTCAAGGTCGACCCCGGCTATCCCGACGATCCGGCGTTTCTCTCGACCATCACCGACGGCTTCCTCAAGGTCATGGACCGCGGCAGCCGTGCACTCAAGGCGGGCGCGCGCGACTTCCTCACCCCGAGCAAGGTCGAGCGGGTCGCGGAAGGGGTGATCAGGGTTCACCTGCGCTGGAGCGCCAACGACACCTTTCCGAGCCAACTGCCGGTGGCGGTGGGCGACGCGGTCGCGATCACCAACGGCTTCGCCCACGCCGTCGTGGTCGACGGCAGCACCGCGACGACCTTCAGCAATGTGAACCTGTTCGCCTCCCCCGGCATGGGAATCCTGGAGAACGGCGGCCCCGGCGCCATGACCCTGCGAAAAGTCTCCATCGTTCCCGGACCACGCCCCAAGGGCGCCACGAGCGACCGGCTGGTCTCCACCAACTCCGACGGCTCCCACTTCATCACGGTCGAGCACGGCCCGACCATGGAGGACTGCAGCTTCGCCAACACCTCCGACGACGCCGTGAACGTGCACGGCTTCTACTACTACGTGGTCCGCAAGACCGGCCCCGGGCGCTACACGCTGACGCCCAAATGGGATATCGGCCTCGCCGCCGGCGACGAGATCGAGAGCTGCGAGCGCGGCACATTCCGCTCGCTGGGACAGACCAGGATCACGCAACTGACCAAGCGGCACGCGCCCGAGCTCAAGACGGAGATTGCGAAGATCTGGAACGGCAAGAGTCCGCCCACCCAGCCCGATCTGATTTACGAGGTGGTGCTGCAGCAGGACCTGCCGCTGAAGGTCGCGGACGCGGTCACCTCGCTGAGCCGGATCGGCAGCGGCACGGCGATCCGGCGCTGCAGTTTCCATGCCTGCGGCCACGTGGTGGTGAAATCGCCGAATTCCGTCGTCGAGGACTGCCAGTTCTCCTATTCCTCGACCATCGCGCTGCAGGCCGGCAGCGACATCGGATACTGGTCCGAATCGGGCTTCGCCGAGAACCTGACCTTCCGCAACAACCGCTTCATCCGGTGCATCACCGGGGCCAATGCGCTGACCGCCGGCAACGGCGCGCTCGGTACGATCTACATCGGCATGTCCGGTCCCGAGGGCGCCAAGGGCTTTTCGAACAATTTCCAGAACCGCAACGTGACCATCGCGGGCAACCGGATCGACGATTCCTACATCTACGCGATCTTCGTCGGCAATGCCGATGGACTCAAGATCACGGGCAATGTCGTTGGCCGGACCTTCATTCGCGGCAGCGCGTTCGACGCCGGCCAGTTCTACGGCATCAAGCCCGATAGCGCCATCTTCGTCGGCCGCGTCCGCAACGCCGAGATCGCCGACAACACCGCGGCGCGAGGCCAGTTGGCGAGGACCGCCGTAACCGTCGACAAGACCTGCGAGGCGCGCACGGTTCACCTTGCGAACAACCGGCTGGTCTGACGGCCGGCCTCGGTGTCTGACCTCAAAATGCTGCAAAGTCGTCCAAGGGATTGCCGAGGCTGGCAAACCGACCCTACCTTCGTCATGGCCGGGTTTGCCCAGCACACGGCCGCGCATCACGAGCAACACAACAGATTCAGGACCTTGCGGGCAGTATTTTTTTGAATCGGACTTTCAGGAGCCGATGCCGTCAGTGCGCCATCACCAGCTGATCGGGCCGTTTGACCTCGATCTCGACGAACGCGATGGGGTGGTCCGAGCCGTTCATGACGTCGTGGGTGACGCCGGCCGGCCGCCCGTAGCTCTGGCCGGACTCCAGCGGCACGTCGCTGACGTTGGCGCCGTCGTGGATCCGCAGCACGCCCCTGGTCAGCATCACGACGAAATACGGCCAGCCATGGCTGTGCCAGCCAGTGACGGCGCCGGGCGAAAAATCCCAGCGCGTGATCCGGACCACATCGTCGTCCTGCTGGACGGTGGGAACGGCGGGAATATCGCAGACAAAGGCCAAACCGGGGCTCCTTCACGATCGCGCGGCCACCCGCGCCGGCCGGCGACGAGACCTTGCCGCGGCCGCGCGATCATAGCGGCTTCGACGCGGGTGTCATCCGGTTCTGCCGGATTGCTGCTACACTGAGTCGCGACATTGACTCGCCCCATCATCCATGACGACCTGGTGACCTGATGTCAGACTATGCGCGCAGCCTCGGCCTTGCAGGCGCCACCAATTTCCGGGACCTCGGCGGCTATCCGGGCCGCGACGGCCGACCGGTGCGCTGGCGGCGGCTGTTCCGTTCCGACCACCTCGCTGAGCTGACCGAAGCCGACGTCGCGCGGCTGCGCGAACTGGGATTACAGCGCGCCTTCGACCTGCGCGGCAGCGCCGAACGGCTTCCGGCCTACGAGCACGACGGACTGACGGTGCATTCGCTGCCGATCGAGCCGAAGATCGTCGGCGATCTGACCGAGCGCCTGGCCACCGGCCAGCCGCTGTCCGCGGACGAGACCGCCGAGATCATGCGGGAATCGTACCGCAACTACGTGCGCAACCACACCGACCGATACCGCGCGCTGTTCGGCCACCTGCTCGCCGACGACGCGCCGCTGGTCGTGCACTGCACCGCCGGCAAGGATCGCACCGGCTTCGCCGCGGCGATGATCCTGACCGCGCTCGGCGTGCCCGAGGACCTGATCGTCGAAGACTACATGCTCACCAACGAGCTGTGGCAGGCGCCGCAGGCCGTGATCGCCGCGCCGTTCTCCGACGAGGTCCGTTCGGTGCTGCTGTCGGTGGAGGAATCCTATCTCGCCGCCGCGATGGACGCGGTCCGCGCCGACTACGGCGGCCTCGACGCCTATTTCACCGAAGGCCTCGGCGTCGGCCCGCGCGAGCGCGCGACGCTGGAAGCGCTGTATCTGGACGCGTGAATGCCATCAGGCGGGCCGCGATCCGCCCCGCGCCGCCCGCTGCAGGTTGGCCTTGACGACGAGGCGATGGAACGGCGCGATCACCGCGAGATAGATGCGCCCGAGCCGGTTGTGGCAGTGGACCACGGTGGTCGCGACCAGTTCGCTGCCCGCAGCGCCCGCCACGGGGCGAACGAGAAGCGAGAGCTTGAAATCGAGATGGCGGTCGTCCTCGCCGAGCACCAGTTCGCGATCCGACCGCCACAGGATGGGAAAGAAGTCGATGTAGCCGGCGGGATTCCTCGCTGCCGCATCACGCATCTGGCGCGCCGTCTTCACGCCGAAGCCGACCACTGCGGCGTCACGCAGCGCCAGCAGCGCGCGGAACCAGGGCGCCGGATCGCCCAGCACCGATTGCGCCAGCGCGCGGATGTCGCGGGCGCCGTCGGCGCGTCCGATGTCGATCGCGAAGGCGTCGGCGAGGTCGGCCCCCGCATAGAGCTGGGCGACGGAGCTGTCGGTCGGCAGCGCGACCGGTCGCGCAACGATCATCGGGAACCTCCCATCAGATGACGGCCGGCCCCGACAGGGCGGCTCGCCGCCGAGCATACGGGTTTCCGGCCGACGATCACATGGGTCAAAATACGGCGGACCACTCGATCTCAGTGATAGTCGGGCTCCGGAATCACCAGCGGACCGCAATTCTCGTCGGCCACGAAGACCGCCAGCAGTTCGGCGCTCTCGGTTGCGCTCGGGTTCTCCGCGAAGACATGAACAGTGCCGGGCGGCTCGAACCAGGTTTCACCCGGCTTGTAGAGAACGGGCTCGCCGCCCGAGAGCTGCGAGCGGATGGTGCCCATCAGCACGAAGGCCGTCACCGTTCCCGGATGGCGATGCGCCGGCGTGTAGCCGTTCGGCGGATAGGTGACCACCACCGTGCTGACTGCCTTGCCTGGAATATCCGCAAGCGGTTCGCACGACAGCCGCCTCGTGGTGGACGCAGGCCGGCCACCCGCCGCCACCATGGCGTGATGACCCGCGCCGGTTTGCGGCGGCTTGATCGCGGGGATCGATACGGTCGCCAGCACGACCGCTGCGAGCGCCAACACCGCCAGGCCATTCACGGTTGTCACCCGTCCGATCATCATCGCCTCCCTGAGCGAAAATCCGGCGACCAGCCAAGTTCATGCCGCGCCTTGTCCGACGACACGGTCGCGTCCGGCTCGACGATGTTGAAGATCCCGGGGCTCGCCCGGTCGATAGCCAGCAGCGCGGCCTGCGCCGCGGCATCCACATGCACCGCCGGGGCACCGGGGCGGTCCGCGACACCGGTGCCCGGCCCATAGAAACGGCCATAGCGCAGGACGACGCCCTCGATCGGCGGAGACTGCAGCACCTGATCCTCCAAAGCGCGGACGCCGGCGATGGTGACGGCGCGCGCGCCGGTCGCATCGTCGTCGAGCGGATCGCCCTCGCGATGCGGCGCGGCGCCCGGCGCGTAGGCCCAGGCGATGCTCTGCGCGATGATGTGGCGAACGCCCGCGGCACGCGCGGCGGCCACGAGGTTGCCCGTGCCCTCCCTCCGGATGCGCGCATTGGCCTCAATCGCCTCCGCCATCCGCGCCGGATCGAGACCGGACGGCAGGTCGGTCAACTGGTGAATCACGATCTCGGGGCGGATTTCGGCCATGACGGCCGAAAGTCGCCCGGCGTCGAACACGTCGACCACCACCGGTGTCGCCCCCGCCTCTTCCAGTGCCGCGGCACGATCGGCGCGCCGCGTGGTTCCAAAAACCGGAAGACCGGCGTGCCGCAACAGCGGCACCAGCCTCCGCCCAACCACACCCGCCGCCCCCGCCAGAAAGATCCCGCCCACCATTCACCGAAGCTCCCGGTTCCGCTAATATCAGAACTCGAACATATTATCAGGACTCTGACATCATGCGCAAGGCGAGCAAACGCATACCCATCCCCCGGCCCGGCGAAGGCAAGCGCGGCGAAGAGGGCTATTTCGGCTACCTGTTGCGGCAGGCGTCCGCGGCGCACCGCCTGCAGCTGGAACGCGCGCTCGCCGACATCGAGGTCACGCCGCCACAGTTCGTGGTGCTCACCATGCTCGCCGCCTATCCCGGCGCCTCCAACGCCGAGCTGGCGCGCCTCACCATGCTGACGCCGCAGACCGTGAACGTGATCGTGGCCAATCTCGAGCGCGCCGGCGCGCTCGCGCGCACGCCGCATGAGGTACATGGACGCATTCTCGAGATCGAGCTCACCGCAAAGGGAAAGAAATTGCTGGGCGAGAGCCGCGACCGCGCCCATGGCGTCGAACGCGACCTCGCCAGGGGGCTCATGCCGGAGGAGCAGAAGATCGTACGGCGCTGGCTCGCGCAGGTCGCGCGGGTCGGATTGGCGTGAGCGCGTGCGGCGCGCGCGGCCTGAGACGCTTTCCTACTCGACGCGATCCCGCATCGTTCAGACAAGCCTCAGTCCCATGGCCAGCAGCGGCGCCAGCAGGACATTGAACAGCCCCACCAGCACCATCACCAGGCCGGCGACACTGCCCTCCTCGCGCCCGATCTCGTGCGCCTTTGCCGTTCCGGCGCCGTGGGCGCCGACGCCGAGAAGCGCCCCCTTGGCCAGGGCCGAGCGGATCGGAAACCGCGCGAGCATGATCTCGCCCATGATGGCACCCAAGACGCCCGTGGCGATCACGAACACCGCCGTCAGTTCCGGCACGCCGCCGATCTCATCCGACACCGCCATGGCGAAGGGTGTGCTCATCGAGCGCGGCAACAGGCTCAACCGCAGCGCGCCGTTCAGGCCAAGCGTTGTCGCCAGCGCCCAGGCGGTGATCATGGACGTGATGCTGCCCGCCAGCATCCCGGCGGCGAGCACCCACCATTGGCGCCGGATCAGCGCGCGCTGTTCGTAGATCGGCACCGCGAAGGCGACGGTCGCCGGGCCGAGCAGACTCACGATCCAGTGGGTTCCGCGGATGTAGTCATGGTAGCTGGTGTGAAGAGCCAGCGCCGCGGCGATCAACGCCACGGGCGCCACGGCGAGCGGCATCAGCCACCAGCGAGGCCAGCGCTGATAAAGGCGCTTGGCGACGACATAGAGCGCGATCGTCACCGTTGACCAGAACAGCGCTCCGACGACGGCATCATTCAGCGGGAGCCGCAGCATGGTGCGATCTCCAACGATAGCAAAGGTCCACGGTCAGGCCGGTCACCCCCATGACCGCGGCGGTACCGCCGAGCACCACGACGAGAATCTTCAAGCCGAGCAGACCGATCAGTTCGCGGTGGTCGAGCAGCGCGAGGCAGGCCGGCACGAAGAAGAGCACCATGTCGGCGATGAACCATTGGGCGCCGCGCCGCATGCTGAAGACGCTGATGCGCCGGCTCGCAAGCAGCACCAGCACCACCAGCATGCCGATGACGCCGCCTGGAACGGGCAGACCGGCCAGGTCCACCGCCTTCTGGCCTGCGAACCAGAACGCGAAGACCAATCCCACCTGCAGGACCAGGCTGCGGTGGACGAGACGCTGCACGCGGAGGCGAATTGAGCGCAAGGTCATTGGGGGCTCCTTCCGCCGTCAATGTATGCTGCACCGCCACATGCGGAAAATGAATTGATCGACTACATTCTATTCTGATATGGAATTCAGATGGAACTCCGGACTCTGCGGGCCTTCGTCGAAGTGGTGCGCCAGGGCGGCTTCTCGCAGGCAGCCAAGACGGTGTTCGCCACCCAGTCCACGGTGAGCAAGGCGGTCAAGCAGCTCGAGGACGAGATCGGCGTGCCGCTGCTCGACCGGATCGGCCACCGCAGCAAGCTGACGGCGGCCGGCGAGATCGTCTATCACCGCGCCGTGCGCATGCTGACGGAACGCAACGACTTGGTCGCCGAGCTCGACGAATTGCGCGGCCTCAAGCGCGGCACCCTGAGGCTCGGCCTGCCGCCCGTGGGCAGCAGCCTGCTGTTCGCGCCATTGTTTGCGATCTATCGCAATCGCTATCCGGAGATCGACATCCGCCTCGTCGAGTACGGCAGCGAACGGCTGGAGGAGGTTCTGCTCTCCGGCGAAATCGAGCTCGCCGCTTCGCTGCTTCCCGTGTCGGAGGGGTTCGAATGGCAGGACGTGCGGCGGGAGCCGCTCACGGTCCTGCTTCCGGTGACCAGCGCGCTGGCGCGCCGTCGGTCCCTCGACCTGCCGGCCCTGCGTCATCTGCCCTTCATCCTGTTCGAGACCGGCTTTGCGCTCAATCGTGTCATTCTCGACGCGTGCCGGCGGCATGGCTTCGAGCCGGTCATCGTCGCGCGGAGCAGCCAGATCGATTTCATCGTCGAGTTGGCCGCGGCGGGTCTCGGGATCGCCTTTCTGCCGCGGATGATCGCGGACCAACGCAAGCATCCGTCGGTGAGCCGGGTGACGCTGGCGGAGCCCGACACCGACTGGCATCTGGCGATGATCTGGCGCCGCGGGGGCTATATGTCCCAGGCCGCGAAGGCCTGGCTCGACCTCGTGCGCGAGACCTTCGGCAAGAAGAAGTAAGGGACCAGATCTCGCCCAGCACGGCGCGCCGATCGCAAGCGCCGGCCACCGCGCGATGGCCGGCGCCTTCGCTCAATCGCCCTTCCGCGCCGGCTGGCCCTTGCCGGTCGTGATCAGGTCACGCAGGCTCTCGTTGATGTAGAAACTCCATGCGTCCGAGCAGTTGCCGTAGCATTCGATGCTGGGAACGAGGCCGACGTGGGTGAAACGCAGCTCAGTCTTGCCGCCCTTGCGGCCGATCTCGAAGACGATGTCGGTGTCCTTCCATTCGTGCTTGTCGTCGACGAAACCGATGTCGCTCTCGGTGACGCGCCACGCCACTCTCCTGCCGGGCACCAGTTCGGTGATCTTCTGGGTGCTGCAGTGGAGGTCCCTATAGTGGAACCCGAACTCCGCGCCGAGCGTGTCGGTACGGCCGTCGATTTCTTCCGACCACCAGCCGCGCACGTCGTTGACGGCGGCGAAGACCTGCTCCGGTGACTGGTCGACGGAGAAGGAAACGGTGTAATCCTTGCTCATGGTGCTGCCTCGTTCCCAAACTGGCTCAGTGCCTGTCGTATTCATCGTGGCGGCGCAACCAGAAGCCGGCCTCGTTGCGTCCCTTCGGCGCACGGTCGAGCCACTGATACATGCCCCAGAGGCCGTCGAGCCCGCGCGCATAGGCGGAGTAGGTGTGGTAGACGACGCCGTCCGCGCGCACGAACGCGCTCATGCCCGGCCGCTCGCGCATGAATGTGGCGGTGTCGGTCCCGGCCGAGGCCGCGACCTGTGCGACCGGCCCCTGCTCGCCGCCCAATGCCAGCGGCGCGCCGGGTCGGTAGTTGTACTCGTAACTTCCGTCGTGCTGCTGCTGTTCGGTGAGCGAAGCGCTGAGATCGAAGTTGAAGTCGCCACCGCTCGCCGAGGCCCAGGGAAAGGTCCAGCCCATCCGCTTCTTGTAGCCCTGGAGCTTTTCGAGCGGCGCCCGCGACACCGCCGTCAACATGACGTCGTGGTTGGCGAGATGAGCGGCGATCCCGTTGAACCCGTCGGCGATCGACGAGCAGGACGGACAGCCCACCGTGAAGTCGGGCCCGAACATGAAGTGATAGACGAGAAACTGCGAGCGCCCCTTGAACAGGTCGGCCAGAGTGGCGCTGCCTTCATCGGTCTCGAACCGGTAGGTCTTGTCGACCCGCACCCACGGCAGTTCCTGGCGCCGCCGCGCCAGTTCATCGCCGCGGCGGGTGTGCTCCTTCTCGGCCGCCAGCAGCGCGAGCCGCGCGGCCAGCCAGTCTTCACGTGTCCCGATGGTATGCGTCGTCATGGTCATCGTCTCCGTTGGTGGTTCGGCAAGTCTCGTTGCGGGATCAAACTAGATCCCGCCCGCGCACGGGCGGGAGTGACAAGTGTGGCGGGATTTCGATGGGCGCCGATCACTGCGTCGCCCATCGGCCGGCGACCAGCTTCAGCCAGGGCGCCGCATGGAACGCGCTCATCAGAAGGTACATCCCGGCCATGCCGCTCAGCGGTGACGCGTCCGCCGCCGAGCAGAGCATCGTCGGGCTCCCGCCAAGGCCCGTCAGCAGCGCCATGACGGCGAAGGTCGGCGCCGCGGCGAGGCCGAGCCAGCCGGCGGCGCCGCGGC
>JARLJA010000035.1 GCA_031291445.1 Xanthobacteraceae bacterium | reverse complement strand
GCAATATCCAGCCCAATTGTGCTAATCTTGTTCATGGACGGCTCCCTCGTCTGAGATCTTCAACGACCTCATTCTGGCACACTGATGCCGTTGGGGGCCGTCCACCCCATCATTCCGGGTGTCGACCGATCATGAGACTGGCCAGACCATCCTGAGGGGCATGGACGAACTTCACCTCGACACCAAGGTCGAAATCCTCAGGCGCACCTACAAGGTCGACGCCAATATCGGCGCGCTGCAGGTAGCGTTCCGCGAGCGCGTCACCAGGCGCGCCGAGTACACGCACAAGAAGCAGACCGGCGGTACCGGTCAGTTCGCCGAAGTGTCGATCGTGGTCGAGCCGAACGAGCCCGGCAAGGGCTACGAGTTCGAGTCCAAGATCGTCGGCGGCGCGGTGCCGAAGGAATACATCCCCGGCGTCGAAAAGGGCCTCAACAGCGTCATGGGTTCCGGCGTAGTCGCCGGCTTCCCCGTGGTCGACGTCAAGGTCCAGCTGGTCGACGGCAAGTATCACGACGTCGACTCCTCGGCGCTGGCCTTCGAAATCGCCTCGCGTGCGGCGTTCCGCGAAGCCCTGCAGAAGGGCAAGTCGGTGCTGCTCGAGCCGATCATGAAGGTCGAGGTGGTGACGCCCGAGGACTACACCGGTTCGGTCATCGGCGACCTCAATTCCCGCCGTGGTCGGATCCAGGGCCAGGACATGCACGGCAACGCCAACGTCATCAACGCGATGGTGCCGCTCATGAACATGTTCGGTTACGTGGACAACCTGCGCTCGATGAGCCAGGGCCGCGCGACCTTCACCATGCAGTTCGGCCGCTACGCGGAAGCCCCCCTGCCCGACGACGATCCGCCATTTCGGCCCGCGATGGGAATGCGCCCATGATGACCTTGGCCGACTACAGAGGTGTCCCGGGAGCTTCCACTATTTAGGTCCGGCCGCCGCCGCAAAACTGGCGCAACCAAGGCACCTCGTTGAGGGCTCCGCGCTCAGCCTCTTCCGCGCTCTCGTAAAGGCCGGAAATTTCCGTTGGCGACCAATAGGCCCCTTCCTCGTACCGCTCCACATAAGCTCTGAACTCGAAGAGGCCGTCCTGTCGCTCGAGAACGTTAACCCTGGCCTTACGGTCACTGCTTTCGAAAACCTTCCTGATCTTGGCGTGCGCGTATTCCATTGGCGGTGTCCGGACTTCGGTTGCCAACATGATCTGAACAGACTTAGAGGGCTCAGACAACTGGGCGCCACCGTCCGCCCGGCACCGCTGCCGGAGGACCCGTCAACGACGGTTGAGCCGCCGTGATCACTGGCCTCAGTCCCATCCCTATGAATTTCCTATGCGCCAGACACGGCGCCACCATCGAATTTCTATCCGATGGCCACGATACTATCGGGCACGGCGCCCTGCACGCATGATGTCGTGCGGCGGCGACGGGAGTTCTTGCCTGGCGACGAGGCCGTAACATGTCCACATCCACCACGACCCGCATCACGCTCACGTCCCATGGCCGTCGCGACGGCACCTGGTATGTCGAGGTCATGCGCCCCGGCATCGTCAGCGAGCACATCGGCGACTTCGTGTCGAAGGCTTCGGCGGAAGCCTGGATCCGCGCCAACACGGACTTCTACGTGCGGCGCCACGCCGCGCGCGATGCGTCGGGCGGGCCGCGACGTTGACAAGCGAAATTCGCCGGACGAGCGTTTTGCGGGCCTAGCCGGAATCGCCCGGTGCGGGCGGGCTGCCGCCCCTGGCGGGAGACTTCTTCAACTGCTCGGCGCGGAGGTTTTCAAAGCAGGCGACGCGTTCGGCTCGCGTTCCCAGCGCGCTGCATTTCTCGAAACTCGGAGCCGAAAAGAACCATATCCCGGCGAGGATCACGGCAACCCACAACACGGCCCAGGACACGGCCAAACCGATGCGATCCGCTTTCGCTTCGGCCAGTTCCCATCGATCGGGCGATTTCGTGGTTTGCATGGCACGTCCTCACATGAGGTGGGTCGTGACTTCGCCTTGCTATCTGGGTCGAGGCCCATAAAGATTCGATGGGGATCGGCGCCTGATGATATAAACGAGCCGTCGGGCTGCGGCGATTGGTGGTCCCGGTCATCCCTGCCAAAGAAGCGCGACAGCCGCTCCCGGCGCGATCAACGCTGCTGACCCAAAGCAGTCACCGGGCGCCGCCGGCGGACAATCCGACGCCGCTGCCAGCGCTGGCTGCAGTACGCCGGATCAATTCACCGCCTGAAGCGCGGCCGTGAAGGCGGCGAGATCAATCCGCGCGGTCTCGTCCGGCACCCGCTTGGCAAGGCCGGCGAGCAGCTCGACCAGGTGGGCCCGCTCCTGCGGCTTGAAATAGCTCGCCCAGACCTCGCCCGTGTCACGGATGGCGGCCGCCACCAGGCGGGCGTTGGCGGGTTTGCCGGCGCCCAGCATCACCGAGCAGATGGCGTCCAGGATCATCTCGGCGGTGCCGTTGCGGGCGCCCGCGAACCCCTCCTCGCGCACGCGCGTGTGCTGCTCCGGCGCGAGGCCCGCCATGAACATGTTGATCGAAACCGCCTCGCGCGCCTGGCAGCGGATCAGGAAGTTCATCATCGCCGCGTATTGGTCCTCGTACGCGGTCATGTTGCGCTGGATCGTCGCCAGATCGGGCTGCGGCCCCGGCTTGGCGCCGTAGAACATGAGCAATTTGTTGGTCGCGTTGGCGGCCTCGATCCAGTCGATCAGCCAGGGAAGATCGTTCGCCTGCGCGGGCGGCAGTGCCTTCAAGGCGCCAAGATCGAAGACGCGGCCGAGCAGCGCGGCGACCTCCGGCCGGGTCGGGTCTGGCCGCCCGCCCTGTTTCGTCACCCCTTCGACATAGACCCGGAAGGCCTGCGCGGCGTCGCGCGCGGCGGCCGCGTCCCGCGCGCCGTCCTGCGCGAGCGCCGGCGAAGCGAGCGCGAGAAGCACCAGGAGGATTCTGACGATCGGCATGGGCGGCCTCAACCGGCGTCGCGCCGTCGGCGCGGCGCGCGCCGCCGTTCGCGACGATTGTTGGTCGCGGGCCGCGCCGCAAAGGTTCACTGCCGACGGCCCCCCGGCATGGGCACAAGCGAACGACCATTGTGCCTTCCATGCGTGAGCCCGGATGGCGCCGCCGGGCCTTGCCATCGTTGAGCCCGAGCACAGGCTCCGCGCTGTCGTTGCGCCCGTGCCTTTGCATCGCCGAAGGCCCCGCCGCTGCGCCGGCTTCGCCATTGCGCGATCTCCCGCGCGAGTTTTTGCGCCCAGCCGCGCTCGGCGGCGTCCATGGACGTCGGCATCGTCGGTCCCTCACGCCGCGGCGACGCGGTCGACGGAATATCGGCGCGCCGGCTTGCCGCCCGGCGGCGGCGAATGCGGCCCGCCATCGAGCGCATTCAGCGCGTCGAGAATCTCGTCGATACTGACCGGCTTCCTGAGATCGGCCGGCGCGCGCAGCGCCGGGCATGAGGCCACCGCGCTGGCGTCCGACGCCCACGAGGCGAGGATCGCGCGTTTTTCGAACAGGTCGAGCCCGGGATGAGCGACCACGTCGCGGGGATGGTTGAAGGTCGCGCCCGGATGGATCAGGGCGCCGAGATCGAAGATGGTGTCGTCGCACGCGGTCGTCGGCCGCATTGTCGCCTCCATGAGTTGACGAAGTGAGTTGACGAATGATCGAGCGGCGGCGGTGCGATGCCGCCGGTCGACTGGTTTGCGAAAGGCTCACCCAGGGCGGTGGCTCACGCCGCCCTGGCCTCGATCTGGTTCGCGGGCTTCGGCGCCGCGACATTGATCGCGATCCTGCGCGGCTTCATGGCCTCGGGGACCTCGCGGACCAGTTCGATCAGGAGCAGGCCGTTCTCGAACCGAGCGCTGCGGACCTCGACGTGGTCGGCGAGCGTGAACTGGCGCCGGAACGGCCGCGCCGAGATGCCCTTGTACAGGAAGGTGCGGCCCTCCAGCGTGAGCACGTTCTGCTCGGCCGTCAGCGCGATGTCCTGCGGCGAGAAGCCGGCCAACGCCACCGAGATCTGGAACCGGTCTTCGGCGAGACGCTCGATGTTGTAGGGGGGATAGCCGTCTTCGCTGGCCTTCTGGACCTCGTCGAAGACATCGAACAGGCGGTCGAAGCCGACGGTTGACCGCCACAACGGGGACCAATCATACCTCATAGCCAAATCCTCCTCGGAGCAAGATGGATACGAGCGGGCGCCGGACACCACCAGACAATGCCCGGCGGCCCGTCTCCTCCGGGCCCCGAACCGGGCACCCGGGCCGCCCCGGGGGCGGCGACCGACGATTTGGAAAACCCGCCGCGCCGTTTCAAGAGGGGGCGCGCAGATTTTTTTCGACCGTCCTGCCGGCGGCGGCCAGCGCCGCGCGCAGCGCCTCGGCGGCGTAGGGCTTGCGCAGCCGCGGCACCGCCGCGACCGCGTCGGGAAACGCCTCCTGCTCGCCGTATCCGGAGGCGAACGCGAACGGCACCTCGAGCGCGATCAATTGTTCGGCGACGGCGAAGCTGGTCTCGCCGCCGAGATTGACGTCGAGCAGCGCGAAGTCCGGCCGCCGCTGCGCGATCAGGTCGAGCGCAGCCGCGACGCTGCCGGCGATCCGCGCCGACGCCACGCCGAGCGCCCGGACCATCTCCTCGGCGTCGAGCGCGATGATCATGTTGTCCTCGACGATCAGCACGTCATCCGGCGCGGCAAAGGCCGGCTCGGCCGCGGCCTGCGGCACGGGAGCCCGCGGCGGCGTGGGGGCGGCAGCGGCGGCAAAGGCCGCCGGGATCACGAATTCGGCGACCAGTCCCGTGTGGGCGTAGTCCAGCCGCGCGGCGCCCTTGAGGTCGTGGGCGATCGAGCGCTCGATCACGGTCGAGCCGAAACCCTTGTGCCGCGGCGGCCTGACCGGTGGGCCGCCGCGCTCGCGCCAGACGATCACGAAGCGCCCGGCGGCGTCGAACGCGGTCGCGATCTCGATGCGGCCGTGCGGGTTGCTGAGCGCGCCGTATTTCGCCGAATTCGTCACCATCTCGTGCAGCACCAGCGCGATGGTGGTGAAGGCCTCCGGCGCGATTTCGGCGTCGGCGCCGGACACAACCACGCGGTCGCGGGCTTGGTCGCGAAAGGCGCCGGCCTCGGCCGCCACCAGCTCGGTGAACAGCGCCGGACCCCAGCGGTCGGTGGTGGCCTGGTCGTGGGCGCGCGCCAGCGCCTGGATGCGGCCGCCGATCACGGTGACGAACTCCTCGACGCTCTGCTCGGTGTGGCGGCTCTGGGCGATGACGCCGCGGATCAGCCCGAGGATGTTGCGCAGCCGATGGTTCAGCTCGCCGATCAGCAGCTCGTGGCGCTGCTGGGCGCGGCGGCGCTCGGCGGAAGTCAGATCGACGGCGCGCAGCACGATGTCGAGCAGCACCACCCGCAGCGCCTCGGCGACCCGGCACTCCATCTCCTGCCACGGCAGCGACTGGCCGCGCACGGTTTCGCGCCGCACCTCGAAACCCTCGCGGCCCCCGTCTTCCGCCACTGTCGGCCGCGGCGGATCGACCGCCCACGACACCGTGCGCGGCGCCTCCTTGCGGAAGAACACCAGGACGTCGCGGGTCGGGCGCGACAGCGGCAGCACCAGCATGCCGGCGGCGCGGTCGGCGAAGGCCCGGCCCGGCGGGTACTCGGCGCCGATGTCGCCGCAGGCATGGGCGGTGTCGACCGCGCGCTGCCGCAGGTGCTCGACCAGGTCCTCGAATTGCCGCGCCGACGGGGTCAGGCCGCGCAGCACGGTGCGGCCCTCGATCCTGAGACCGATGCCGTCGCTGCCGAGCAGGTCGGCGAAGCCGTCGAGCCGGGTGATCAGGCCCTCGAGGCCGGCGCCGTCGCGGCCCATGGCGGCGACCAGCTCCTGCTGGAGCAGGCGGCCGCGAGCCTCGAAGGCGGCCTCGGCGTCCCGCGCCCGGGTCTCGAGCAACAGCGACACGATCTGCCCGATCAGCTCGACGCTGGTCCGGCGCACGAGGTCAAGGTGATGCGGCGCCGGATGATGACAGACGATGAGGCCCCACAGCGCGTTGCGGCGCGCCAGCGACATCGACAGCACCGACGCCACGCCCAGAGCGCGGAGGCAGTCGACGTGGGCCGGCGACGCCGCGCGCAGCATGCTCAGCGCCAGGTCGAACCGCGCGCCACCGGCAACCTTTTCCGGTTCGATTGGGTAAGTCTCGGCGTCGACGTCGGTGACGACGCGCAGCCGGTTGCTCTGGCGGACCGCGCGCGCCTGCCGGCGCACGTCCGACGCGGGAAAGTGCAGGCCGAAATACGGCGCGAGCCCCGGCCGCGCCGATTCGGCGATCACTTCGCCGGAGCCGTCGGCGCCGAGACGATGGATCATGACGCGATCGAAGCCGGTGAGCGCGCGCATCTCGCGCACGATGGCGCGATGGAGGTCGCCTTCGCTCGCCTGCTGGCGCAGCCGCGTGGTGATGGCGAGCAATTGGGCGCTCTCATGCCCAGCGTCGGGCGCGGCGGCCTCGCACTCGATTGCGACGGTGTCGCCGACCCGATGCAGCGCGATGTCATACACCGGCCCCGCCGCGGTGAGCGCCAGGCCGAACAGCCGCGCACGGGCGTCGCTTTGCAGCGCGCCGCGCAACGCGTGCACCGCTTCGCCGGCGATCACGGTGTCGAGCGGCCGGTTCAGGATCTCGCCGGGCGCGCCGAGCCCCGCCGCGGCATTGGCCGAGGCGCGGGTGATCCACCAGCTTGCGGCATCGACCGCGAGCAGGAAGCCGAAGGCCTGCACGCGGCCGACGGGATCGACCGATGCGCCGTCGAACACGGGGACCTCGGGCGGGGGCGGCGGCTCAGACATCGCGGCGGTGGGGCTTTCTGCCGGCGCAAGCCCGCGGCGCCGCAACAGGCCGCAGCAACGCCGGCTTCGATCCGGTGCGATCGATATTCGGGCCGGGGCGGCGGGGGCGGCGCGATCTGGTGATGACGGCGGATCCTGATGTGAGCGTTGGCGACGATCGCGATGCGGCCGTCGCGGTGATGGCGCCCCCCGGACCACTCGTTCCTCGATGGGGAACCTAGCATGTCGACTTTCGGGCGACGGTCCAGTTGTGAACATTCGATCGCCGCAGCTGCGGCAAATTTTGCATGGAACCCAACCGGGGTCCGCGCCGTTTTCAGTTTCGCCATGGCCACCGCCCCGTCATCACCGCGAGGATCGCAGCCCCATGTCCATCGAATTCATGCCGCAGCGCGACGCCGCCACCGGCCGCAAGGAACGGCCGGACAACAACATGCTTCGCCGCCTGCGCGACGACGACTACGCGCTGCTCGCTCCGCATCTCGAGGTCCGCGCGCGTCCGCTCGGCGAACTGCTTTACAACCCCGGCGACAATGTCGAGCAGGTGTATTTTCCCTGCGGGCCGAGCCTGGTGTCGTATCTCGTCTGCAACGAGGACGGCCGCGACGTCGAGACCGTGCTGGTCGGGCGCGAGGGCGCCATCGGCGGGATCGTCAGCCTCGGCCACCTGCCGGCCTATTGCCGCATGGTGGTGAAGAACGCGGGCGCCTTCGCGACGCTCCGGACCGCGCAGCTCGAGGCCGCCAAGACCCAGTCGGGCACCCTGCGCCACCTGTTCGCGCGCTACGCCGACTGCCTGCTGGCCCAGATCTTCCAGTCCACCGCCTGCAACGCCATCCACTCGATCGAGCAGCGCGCGGCGAAGTGGATTCTCGCCGCGATCGAGCGCACCGGCGAGCCGCGGGTGCCGATGACCCACGAGCAGCTCGCGACCATGCTCGGCGTCGGCCGCAGCTACACCTCGCGCGTGCTGCAGAACTTCCGCGCCGAGGGCATTCTCGACACCCGCCGCGGCGCGCTGGTGGTGCGCGACGCCGCCGCGCTGGCCACCCGCGCCTGCGCCTGCAACGAAGCGGTCAAGGCGCATTTCGACACCGTGCTGCAGGGCATCTATCCGAGCGAACCGCTGGCGGCGGTCGCCGTCGGCTGATCGCCGCTCCCTGCCGCACGCCTTCCCGCCGTTGCGCAAACTCTGCTAGTTTGCACAGTGATGCGCGGGGGGCACGCCATGCCGATTCACTGGCCGGAGCGCTATGCGCCGGATCGCGTCGCGGTCCGGGTCAGCAACGAGATCACGGTCGCGGCCGAGCCGGCCGCCGTGTGGGCGTGGCTGATCCGGGCCTCGCTATGGCCGACCTGGTACCCGAACAGCCATCGCGTCGCAATCGAGGGCGGCGCCGCCGATCTGTCCGCCGGCGCGCGCTTCACGTGGCGGACCTTCGGCGTCGCCGTGCGCTCGACGGTGCGCGAGTTCGTGGCCCAGGAACGTATCGCCTGGGGCGGCGCCGGGCTGATGATGGACGTCTACCACGCCTGGCTGATCGAGCCGCGGCCGGCCGGCTGCCGGGTGCTCACCGAGGAACACCAGAACGGCCTCGGCCCGCGGCTGCAGGCGGCGCTGATGCCGAGGCGGATGTTCGAGGGCCATGAGCTCTGGCTCGCGCGGCTCAAGGCCAACGCCGAGGGCGGCTGCCTGCCGGCGTGAGCGGGCGGCACGCGCGGGTGACGCGGAGAATAGAGGCCACGCCCGCGCTAAACGCGCGGCGGTGCTCCACTCTCCGCGTCATTGCCGGGCTTGACCCGGCAATCCACGCTTTGCCGCGCGGCACCGCCCTAAAGAGTGGATGCGCGGGTCAAGTTTACAGCCGGACCGGCCGAAGGCCGGATCCGGTTGCACGCGCATGACGGAGAATGGAGGAAGCGCCTGCGGTCAAGTCCTTAGCCGAATCACGCGCCCGGCGCTTAGCCATGCCGCCGGTATTTGAATATGTAATACTCGCGTCGTATTTGGTCGCCAGAATAATCTGCAATTTTTTAAAATCGCCTCATTTCCGGAGCCGGATTTCCATGAAGAGCGCATTTCTCACCATGCCGGTCGCCATCGCCGCGGCGCTGGTCCCGGGCCACGCCGGCGCCACGCCGCTGACCAGCGACCTCCTGACCGACTTCAACGCCATCGTCGGCAATTTCAGCTCGACCTCGGAAACCGAGGGCGCGGTCATCGTCGGCGGCACCCTGTCCGGCAGCAGCGCGACCTTCGACACCCGCGGGGGTCATCCATCGGGGACCGTCAGCGGCTTCGGCGACGTCAACGTCTACGGCGACACCTCGGGCGGCCCGTACAACGTCAACAATCTCGCGGTGAAGGTCGCCACTGCGAAGCAGACCGCGACGTTCTCCGGCGGCAGCGTCACTTACAGCGCCTCCCTGCCCTACTCCTACGCCAGCATCTCGGGCCAGCTGACCAAGCTCTCGACCACGCTGTCGACGCTCAAGACCACCACCGGATCGAGCCTGTCGAACTCGGTGTTCACGGCGAAGCCGGTCAACGGGGTCGCGGTGCTCGACCTCACGCTCAGCCAGTTGCAGAACATCGGCAACCCGAGCTTCAAGCTCAACGGCGCCCAGCTCTTCATCATCAACGTCGATGCCTCGAGCTACGCCACGGTGTCGGGCCAGAATTTCAACGACCAGGGCATCGCGGCCAACATCCTGTGGAACTTCTACAATGCCAAGAGCCTGAATTTCGGCGTCGAGTTCGGCGGCACGGTGCTGGCGCCCGGGGCGCACGTGACCAATTCGTCGCCGATCGACGGCACCCTGTTCGCCGCGTCGTACACCGGCAACGGCGAGCTCCATGTCGCTCCGCTCTCCGACGCCAGCTATCTCAACACCGTGCAGGGCGTGCCCGAGCCCTCGACCTGGATGATGCTGATCGTCGGCTTCGCCGGCGCCGGTGTCATGGGTTGGCGCGGCCGCGGCCGGGTCGCCGCCCGCGCCGCCTGACGCGCGCGCACCACCGCCACCGCAGACCATCCCGTCGCCGGCGGCGCTTCAACGCCCGCACGATCCACGCTATGACTTGATCGGGTCTCCCGTCGTCCCGACGGCCGGGGCCGCTCATCCGTCGCGACGCGTTGCTCCGCAACGCTCCTCAGAATGACGGATCAGGATGACCAAGGCAGTTCATACGTGGAGCAATCGATGGAACAGCGGCGTCTCGGCACTTCCTCTCTTCTGATCCCGCCGCTGGTGTTCGGCGGCAACGTGTTCGGCTGGTCGGCCGATGAAGCCGTGAGCTTCCGCCTGCTCGACCGGCTGGTCGAGGCCGGGCTCACCGCCATCGACACCGCCGACGTCTATTCGCGCTGGGTGCCGGGACACCAGGGCGGCGAGTCCGAGGCCATCATCGGCCGCTGGCTGCGCCAGCGCGGCCGGCGCGACGACGTGGTGATCATGACCAAGGTCGGCATGGAGATGCCGGGCCGTGGCAAGGGGCTGTCGCCCGACTGGATCCGGCGCTCGGTCGAGGAGTCGCTGAAGCGGCTGCAGACCGACTACATCGATCTCTACCAGGCCCACCAGGACGACCCGGACACGCCGCTGCCCGAGACGCTTGCTGCCTTCGGCGACCTGATCCGCGCCGGCAAGGTGCGCGCCATCGGCGCCTCGAACTACAGCGCCGAGCGCCTCGAAGAGGCGCTCTCGGCGAGCGACGCCAACACCCTGCCGCGCTACGTCTCGCTGCAGCCGCATTACAATCTGGTGGAGCGACCGCTGTACGAGGACGCGCTGGAGGCGGTGTGCCTGCGGCACCGGCTCGGCGTCATTCCCTACTATTCGCTGGCGAGCGGCTTCCTCAGCGGCAAGTATCGCTCGGAAGCCGACCTCGGCAAGAGCGCCGCCCGCGGCCGGGCGGTGGCGAAGTATCTCATCGGCAAGGGCCCCAGGGTGCTGGCCGCGCTCGATACGGTGGCCGCGGCCACCGCGGCGACGCCGGCGCAGGTCGCGCTCGCCTGGCTGATGGCGCGGCCGAGCATCACCGCGCCGATCGCCAGCGCCTCGAGGCCCGAGCAGCTCGACGACCTCATCAAGGCCGCGACGCTGAAACTCTCCGCGGCGCAGATCGCGGCGCTGGATGCGGCGAGCGCGGGGTGAAGGGGGGCGATCCGCAGCGGCGTGCCCGCCATCCCTCCAGTACACGACACCCGTCCACGCGCTATTTGACGGCGCCACCGATGCCGTCGGTCGAAGTCTTGGGGATTCGCAACGTGTCGCGATCGACGTTGGATGACGCCGCTCCCGTCCCCCCGTCGGGAGGCATCGCCTGTGGACGAATCCCGACGTTCGGCGCCCCCGGCTTGATGTTGAGATGATCGAGCTGGCAGTTGGGCCACGGCTCGCAGGAGTGCTTGTCTTCGGCCTGAACCGCAGGCGGGAAGACAATGGCGAGGGTCATGGCGACCAGGACAGCTTTGCCGGAAATCATGGCGGCGCGACCTCGGAAGGTGTCGCGGGATCGAGACGGATGGTAACGGCGCGATAGCCGAACACAATGGGGCGCTGAAAGGTCTCATCGAGCGACAGGTCCACGCCATCCGAGCGCGCAAGCGACACCTTGGCCCCCGCGCCTGCCGATGCCGCCAGATTTTTTGCGACGGATTCGGCCAGAAGAGCAGCCGTCCGATCGCCATCGTCGCCCTGTCTCCCGACCGCCGGCGCGCTGTGGTCGGCCGGTGTCGACGACGGCACGACACCGACCTGGGCTGCGCCGCTCTTCGCGCTCTCGTCCAACCGTCGCTGCTCGATGCGCCGGGCCAGATACACCCGCGTGACGAGTTGCACGGCAAGCGTCGTCGTGTATCTTTTGTCCCTGGTCGCCAGCACCCTGTCACCGACGGCAAAGGACAGGATCGTGCGCACCCGCTCGTCGCTGCAAAGCAGCTTCGTTGCATCCGCCGAGCACCAGTCATTCAGGATGAAGATGGCGTCGACCGGCTCCATGCCGTAGGTTTCCGTTCCCTTCAACCTGATTTCCTCTCTCGAGGTTCGCCTGCGCTCGGCGCCGAACCACCCCCACACGCCCGAAGCGGCGCTCGCGCCGGCATCGACCGCGTGGTTGATGGTGATTCCGGGAAAGGCTGTGAGGTTGAGCGCAATGCGGTTGCCCTGCTTCGGGTCCGCCTCCGCCTCGAAGCGCCCCTGAACCATGTAGGACGCCTTGGTCTCGGACACGTTGGTCTCCGCAAATGTCGGCTGCCGCGCGGCGGACACGATCTGCTTGTGAAGGTCGATATGGTCCAGGCGAACCGCCTTCCCCAACAGGGGTGTTTGATCGCCCTCCGCAACGTCGGCGATGACGGCCCAGACGTCGCCCACGCTGACGTCCTCCGCCGGCGGATAGATCGGGAGGATGCCCAGACGGCTGATGCTCTGGTTCCACGCTGTCGCGACTTCGTCGCCCGACGGGTCCCCGGTCTTCTGCGCGTGTTGCGATAGGACGAACACAGCCGAGAGGGCCACGATGACGACCGCGGCTCGCAGCCAATGCGCCGCGACATACCGGGCCACCTTGGAAAAGATCTCGCGCAACATCAGCCCTTAGCTGGACGCAAATCCCCCCCGCATGCTCTGCGGTTTCCACCCCCGCAGGCCATGGCCAGAATTGGGTATTGACCGTTCTCGGCGACAGCCGTCGAACTGCCACTCGCGGGTCCGGATGTCCCGCCGAGGGCTCGAACCAGATGCCAGACCTTCCCCGACTCGTCCCGACCTCGAAGGGTCCGCGGCTGCGGTCGCAGGTCGTGGAGGTCGCCGGCGGCGCGCATGTGCGCCGCCCCGATCAGTCCATGGAAGCCGCACTCGCCATCCGCAACCTGACCGCGCAGGTCGCCACCGCCACCGTCACCGCCGCACCCGCCGGCGGCTGGATCTCGTGGGGCGACTGGCGGAATACCGACGCGACGCCGATCTCGACTTTCGCCGCCACCTGGGTGGTGCCGCCCACGCCCACGCAGAACAACGGACAGACGATCTACCTGTTCAACGGCCTGCAGGACGCCGGCGGCAAGCACATCCTTCAGCCGGTCCTGCAGTGGGGGCCCTCGCCGGCGTCGGGCAGCGGTCCGCAGTGGGGGCTCGCGAGCTTCTGGGTCGGCGGATCCTCCGATCCGCTCTACTGCACCCAATGGATCGCGGTCGCCCCCGGCACCGCCGTGACCGGGCGCCTGCAGGTCGCGGCTCAGGACAATGGCCTCTTCAGCTGCACCTGCTGCTTCGACGGCTATCCCGGCTCGCAGCTGACGGCGGAAAACCTGCCGGCCCTGACCGATGCCTGCGTCGTGCTCGAAGCCTACAACACCGGCCCCGCGGCGCCCTTCCCGTCCGTGAGCGCGACGGATTTCTCGGCGATCGATGTCGAACTGGGCGCTGGGCCGACGGCGGTGGCCTGGACGAGCTTCGGCGGCGCCTCGATCGTTTCGGCCGCCGACGTCCGCGTCGTCTATCCTGCCGCCGTCGGATCGTGATCGGCCGCGCGCCGGAGAGAGTGGCGGGAGAGAGACCATGCCGGGCAGGAAGATCGTGGTGTTCGCCGATGGCACCGGGAACGCCTTCACGACGCAGGAGTCGAACGTCTGGCGACTCTACCAGGCGCTCGATCAATCGCGGCCCGATCAGCTCGCCCATTACATCAAGGGCGTCGGCACCTCGGAATTCAAACCGTTCGCGATGCTCGACGGCGCCACCGGCATCGGCGTGCCGTCGAACGTCCGCAAGCTCTACCGCTTCATCTGCCGCAACTGGCAGCCCGGCGACGAGATCTACATGTTCGGGTTCAGCCGCGGTTCCTTCACGATCCGCACCCTCGTCGGCCTCATCGACCACGAAGGCCTGATCCCCGCCGTCATCGACAACAGCCCGGTCTCGCAGGCCGAGATGCGGCGCAACGCCCGCGCGGCCTGGCGCGCCTATCGCGCCAAGACGATTCCGTGGACCACAAGCCTGCCGACCATCTGGCTGACCCGGATCGTTCGCGACCTCCTGCTCGGCATCTTCAATGTCATCCTGCGTCGTCGCGCCTACGCGACGGTGGCACGGGCCACGAAGGCCCAGCACCGCGACGAGGTGCGGATCAAATTCGTCGGCGTGTTCGACACGGTCGAAGCCTACGGCGTTCCGCTCGAGGAATTCCGCCGCGCCATCGACGTGACGATCTGGCCGATCTCGTTCCGAAACAGGATTCTCACCCCCAAGGTCGAACGCGCCTGCCATGCCCTGTCGCTGGACGACGAGCGGGTGACGTTTCATCCGCTGCGCTTCGACCGCGAGAACAGCAAGGACCCCGACCGCATCGAGGAGGTCTGGTTCGCCGGCGTCCATTCCGACGTCGGCGGCGGATACCCGATCGACGACCTCGCCTGCGTGCCGCTGTTCTGGATGGCGCGCCGGGTCGAGACGGACCTTCGCTTCATCGGCGGAAGCCTGCAGGCCTGCGCCGAGCGGGCCTCGCCGTATGCGCCGGCCCATGATTCCCGCAGCGGCCTCGCCGTGCTCTATCGCTACGGCCCGCGAACGGTCGGCGACAATCGCGGAGCACCGGTGATCCACTATTCGGTGGCGCAGAAGATCGCCTTCGGCACCGAGTCCTACGCTCCGCTGACGCTGCCCAGCACCGCCGAGGTGCTGATGCCCGACGGCAGCCGACAGGAGATCCGCGGCTTCGACCAGAGCAAGCTCACCGTGGATCGCATCGAGGACCCGTGGCTGCGTCACGAGATGGACGAGGCCGTGCGGGCGGTGAGAGCGCTGCACGATCCGGACGGCGACATCGTCGCGACCACGCTCGACCGGATCTGGTGGCGCCGCGTCGCCTATTATGCGCTGCTGTTCGCGGTGTTCCTGGTCGCGTCGCTGCCGGCCACGGCCGTTCCGATCTCGCGCGGCTTTCGCGACACCGTCGGCGCGGTCGCGGGCTGGATCGGCCTGGGCGCGAGCTGGAAGAGCGCATGGGCCTGGCTGGCGGGTACCGACAAAGGCGGCTCGGCGTTCGTCGGCGTCATCGTCGAGTATGTCGGCACGCTGCTACCATCCTATGCCAAGCCGTGGGCGGACGCGCTCATTCTGAGGCCGACGACCTGCTTCCTGGTGTTCCTGCTGGCGCTCGCGCTGTACATCTGGAACGGGAGCCTACGCGACCAGATCGGCGATCTCGCCCGCCAGGCCTGGCTGCCGCCGCTGCGCGAAGCCCGCAGGAGAGAGGCGCTCAAGCGCGCCGGCAAAGCGGCGAATGCCGAGCTGACGCCGCGCCGGAGCTTCGCCGGCGTGATCCGCAAGTCGAAGTTCGTCGGGTTCGTGGAATGCGCGTTCGTCAGCTACCTCCTGCCAGCGGTCGGCGTCGTCCTGATCTTCGCCGCCGCGGGCCTCGCGGTCAGCCGCTCCACGGTGATCTTTCGCGATGGCAGCGGGCGCATCTGCCATGAGAGCGCGCAGACTGACAAACTGGCCCCGGGGCAATCGATCGCGCGTGACGACTTCACCGCCGACCAGCTCTGCTGGGCGAGCCGCATCGTGCTGGAGAAGGGACGTCACTACACGCTCTGGATCGAGATGACCGAGCCGTTCTTCGACCAGACCATCATGACCGACATCGCCGGCTTCAAGGACACCTCCTGGCGTCATGCGTCGGGCTGGTTCATCCGGCGCCTGTGGATCGCCGACTGGTTCCAGCCGGTCGCCAGAATCGGCAGCACCGGCGATGACGTCTGGCCGCTGGTGTCGGTGGACGGCGATGCCGCGATCCCGGCCGGACACGACGTCGACGGCAACCCCATTCCCAGGAATTTCCATGACGCACCGGCCTACGCCGCCCGGCTCGCCGAATTGCGCGCCACGGATCCGGACAACGATCCCAGCCGCCTCGCCGTCGGCCGCAAGATTCCGCCATCGGAAGTGGCGGCCGCGAACGCGATCCGGGAGTCGTTCAAGCCTCGCAAACGCCTGGTCTCGACGTTTACCGCCGGCGACGACGGCGAGCTGTTTCTCTACCTGAATGACGCGATCGCCGCGATTCCGTTCGGCAGAACCATCACCGCGTTCTACGACAACAACAGCGGCCGGGCGAAGATTACCGTGCAGCAGGTGGCGTCTCCGCCTGATCCCCAGCCCGGCGGCGGACGCTGAAGGCAGCTGCGTGGTTGCGCGCCCGTGACCAGAACTCGCCATTGACACCGCGACCGCTCGTCGGCGAAAAATACCGACGGGTCCGGCCGCCGCAACGCCCGGTCATCGCGCGTGATTGTTCCGTATCTCGGAGATCAGCTTGGACCGGGCGCTGTCGATATTCGGCTTGTTGATCGGCCTGGCCGGCGCGGCGATCTCCCTGATCGGCCTGAGCGACGAGACCCTGAAGGCATACCCGCTGATCGCCCAGTACCGGCCCACCATCCTGGTGGTGAGCCTGGCCATCGCCGCCGTGTCGGCGCTCATTCTCATCCTGGCTTCGCTGACTCAGGCCAGGGATGCGCTCCTCACGGTGTGGGAAATGGCGCAGGGGCGCCCACCCGGCAGGCTGGCCACCATGAGGCTGACCGAGATTTCCGAAGGCCAGCTCGACCTCGCCTACAGCTACATCAAGACCGTCATGGAGGCGGAAGGGGTCTCCCAGGTCATGACCTTCGAGCAGTTCCGCTCGATGTGGCAGACCGACCATTTCATCTACGGACTGTTGTGGGACCATGGCGATCCCGCGTCGCTCAGGATCGTCGGCTTCCTCAGCATCTTTCCGCTGAACAAGCCGGCCGCGGAGCTGGTGCTGTCCTGCCGCCTGCGGGGCAGCCAGCTCCGGGCGGAGCACCTCGCCGGCGACAACGAGGATGCGGCCGCATACTTCGTCGGCGCGATCGCCGCGTCATCGTGGAAAGCCCGGGCAGAAGTGGTCAGGGTGCTGGATGGGGCGATCGCGAAACTCAAGCTGCAGCGGCAAAATCCGCTGCTGCTGACCTCTCCCTTCACCACGCGGGGGCGTTCGCTCGCCCGGCAGTTCGGCTTCCGCCGCCTGCGCGACTATCCGGGCTACGGGGAACTATGGAGTCAAAACCAACCCCTTCGGCTGGAAGCCGCGCCCGGCCCCACCCGACTCCACAAGATCCTGAAGCGTGCCTCTAGCGGCTCGCCGCCATCGCCAGCGTGACCTGCCGCATCACGCGATTGCGGCTTTCGGGCGGACAGAGATTGTTGGTCTTGATGGCGTCCTTCATCTCCCGCGCGGAGATCCCGAAATAGTCGGTGACCCGCTCGCCCTGCGATCGCGCGACGGCGTGGGCGACGCCCGCCCAACATTGCCGTTTCAGTCCCACGCCGAGCGGTTCGGCCCGGCTCTCGATCGTGGCAGCAAGGAGTTTCAGGCGTTCGCTGAACAGCGTTGTCATGACCACCTCCGCAGGATTGGCAATGCCGTCAAGAATGGCCCGAGTGTTCGTGACATGCAATCCCTGGTTTTGTGCGGCCATTGGCGCAGCCATCGACGCCGGCCGGCGGCCCGCGTCGGGCGCTGATACAAGCACCGCGCGCCCGATGATCGGCACCGCCGTCAGTAACGCGCCACCACCGGGCCGCCGAAGTGCCAGTTCAGCCCGGCGCGGACGATGTTGTCGCCGTGGTGGAAGCCGTAGTCGATGAAGGTGCCGGGCCGGCCCGGGTCGGTCATCGCCACCGTCGAGGAGCCGAGGTCGACGTAGAGATACTCGACCTTCACCGACCAGTTGCCGGCGAAGGCGACTTCGCCGCCCGCCCCTGCGGTCCACCCCACTTTGGTATCGGAGGTCGCGCCGGCGTAGTTGCCGTCGCCGATCGGCGTCAGCACCAGCGACGCCGCGCTCTTCACGCCGCCATAGGCGACGCCGCCGGTGGCGTAGAGCAGCAGGCTCGGCACCGGCGTGAAGCCGAGCCGCGCCCGGGTGGTGCCGAACCAGTCGAGACGCTCGCTGCCGGTCGCCGTGGTCGGGTCGGAGCCGGCGATCGACGGACTGGAGATGGTGGAATTGCCGCGGATGCCGCTGGCCTGGATGTCGGTTTCGAGCCCGGCCACGAACAGGCCGGTCTGGTAGTTGCAGCCGAGCTGGCCGCCGCCGATGGCGCCGCTCGACGCCGTATCGAGCGACACCGGCACGCCGACGCCGGCATTGAGCGTGGCGTTGCCGGCGTTGATGATGCCCTTCCCGCCGTCGTGGGAGGTCCAGCCGCCGCCGGCATTCCCGCCGAGATAGCAGCCGGTCCAGCTGAACACCGGCGCGGCCACCGTGACCGGCGCCTTGGCATAGACCGGGGCCGAGAGATCGGCGGCCGCGGCGGCGCCGGCAAAAGCGCCAAGCCCGGCAGCTCCGCAAGCGATCAGGACAAGCTTTCGCATGGCGCCTCGCTATAGGAATCCAATCCGTCCGGCGCGGAGCTTAGCTCAAACGGCAGCCGCGGCCCTCGTGGAACCCGTCGCGCCACGCGACTTTGGGACGAGGTGTGGCGACGCGATCACACGGGTGCGACGGCGCGGGTTCCGCTACAAACACCGCATCTCGGCGCGCTCGGCGCAGGTGCGCAACGCGGTCGAGAGAGAGAACAGCACCTGCGCGGTGCGGTCGGGATTATAGGGCGAGCGGTAGGTCAGCGGGAACGCGACGCCGATGTCGGCCTTGAGCTCGTCCCACAGGAAGAAGCGGATGCCGCCGCCGGCCGAGGTCAGCGCCACGCCGCTGCCGATGCCGAAGCCGTAGTCCCACACCGCGCCGGAATCGACGAAGCCGTAGAGCTGGATGCCCTTGAGATACTGCCAGCCGACGCCGTGGTCGAAGCGCAGCTCCGCTGATCCCGCCAGCGCGTTGTCGCCGCTGACCTCGGCGTTGCCGTAGC
This sequence comes from Xanthobacteraceae bacterium, assembly GCA_031291445.1. Lineage (GTDB taxonomy): Bacteria > Pseudomonadota > Alphaproteobacteria > Rhizobiales > Xanthobacteraceae > Bradyrhizobium_A. Next base: position 6,567 of record JARLJA010000035.1, on the reverse strand, counting down.
CGCGGCCGAAGCTCAGGCCTCCGAGATAGAACTGCTGCGACAGCAGCAGCGGCGCGGTGGCAAACTGCACCGCGCCCGAGAGCTTGAGCGAAAAGGCACCGACGAGGGCCTGGTAGCGGGTGGCGAAACCGTCGAACACGCCGAAATCGGCCGGCGCGCCGAACCGCGACGTGAACGGGTCGGTGACGTCGGAGGCGCCGAATGCCGGCAGGCCCTGGCGCCAGCTCGCGGTGACGAAGGTGGTGCCGCCGAAGCCGTCGCGCAGGCGGCCGTCGGCCGCGAAGCTGATGGTGCGGACATGGTCGTTGTAGACGGCGCCGAAGGAATTGGCCTCCCAGGCGTTGGTGGCGCCGAATGCGGTTGTCAGCGTCAGCGCGGCGGCCTGCGACTGCAGCACCGCGAGGCTGGCGCGGATCTCGGCGGATTCCGTCTTGGTGATGTCGTTGAATAGACGCCGCTCGTCGCCCGGCCGCACTTCGCTCGCCACCACCGAGCCGCCGAGCCGGAAGCCGTCGGTGCCGACCGGCACGTCGTAGCTCAGGCGGCTGAAGGCGAGCTCGCGCGGATCGTTCGGCACCGTGGCGAGGTTGAGCGTCAGCGCGTCGCCCGGGGCGAGCAGCGAGTTGAAGCCGAAGGTGGCGTAGCTCTGCCACGGCCCGATCGGCCGCGAGCCGAGATCGTCGAGGCCGAAGGCGGAGAACGTGGTCCAGGTGTCGAGGGTGACGGTGAGCCGGAAGCGGCCGCTGAGCGGGCCGACCTCCTCGAGCGCGGTGTCGGCGATGCGCACGCCGGGGCGGTCGCCGAGCAGCAGCAGCTGGCGCTCCAGCGTGTCCAGCCGCGACGGCTGTTCGGCGCGGATCGCCGCCAGCATCGGCGCCGCGCCGAAGCGCGCGGCATCGCCGCCGACGATGGCGATGTCGGTGATGGCGCCCTCGATCACCTCGATGCGGACACGGCCGCCGTCGACGTCCTGCGGCGGCACGATGGCGCGGCTGAGGTGATAGCCGCGCGCGCGGTAGAGCTCGGAGATCGCGCCGGCGATCGCCGCCAGGTCCGCCGCCGAGACGCTGCGGCCGAGATAGGGCTGCCAGGCGCCGGCGAGGTCCTCGGCGGCAAGCGTCCGCGCGCCGGTGATGGCGACGCCGCCCAGCACGAACAGCGGCTTGCCCGCGGCCGGCGCCGGCGCGGCACCGAAGCGCGGCAGATGCAGCGGCGGCCGCCGCTGGGTTTCCTCCCGCTGCCAGGCATCGAAGCGCTGCTCGGTCTGGCGCGGATCGAAGCCGGGTGAGGACGGCGCGGCCGGATCGGCGGCGGCGGGCACCGCCGACAGGGTTGCCAGCAGCGCCGCGGACACCGCGAACCCGCGGGCGCCACACGTTAACCGAGCAGCCGGTCGCGACTTCGCGCAACTCCAGGCGGCATGCGGGAAATGCTGCAACGATAAGGACTTAACGGGGCCGGCCGGCGCATGACACATGCCGCCAGTGGTAAATTTTCTTGGTCAATGCGAGGTTAACAGCGCCGGAGAAACCGGTTCCCGGCGCTAATCGAATCTTGAAAGCTTTGCGCCAAGGTCGCCGCCCGACACGAGAAAAGGCGAGGCGTCCCATGGTCCGGTTTCAGGGTGTTCAGTTCCGCGCGGCGGCCGCCGCCGCGGTGCTGTTCCTGGCTGCGGCCGGCGGCGCGGCCGCGGCGGACGGCGGCAGCTGGAGCGTCAGCAAGGCCACCGGCTCGGTCTGGATCGTCGCCGACGGCGCCGAACCCGCTTCGCTCGGTCCGGCCAGCGAACTCAAGCCCGGCGATGCCATCCGCACCGGCGCCAACGGCCGGGTGCTGCTGACCCGCGGCGAGGAGAGCATCCTGATCGCGCCGAACTCCGCGGTGACGATCCCGAGCGCGCCCGACAAGGGCCTGCAGACCACGATCCTGCAGCAGGCCGGATCGATCCTGCTCGAGGTCGAGAAGAAGAACGTCCAGCATTTCGAGGTCGCGACGCCGACCCTTGCCGCCGTGGTCAAGGGCACCCGGTTTCGCGTCACCGTCGGCCCGGCCGGCACCAGCGTCGCGGTGCTGCGCGGCCAGGTCGAGGTCGCCGATTTCCGCTCCGGCGAGATCGCCCAGGTCCATCCGGGCCAGGCGGCGACGTCCCGCGACGACCACGGCGGCCTGACGCTGAGCGGCGCCGGCCCGTTCGACCCGATCGCGCACGGCCCGTCCCGGACGCCGGCGATCGAGCGCCTCACCGTGCCCAAGGGCGGGCTCACGGCGCCGCGCAACGCCGATGCCGGCCATCACGTTATCTCCTTCCATCGCGGCGGAGCCAATGGCGGCACCGCGCTCGGCGGCGCGCATCACGGCATCCGGATCGCGGCCGCGCTCGGCGAGGTCAGGCTCAACGTCCACCAGGTCACCCACGGCCTGGTGCGCGGCGATCGCGTCGCCGGCGGCGAGCGGCGCGGCAGTTCATCCTCCACCGCCGGTTCGACCACGACCGACGCGACGCTGAACGCCCAGGCCTCCACCGTCACGACGGCGATTTCCGACAGCGTGCTGGCGAGCACGGCGACGACGACGTCCACCACCTCGGGCTCCGGCGCGCCGACGCAGACGGCCACCGCGACCGCTTCGGCGGCGACCGTCGCCACGCCGGCGAGCTATTCGGCGCCCGGCAACGGCAATCACTCCGGCAACGGGCACGGCACCTGGGGGTGGGGTTGGTTCTGGAACGGCCACGGTTATGGCTACGGGTACGGCGACGACAATGGCCACGGCCACGGCCATCACTGACAGACGCCACGCGGCGTGAGGGGAGCGCGCGCCGTCGGGGCGGCACGCGGTGCGACGACATGAAACAGCCGCACAGACCGCATCTTCTGGTGGCGATTGCGCTGGCGGTCGCGGCATTCGCCGGCATCCACACCGGGCTGCGCAACGCGCTCACCGACCTGCGCTTCCACACCCTTGGCCGCGCCGCGGGCGGCGACGTCGTGGTGGTGGCGATCGATGCTCACTCCATCGAACGGATCGGGGTGTGGCCGTGGCCGCGCCGCCTCCACGCCGAGCTGCTCGACCGCCTCACCGCGGCCGGCGCCCGCGCGGTGCTGTTCGACATCGACTTCAGCACCGCCTCCGATGCCGCCTCCGACGCCGCCTTCCTCGCCGCGCTCGAGGCCGCCGGCGGCTCGACGGTGCTGCCCTATTTCCGCCAGGCCCGCAAAGCCGGCCCCGATGCGCCCGACGTCGGCCTCAACCATCCGCTGGCGCCGTTCGCCGCGCAGTCGTGGGGCGCGATCGTCAACGTCTCCGTCGATTCCGACGGCCTGGTGCGGCGCTATCCGTTCGGCGAGAACGTCGACGGCGCCTTCCTGCCGTCGATGGGCGCGCTGGCCGCCGGCGCCTACGCGCCGCACCGCGCCCCGTTCCTGATCGATTTCGGCATCCGGACTTCGACCATCCCGGTGGTGTCCTATGTCGACGTCCTGGACGGCGACGCCGCGACCCTGTCGCGGCTCGCCGGTAAGACCGTGATCATCGGCGGCACCGCGCTCGAACTCGGCGACCGCTTCAGCGTGCCCAACGGCGAGATCGTGTCCGGACCGGCGCTGCAGGCGCTCGCCGCCGAATCGATCCTGCAGGGCCGGGCGCTGCGGCTGTCGTCGCCGCTGGCCTCGGCGCTCGCCATCGCCGTGCTGGCCCTGATCATGGTCGCGACCTGGCGCCGTCTCAACGCCGGCCGCCGCGTCGCGCTGCTGTTCGCCTTCGCCGGCGCCGCCGAGGCCGCGGCGTGGATCGCCCAGGCCAAGACGCCGATCGTCATCGACACCTCGCTGTTTCACGTCGCCGTCGCCGCCTATCTCGCGGCGCTCGCGCTCGACGAGATCGACCTGCTCGACCTCATCGGCCGCATCGCCGAGCGGCGCTTCCAGCGCATCGCCATGTCGCTCGGCGACGGCCTGGTCTGCGCCGACGCGCAGGGCCTGATCACGGTGTGGAATCCGGCCGCCCAGTTGATCTTCGGCCATCGCCGCGACGACATCATCGGCCGCCCGTTCGCCACGCTGTGCTCAGCCGACGGCGCCGAACCGCCGCCGGTGCTGACCGGACTGCCGGCCACGCTGCTGCAGCGCCCGGGCGGCTACGTGGTCGAGCTGACCGGGCGGCGTCGCAGCGGCGAGAGCTTTCCCTGCGAGGCCTGCATTTCCGGCTGGCAGGGCGCCGACGGCTACCAGTACGGCGTCATCCTGCGCGACATCTCGGTGCGCAAGCGCGAGGCCGAGCGGGTGCGCTACCTCGCCGAATACGACACCCTCACCGGGCTCGCCAACCGCAACAGCCTGCATACGAGGCTCGGCGCCGCGCTCGCCCATGCGCGGGCGAGCGGCGACGAGATCGCGCTGCTGCTGCTCGACGTCGACCACTTCCAGCGCGTCAACGACCTGCTCGGCAACGCCAGCGGCGACCAGGTGCTGACCGCGGTGGCGCTGCGGCTGCGCGCGCTGTTCGGCGACAACGCGCTGCCCGCCGCGCGCCTGACCGGCGACGGCGCGGTGTTGTCGCGCCTCGACGACGACGCCGCCTTCATCGCCCGCCTCGGCGGCGACCAGTTCGCCGTGGTGCTGCCGGGCGCCGAGCTCGCCGGCAGCTTCGACGACATCTGCGCCCGCATCGTCGCGGGCTTCGAGCCGCCGCTGGTCGCCGGCAGCCGCCAGCAGCGCGTCACCCTCACCATCGGCGGGGCGCTGTCGCCGGCCGACGGCAGCAGCGCCGACGAGCTGCTGGGCAACGCCCATCTGGCGCTGTGCCGCGCCAAGGCCAGCGCGCGCGGCCATGGGCTGCGTTTCGAGCGCGAGGTCCGCGACGCGCTCGAGGCGCGGCTGGCGCTGGAGACCGAACTCACGCTCGCGGTCGAGCGCGGCGAGTTCGAACTGTTCTACCAGCCGCAGGTCAGCCTGATCGACCGCCGCGTGATCGGCGCCGAGGCGCTGATCCGCTGGCGCCATCCCGCGCGCGGCCTGGTGCCGCCGGTCCAGTTCATGGCGCTGGTCAACGCCTCGCCGCTGTCCGACACCGTGGCCGGCTGGGTGCTGCGCACCGCCTGCGCCCAGGCACGGGACTGGGAGCGCCGCGGCCACGCGCTGCGCATGGGCGTCAACCTGTCGCCGTCGCAATTCCAGTCCGGCGCGCTGGTGCCCCAGCTCACCGAGGCGCTCGCCGCTTCGCAGCTGCCGCCGCAATTGCTCGAGCTCGAGGTCACCGAGGACATCCTGCTCGGCGACACCCAGACCACGATCCGGACCTTCCGCGAGATCCAGGCCAAGGGCGTGCACGTGGTGTTCGACGATTTCGGCACCGGCTATGCCAGCCTGTCGTACCTCAAGACCTTCGCGCTCGACGGGCTGAAGATCGACCGCACCTTCGTGCGCGACCTCGTCACCAGCGAGAGCGACGCGGCGATCGTCGGCGCCACCGTCAGCCTGGCGCGCCAGCTCGGCCTCACGGTGATCGCCGAGGGCATCGAGGACGAGGCCACCGCCGAGTTGTTGCTGCGGATGGGCTGCGAGCAGGGCCAGGGCTACGTGTTCGGCAAGCCGATGCCGGCACAGGCGTTCGCGGAGACGTTCTTCGGCAAGGCCGGCGCCGCGGTAGACGCGGCGTGAGTGGGGGCTGCGGCCACTCCGTCACCGCCGGACTCGGCCCACCTCGTCGGACCCCATCGTCATGGCCGGGCTTGTCCCAGCCATCCACGACTTTCTTGCTGAGATGGTGCTAAGACGTGGATGCCCGCGAGACCTTAGTCCTAGCGATCCGTCGAAGACGGATCGCGCTGCGCGGGATGATTGCAAAGCCGCGGCGGCGCCTGCATACTTGCAGTCCTCGCCCTCCCTCCCCGATCCCCTTGCACACCATGGAATGACGAATGGCGGACGCCGACCTCGATGCCTTCATCCGCAAAGCCGCCAAGCAGAACTACAAGAGCCTGATCGCCGCCGCCAGGGCGCGTCGCGACCGCTACCTCAAGCTCGCCGCCGCCGCCAAGGGCAAGGACGCCCGGGATCGCTACCGCCTGCTCGCCAAGACCACGCTGCTGCAGGGCACCGCCGCCGCCAAGCGGCTGCAGGTGGCCGCCGACAACGCCGCCGACAGCTATGCCCGATCGATGCGCAACGCGATCAGCGCGCCACCCGCGAAGCAGGCGGTCAAGAAGACCCCGGCCTGATCTGCTACATCGCCTCGGCCGCCAGCGACGACCGGCGCGGATTGCCGCAAATCCGGCGACCGCGCGGGGATTCCGTGACGTCGCGTTCGTTCCAGCAACTGCCGAATTTTCCGTCCGGAACGTTTGCGGGCGCGATGACTTGTGACCGGTCATCAACGGAAATGGAGAATTCAGAATGACCCGGCGTATTGTTTCAACCCGACGTTTTCGCACCAGCCTCATCGCCGCGGCGCTGGCGGCCTCCGCCGCCACCGCGAGCTTCGCCCAGGAGGGCGGCATCGTCGGCGGCGCGGATCGCGGCGCGCGTGAAGGCGGACGCGCCGCGGGCCCGGTCGGCGCGGTGGTCGGCG
>JARLJA010000034.1 GCA_031291445.1 Xanthobacteraceae bacterium | reverse complement strand
GCGGCTTCAAGCGGCGGCGGAAATCCGAGCCGAGCAGGGCCACGATCTCGTCGATCGCCAGCGCCGCCAGCGCGCCGATGCCGGCGTCTTCCAGCTGCCGCGCGAACAGTCCGCCGACAAAGCCTTCGATGCAGGGCTGCCCGAACGGGCGCAGATGAAAGCTACCCATCGCGGTGCGCATGGTGGCGCCGCGCAGATTGCCGTCCTTCGGCAGCGTATCGGCTCCCTCCAGCGCCAGCGTCACCTTGTCGGCCAGCCCGAGCGGCAGGCCGCGCGCGGCGTCGACTTTTGCCGGCAGCGCGGGGTGAAACCGGATGGTCTCGTCCGCGATCAGGTTGGTCGGCACGGTGACGATCACGCTTGCAGCGGACAGCGTGCCGCGCGAGGTCTCGATCCGCACCCGCTTGCCGGAATGATCGATCAGGGCGACTTGCGTGTTCAGCGCGAGCGGGCAAGGCGCGCCATACGCCGCCATCAGCGCGCCGTAGCCGCGTCGCACCCGCCAATTGATGTTGGTGTCATCGTAGGCGTCGAGGTCGAGGATCGAGACACGGTCGAGCTCGGCGCCGTTGATGTAGGTCGAGATCGCATCGATCATCGGGTTCCAGCGGTTGCCGGGCTCGAGACAAGTGTCGGCCGGGCGGTCGCGGCCATCTTTCGCGGCCTGCTCGGCGCGCTCAAAGAAGGCGTCGAGCGCCGTGATGAAGTCGAGGCGCTCCTTGGGAGGAAAGACGGCATCAAAACCCTGCTCGCGCCAGGGCGGCCGGGACTTGTCAATTTCGAAATTCAGGTGTTCGGCGATTTTGACAAAGGAGTTCTGGTCGGCCGAATGCAGCCAGCCGCAGCCGAGGTCGAAGGGGATGCCGGGCGAAGCCTCGATGGTGTGGCCGCGGCCGCCGACGCGGTCGCGCGCTTCCAGCACGATCGCGGAGAGGCCAGAGTTTGCCAGCGCGTGCGCGGCGCCGAGGCCCGCGGCGCCCGCGCCGACGATGGCGATATCGACTTCGGAGGGAAGGGACATGAGAGGGGCGAATGGTGAGTGGCGAATGGCGAATAGGGTACAGCAAGCCGAAGCCGGCCGAAACGCCTCTATTCGCTACTCGCCATTCGCTATTCGCCCAATTCCTTACGCCACCGCTTCCTTGGACTTTTCCGCGCGCTTGCGCTCGTTGGCGTCGAGGAACTTCTTGCGCAGCCGGATCGATTTCGGGGTCACCTCGACCAGCTCGTCGTCCTCGATATAGGCCAGCGCCTTTTCCAGCGTCATCCGGATCGGCGGCGTCAGTCGCACCGCTTCGTCCTTGGAGGTGGTGCGGATGTTGGTGAGCTGCTTGCCCTTGAGGATGTTGATCTCGAGATCGTTCTCGCGGGTGTGCTCGCCGACGATCATGCCCTTATAGACCTTCCAGCCGGGCTCGATCATCATCGGGCCGCGGTCTTCCAGCTTGAACATGGCGTAGGCCACCGCCTCGCCCTGGTCGTTGGAGATCAGCACGCCGTTGCGGCGGCCCTGGATGTCGCCCTTGTAGGGCGCGTAGCCGTGGAACAGCCGGTTCATGATCGCGGTGCCGCGGGTGTCGGTGAGCAGTTCGCCCTGGTAGCCGATCAGGCCGCGGGTCGGCGCGTAGAACACCAGCCGCAGCCGGTTGCCGCCGGAGGGCCGCATCTCGATCATCTCGGCCTTGCGCTCGCTCATCTTCTGCACGACGACGCCGGAATGCTCCTCGTCGACGTCGATCACGACCTCCTCGATCGGCTCGAGCCACGCGCCGGTGGCCTCGTCCTTCTTCAGCACCACGCGCGGCCGCGACACCGAGAGTTCGAAGCCCTCGCGGCGCATGGTCTCGATCAGGATCGCGAGCTGCAGTTCGCCGCGGCCCGAGACCTCCATGGCATCCTTGTCGTCGGCCTCGACCACGCGCAGCGCCACGTTGCCTTCCGCTTCCCGCAGCAGGCGGTCGCGGATCATGCGGCTGGTCACCTTGTCGCCTTCGGTGCCGGCGAGCGGCGAGTTGTTGACGATGAACGACATCGACACCGTCGGCGGGTCGATCGGCTGCGCCTTCAGCGGCGTGTCGACGGACGGATCGCAGAAGGTGTCGGCCACGGTGCCCTTGGTCAGGCCGGCGATGGCGACGATGTCGCCGGCTTCGGCCTCCTCGAGCGGGGTGCGCTCGAGGCCGCGGAACGCCAGGATCTTGGTGATGCGGCCCTGCTCGATCAGCTTGCCGTCGGCGGACAGCACCTTGACGGCCTGGTTGGGCTTGATGCTGCCGGAGGTGATGCGCCCGGTGATGATGCGGCCGAGATAGGGATTGGCCTCGAGAATGGTGCCGATCATGCGGAACGGCCCTTCCTCGACGGTCGGCGGCGGCACGTGGCGCAGGATCAGGTCGAACAGCGGCTCCATGCCCTGGTCCTTGGGGCCTTCGTAGCTTGCCGCCATCCAGCCCTGCTTGGCCGAGCCGTAGAGGATCGGGAAGTCGAGCTGCTCCTCGCTGGCGTCGAGCGCCGCGAACAGGTCGAACACCTCGTTGATGACCTCGACCGGGCGGGCGTCGGGGCGGTCGACCTTGTTGATCACCACGATCGGCTTCAGGCCGACCTTGAGCGCCTTGGAGACCACGAACTTGGTCTGCGGCAGCGGGCCCTCGGCCGCGTCGACCAGCACCAGCGCGCCGTCTACCATGTTGAGGATGCGCTCGACCTCGCCGCCGAAGTCGGCGTGGCCGGGGGTGTCGACGATGTTGATGCGGACGTCCTTCCACTGCACCGAGGCGGCCTTGGCGAGGATGGTGATGCCGCGCTCGCGCTCGAGGTCGTTGGAGTCCATGGCGCGGTCGGTCACCTTCTGGTTTTCGCGGAAGGTTCCGGACTGCTGCAGCAGCTTGTCCACCAGCGTGGTCTTGCCGTGGTCGACGTGGGCGATGATGGCGACGTTGCGCATGTTCATGGGTGTATGTTCTTCCAAATCTCGTTGAACGCGGTGTGACGCAATCGGGCGTCGGGTGTGGTGGTTGGCCACCAGGGCGGTCCGTGGCGCGGCATAACCGGCGGAGCGCCCGAAAAAAGGCGGTGCCCGGTCCTGTCCGAACCGGGCACTCTCACGCGTGCGCTGCAATATAGTCGCAATTCGCGGAAAAACAACGGGGTGCCGGCGGTCTTTTCGGTCCCGACCGGGCGGGCCGGAACGCCGATTCCGGCTTTTTGGATCGATGCTTAACGCCGGGGACGGGCGGCGCGGCGGATCAGCAGGATACCTGCCGCGGCAATCGCGAACGTCACCAGCCACAGCCCGATGATGGGCGGCGCGTTGGGATCGGTCAGGACCCTGCTTCCTTCCTGGAAGACGGCAGCGATCATGGCCACCATGACGGCCAGCGAGCACAGCCCGGGCAGCAGCAGGATGATGCCGGTCAGGAACATCAGGGCGGTCAGGCAGCCGCGGGGCTCGGCCGTCTGCGGAGGCTGGGCCTGGTCCGGCTCGCTCATGGCGCGATCTCCCTCTCCATGCGGGCGCGGATGCCGTCGATGCGGCCGTCGCGGTAGAACAGGTTGTAGGTGTCGAACGGGACGATCTGGCCCTGCGGCGTGACGAAATGGATGCAGGAGCGCTTGACGTTGCCGACGCAGAAATTGAAGCGGTCGAGAAACTGCACGACCGTGACGCGAAACACGTTCTCGTAGCTCAGTCCTTCCGGCACCTCGAAGCTCGGCAGGCAGCACAGGAGCTCGGCTACCCGTTCGCCGGTGTTGAGCGGGCCCGACGACAGCGAGAACAGCTCGATGAACCTGTCGCGCAGCACCGGATATTTCTCCGGGCTGATGGTGTTGGGCATCACCGCCAGCAGTTGCTCCTGCGGAATCATCGCGGTCACCGGCAGCACGGTGCGGCCGTTGCGCAGGCCGTAGCCGATCGAGATGCTCTCGGGGTTGCACGGCAGCGGGATCATGTCGTGCTCGCCGAACACGCCGCCGTCCACCACCTTGCGTCGGATCTCCGACAGCGTGACGCGGTCGGTGTCCTTGGCGAAATTCTCGTTGCGGCCGGCGTCCTGCACCGGCTGGAAGTTGACGCCGCGGACGCAGCGCCAGCCCAGCGCGTGGTCGACGATGGCGGCGACCTCGTCGTCATTGACGCCGCGCTTCACCGTCACCACCAGGGTGGTGGAGATGCCGTGGCGCTCGAGGGTCTCCAGCGCCTGGGCGCGGATCCGCCGCAGGTCGGCGCCGCGCAGCTCGACCAGCGCGTCGCGGGTCAGCGAATCGAACTGCAGGTAGATCTCGAGCCCGCGCCTGTTCTCGGCCAGCCGGGCCGCGAAATCGGGCTCCTGCGCGATCCGCACGCCGTTGGTGTTGATCATGACGTGGCGGATCGGCCGCGCCCGCACCGCGTCCAGGATGGCGAAGAACTCCGGGTGCAGGGTCGGCTCGCCGCCGGAAATCTGCACCAGGTCCGGCTCGCCCTCGCTTTCGACCAGGGTGTCCAGCATCCTTTCCACGGTTGCGAGCGGCAGGAAGCTGGACCGCTCAGGCGAGGAACCGGCGAAGCAGACCGGGCAGCTCAGGTTGCAGTGGTCGGTGATCTCGATCAGGGCGAGGCAGGAATGCTGCTCGTGGTCGGGACACAGCCCGCAGTCGAACGGGCAGCCGAAATGGGTCCGGCTCTGCAGCGCCAACGGCCGGTCGCCGGGCTTGATGAATTCCTTGCAGCGCCGCCAGTAGGCGGCGTCGGTGGAGACCAGCGTCGCCTGCACGCCGTGCTCCCGGCAGCGCTTCTCGTACCAGACTTCGTTGCCGAGAATCTGGATCTTGGCGGGGACCAGCGCCAGGCAGGTTTCGCACAGCGACTCGGTCTGGCCCCAGAAGATGTAGGGGCGCGATCTACGCAACGGCACCGTCATGGCTGAATTCCGTGGCGGGAGCGGTCGCCAGCATGGCGAGCGCGTAGGCGAGAATGGCGAACGACAGCAGATGAAACAAGGTCAAACCGCCGGCCAGCGGCGGATAGGGCTTGAAGAATTCCCAGACGAAGCGCTGGGCGCCGTAGAACGCCAGCGTCAGGTAGAAGCCGTTGCGGATGACGAAGGCATTGCCCTTCATCACGGCGAGGACGTACCAGATGGCGAAGCCGGCCATCGCCGCGCTCTCGTAGAGCTGCACCGGGTGGCGCGGCACGCCGTCGCCGAAGTCGTGGCCCCAGGGCAGCGCGGTGGGCGTGCCGTAGGTGAAATCGTCGAGGCCGGCGGCGTAGCAGCCGAGCCGTCCGACCGCGATCGGAAGCGCGAAGCGCGCGCCGGTGCGCGCGGTGATGCCGTTGGCCCATTTGTAGAGCTCGATCGTCACGATGCCGCCGGCGAGCGCGCCCTCGATCGAGCGGGCGAGCCCCGGTTGCCCCGACAGCCAGAGGTTGGCGGTGCCGAACAGGACGGCGCCGAGCCCGGCGCCGAGCACCAGCGCCGCGAGATAGGGCCGCGTGAAGGACGAGGCAGGAAAGCGGATGCCGCGGCCGCGGGTCAGCCACAGCGCGGCAGCGCCGGCGCACAGCCAGGCGGCGATGTCGAACGAGGTGTGGAGGGCGACCGGACTCACGCCCGCAGGCTAGCACGGTTGCCGGTGTCGCGGCAGCGACAGCGCGCCGCGCGGAGCAGGAGTGTCGGGTCAGTCGAACCTGGGGTCGAGCGTCACCGCCCACAGTGCGGTGTCGGCGCGGTCGCGCAGCGTGACGGTCAATTGCCCGGTGCGGCCGTCGATCCTGCCGTGGCCGAAGAACTGCATGCCGGCCGACGGCGGCAGGTTCTGATGCTCGGCGCCGGGCGCCTTGATGAACCGCACCTCGGGACCGAAGGTGTCGTCCATGGGGTTGGGGCCGAAGGTGCCGGCGTTGAGCGGCCCGGAGACGAATTCCCAGAACGGTTCGAAGTCCTGAAACCGGGCCTTGTCCGGGTTGTAGTAGTGGGCGGCGGTGTAGTGCACGTCGGCGGTCACCCATACCGTGTTGCGGATGCCGGCGGCCTTGATGAAGCGGAACAGGTCGGCGAATTCCAGCTCGCGGCCGCGCGGCGGGCCGTCGCCCTGGGCCACCGCCTCGGAGCCCTTGCGGCTTGCGAAGTCGTCATAGACCACGATGCCGATCGGCATGTCGGAGGCGATCACCTTCCAGGTGGCGCGCGAGGCCAGCAGTTCGCGCTTCAGCCAGGCCAGCTGCGCCGCCCCCAGAAACCAGGCGTCGGGGCCGTAGCTGGTCTGCAGGTTGTCGCCGTTGGGGCCGCGATAGCTGCGCTCGTCCAGCATGAACACGTCGAGGTGCGGGCCGTAATGGATGGTGCGGTAGACCCGGCCCGGCTCAGTGAGGCTTTCACGCAGCGGGTACATCTCGTGGAACGCGCGCGACGCCCGCGCCGCCAGCAGCGCGACGCTGCGCTCGCCATAGGCCGCCGGGACCACCTTCGACGCCGACCAGTTGTTCAGCACGTCGTGGTCGTCCCACTGCACGAAGATCGGCACCTCGGCATTGAAGGCGCGCAGGTTGTCGTCGAGCAGGTTGTATTTGTGGGCGGCGCGAAACTCCGCCACCGTCTCGGCGACCCTGGTCTTTTCCGGCACCAGCAGGTTCTTCCACACCGTGCCGTCGGGCAGCCGGACCTCGTCGCGCATCGGGCTGTCGGCGTAGATGGTGTCGCCGGAATGGATGAAGAGGTCGGGGTTGTGCGCCCGCATGGCGGCGAAGGTCCGCATGCCGCCGTCGTCGGGATTGATGCCCCAGCCCTGGCCGCCGACGTCGCCGCCCCAGACGAAGGAGACGTCGCGGCGGCCGGCGGGCGCGGTGCGAAAGCGGCCGACCACGGGCTCGCCCTCGACGTCGACATGGGCGAGGTCGCGGAAGCGGGCGCGATAGAAGATGGTCTGGTCCGACGGCAGGTCGTCGATCAGGAGCTTGGCGGTGAAGTCGCTCTCGGGCAGCGCGTCGATCGGCGGCAGCGCGCGGGCGTCGGCAAACGATTCGGTGGTCGCGACCTCGACCAGGAGCTGCGCCGGACGGTCGGCGCGGGCCCAGACCATGCCGGAGTCGCGCGTCACGTCGCCGGACTGCACGCCATGGGTGACCAGCGGACGGTCGGCGGCGCGGCTGAGATACGGCGCGGCGAGCGACCCGAACGCCGACGCCACACCGGCCCCGGCGGTGGTGGCGAGGAAGCGGCGGCGGGACAGTGGGGGCAGGCGAATGGGCATGACGAACGTTCCGTGGCGCGGATTATCGAGGCATCGGGTGAGGCGGCGCCGACAGAAGGAGAGCGCGTATCATGAAACCCTGATGACGCCGGCCGCCACGGCCGGGCGTTCGGGCGCGGGCTGAACCGTGGGCCGGGACGGCATCGCCATCAGCATGCTGCGGCGATCGGCGATCGCGGCGTGGAACTGCTCCAGCGCGACGTTGAAGGCGGTCAGCGCGCCCTCGTCGATGGCGCCATCCTCGAAACAGTGCAGCGTATCCCGCAGGATGCCGTCGGCCTCGGCCTGCATGGCGTCGAGATCCTCGTGCGAATCGGCGCGGCGCGCCTGGGCCAGCATGTCGAGCAGCCGGTTGCGCAGCGTGGCGTTGTTCTGGCGCTCGTCGCGCTTGAGATAACTGGCGAACCACGCGCCGGCGGAGCCCATCGCCGACAGCCCGAGAATGCCCCACCAGATGTAGTCGCTGTAGCGGTCGAGGAAGGTCTTCTCCTCGCCGTCGACATAGGCCGCGGACCCCGCATGCGCCGGGATGTCGGCGTCCTTGGCGGTGTCGGGCGGCTCGATCTTCTGGGCCGCCGGCGTCTCGGCGATGACGCTCTGGCGGACCGAGAAGATCTGCCGCGTCAGTGCCGCGGCGGTGGCGTCCGACAACGTCTTCAGCCCCACGATGTGGTGGGAGAAGCTGATGGTCTTGACGTCGTCGTCGGGCCGCGGCGGCACGCCGCCGAGCGAGCCGGCGCTGATCTCGGTGGACTCGTAGGCCGGGAAATTCTGGGCGATGGCGTCGGCGGCGTCGATGGCGAGGAAGGTCGGCTCGGCGCCCTCGCGCATGCCGGCGTTCAGCGCCTCGCTGGTGATCCTGCTGTTGAGCGGACCCGCCGTCAGGTACGCGTCGGCCTTCTGGGCGCGGACGGCATCGGCGATTTCGTTGACCGGGAACTGCACGATCTGCACCTTGGCCGGATCGATGCCGTATTGCCGCAGGATGATCTGGAGCAGCTTGACGTTGGCCTCGGTGCGGCCGACCACGCCGACGCGATGGCCGACGAGATTCTGGATCGTGGCGATCTTGCTCTTCTTCTTGCCTTTGGGCGGCGGCGGCACCCACAGCACCACCAGGTTCTTCCGCAGCACCGCGATGCTGGCAGCGTCCTTCGGCACCTCGAGATCGCCGCGGATGACGGCGAGGTCGACGCTCTTGCTGGCCAGCGCGGCGGCGCTCGCCGTGGCGCCGTCGGTCACCACGGTGCGCAGGCGGACGTAGCCGCGCTCGCGCGAGAAGGCGTGGGACAGGGCCTGGATCACCTTGACGTCGTCGCTGTTGGCCGGTCCGACCGCGATCCGCAGCGTCACCGGCTGCAGCAGCACGTAGATCGTGCCCACCACCACCAGCACCGCCGCCAGCGCGGCGCCGAGCAGCATGAAGATCCCGCCGCCGCGCGCGGCGCGCTTGGGCCGCGCAGCCACGGTCTCCGCCGGCACTTCCGAGGCCAGCGAACGCGTGAACAGCTGCTGCAGATCGAGTTTCATCGGCCCCCTCGGAGTTCAGACAATATAGCAAATTCGCCGGCCCGCGGGCATGGCCTGCAACGCCATGGTTAGCGGGCGATTGTAAGGCGGTCGACGCGCCGGGGGCGGGGTGGCACCATAGCTCCGGGCGCGCCGGGCGTTTCGGCGCCCGCGCGCCCTGCAGCCGGACAATGCGCTGAAAATACAGGAGGTTCCGATGTCTGAACGCCTTTCCGGCGCGGCCCGTGCGGCGGCCCTGGCCTCCCTTCCGGCGTGGTCCGAGGTCACTGGGCGGGACGCCATCGCCCGCAGCTTCACGTTCGCCGATTTCAACGAAGCCTTCGGCTTCATGACCCGGGTGGCGCTGGCGGCCGAAAAGCTCGACCACCATCCGGAGTGGCGCAACGTCTACCGCACGGTCGAGGTGGTACTTTCGACCCACGACGCCGGCGGCGTGACCGCGCGCGACATCACGCTGGCGAAGCGGATGGATGCACTCGCCGCGGCGGCCAAATAGACCAGCCGCGTCGGCCGGAGGCTACGGGCTTCCTTGCGGCGCTGTCCGGCGCTTCCTACCTGATGCGCTGACGAAGGAGATCACCATGGCGTCCGAACAGGCGCGTGCCGAGGCGGGTTTCGGGCAGGCGGAACACGCCGCCCGCGATGAAGCGCCCCGCGATGACGAGGGCCTCGCCCGCGAACAGGCGCGGGTGCGCCGGGAGTTCTGGCCCAAGGTCAAGAAGGTCGCAGCGTCGCTGCCGTTCGCCGCGGATCTGCTCGCGGCCTATTACTGCGCCTTCGACCGGCACACCCCGCGCCACGTCCAGGCCGCGCTGATCGGCGCGCTGGCCTATTTCATCCTGCCGTTCGACGCCATTCCGGACATGCTGCCGGTGCTCGGCTTCACCGACGACGCCGCGATCCTCGCCACCGCCATCAAGCTGGTGTCGAGCCACGTCCGGCCCGATCACCGCGCCGCGGCCTCGGCCGCGCTGGCGCGGCTGCGGGGTGAGGGGCAGTCGGTGCTATAGGCCGTCATCCCGGGGCGGCGCGTAGCGCCGAGCCCGGGATCCATAACCCCTGTGGCAGGAACGGCCACAATCCTATCTGCTTGCGCGTACCGACGCCACAAGCGCTCGACCGCGTGATGAATGTCCGTCGCTGCATCTAGCGTTCGTGGATATGGGTTCCGGGCTCGGCGCTGCGCGCCGCCCCGGAACGACGAGATTACGATCTTCTCTGCATTCACGGATGCAGGATCACCTTGCCCATGGCCTGGCGGCCGGCCAGCACCTTCAGCGCCTCGGCGGTCTGCGCCAGCGGGAACACCCGGTCGACGTGCGACGAGATCTTGCCCTCGGCGGCCCACTGCACCAGCTTCTGCAGGTTGGCGCGGTTGCGCTCCGGATGCAGCTTGGTCCACGCGCCCCAGAACACGCCGCGGATGTCGCAGCCCTTGAGCAGCGCGAGGTTGAGCGGAATCTTCGGGATCTCGCCGGCGGCGAAGCCGATCACCAGGAAGCGGCCTTCCCAGGCCATGGAGCGGATGGCGGCTTCCGCCAGCGAACCGCCGACCGGATCGAACACGATGTCGACGCCCTTGCCACCGGTCAGCCGTTTCAGGCCCTCCTTGAGGTCCTCGGTGGCGTAGTTGAGGCCGATCTCGGCGCCGTGGGCGCGCGCGAAGGCGAGCTTCTCCTCGGACGAGGCGCAGGCGATGACCTTGAGCCCCATCAGGCGGCCGAGTTCGCAGGCGGCGACGCCGGTGCCGCCGGCGGCGCCGAGCACGGCGAGCGTCTCGCCCGGCTTCGGCTGGGCGCGGTCTTCCAGCGCATGCAGCGCGGTGCCGTAGGTGATGATGATGCCGGCGGCGCGATCGTCGTCGAGGTTGTCGGGAATCTTCACCGCCTGCAGCGCCGGCACCGCGACCTTCTCGCGGGCGCCGTTGTGACCGCACGACGCCACCACGCGGTCGCCGGCCTTGAACTCGGTGACGCCGGCGCCGACGCTCTCGACCACGCCCGCGACCTCCGCCGCCGGCGAGAACGGAAACGGCGGCTTGATCTGGTACTTGCCCTGGATCATCAGCAGGTCGAAGAAATTCAGCGCCGCCGCCTTGATCGCGATCACGATTTCACCCGGTGCCGCCACCGGATCGGGAACCTCAGCGAGAACGAGATCGTCGGGGCCGCAATATTGCGAACACAGAATGGCTTTCATGGCAGGGCACCTGATGACTGGCGTTGAACGTTCGCCTTCATGGCGGATTTGCGGCCGACCGACAATCCGTCTCGGATGGATACCGGCCGCGCGCGCAGGCCACGGAGCGGCCCAACTTGCTTCCCAATGTCGCCGTTCCCGGCTATTTCAAACAGCTGATTCAGCTGATTCCGCAACCGCATGTGCTGCCGGACGACGGGGGGCCGTCCGCACCATGCGACAGTGAAAGCGAGGCTCGATGACCTGCGTCCGACCTTCCGTGCGGCCAAGCGCGCGGCGTGGAGCGGCGGCGGCCGCGATGGCGGCGGCGCTGCTCGCCGCGGCCCCGGCGCTGGCCCTGACAGCGAAGCCGAAGGAGCCGACCACGGCGGCCAAGCCCGACGCGGGCGTTGCCAACGGGGCGACGCTGGTCGGCCAGTTCGGCACCTGGGGCGCCTATACCGCATCGCCGAATGGCAAGAAGGTCTGTTTCGCGCTCGCCAAGCCGGCGTCGTCGAAGACCAATCCGCCCAATCGCCCGCGCGATCCCTCCTACGTCTTCATCTCGACCCGCCCGGCGGAAAAGGTCGTCAACGAGGTCTCGGTGATGATCGGCTACCAGATCAAGCCGGGCTCCGATTCGACGCTGGAGGTCGGCGGCGCGCGCTTCGCGATGTATGCTCAGGGCGACGGGCTGTGGATCAAGAATGCCGCCGAGGAGGAACGCCTGGTGGAGGCGCTGCGCAAGAGCGGCGACGCCACCGTCAAGTCGACCTCCGCCAAGGGCACCGAGACCACCGATACGTTCTCGCTCAAGGGGCTCGCCCAGGCGCTCGACCGGCTGGGTCGCGACTGCCCCCGCTAGCGGGGGGACTCCGGAAAGATCGCGTTGAATCAAGAGGCTGGGCGGCGGCGGCGATTCGCGGGAGGGGCGCGGAGTGTTGCGCCGCGACGGTTGCAGGTTCGCCGAAAACCGCTATCTGAAGCGGGTGTTTCCGGCTAAAGCGAAGCGGCGGGCGCCGCCCCTGGCCGAGGCCGCGTACGGG
The DNA here is from genome assembly GCA_031291445.1 of Xanthobacteraceae bacterium. Lineage (GTDB taxonomy): Bacteria > Pseudomonadota > Alphaproteobacteria > Rhizobiales > Xanthobacteraceae > Bradyrhizobium_A. The sequence continues at coordinate 12,513 of JARLJA010000034.1, read as the reverse complement.
CGGCCAACCCAACCGAGACGGAACCGTGACCCCATGACCGAGCGATCCCCGCAGACCGTGACCAGCGACCAGGGTCCGCGCGCGGGCGTCGTGCTCGAAAAGACCGCGCTCGAAACCTATGTTCCGCCGGCCAAGCCGTCGCTGGTCGGGCTGTCGCGCGACCAGCTGATGGAGCTGCTCGGCGGCATCGGCGTCGCCCCCCAGCAGCGCCGGATGCGGGCCCAGCAGCTGTGGCACTGGCTCTATGTCCGCGGCGCCCAGGGTTTCGACGAGATGTCGAACGTGTCCAAGGAGATGCGCGCCGAGCTCGACCGCCATTTCACCCTGGCGCGCCCCGAGATCGTCGCCGAGCAGGTCTCCAGCGACGGCACCCGCAAGTGGCTGCTGCGGCTGCCCGGCGAGAGCGCAGGCCGGCCGCACGAAGTGGAGTGCGTCTACATTCCCGAGACCGACCGCGGCACGCTGTGCGTGTCGTCCCAGGTCGGCTGCACGCTGAACTGTTCGTTCTGCCACACCGGCACCCAGCGGCTGGTGCGCAACCTCACCGCCGGCGAGATCGTCGGCCAGGTGATGATCGCGCGCGACCGTCTCAACGACTGGGTCGACCGCGAGACCCCCAACGGCAACCGCCTCATCACCAACATCGTGATGATGGGGATGGGCGAGCCGCTCTACAATTTCGAGGCGGTGCGCGACGCGCTGCTGATCGTGTCCGACAACGAGGGCATCGGCATCTCGCGCCGGCGCATCACGCTGTCGACCTCGGGCGTGGTGCCGAACATCGCCCGCACCGGCGACGAGATCGGCGTCATGCTGGCGATCTCGCTGCACGCGGTGCGCGACGAACTGCGCGACGAGCTGGTGCCGCTCAATCGCAAATATCCCATCGCCGAGCTGCTCGAGGCCTGCCGCAACTATCCCGGCGTCTCCAACGCGCGCCGCATCACCTTCGAATACGTGATGCTCAAGGACGTCAACGATTCGCTCGACGACGCGCGGCGCCTGGTCAAGCTCCTGAAGGGGATCCCGGCCAAGATCAACCTGATCCCGTTCAATCCCTGGCCGGGGTCGGCTTACGAGTGCTCCGACTGGGACCAGATCGAGAAGTTCTCGGAATACGTCTTCAACGCCGGCTATTCGTCGCCGGTGCGCACGCCGCGCGGCCGCGACATCCTGGCGGCCTGCGGGCAACTCAAGTCCGAGACCGAGAAGCTCACGGCGCGCGAGCGGCAGGCGCTGCGCGCCATGGCGATGACCGACTGAGCCGGCGGGTTCGATGGCGCTCGTGGTCCGCATCCTCGTCATCCTGTTCGGCTTCGCCTGCGCGAGCCTCGCCGCCGCCGCGGTGGTGGTCAGCGCGGTGGTGTTTCCGCAGTTCACCGACATCGATCTCGATATCGACGAGCAGACCCGCTCGGTCATCGTCGCCTTCGGCTTCATCTTCGTCAGCGGTTTCGCGCTGCTGCCGGCCATGATCATGGCGCTGATCACCGAGGCCTTCGCCGTGCGCAGCCTGGTGTTCTACGCCGTGGGCGGGGCCCTGGTCGGCGCCGCCTGCTATCTCAGCATCGTGCCGTTCGACCCCGGCACCTTCACCTTCCACGGCATCGTCCACCGCGAACTCGAGGTGATGACCGGCGCCGGCATCGTCGCCGGCTTCGTCTACTGGTTCGTCGCCGGCCGCAGCGCCGGCCGCTGGCGGCGGCCGCCGCCAACACCGCCACGCATGGCCCCGCGCTGATGAACCGGACCGGTCTGTTCGTCGCGCTCGGGCTCGCCGCGGCCTTCGCCATCGTGTTCGGGCTCTATCCGCGGCTCGATCTGGTGGTCGCCGGCTGGTTCTTCGACCCGATGGCCAAGGACTTTCCGCTCAGGCTCGGCCCCGCGGCGGCGTTCGCCCGCGACGCCGCGATGTGGATCGCCTGGGCCTTCGCGGCGCCGTCGATCGTCGCCGTGGTGGTGAAGTTCATCCGGCCGCTGAGGCCCCTGATGGTGCCGGGCCGCACGGTGCTGTTCCTGCTCCTGACCATCACGCTGACCGCGGGTGTGCTCTCGAACCTCGCCTTCAAGAGCCACTGGGGCCGGCCGCGGCCGGTGATGGTCACCGAATTCGGCGGGCCGTGGCCGTTCAAGCCGTGGTACGATCCGACCGGCGATTGCCCGAAAAACTGCTCGTTCTTCTCCGGCGAGGGAGTGACCGCATTCTGGACCTATGCGCCTGCCGCACTGGCGCCGCCCGCCTTGCGGCCGGTCGCCTACCTCGCCGCCACCGCCTTCGGGCTCGCCACCGGGGCCTTGAGGATGGCGTTCGGCGGCCACTTCCTCACCGACGTGCTGGCCTCGGGGCTGGTGGCCTTTCTGGTGATCTGGCTGGCTTACGCACTGATCTACCGCTGGCCAGCGACACGGCTGACCGACGCCGCGATCGATGCGGCATTGACGCGGCTGGCGCTGCCGGGCTACCGGCTGCTCCAGCGCCTGTTCGGACGCAAGACAGGGTCTACGTCCTAGGCGCGAGCCGCGGGTACGGTCGCAAACGACATCAGCACTTTGGACGATGGGAAGCTCCATGAGCACGATTCTGAAAGGCCTGCCCAAAGGGGAGAAGGTCGGCATCGCATTCTCCGGCGGTCTCGACACCAGCGCGGCGCTGTTGTGGATGAAGCAAAAGGGTGCCCGCGTCTGTGCCTATACCGCGAACCTCGGACAGCCTGACGAGGCCGACTACGACGAGATTCCGCGCAAGGCGCTGGATTTCGGCGCCGAGATCGCCCGGCTGGTGGATTGCCGCACGCAACTGGTCCATGAAGGCATCGCCGCCATCCAGTCCGGCGCCTTCCACATCTCGACCGGCGGCACCACCTACTTCAACACCACACCGCTCGGCCGCGCCGTCACCGGCACCATGCTGGTATCCGCCATGAAGGAGGACGGGGTCAACGTCTGGGGCGATGGCTCGACCTTCAAGGGCAATGATATCGAGCGGTTCTATCGCTACGGCCTTCTGACCAATCCGGGCCTGAAGATCTACAAGCCCTGGCTCGACCAGCAGTTCATCGACGAACTGGGCGGCCGCGCCGAGATGTCGGCGTTCCTCACCGCCAACGGCTTCAACTACAAGATGAGCGCCGAGAAGGCCTATTCGACCGACAGCAACATCCTCGGCGCAACCCACGAGGCCAAGGATCTCGAGAGCCTCGACACCGGCATCAACATCGTCAGTCCGATCATGGGCGTGCCGTTCTGGCGCGACGATTGCGCCGTCAAGGCCGAGAAGGTCACGGTGCGCTTCGAGGAGGGGCAGCCCGTCGCGCTGGACGGCAAGACCTTCACCGACGCGGTCGCGCTGTTCCTCGAGGCCAACGCCATCGGCGGCCGGCACGGCCTCGGCATGAGCGACCATATCGAGAACCGGATCATCGAGGCCAAGAGCCGCGGCATCTACGAAGCGCCCGGCATGGCGCTGCTGCACATCGCCTACGAACGCCTGATCAGCGGCATCCACAACCAGGACACCATCGAGCAATACCGGATCAGCGGCCTCCCCCTCGGCCGGCTGCTCTATCAGGGCCGGTGGTTCGATTCGCAGGCCCTGATGCTGCGGGAAACCGCCCAGCGCTGGGTGGCGCGCGCCGTCACCGGCGAAGTGACGCTCGAATTGCGCCGCGGCAACGACTATTCGATCCTCAACACCGAGAGTCCCAACCTCACCTACCATCCGGAGCGGCTGAGCATGGAGAAGGTGGAGGACGCGGCCTTCACGCCCGCGGACCGCATCGGCCAGCTCACCATGCGCAACCTCGACATCACCGACACCCGCGCCAAGCTGCACATCTATGCAAGGACGGGCCTGATATGGGTTGGGGAGGGTTCTCCCATCCTCAGGCTGGAAAGCGACTAGTGCGGCTTCCAGGTCAGTTGACCCATCCTTCGTCATGGCCGGGCTTGTCCCGGCCATCCACGTCTTCCTAGTTGAAGTTCCGTGAAGTCGTGGATGCCCGGCAGACCTTGGTCCTAGCGATCCGTCGAAGACGGATCGCGCTGGCCGGGCATGACGAGTCAATTCAAACGGAAAGTGCCCTAGGGCTGAAGCCGGCGGCGCACCATGACTGCGCTGGCAATTGCTCTCACTCGGTGACGAAATACACCAGCGCCGCGACCGGCAGCGCGAAGCCGATCCAGGATGCGAGCGGCCAGCCGCCGCGGACGAAGGCCCAGCCGCCGATCGCGGAGCCCGCGGCGCCGGCGGCGAAGAACGAGGCGAGATAGAGCCCGTTGAGGCGGCCGCGCGCTTCCGGCGCCAGCGCGAAGATGGCGCGGAAGCCGACCACGAGATTGGCCTGCACGCCGAAATCGAGCACGATGCCGGCGATCACCAGTGCCGCCAGCGCCAGCGGCGAGCCGGCGGCGCCGACATGGCTGATCAGGAACGACGCGGCCACGATCAGCATCGCGCTCGCCGTGGCGAAGCGGCTGTGACCGCGGTCGGCGAGGCGGCCGGCGATCGGCGCGGCCACCGCGCCGGCGACGCCGGCCAACGCGAACAGCGCGATGCCGCGCTGGGACAGGCCGAACGCCGGTCCCGCCAGCAGCAGCGGCGTCACCGTCCAGAACAGGCTGAAGGCGGCGAACAGCGCGGCCTGGTAGGCGGCGCGCCGCCGCAGCACCGGCGTGGTGCGTGCCAGGTGCAGCATCGAGCGCAGCAGCGCGCCGTAGCCGAGCCGCGCCGCCGGCACCCGCCGCGGCAGCACCTGGCTCAGCACCAGCGCCAGCACCACCATCACGCCGGTCGAGCAGAAGAAGATGGTGTGCCATGACGCCGCCGCGGTGACGAAGCTTGCCACCGGCCGCGCCAGCATGATGCCGAGCAATAGCCCGGTGGTGACGTTGCCCACCACCCGCCCGCGGCTCGCCTCGGGCGCCAGATGCGCCGCGAACGGCACCACGATCTGCACCGACACCGAGCCGATGCCGATCACCAGCGCCGCGGCGAGGAACGGCAGCGGCCTGCTCGACAGCGCGGCGCCGAGCAGGGCCACCGCGCCGATCCCGATCACGACGCAGATCAGCCGCCGGTTCTCGACCAGGTCGGCGAGCGGCACGATCAGCAGCAGGCCCAGCACGTAGCCGATCTGGGTCATGGTCACGATCAGTCCGGCGACGTCGAGCGGCAGGCCGAGCGCTTCGCTGATCGGGCCGATCAGCGGCTGGGCGTAATAGAGGTTGGCGACCACCAGGCCGCAGGTCAGCGCCAGCAGGAAGGTCAGGCGTGGCGAGATGCCCTCCTGATGGTGCGGCGAGAAGTCGGCGGTGGTGATCGCGGTCATCGGTACCCATTCCGGAAACAAACGGCGCAGTCCCCCCGCACGACGTCGTGGCAACCGCAATCGTCGACATGTGTTGGGATCCCGCGCTGCGATCAAGTCGCAAGGGCCGACGAATAAGTGCCCTGCGTGCAGGGCATGAACTGGCGCTGATTTTCGGGCCAGCCGATGCACAAAAAAACGGCCGGGACAGTGTCCCGGCCGGATCCGTCTCGGATGCCCTTCCGCTCGTGCTCAGCGCGGCGGCCCGGCGTCCCCGGTCAACAGCGGGGTGATGCGCCGGATGGTGACGCGCCGGTTGCGGCGCTCCGGCCCGTCGGTCGGGATCTTGAGGTACTGGTCGCCATAGCCCTGCGTCGTCAGGTTTTCCGCCGGCACCTGGAACTGCTGCGTCAGCAGGCTGGCGGTGGATTCCGCGCGGCGGTCCGACAGCGACAGGTTGTCGACGTCGTTGCCGGTGGCGTCGGTGTGACCCTCGATCAGGAACACCTCGCGCGGGTTGCGCGAGATGGCGCGGTTGAGCCCGTCCGCGATCACCTGCAGCTTCGCCGCCTGATCCGGCGAGATGTCGGCCGATCCGACGTCGAAGGTGATGGTGTCGAGATCGATGCTCGGCATGCGCTGGCGCACCGCCGGGCTGTAGCGGATCTCGTCAAGCGAGAAGCGGCGATCGAGCCGCTCCACTGGCGGCGCCATCAGCGTGTCGTAGATCAGCTCGGGCGGCGCCACGTCGGCCTCGACGATGTAGCGGTCCGGCGGAATCCGCAGCACCGGCGGCGGCAGGTCGATGTAGAAGCCGCCGACCGCCAGCGGATCGCGGTAGCTGTTGTCGATGATGATGACCTCGCGGCCGTCCGGGCCGCGACGGATGCGGCGCAGCAGTCCGCCGTCGGGTCCGGTGACGGTGATGATCTCGACGCCGTCGGGACGCACCATGACGGTGCGGGTGTCGGCGCCTTCGCGCAGCACCTGGACATTGCGGGCGCCGTAGCGGAAGCGATCGTCCTCGTCGTGGCGGATGAAGGACTGCCCGCTCGGGTCGACCACGATGACGCGGTCCTGCTCACGGATGATGGTCCGCCCGCCTTCCACCGTCTGCTGACGCTGGGCGCGGATGTCCTGCATGTTGCCGCCGCCGGGCCGGACGCCGGCCGGCAACGGGGTTGCCGCGGGCGGCGGCAGTGACGGCAGCGGCGCGGCCACGCGAGGGGCGGGTTGCGACGCCGGTGTGCCCGCCGGCAGGCCGGGCGGCGGCCCGCGACGCTCGGTGCGAGGACCGGTTGCGGCCGGATTGGCGCCGGGAGTTCCCGGTGCGGCCGGGGCAGCGTTGGGCGCCGTCGTCGCGGGCTGGGTGCCCGGGCGCTGCTGCATGGCCGTGGGCGGCGTTCCCGGTGCTTGCGGCGCAGGTCCGCCGTGGGGCGGGGGTGGCGGTGCCGATGGCGACGCATGCGGTTCGGGCGCTGCCGGCGGAGCGCCGGGGTGGACCTGGGGCTGAACGGTCGGAGCCGCGCCGGGCGCTGGCGGCGGAGCATGGGGAGGCGGTGCCGCCGGCGGAGCTGGCGGGGCCGGGGGATGTGCGGCGGGTGGCGGCGGCACGTGCGGTGGTTCGGCGTGCGGCGGCGGAGGTGGGGCAGGCGGGTGTGCAGCCGGCGGCGGAGGCGGGGCCTTCGGCGGCTCGGCATGCGGCGGCGGCGGCGGGGCCGGCGGATGAGCAGCCGGCGGCGGGGGCGGCGTTGGCTTTGGCGGGGTTTTCGGCGGCGCTTCCTTGCCCGGAGGACCTTCGTGCTTCTTCTCGCCCTCCGGCGGGGTTTGCGCCTGCGCCACGACCATCGGCGCGGCCTGCGCCGAGGCGGAGTGGGGCAGCGCGACGAGGGCTGATGCGGCTGGCACCAGGGCGAACGCCGTGGTGGCGAGCAAAGCGAGACGTCGTTGGATCATGTGGAGGTCTATCCCGGGAAATTGGCGGAAGTCGTTCAAACAGCCGGAGCGGAGCCGGCCCTGCAATCATCACAAAACCGAATCGTTCGCATTGTGGCAGCCGCGCAGCGCGGCGGGAACTTTATTTCACCTGCGACAACGTGTCTGGCGCGCCATGTTCAGCGTGGGTTCACCGATCCTGTCGGCCTGCGCGCCGGTTCGTGGGGCAAGTGAGAGCGTCACGTGGGCCAAGCCGCCGCGTTCCGCCATGGGCGGTGACTGCGGCGTCGGCACCACGTCGGGTTGCGGCGGCGGAAACTCCTCGGGCTGGTCCGGCTCCGCCGGATCGTCGATCACCGGTGGAATTTCCGGACGCGGGCCAGCCGGCGGCTGCTCGAGCGGTGGCTCCTGCGGCCGGCCGGGGGTGGGCGGCGGCACGCCCGGTGGCTCGCGGACCGGTTCACCCGGCGAAGCGGTCGCCGTCACAACGAGACCTTGCGGTGGTCGCCGAGGTTCGGCCGCGCGCCGGTGACGGCCGCCGCTGCCATCTTGATGGAGCTCACCAGCGTTCCCGAGGCGTCCCAGAACTCGGCATCGCGGGGGGTGATCTTCAGCACGCGAATGTTGGGATCATCGGGGCTCGTCCACCACGCCTTGGCCGCGGTCGAGAACAGGGCGCTGATCCTGTCGCGGTCGTTGGAGACTTCGGCATGGCCGGTCAGCGAAACGTAGTTCTGTTTGCTGGCATCGGCGAAGGCCAGGTTGATGTCGGGAGCGCGCGCGATCTCGTCGTCCTTGTGCCGACGCGCGTCGGCGAGAAGGTAGATGCGGTTCTCGTCGGGCGCGAGATGCGCCCACATCGGGCGCGCGCGTAGCGCCTCGCCGTCGCGCGTCACCAGCATGGCGACGCCGATCCTGCGCATCAGCTCCCAGGCGTGCGCGGCGTCGCCGTTCGAATTGGCTGGGGACGTGGTCATGACCGGCTCCCTGGATTGACGAAGGTGGAGAGCAATCGACGGCCGGCGTCGACGTTCCGTTGTCAAGCGAAACGCCAGGTTCCGCGGAACCGCGGAAAGCCATTCTCGCTGCGCCGCGGCATGCGACATCGCGACGCGCGTTTGCCTCCCGGGCGCAACTGTGATGAGATTTTCGAAAGCGAGAAGAGCTGCCGGCAGGGCGGGCCATGCCCAACAACGACCAATAACAACAGAAGCAAACGGGAGGAGTCGTCCATGAGACCGAGCCGTCCAGCGCTTGAGCGCGGCCGCTTCGCTGCCATTTTCGCCGCCATCCTTGCCACCATCCTTGCCGCCGCGCCGGCCCTCGCCCAGTCGAACGATCCCATCAAGATCGGGGTCATCGCCGAGGTTCAGGCGATCGCGGGCGCGGCGACGCCGGGCGGCGCCCAGATCGCCGCCGACGAGATCAACGCCAAGGGCGGCGTCGGTGGCCGCAAGATCGAGATCGTCACCTACGACGACAAGAGCTCCTCGGCCGACGCGGTGCGCGCGTTCCAGCGCGCGGTGTCGGAAGACAAGGTGAGCGCGGTGATCGCGAGCTACATCAGCGAGGTGGTGCTGGCGCTGGAGCCGTGGGCGGCGCGGCTGCACGTGCCGCTGATCACGCCGGGCGCCGCCAGCAACGAGATCACGCGGCCGATCCACGACGACTACGACAAGAACAAGTACACCTTCCACGGCTTCCTGACCTCGGCGGCGCAGGCGCAGGCGGTCTGCGACGCCGCCAGGGATCTGCTGGTCGACGGCCTGAAGATGAAGACCGCGGTGATCATGAGCGAGGACGCTGCCTGGACCCGGCCGCTCGACGCCGGCTACGAAGCCTGCCTGCCCAAGGCCGGGCTTCAGGTGCTCGACCACATCCGCTTCTCGCCCGACACCACCGACTTCACGCCGATCTTCAACAAGATCGAGGGCGTGAAGCCCGATGTCATCGTCACCGGGATCTCCCATGTCGGCGTGCAGCCCACCGTGCAGTGGAAGAACCAGCAGGTGCCGGTCCCGATGTTCGGCATCAGCGCCCAGGCGGTCAGCCCGACCTTCTGGCAGGACACCAACGGCGCCGCCGACGGCGTGCCGTCGCTCGCCTTCGCCACCGCCACCACCGCGGTGACGCCGAAGACCAAGCCGTTCGCCGCGGCCTACCAGGCGCGGTTCGGAACCGCGCCGGCCTACACCGGCTACACCGCCTATGACGACGTCTACATCATCGCCGCCGCCATCCGGCGCGCGGGCTCCACCGATCCGGACAAGATGGTCGCCGAGCTCGAGAAGACCGATTATGAGGGCGTCGTCGGGCGCGTGAAGTTCTACGGCCGCTCCGACCAGTTCACCCACGGCCTGATCTACGGCCCCGACGCCATCAACGGCCTCGTGTTCCAGTGGCAGGACGGCAAGCAGGTGACGCTGTGGCCGGCGCGAATCGCCGAGGGCAAGCTGAAGTATCCGGCATTCGCCCGGGCGTCGAATTGACGTTCAGCCGGCGGACGTTCCGCCTCAACGGGTCGTCACCCGCGGGCTTGACCCTACTGGATTCACACATCTCGATTCGCCCGAGAGGAGACGATGTGTTGAGTGCTCCCTCCCCCACAAGGGGGGAGGGAACTGGTCACTGCCCAAAACCGAAGCTCCCCGACTAGATCTTCGGGACCACTACGAGATGTGTGAATGTCCTAGGGCTTGACCCGCGGGTCGGCGGTTGCCGAGAAGAGAGAGTGGATTGCCGGTCGAGCCCGGCAATGACGAAGGTGATGGGGCGAATGCCCTGCAAAAGCAAAAGGGCCGTCACAACTGCGACGGCCCTTTGTGTTGTCCGGCGATTTTCGCCGTTGCGCCCGGCTCTACACCTGCCGCTCGACCATCTTGAGCTTGAGGTCGGCGATGGCTTCTGCCGGATTGAGGCCCTTCGGGCAGGCCTTGGCGCAGTTCATGATGGTGTGGCAGCGGTAGAGGCGGAACGGATCCTCGAGATTGTCGAGGCGCTCGCCGGTGGCCTCGTCGCGGGAATCCTTGACCCAGCGGCTGGCCTGCAGCAGCGCGGCCGGGCCGAGATAGCGGTCGCTGTTCCACCAGTAGCTCGGGCACGAGGTCGAGCAGCAGGCGCACAGGATGCACTCGTAGAGCCCGTCGAGCTTGGCGCGGTCGGCCTGCGACTGCCGCCATTCCTTCTGCGGGGTGGCGCTGGTGGTGTGCAGCCACGGCTCGATCGAGGCGTACTGGGCGTAGAAGTTGGTGAGGTCGGGCACCAGGTCCTTGACCACCGGCTGGTGGGGCAGCGGGCTGACCTTGACCGCGCCGGCGTCGACGTCGTGCATCGACTTGGTGCAGGCCAGCGTGTTCTGGCCGTCGATGTTCATGGCGCAGGACCCGCAGACGCCCTCGCGACAGGAGCGGCGGAAGGTCAGCGTCGGGTCGATGTTGTTCTTGATCCAGATCAGGCCGTCCAGCACCATCGGGCCGCAGTCGCTGGTGTCGACGTAGTAGGTGTCGACCCGCGGATTCTGGCCGTCGTCCGGATTCCAGCGATAGATCTGGTATTCCCGCAACTCGCCCTTGGTCTCCGGCTTCGGCCAGGTCTTGCCGCCCGTGATCCTGGAGTTCTTCGGCAGTGAGAATTCAACCATGAGCTTCTAGCCTTCTGGGAAACGGGGAGGACGATGGTCGACGGTGGTCTTGATCAGTACACCCGGGCCTTCGGTGGGATGTACTGAACGTCGTTGGTCATCGTGTAGCTATGGACGGGGCGGTAGTCGATGGTGGTGGTGCCGTGCGGGTCGAACCAGGCCAGCGTGTGCTTCATCCAGTTGACGTCGTCGCGCGCCGAATAGTCCTCACGGGCGTGGGCGCCGCGGCTCTCGGTGCGGTTGGCGGCCGAGTCCATGGTCACCACCGCCTGGGCGATCAGGTTGTCGAACTCCAGCGTCTCGACCAGGTCGGAATTCCACACCAGCGAACGGTCGCTGACGCCGATGTCGGAGATGCCGCCATGCACCTTGTGGATCAGGTCCTGGCCCTCGATCAGCACGTCGCCGGTGCGGAACACGGCGCAGTTGTTCTGCATCACCTTCTGCATGTTGGCGCGCAGCCTGGCGGTCGGGGTGCCGCCGGCGGCATGGCGGAAGTGATCGAGCCGGCCGAGCGCGAGGTCGGCCGAGTTCGCCGGCAGGTCCGGCTGCGCGGCGTTGGGGGTCAATTTCTCGGCGCAGCGCAGCGCCGCGGCGCGGCCGAACACCACGAGGTCGATCAGCGAGTTGGAGCCGAGGCGATTGGCGCCATGGACCGAGACGCAGGCCGCTTCGCCAACCGCCATCAGGCCGGGGACGACGGCGTTGTCGTCGCCGTTCTTCTTGGTCACCACCTCGGCGTGGAAGTTGGTCGGGATGCCGCCCATGTTGTAGTGCGTGGTCGGCACGATCGGGATCGGCTGGCGGGTGACGTCGACATTGGCGAAGATCTTGGCCGATTCCGAGATGCCCGGCAGGCGCTGGTGCAGCACCTTGGGATCGAGGTGATCGAGGTGCAGGAAGATGTGGTCCTTGTTCTTGCCGACGCCGCGGCCCTCGCGGATCTCGATGGTCATGGCGCGGGAGACGACGTCGCGCGAGGCGAGGTCCTTGGCGGAGGGCGCATAGCGCTCCATGAAGCGTTCGCCTTCGGAGTTGACCAGGTAGCCGCCCTCGCCGCGAGCGCCCTCGGTGACGAGGCAGCCGGCGCCGTAGATGCCGGTGGGGTGGAACTGGACGAACTCCATGTCCTGCAGCGGCAGCCCGGCGCGCAGCGCCATGGCGTTGCCGTCGCCGGTGCAGGTGTGCGCCGAGGTGCAGGAGGCGTAGGTGCGGCCATAGCCGCCGGTGGCGAGAATCGTGGTCTGGGCGCGGAAGCGGTGCAGCGTACCGTCGTCGAGCTTGAGCGCGATGACGCCGCGGCAGGTGCCCTGGTCGTCCATGATCAGGTCGATGGCGAAGAACTCGATGTAGAACTCGGCGGAATGCCGCAGCGCCTGGCCGTACATGGTGTGCAGCATGGCGTGGCCGGTGCGGTCGGCGGCGGCGCAGGTGCGCTGGGCCTGGCCCTTGCCGTAGTCCAGCGTCATGCCGCCGAACGGGCGCTGGTAGATCCTGCCGTCCTCGGTGCGCGAGAACGGCACGCCCCAGTGCTCGAGCTCGTAGACCGCCGCGGGGGCGTTGCGCACCAGGTATTCGATGGAATCCTGGTCGCCCAGCCAGTCCGACCCCTTCACGGTGTCGTACATGTGC
>JARLJA010000033.1 GCA_031291445.1 Xanthobacteraceae bacterium | reverse complement strand
TTTTTTTTGGTAAGGTTGGAACGGGGCGCGCGGGGGGCGGGGCCCCCGCTCCACTACAATGTCGATGTCGCGCGATCGACGATCGCCGGCTCGCTCGATGCCTGGAGCTGGGCGATCGACATCGCGACCCTCAAGTCTCCGGCCGATCTGGCGGCGGTGTCGGCGAAGCATGCGGACCGGCAGGCTCAATGCCTCGCGGCGCAGGGCCAGGCCTACAGCGGACTGGTCGACTGGGCCGTGGACGAGTTCCTCGACCACGATACGACCGATGGCCAGGCGGCCGTGACCGATCAGAGCACGAGCAACGCGCTGCTGCTGCGGCTGATGGAGTAGCCGCGGCTCGCTTCGTCATTCAGCAGGAGGCACGCCATGAACGAACTGTCGCTGCGGGACGATGTTCTCGACGAACTCGGCTATGAGCCGACGGTGGATGCGGCCCATATCGGCGTCGCGGTGGATCGCAATGTGGTCACCCTCAGCGGCCACGTCGCGACCTACGCCGAGAGGCTCGCGGCGGTCGCCGCGGTGCGCCGCGTCAGCGGCGTCCACGCCATCGCCGACGACATCCAGGTGGCCGGCGCCGCCGACGAGACCCTGACCGACGCGGAGATCGCGCGGCGCGCGGTCGAGGTGCTGGGCTGGGACAGCGTCGTCCCCGACGACGCCGTCCAGGTCACGGTGCGCGACGGCCGCGTGACGCTGTCCGGCGAGGTTCACTGGCACTACCAGCGCACGAGCGCCGAGGACGACGTCCGCAAGCTCGCCGGCGTCCGCAGCATCAGCAACGAGATCAAACTCACGCCGCGCGCCGATGCCGGCGAGGTCAAGCGCAGCATCGAGCAGGCGCTGCGCCGTCATGCCGAGATCGAGGCCGGCCGGATCCGGATCAGCATCATCGGCGCCGGCGAGGTCGCGCTGGAAGGCGAGGTCTCCGACTGGTCCGAGAAGGCGGCCGCCGAGACCGCGGCGTGGTCGGCGCCGGGCGTCACCGCCGTCAGGGATCGGCTGGTGATCGCGCCGAGCGATTTTTCGTCCGGTAGCGGCTGATTTCAACGACATCTTCACGACGCGGTCCGGCGCGATCTTGGCGCCGCGGACATCATTGTACCGTGGCCGGATCGTTCCTATCTGGCAGTCAACAGGACAAGGCAGGATGGTGGGCATGAGCGACAGTCCCGAGCGCTGGATGTGGGCGGAGGCCATCGAGATGCTGGCTCGCGCCGACCGGCTGCACCGGCAGATGTTTCAACCGCGGCGCGCGACGGGCCGGCTTCCGACCTGGGAGCCACCGGCCGACGTGCTGGAGACCGAGCACGAGGTCCTGATCGTGGTCGCGCTGCCGGGCGTCGATCCCGACCGCATGCGGGTGGCGATCGAAGGCGCCGACCTCGTGGTGGCGGGCACCTCGGTGCTGCCGGTCCAGCTGCAGGACACGGTGATCCACCGGCTCGAGCTGCCGCGCGGCCATTTCGAGCGCCGCATTCAACTGCCGCCCGGCCGCTACGGTCAGGTCGAGCGCGCCACCGCCCACGGTTTTCTCGTTGTCACCCTGACCAAGACAGGAGCGCCACGTGGCTGATACCGCCCCCACCGCAGCCGGCGCGCAGGCCATGCCGGCGCTGCCGCCGGACAGCCTGATCATCGTGCCGGTGCGCGACACCGTGCTGTTTCCCGGCATGGTGTTTCCCATCACCATCGGCCGGCCGCGCTCGATCGCGGCGGCCCAGCAGGCCGTGCGCGACCAGCGCCAGATCGGCGTGCTGATGCAGCGCGACGCCGGCGTCGGCGAGCCCGAGGCCATCGACATGCACCGCATGGGCACGGTGGCCAACATCGTGCGCTACATCACCGCGCCGGACGGTTCGCACCACCTCGTCTGCCAGGGCGACCAGCGCTTCCAGATCGTCGAGTTCCTGTCGGGCTGGCCGTTCATGGTCGCCCGCGTCCAGCGCTTTGCCGAGCCCGAAACGCAGACGCCGGAGATCGAGGCGCGCCTCCTCAACCTGCGCAACCAGGCGCTCGAGGCGCTCAGCCTGCTGCCGCAGGCGCCGCAGGAACTGATCGCCGGGATCCAGGCGCTGGAGGCGCCGGGGCCGCTGGCCGATCTCGCGGTGTCCTACATGGACATCAAGCCCGACGAGAAGCAGGACATCCTGGAGACCGTGGACGTCGCCGCGCGGGTCGACAAGGTGTCGCGGCTGCTGTCCCACCGCATCGAGGTGCTGCGGCTGTCCGCCGAGATCGGCAAGCAGACCAGGTCGTCGCTCGACGAACGCCAGCGCGAGATCCTGCTGCGCGAGCAGATGGCTGCGATCCAGCGCCAGCTCGGCGAGGGCGAGGAAGGCAAGGCCGCCGAGATCGCCGAGCTGACCGAGGCGATCGCACGGGCGCAGATGCCCAAGGAGGTCGAGGACCAGGCCAGGCGCGAGCTGCGCCGCTTCGAGAAGATGCCGGAAGCCGCCGCCGAGCACGGCATGGTGCGGGCCTATCTCGACTGGCTGATCGCGCTGCCGTGGGCGCCGCCGGAGGACGGCGGCATCGACATCGCCGAAGCGCGGCGCGTGCTCGACCACGACCACTATGGCCTGGAGAAGATCAAGCGGCGGATCATGGAATATCTCGCCGTGCGCAAGCTCGCCCCCCAGGGCAAGGCGCCGATCCTGTGCTTCGCCGGTCCCCCCGGCGTCGGCAAGACCTCGCTGGGACAATCGATCGCCCGCGCCATGAACCGCAAGTTCGTCCGCGTCAGCCTCGGCGGCGTCCACGACGAGGCCGAGATCCGCGGCCACCGCCGGACCTATATCGGCGCGCTGCCCGGCAACATCATCCAGTCGATCCGCAAGGCGGGAACGCGCAACTGCGTGATGATGCTCGACGAGATCGACAAGCTCGGCTCCGGCGTCCAGGGCGATCCGCGCGCCGCGCTGCTCGAGGTGCTCGATCCGGAGCAGAACGGAACCTTCCGCGACAACTATCTCGGGGTGCCGTTCGACCTCTCCCGCATCGTCTTCATCGCCACCGCCAACATGCTCGACACCATTCCCGGGCCGCTGCGCGACCGCATGGAGATCATCAGCCTTGCCGGCTACACCGCGAGCGAGAAGTTCGAGATCGCGCGCCGCTACCTGGTGCCGCGCCAGACCGAGGCCAACGGCCTGCGGCCGGAGCAGGCGAGCGTCTCCGACGACGCGCTGCGCGCCGTGATCCGCAGCTACACCCGCGAGGCCGGCGTGCGCAATCTCGAGCGCGAGATCGGCAAGGTGCTGCGCCACGCCGCGGTCCGCATCGCCGAGGGCCAGGCCACCGCGATCGCGGTCGGGGCCGACGACCTCGCCGCCATCCTCGGGGCACCGCCGTTCGAGAACGAGGTGGCGATGCGGCTCAGCGTGCCGGGTGTCGCCACCGGGCTCGCCTGGACGCCGATGGGCGGCGACATCCTGTTCATCGAGGCGACCCGCAGCGCCGGCTCCGGCAAGCTGATCCTCACCGGCCAGCTCGGCGACGTGATGCGCGAGAGCGCGCAGGCGGCGCTGAGCGTGGTGAAGAACAGCGCCGCTTCGCTCGGCATCGCCGAGGAGCTGTTCGCCAGGAGCGACATCCACATCCACGTTCCGGCCGGCGCCACGCCCAAGGACGGCCCCAGCGCCGGCGTCGCCATGTTCATGGCGCTGGTGTCGCTGCTCACCGAGCGCACCATCCGCAGCGACACCGCCATGACCGGCGAGATCAGCCTGCGCGGCCTGGTGCTGCCGGTCGGCGGCATCAAGGAGAAGGTGATCGCCGCGGCCGCCGCCGGCATCAAGCGGGTGATGCTGCCGGCGCGCAACCGGCGCGACTTCGACGACATCCCCGAGGAGGTCCGGCGCACGCTCGAGTTCGTCTGGCTCGAGCGCGTCGAGGAGGCGGTCGCCGCGGCGCTGGAGCCGGCGGCGGACAAGGCGAAGGCCACCGACGCCGCGGCGTGATCGCGCGCCCGGCACGCGGCCCGTGGCGCCCTGTGCGCGCCACGGGGACAATCGGGCAGCGGCGGTTTTCATGACCGTCCGCCGTGATAAGGTCCGGCCGCGGGACAACATCACGAAGCACGAGGAAACCCACGCAAATGAGCAGAAAACTCCTGTCAATTCCGGCGGTTGCCGCCTTGCTGTGCCTGTCGGCCATCAGCGCCCACGCCGAAGGCGGATGCGGCCCCGGCTGGCATCGCGCCGCCGACGGTCGCTGTTACGGCAACGGCGGCGGCGGCGGCCCGGTCGTGGTCGTGCCCGGCCCAGTCGTGGTTGGTCCGCCGGTCGGCGTGGTCTGCGGACCGGGAACGCGCTGGCACCCGGGGCGCCGGCGCTGCTGGGCCTACTGAGCCCGTTCGAAGGCTGACCGATGGCGACGGCGAAGGCCGCTCGCCATCGCTGCTTCCTGACAGTCAGACAGAAAGATACACCCTGCGATGGCTGACGCCGCCCAACCCCCGCGCACGGAGTCCGACGAAGTCCTCTACCAGGTCGACGACCATGTCGCGGTGATCACGCTGAACGCGCCGGAGCGCATGAACACGATCTCCGGGCCGATGCTGAACGACCTCACCCGCCTGCTGGTCGCGGCCAACGAGGACCCCGCCGTGCGCTGCGTCATTCTCACCGGCAAGGGCCGCGCGTTCTGCGCCGGGCTCGACCTGCGCAAGGAGCGCAGCGGCGAAGGCCTCAGCAATGCGGCCTCCACGGCGACGCTCGACCTGCGCAACACCCCGCCGACCGTGCTGCAGGCCATGGACAAGCCGACCATCTGCGCCGTCAACGGCGGCGCCGCCGGATACGGCATGGACACCGCGCTCGGCTGCGACATCCGCATCATGGCGGAGTCGGCGAAGCTCGCAGCGGCCTTCGTCAAGCGCGGCATCGTGCCGGAGTCCGGCGGCACCTGGTTCCTGCCGCGGATGATCGGCTGGGCCAAGGCCTCCGAGCTGATCTTCACCGGCCGCACGCTCGCCGCGCGCGAGTGCCTCGACTGGGGCCTCGCCAACGAGGTGGTGCCGGACGCCGAACTGATGGCCCGGGCGCACGCGGTGGCGCGCGAGATCGCCACCAACGCGCCGCTGGCGGTGCAGGCCGCCAAGCGCATGATGCGGATGGGCCTCAACGAGACCTTTCCGGACCACGTGCACCACGTCTATCTGCAGCTCCTGCCGCTGTTCAAGACCCACGACATGGCGGAAGGCATCAAGGCCTTCATGGAGAAGCGCGAGCCGAAATTCGAGGGCCGGTGAGGTGATGTCATTCCGGGGCGCGCGCACGCAAGTGCGCGTGGTCGCGGTAGGGACGTCCATTACTGGACGCCCCCCGCACAGATCCGTACGGGCCCAATTCGGGCATACGGCTCCCACCTCGGGTGTGTGACGGCGAAGCGGACGTGGGGCCAGGGGTGCAGGATGCGTGGTCGTGGAAG
>JARLJA010000032.1 GCA_031291445.1 Xanthobacteraceae bacterium | reverse complement strand
GGCGCGGCTGGCGCGCGAGCTGGTGGGCGACGCGGTCCGCCTCGAGCGGCTGCAGGGTTTCGGCGCGCCGCTCGGGCGGCTGCGGACCTGCGCCTGCCGCCGCTTCACCACAGCCGACGGCGTCACCGGGCTGCTGGTCGCCGCCGCGGAGCCGGCCGGCCGCGGGCCGGGCTATGCCGAACGCGTCCGGCTTCTGCTCGACGGGCTCGAAGCCCCGGCCGCCGCCTTCGACCCCACCGGCCGGCTGATCGACGCCAACGCGCCGGCGCGCCGGCTGACGGCGCTGGAGCGCGACGACGAATTCGACCTCGCGCTGCTCGGCCGCGACCTGGTCTCGACCGTGACGCTCGGCGACGGTCACGCCACCATCGCCGCCGCCGTGGGCGAGATCGAGGTGTTCAAGCTCGGCCAGGGCGGCGAGACCACATTGGTGGCGCTGATCCCGCTGCCCGCGGAGCTGGAATTGCCGGTCGAAGCCGCCGAGCCTGCCGTTGCCGAGCCGCTAGCGACCCGGATTCCGGCGACCGAGCCGCCGGCAGCAGAGCTCCAGGCACCGGCGAGCCCGGCGACCGAAATCGCGGTCGTTGCCGCGCCGCTAGAGACCCATCCTTCGTCATGGCCGGACTCGTCCCGGCCATCCACGTCTTCCCTGTCGAAGCTCCCTGAAGTCGTGGATGCCCGGGACGAGCCCGGGCATGACGAGTCAATTCGAGCGGAAACCGCTCTGGTGCCCGAACCCGTCCCCGCGCCGGCCGGGGTCGCCGCGCCGAGCGAACCGGCGGCCGTCGAACCGCCGCCGGCCGAGATCGAGCCGCAGCCGCCTGAAGCGCCCGAGGCCGAGATCGCGGAAGCCATCGCCTCCGTGGTCCTCGCCGACCATCCGGCCAGCCCCGCGGCGCCGGAAGCTCCGGCCGAGGCTGTCCCGGCTGCGGCCGAGGCGGCGGTCGCCAATGACAGCGCCGCTACGGAAACCATCGCACCGGTCACGGCCGACGTCGCGCCCGCCGAAATCGCGCCGCCTCCGGCCGACGAAAGCGCGCCCCATGCCGCCGCGCCGGCGCTGCTGCACGAGCCCGCGCTGCACGACAGCGCCTTGACCGCGCGCCGCCATCCGCTGCGCTTCATCTGGCAGATGGACGCCGAGGGCCGCTTCGTGCTCGGCTCCGACGAGTTCGCGCGCCTGATCGGCCCGCGCACCGCGACCGCGTTCGGACGGCCATGGCGCGAGGTCGCGGAGCAGTTCGGGCTCGACCCCGACGGTCGGGTTGCGGCTGCGGTCGCCACCCGCGACACCTGGAGCGGCATCACTGTGAGCTGGCCGGTCGACGGCCCCGACGCGCGCCTGCGGGTCGAGCTCTCGGGCCTGCCGGTGTACGACCGCGCCGGCCAGTTTCTCGGCTATCGCGGCTTCGGCATCTGCCGCGATCTCGATGGCCTCGACCATCTCGCCACTCAGCGCCGGCATGATGCCCTGCGGCCGGAGCCCGCCCCCGACGCGTGTCCGCCGCCTCCGCCCCAACACGCCGAAGCGGCGGACCAGCCCGCCTCGGCAGGCCTGCACTCGCCTCCCCCTCCTCAGGCAACGGATGCTCCCGTGGAAACGCCCCCGAACGTCGTCCCCTTCCGTCCCGCGACAGAGCCCAAGGCCGAGCCGAAAGCGCTGGCGCCGGCGCTGACCGCGGTGGAAAATCATGCCTTCAACGAGTTGGCGCGCCAGCTCGCGTCGCGGCTGGAAGCCGAACGCAGCGAACTCGACCGGCGCGAGGCGACGCGGCCGACCGTGGTCGAGGAAGCGCCCGCGCCGCCGGCCGCAGAAGCCGATCACGCCATGCCGCCGGCGACCGAGCCGCCGGCGCCCGGGCACGACGACGCTGCGCCGTGGACCATGGAGGCCCACGCCGCGCCGCGCGCGGAATCACGCCGCGACGCCCTGCTGTATGACCGCATTCCGGTCGGCATCCTGGTCTACCAGCTCGACCGCCTGCTCTACGCCAACCGCGCCTTTCTCGACCGTGTCGGCTATCCCGACCTGCAGGTGCTCGCCGCCGCGGGCGGCCTCGACGCGCTGTATGTCGAGCCGGGCGCCGCGGGCGGCGGCAGCGCCACCGAGGAAGGCACGCCGGTGCGGATCGCCGCCACCGGCGGCGACGGCCCCACCGACGCGCGGCTGCACGGCATTTCCTGGGACGGCGAAGCCGCCCATGCCCTGATCTTCTCCGCAACCCTCGGCGCCGGCACGGCGACCCCGCCGGCGGCCGCGGTGCCGCCAGCCCCGGTCGCGGCGCCCTCCGCCGACCCCGACGCGGCCGAACTGCGCGCGGTGGTCGACGCCAGCGACGACGCCATCCTGGTCCTCGACCGCGACGGCGAGATCATCCGCTGCAACGCCAGCGCCCGGCGCCTGTTCGCCGCGCCCGACCGCGACAGCGCCATCGGCCGCCTCGCCGACCTGGTCGATCCGGCGGGACACGGCGTGCTGCGCGAACAGTTCGACGCGCTGCGCCAGGCGCCGGCCGCGACGACGCAGGCGCGCGAATACCTCGGCATCTCGCGCGACCGCCGTGCCTTCCCGCTGCGGCTGACCATGGGCCGCACCGACGCCTCCGGCACAAGATTTTTCGCGATCTGCCGCGATCTCTCCACCGAGCGCGCGCCGGTCGAAATCGCCCAGCGCAAGCAGGCCGAGCGGGCGGCAGGCGCCCGCGCCGAGATCCTGGCACGCGTCAGCCAGGACCTGCGCACCCCGCTCAACGCCATCGTTGGCTTCGCCGACGTCATGATCGAGGAGCGCTTCGGCACGCTCGGCAACGAGCGCTACGCCGCCTATCTCAAGGACATCCGCGCCTCCGCCGAGCGCATGCTCGCGGTCATCAACGACATGGTCGACCTGTCGCGCGCGGAGACCGGCCAGCTTGAGCTCAGCCTCGGGCGCCAGGATCTCAACGAGACGGTGGAGCAGTGCGTCGCGGTGCTGCAGCCGCAGGCCAACCGCGAGCGCATCATCATCCGCACCGCGCTGGCGCAGTCGCTGCCGCCGGTGACGGCGGACGCCGCCGCGCTGCGCCAGATCGTGCTCAACCTGGTCGGCAACTCGATCCACGTGGCGCGCGCCGGCGGCCAGATCATCGTCTCGACCGCGGTGACCGACCTCGGCGACATCGTGCTGCGGGTCCGCGACACCGGGCGCGGCCTCAACCACACCGAGATGGAAGCGGCGCTCGAACAGTTCCGCAATCCGGCCGGCGAGCAGGTGGCGCAGGACAATGTCGGCATCAACATGTCGCTGACGCGGGCGCTGGTGGAGGCCAACCGCGCCCAGTTCCACGTCCGCTCGGCGCCGCATTCCGGCACCCTGATCGAGGTCTCGTTTCCCCCGCTCGCCGCCCGCGCGGTGTGAGGCGGGGCGGGAAACGCGAGCGACATGCGCCCGCGCATGGCCCCGTTGTCATCATGGCAGGTCTTGGTCGAACAGCAACCGCCGCTAAAGCGCGGCCCCGCGGGTGACGCTGAGGAGATGGCGACGCCACTGGTCAATCACCCGCGCTTCTGCAACTATCGCGTCACTGCCGGGCTTAACCAGTCGGCCGTGAAGAACCTGGATTTCAGGTTGGACTGAGGCGGAGTGCGAGGCTGGGGCGAGCGAAGATTTCGAACAGCAGAAGGCTGAGCCATTTGATGAGGCGGCGGAAGTTGTAGCCGGCGGCAGCCAGGACGGC
>JARLJA010000208.1 GCA_031291445.1 Xanthobacteraceae bacterium | reverse complement strand
GATCCGCACAACCCCGACCCGAATGTGAAGTCTAAATGCGCCCTGGTATATGGCCAGATGAACGAGCCGCCGGGCGCGCGCGCCCGCGTCGGCCTCACCGGACTGACGCTCGCCGAATATTTCCGCGACCAGGGCCAAGACGTGCTGTTTTTCGTCGACAACATCTTCCGCTTTACGCAGGCCGGCTCGGAAGTGTCGGCGCTGCTCGGCCGCATTCCCTCGGCGGTCGGCTATCAGCCGACGCTGGCGACCGATATGGGCGCGTTGCAAGAGCGCATCACGACGACGACCAAGGGTTCGGTCACCTCCGTGCAAGCCATCTACGTGCCGGCCGACGACCTCACCGACCCCGCACCCGCCACGTCGTTTGCCCATCTCGACGCGACGACCGTGTTGTCGCGCGACATCGCGGCGAAGGGCATTTATCCGGCGGTCGACCCGCTCGACTCCACCTCGCGCATGCTCTCGGCGCTGGTGGTCGGCGAGGAGCACTATGCCTGCGCCCGCCAGGTCCAGCAGATCCTGCAGAAGTACAAGTCGCTGCAGGACATCATCGCCATTCTCGGCATGGACGAACTGTCGGAAGAGGACAAGCTGACGGTGGCGCGCGCCCGCAAGATCGAGCGCTTCCTGTCGCAGCCGTTCCACGTCGCCGAAATCTTCACCGGCTCGCCGGGCAAGTTCGTCGATCTCGCCGACACCATCAAGGGCTTCAAGGGCCTCTGCGAAGGCAAGTACGACCACCTGCCGGAAGCGGCCTTCTACATGGTCGGCTCCATCGAGGAAGCCGTCGAGAAGGGCAAGAAGCTCGCGGAAGCGGCGTAACGCAAAGGTCAGGCGGACAGCACGATGGCTACGTTTCATTTCGATCTGGTGTCGCCCGAGAAGGTCGCCTATTCGGGCGAGGTCGATCAGGTCGACGTGCCGGGTCTCGAGGGCGATTTCGGCGTGCTGGCCGGCCACGCGCCGTTCGTGGCGAGCGTGCGTCCCGGCATCCTGACCGTGACCGTCGGCGGCAAGCACCAGAAGATCATCGTTCTCGGCGGTCTCGCCGAGGTGTCGGACAAGGGCCTCACCGTGCTCGCCGACACCGCGACCTCGCTGGAGGAGCTCGACCGCGCGGCCTTCGCCCAGCAGATCGCCGAGATGGAAGAGAGGCTGAAGGACGAGGAGGCCGGCAACGAGCTCGACCACGCCATCAGCCGGCTCGATCACTACAAGACGATCCAGCAGCAGATCGCCTCGACCGCGCTGCACTGAGCGCGGCGGCAGGTGCGACGATCAAGGCCCGGCTGCGAAGCCGGGCTTTTTGCTGGCTGTCGGCGGCGGAACTGAACCAGCGCGGGCGAGGCGGCTCCTGGCGACTCTCCATCTGTCGTTCCGGGGCGGCGCGCAAAGCGCGTCGAGCCCGGAACCCATACGCCGTGTCGTCGAAGCGGGGCGAGATGCAGCAATTGACCGCCCGACCGGGAGTATGGACTCCGGGCCCGGCGGGCTTCGCCGCGCCGTCCCGGAGTGACGAAACATTTAGCGCTCTTCGGTCACCCTGGTGGCAAACCGCGCGAACGCCTCCGCCACTGCCCCATAGACTTCGCGGCGAAACGGCACCACCAGCGCGGGGATGCGCTCGAGCCGCTCCCAGCGCCAGGCGTCGAACTCGGGCGGCTGGCCGTTGCGCGGCGACGCCAGGTCGATGTCGTCGTCGCGGCCGGTGAAGCGCAGCGCGAACCATTTCTGGCGCTGGCCGCGAAATCCCGACAGCCGGTGCGCGGGGCCGAGATAGGGCGGAAACTCGTAAGTCAGCCAGTCGGTCTCGCCGAGGAAGTCGACGCTCCTCACCCCGGTCTCTTCCCACAATTCGCGCATCACCGCCGCGCGCGGGTCCTCGGCGCCGTCGATGCCGCCCTGCGGCAGCTGCCATTCGAGTCCGGGATGGATGATCTCCGGCCCGTCGTCGCGAAACCGGCGCGCGATCAGCACCTCGCCGCGGCGGTTGAACAGCGCGGCGCCGACATTGGGACGGTAGGGTTTGGAGGATGTCATGGTGGGGTGAGTCTGGAAGAGTGAATGCGCGTCAAGCCCGGCCATGACGGAAAAATAACCGTTCGCCGCCGCCTCACGCCGCGGCGAATTTCTTGAATTCCTCGACCACCCGCTCGTAGACCGGGCGCTTGAACGGCACGATCAGCCGCGGCAGGTTCGCCATCGGCTCCCACCGCCAGGACACGAATTCAGGCTTATGGCCGCTGTCGGGATGGACGACGTTGATCTCGTCGTCGCTGCCGGTGAAGCGCATGGCGAACCACTTCTGCTTCTGGCCGCGGTAGCGCCCCTTCCAGGTCCGCCCCGCAACGGTGCGCGGGATGTCGTAGGTCAGCCATTCCGGCACCTCGGCCAATTTCTCGATCGAGCGCGCGCTGGTCTCTTCGTAGAGTTCGCGCTTGGCGGCGGTCCAGGTGTCCTCTCCGGGGTCGACCCCGCCCTGCGGCATCTGCCAGACATGGGCGTCATCGACGTGTTCGATCCCGCTTGCGCGCTTGCCGATGAAAACGAGCCCCTTGGCGTTGATCAGCATCACTCCGACGCAGGTCCGGTAGGGCAGATCATCGTACCGGGTCATTCCGTACGCGCCTTTCGCTCGTTCCACTCAGCTAGATTTTGGTTTCAGCATCGCGGTTGTCAACGGTACCAGCAAAATTCCCCGGCCCTCCAGCGTCTTGGCCCAGGCGGCGATGCGCTCGATCGACGCCGGCAGGGCGGAGGCCTCGCCGATGGCGGCGCCGCGCTCGCGCGCCACGGACTCGAGCCGGGCCAGCGCCCGGTCGATTTCCAGGCCGGAGGGGACCTGGTCGATGACGGCGTCGGCCTTGGCGAAGGGCAACCCCGCGCCCTCGGCGGTCCGCGGCGCGAGGCTGCGCGGCGAGGAGCCGTCGTCGAGATAGCCCAGCCCGCGCTTGGCCAGTTCCCGCATCAGCGGCTGCATCGCCGCGTCGGTGGAGACGAACCGCGAGCCCATGAAATTGGTGACCCCGACGAAGCCCTGGATCCGGCTCAGGTGCCAGGCCAGGCGATCGAGATTCTGCTCCGGCGGCACCGAGGTCAGCAGGGTCTGGGGACCCGGATCGTTATCGGGGTACTCGAACGGCTCCATCGGCAGCTGCAGCAGCAACTCGTGCTTCAGGGCCCGGGCCCGGTCCGCGAGCTTGGCGGGGTCGGCGCCGTAGGGCGTGAACGCCAGCGTCACCGCCGGCGGCAGCTTCATGATGGCGTCGGAGGTCTTGGCCGCGCCGACGCCGAGCCCGGTCACCACGATGGCGATGCAGGGCAGCTGCGCCGCGCGGGCGCGGTCGGCGTCGCTGCCGGCGGCGTAGGCGCGGAACGAGGTCAGGCCGTCGGCGACCACCGGGATCATGCCGTGGCGGGAGTTTTCCAGCAGCTTCGGGTTGATGCCGCTCGCCATGGCGGCGGCGGGCGCCGCTTCACCGTTGCCCGGAGCGGTATTGGCCACCACCACGTCGTGGCGAGCGCCGCTCGAGCCGTCGATGATGGTGATGGTCTTCTGGCCGGCGGCCGGCTCGGCCTTGCCCTCGGCCGGCTTGACCGCTGCCGGAGGCTTGGCCTCGGCGGACTTGATCTCCGCGGATTTCAGCTCCGAAGATTTGGCCTCGGGCGCCTTCGTCTCGCCGCCGAGCGTGGCGGGATCGAACGCCACCCGCGCCGAGGGTTCGCCGCCGAGCGGATTGTCGTTGAACAGCGCGAAGCCCAGGAAGGTCAGCAGGAACAGGCCCAGCCCGATGGCGATGATCTGCGGCGCACTCAAGGGCAGCCGAAAGCGAAGTTTCGGCGCCGGTTTTCGGCCTAACGGGGCGCTGAGGTCATCGGTGGTCACGCGCTCGAAGTCCCGCGAATCAGTCGACTCGACACTACCACGATCGCTCCTTCCCCTCGCCGGAAAGGCGGGGTTCCGCCTGGCGCGCCAGGAGGCCCGGCCGGGGCGCAAGCCCGAACGCGAAACGGGCGGCCGTCAGGCCGCCCGTTCCGTATCCCGGATTTGCGATCCGCCGACGAGGTGTCGGCGCGGAGCCTCAGTTGGCTGCCTTGGCCGGCGGCGCCGCGGGCGTGTCGGCCGGGGCCGGGGTGTTGGCCGCGTTGACCTTGATGCCGTGGAGCAGGTCGTCGGCCGCCTTGAGCGCCTTGTCGTCCTTGGCGTCCGGCGGCACGTAGGACTGCGACCCGGTTTCCTCCGCGCCCTCGGCCTTGAGGTGGCCGCGCAGCGAGGCCTCGCCCTTGGTGTCGGTGCGCGACTTCAGCTCGTCCGGCACGTCCTGCAGCACCTCGATGTCGGGGGTGATGCCCTTGGCCTGGATCGACTTGCCCGACGGCGTGAAGTAGCGCGCGGTGGTGAGCCGCAGCGCGCCGTTGCCCGAGCCGAGCGGGATGATGGTCTGCACCGAGCCCTTGCCGAACGAGCGGGTGCCGAGCAGCGTCGCCCGCTTGTGGTCCTGGAGCGCGCCGGCGACGATTTCCGAGGCCGAGGCCGAGCCGCCGTTGATCAGCACGATCAGCGGCTTGTCCTTGATCAGGTCGGTCGACTTGGCCTTGGCGGTGCGGCGCTGGGTCTCCTCGGCGTTGCGGCCGCGGGTCGAGACGATCTCGCCGCGCTCGAGGAACGCATCCGACACCGACACCGCTTCCTCCAGCAGGCCGCCGGGGTTGTTGCGGAGGTCGAGGACGAAGCCCTTCAGCTTGTCGGCGCCGATCTGGTTGGTGAGGTTGGTGATCTCGCGCTTCAGGCCTTCGGTGGTCTGTTCGTTGAAGGTGGTGATGCGGATGTAGCCGATGTCGCCGTCCTCGACATGGGCGCGCACCGAGCGCACCCGGATGTTGTCGCGGGTCAGCGTGATGTCGAGCGGCTTGTCCTGGCCCTTGCGGATGATCTTGAGCTTGATCTTGGTGTTGACCGGGCCGCGCATCTTCTCGACGGCCTGGTTGAGGGTGAGACCCTGCACCGCCTCGTCGTCGAGGTTGGTGATGATGTCGTTGGCGAGGATGCCGGCCTTGGAGGCCGGGGTGTCGTCGATCGGCGACACCACCTTGATCAGGCCGTCCTCCATGGTGACCTCGATGCCGAGGCCGCCGAACTCGCCGCGGGTCTGCACCTGCATGTCGCGGAAGCTCTTGGCGTCCATGTAGCTGGAATGCGGATCGAGCCCGGTCAGCATGCCGCTGATCGCCGATTCGACCAGCTTGCCGTCGTCAGGCTTCTCGACATAGTCGCTGCGCACGCGCTCGAAGACGTCCCCGAACAGGTTGAGCTGGCGATAGGTGTCCGACGCGGCGGCGCGCGCGGTCGATCCCACCATCACGGCACGTGGCTGGGTAACGAGCAGGGTGGCTGCCGCACCCGCCGCCGCGCTGAGAAGAACCAGAGAAGTCTTGCGCATCATCCGCGAACCTTTTCGCCTTCACTTGCTGCCCACCATGGGCTGGGATCGATCGGAGTCCCGTCCTTGCGGAACTCGACATACAACACGGGTTGGCTGGGAGCCGTCGCCAGAATCGAGGCAACCTTCGAGGTGGTCCCCATCGTCGCCACCGGCTCGCCGGTGAGCACGAACTGGCCGATATTCACCGATATCCGCTCCATCCCGGCGATCAGGACATGATACCCGCCGCCGGCATTCAGGATCAAGAGTTGTCCATAGCTGCGGAACGGGCCGGCATACACAACCCAGCCATCACACGGGGTTGTGACCTGCGCCCCCGGCCGGGCTGCCAAGGAAATGCCTTTTTCCACGCCGCCGACGCCGTCGGGCGCGCCGAAATCGCGGATCTTGGCGCCGTTAACCGGAAAAGCGAAAAGCCCGCGGGCCGAAGCGAAGGCGACCGCCGGGCTGAGGCGGCCGGGATCCTTGAGCGTGGCGAGATCGGTCTTGGCCTCGGCGGCCTTGCCCTCGGCCGGCGGCGGAGGTGCGGCGGCCGCCGCGGCCGCGGCCGCCCTGGCCGACTTGAGGTCGCGTTCCATCTTGCCGATCAGGTCCTGCAGTGATTCGACCTGCCGGGCGAGCGCGACTGCGCGGCTGCGCTCGGCGTCGAGATCTTTCTCCGCGGCGCTCTGCTGCTTCTGCCGCTCGTCGACCAGCGCGGCGAGGGTGGTGCGGTCGGTGGTGAGCTTCTCGCGGTCGGCGGCGAGCCGGTCGCGCTCCTCGGCGATGGCGCGGCGGACCGTGACCAGCTGGGTCAGGTCGTCGGTGAGCTGCTGGGCGCGGGCGCGCATTTCCGGCACCACGGCGCCGAGCAGCATCGCGGTGCGCAGCGACTGCAGGGCGTCCTCGGGCCGCACCAGCAGCGCCGGCGGGGCGCGTCGTCCCGCGCGCTGCAGCGCCGCCAGCACCTCGATGATCTCGCTGCGGCGCGAGTCGAGCTTGTCGTGGATCTCGCGCTCGCGGGCGTCGAGCGGCCGCAGCCGCGCTTCGCTGTCGGCGATCTTGGTCTCGATCTCGCGCACCCGGGCGGCGCTGTCGATCAGCTGCTGGTTGAGCTTGCCGCGGTCCTGTCCGATGGCGGCGATGTCGGCCTTGAGCTTCTGCTGCAGCTCCTCGGCGGCCTTCTGCTGGCTGCGCGCGGCGTCGAGCTCCTGGGCGCGCAGGCGCAGGCCCTCGTCGTCGAGCCCGGTGTCGGAGCGCTGCTGGGGCGCCGGCGCGGGAGCGACCGCCGGCCCCTGCTGCGCGGCTGTCTCGCCGGCCAGCGCCACGGCGAGCGACATCGCGCCCAGCATGGCGGGCGCGGCCGTGCGGCCCCGGCGCCAGAAAGCCGCTGCGCGGCGAGGCCGCCGCGGCGGTTCGGTCCGGTCGGCGTCGGTTGTCGCCTTGAAAGTCATCACCTTGGATATGGGGTGGCCTCAGGCACGGTGGTACGGGTGTCCGGTCAGGATCGTCACGGCGCGGTAGAGCTGCTCCATCAGCATGACCCGCACCATCTGGTGCGGCCAGGTCGCAGCCCCGAAGGCCAGACTCAGCGATGCCCTGCGCCTCAATTCGGGCGAAAGTCCGTCCGCGCCGCCGATCACGAACACCAGGGCGGCGGTCTGGTCGTCCCGCCAGCGCCCGAGCTGGCCGGCGAAGCTGGAACTATCGAGGCTCTTGCCCCGCTCGTCGAGCACCACGATCACCGGCCGTTCCGGCAGCGCCGCCGTGATGGCGGCGGCCTCCTCGGCCATCCGGGTCGCGGCGTCGCGGGCCCGGCTTTCGGTGAGTTCGACCACCTCGATGGCGCGGAAGCCGAGCCGGCGGCCGGCATCGTTGAAGCGCTCGCGATAACGCTCGACCAGATCGCGCTCCGCGCCCTGCTTCAGTCGTCCGACACAGATGATCAGGATGCGCATGTCGCTAATACGGGTCGGGCGCCTATTGGTTATTCGTCATGCCCGGCCAGCGCGATCCGTCTTCGACGGATCGCCAGGACTAAGGTCTGCCGGGCATCCACGTCTTTACGGCGTGGCGACGAGAAAGACGTGGATGGCCGGGACAAGCCCGGCCATGACGACAGAGCGAGCGAGCAACCGCTGCACGTGCCTCGCGCGCGCGATTGTCTCGCCGCGCGCATTCGGCTCGCGCCGGCAGGCCCGCGCAATCACGCGCGCCGCTACGCCGCCCGAAGGCTCTCTTACGAGCGTTTGCGCGCCGGCTTCTCGTTCGCGCTCCACATCCTCTCCAGGTTGTAGAACTCGCGAACTTCGGCGCGGAACACGTGGACCACCACGTCTCCGGAATCGATCAGCACCCAGTCGGCGTTTTGCAAGCCCTCGACTCGGACGTCCTTGATTCCGGCTTCGTGCAAGCCCTTCATCACGTTCTCCGCGATCGCCGCGACGTGCCGGTTGGCCCGGCCCGTGGTGACGACCATGTAGTCGGTGAGGGAGGATTTGCCGCGCAGGTCGATGGTGACGGTCTCTTCCGCCTTCATGTCGTCGAGGCGGGAGAGGATCAGGTGCAGGGTCTGTTCGGCGTCAGGGCGCGCCTGCAAGACCGCGATGGGCTCAGCTGCGATGGGCTCAGCTTGTCGTGCCCGGGACAATACAGATGTGGTCAGGGACCAATTCCTTTCACTGTATCGCGAGCGCCGAATCCGGCGCCCGAGGTTGATTGTACGCACGCTCGGTTAATGGTTTCAATCGTCGATGTGCGGTGCAGCGCCGATCGGGTTCCACTGTCCCCCGGTGCAACGTCCCGGGGGCCTGCCGGTTCGATTCCGTCCCCGCGCCGCTTCGCCGCGGCTGGGCAATGGCCTGCGTGCCGGTGTCTTGCCACCACACACGATTTGCCACCACGCGGCTAAGTCCCCTTGCCCGACGATGCGGCGCCCGATGGCGTTGCCGCCGGGCTCTTCCAGCTGCCGTCGCGGTTGCGTAGCGCGGTCGACGACAGGTCGAGCTTCATGCCGGTGAGAAAGGTCCAGGCCGGCGGTTCGTGGGTGGCGAGCAGGCCGGCCTGGCGCTCGTTCAGCCGATATGGGGACAGGGCCTGGGCGGCGGGAGAGGCGAGCGCGCGAATTCCCTGCGGCGCGCGGTCGATCACGGCGATCGGGACCTGGCCGACGATCTGTCGCCACTGTCTCCAGCGATGGAACTGCGCGAGATTGTCAGCGCCCATGATCCATACAAAGCGAACGTCCGCGCAACGGCGGCGCAAATAAGCGATCGTGTCTGAAGTGTAGCGCGTGCCAATGACAGCTTCGAGACAGGTCACCGCGATCCGCGGATCGTCGGCCACCGCCTCGGCGGCGGCGGCGCGCTCGTTCAACTGGTGCAGCGTGCTGGTGTCCTTCAGCGGATTGCCCGGCGACACCAGCCACCACACCCGATCGAGCTTGAGCCGCTTCATCGCGAACAGGCTCACCGCGCGGTGCGCCGCGTGCGGCGGGTTGAACGAGCCGCCGAGCAGGCCGATGCGCATGCCGCCGGCGAAATGCGGAAGCGCGAGGCGCCTCTCCACACCGGCACGCTGCGAGGCCGCGATCACGGGCGGGTCTGGCCCGTGCCGCGGACCCGATACTTGAAGCTCGTCAGTTGCTCGGCGCCGACCGGGCCGCGGGCGTGGAATTTTCCAGTCGCGATCCCGATCTCGGCGCCGAAGCCGAACTCGCCGCCGTCGGCGAACTGGGTCGAGGCGTTGTGCAGCACGATTGCCGAGTCGACCTCGGCGAGAAACTTGTCCGCCGCCTGGGCGTCCTCGGTCACGATGGCGTCGGTGTGATGCGAGCCGTAGCGCTCGATATGGGCGATGGCGTCGTTCTCGTCGTCGACCACGCGGGCCGAGATCACTGCGTCGCCGTATTCGGTCGACCAGTCGTCCTCGGTCGCGGGCTTGACCCGCGGGTCGATCTCCTGGACCGCGGCGTCGCCGCGCACCTCGCAGGAGGCGTCGAGCAGCATGGTGACGAGCGGTGCGAGATGCGTCGGCGCGGCGGCGCGTTCGATCAGCAGCGTCTCGGCGGCGCCGCATACGCCGGTGCGCCGCATCTTGGCGTTGAGCACCACGTCCTTGGCCATGTCGAGCCGGGCGGTGTGGTCGACATAGACGTGATTGACGCCCTCGAGATGGGCGAACACCGGCACGCGGGCATCGGCTTCGACGCGGGCCACCAGGCACTTGCCGCCGCGCGGCACGATGAGATCGACGCAGCCGTCGAGCCCGCCGAGCATGTGGCCGACCGCGGCGCGGTCGCGTGTCGGCACGAAGCTGATGGCGGCTTCCGGCAGCCCCGCCTCGCGCAGGCCCGCCACCAGGCAGGCGTGGATGGCGCGGCTGGAGCGGAAGCTCTCCGAGCCGCCGCGCAGGATGACGGCGTTGCCGGACTTCAGGCACAGCACGCCGGCGTCGGCGGTGACGTTGGGACGGCTCTCGAAGATCACGGCGACCACGCCGAGCGGCACCCGCACCCGCTCGATGATCATGCCGTTGGGCCGCCGCCAGCGCTCGGTGACGACGCCGACCGGGTCGGCGATGTCGCGCACCACGGCGATGCCGTCGGCCATGGCCTCGATCCGCTTGTCGTTCAGCACCAGGCGGTCGACGAACGCCGCGGCGGCGCCGCTCCCGCGCGCGTCCGCCACGTCCTCGGCATTGGCGGCGAGGATCGCCGGCGCCGAGGCGCGGATGATGCGCGCCATCGCCTCCAGCGCGCGGTTCTTCTGCTCGGTCGGCGCCAGCGCCAGCACCCGCGCCGCCGTCTTGGCCGCGCGCGCCAGCGCGGTCATGGTCTCGACGAGGTCGCCGCCGGCGTCGGCAGGCGTGGCGGGAACGGCTTGGAGAGAGGCGGTCATGTTGGGTCCGCTATTCGATAAGGCCCTAATTTAGATAGCTTTTGGCCGAGATCAATGTGTCCGTCATGGCCGGGCTTGACCCGGCCATCCACGCTTTAGCGGTATCCGCCGCAAAGCGTGGACCCGCGGGTCAAGCCCGCGGGTGACGCTGAATTGGTGGGCCGCGCAGTGGCCACGTCGCTGCCGCTGCGAGCCCGCGGGTTATGCCGGGTTAGTGGTTGCCCGAAGGAGCGTTGCGGCATCGCCCCCTCACTCCGCCTGCTGCGGCCCGATCACCAGGTCGTCGCGGTGGAACATGGCGCCGCGGCCTGACACCCCGAGAATCTGCAGCACGTCGGCGGACGAGCGGCCCTTGATCTGCTCGGCCTCGCCGGCGTCGTAGGCGACGAGGCCACGGCCGACCTCGTGGGCGTCCGGGTCGCGCACGATCACCGCGTCGCCGCGGGCGAACTGGCCGTCGATCCGGATCACCCCGGCCGGCAGCAGGCTCTTGCCGGCGCGCAGCGCCGCCGCCGCGCCGGCATCGATGGTCAGCGTGCCCCTCGGCTCCAGCGAGCCGGCGATCCAGCGCTTGCGCGCGGTCACCGGGTTGGCCGGGGTCGAGAACCAGGTGCAGCGGCCACCCTCGGCGATGGCGCGCAGCGGATGCTCGATCTTGCCGGAGGCGATCAGCATGTGGGTGCCGGCGGTGGTGGCGATCTTGGCCGCCTCGATCTTGGTGGCCATGCCCCCGCGGGACAATTCCGATTCCGCGGCGCCGGCCATGGCCTCGATCTCGGCGGTGACGCGCTCCACATGCGGGATCAGGCGGGCATTCGGGTTGGCGCCCGGCGGGGCGTCGTAGAGGCCGTCGATGTCCGACAGCAGGATCAGCAGGTCGGCGCTCGCCATGGTGGCGACACGCGCGGCGAGACGGTCGTTGTCGCCGTAGCGGATCTCGTTGGTGGCCACCGTGTCGTTCTCGTTGATCACCGGCACCGCGCGCCATTCCAAAAGCTTGGCGATGGTGGAGCGGGCGTTGAGGTAGCGGCGGCGCTCCTCGGTGTCCTGCAGGGTGACCAGGATCTGGCCGGCGCCGATGTCGTGGTCGCCCAGCACCTCCGACCAGGTGCGCGCCAGCGCGATCTGGCCGACCGCGGCGGCGGCCTGGCTCTCCTCGAGCTTGAGCGGCCCGCGCGGCAGCTTGAGCCGGCTGCGGCCGAGCGCGATCGAGCCCGACGACACGATCATGATGTCGCGGCCCTCGCCGTGCAGTTCGGCGATGTCGGCGGCCAGCGCGGCGAGCCAGGTCTGGCGCACGGTGCCGCGGGTCGCGTCGATCAGCAGCGAGGAGCCGACCTTGACGACGATGCGGCGGAATTTCTTGAGCTTCGGGAGCGCCATGGGATGTGCGTTCAGGGCGGATTTTTGCAGCTGATCCCTGTCACAGGGGCGGGGGTTTGGCAATTCTACCGGCGGCGATCAGATCACCCGTCATGCCCGGCCAGCGCGATCCGTCTTCGACGGATCGCCAGGACTAAGGTCTGCCGGGCATCCACGTCTTTACGGCAGCTCAGCAAGGTAAGACGTGGATGGCCGGGACAAGCCCGGCCATGACGGAGTCAAGATCGACAGCCTCACTCCACCGGCGACCACGGCGGGGCTTCCGCCGCCGAGCGGGCCTTGGCCGTGACCGGGCCCCCGTCGATCTCCTTGGCCAGCGCGCGCAGCACTTCGGGCACGCCCTCTCCGGTGACGCCGGAGAGCAGCAGCGGGGTCTTCTTGGCCGCGCGCTTGAGTCGCTTGACCTGCTCCTTGAGTTCGTCCGGGTCGACCGCGTCGATCTTGTTCAGCGCCACGATCTCGATCTTGTCGGCGAGGCTCTCGGCATAGGCGACGAGCTCGGTGCGCACCGTCTTGTAGGCCTTGCCGGCGTGCTCGCAGGTGGCGTCGACCAGGTGCAGCAGCACCCGGCAGCGCTCGATGTGGCCGAGGAAGCGGTCGCCGAGGCCGACGCCCTCATGGGCGCCCTCGATCAGGCCGGGGATGTCGGCCAGGACGAATTCGCGGCCGTCGATGGAGACCACGCCGAGCTGCGGATGCAGCGTGGTGAAGGGATAGTCGGCGATCTTGGGCTTGGCGGCGCTGACGGCGGCGAGAAACGTCGACTTGCCGGCGTTGGGCAGGCCGACCAGGCCGGCGTCGGCGATCAGCTTCAACCGCAGCCAGAGCCAGCGCTCCTCGCCGGGCTGGCCGGGGTTGGCGTGGCGCGGCGCGCGGTTGGTCGAGGACTTGAAATGGGCGTTGCCGAAGCCGCCATTGCCGCCCTCGGCGATGGTGACGGTCTGGCCGACCTTGGTGAGGTCGGCGATCAGGGTCTCGCGGTCCTCGTCGAAGATCTGGGTGCCGACCGGGACCTTGAGCACGATGTCGCTGCCGTTGGCGCCATGGCGGTCCTTGCCCATGCCATGGGTGCCCTTCTGGGCCTTGAAGTGCTGCTGGTAGCGGTAGTCGATCAGGGTGTTGAGGCCGTCGACCGCCTCGATGACGACGTCGCCGCCCTTGCCGCCGTTGCCGCCGCTGGGGCCGCCGAATTCGATGTATTTCTCGCGGCGAAACGCCACGCAGCCGTTCCCGCCGTCGCCGGAGCGGATATAGACCTTGGCTTCGTCGAGAAATTTCATGGTCTCTTTCCGTAGCTTAAGCGGCGCATGGCGGCAAATGCCGCCAGCAATGTAACGCTCGTCATGCGCGGGCAACCGGATCCGGCCTTCGGCCGGTCCGGCCGTAAACTTGACCCGCGCATCCACTCTTTAGGACCGTGCCACGCCGCAAAGCGTGGATGGCCGGGTCAAGCCCGGCCATGACGTTTGTGGTGTTGCGACCGTCATGCCCCAACCGGCACGGTCTTCCCTCGTCATTCCCGCTTTCGCGGGAACGACGCCGAATATCATCACGGCCGCCCCGAACCGACGATTACCGCCGCTTCGTGTTGCCCCAGGCCTTCAGCGACGACCACACCGAGCGGTCGAGGCGGAAGCGATCGACCGGGCTCGAACAGCCCAGCGCGTGGAAGCGGTGCAGCTCGACGCCGGTCCACTGGAAGCCGCACTTCTCCAGCACGTTGCGCGAGGCGGTATTGATCACGCGGGCGCCCGAAATCAGCCGCGTCACGCGCGCGTCCTCGAACGCGGCATCGATCACGGCGCGGGCCGCCTCGGTGGCGAAGCCCTTGCCCCAGTGCTCGGTGCCGAACCAGTAGCCGAGCTCCGGCTCGGCTTCCGTGCGGTGCTCGAGGCCCGCCATGCCGACCGGCGTGCCGGCGTGCTCGACCAGGAACACGGTGTCGGTGCCGTCGCGCGCGGTCGAGGTGATGAAGGCGACGGCGTCGTCGGTCGAGTAGGGATGTGGAACCCGGCGCAGGTTCTCGGCGATGCGACGGTCGTTCACGAGGCGCGCAATCGCTTTAACGTCCGCGAGGGTCGGCTGACGCAGGACCAGCCGTCGGGTCTCGAGGACGGTGCTACTCGCCTCGCGCAACGAAGGCGGCGGAATATCCTGCAGCATGTGATGCTCCTTGGGTCGAAAACGAACAGGGGGAGCCGGTCACCCGTCTCCCCCTTGGAGCTTCACATCCTCCGCCGGGTCAACAGGGCCGGCGGACTTGATTTGTGTCCACCGTTTATTCGGCCGCGGCCTCGGTCACCGGAATCACCGAGATGAAGGTGCGGCCATTGGCTTTCGCACGGAACTCGACGCGGCCTTCGACCTTGGCGAAAATGGTATGATCGGTGCCCATGCCAACATTAAGGCCGGGGTGCCAGGTGGTGCCGCGCTGACGCGCGATGATGTTGCCCGGAATGACGAGCTCGCCACCGAACGCCTTGATGCCGAGGCGCTTGCCCGCGGAATCACGGCCGTTGCGCGAAGAGCCGCCTGCTTTTTTGTGAGCCATTGCTCGTCTCCGAAATCCTAAGGACTGTTTCTAACCCGATTCCGCTTGGGAATCATCTCACGTTTTGTCTGGTGGCCCGGTCGGGCGGCCTTACTCGGCCGCCTCGGCGGTGGCTTCCGCCGGCGCCTTGACCCGCTTCGGCCGCGGCCCGATGGTCGGGGCCTTGCCGTCGGCGAGAATCTCGGTGACGCGGATCGTGGTCAATTCATCGCGATAGCCGCGCTTGCGGCGCGAATTCTTGCGGCGGCGCTTCTTGAACGCGATCACCTTGGGACCGCGCCTGTGGTCCAGCACCTCGGCCGCGACCGAGGCGCCCGCCACCAGCGGCACGCCCAGCGTCGGGGTGTCGCCGCCGAGCACCAGCACTTCACCCAGCTGCACGATCGTGCCGACCTGGCCTTCGATCTTGCCAATCGTAAGTACATCATCCGGAACGACGCGGTATTGCTTGCCGCCGGTTTTGATGACTGCGAACATCGTTGTTATCCTTCGTGTTCATGCCCCGCGCCTCGGACGTTTGGTCCGGGCCGGCTTTTTTTCAGTCGCTGTGTTGTGATGTCTGGCCGCCTGCGCCGATCACATCGCTTCACGAAGGAAACGCGAAAGGCATGCCAAAACAAACGGCGCGAGATTTCCCGCGCCGGATGGCAGGACTTATAGCCGCGCAAGCCCGCGAGTCAAGGCAAACGGGCCCAAAAGCCGGCCAGAATGAGGGATTTGGCGGGTTTGTTGCGGTTGGTGGGCACGACTGCGGCGGCGGCA
Source organism: Xanthobacteraceae bacterium (assembly GCA_031291445.1). Classification (GTDB taxonomy): domain Bacteria; phylum Pseudomonadota; class Alphaproteobacteria; order Rhizobiales; family Xanthobacteraceae; genus Bradyrhizobium_A. The sequence goes on along the minus strand of JARLJA010000208.1, from coordinate 62,940 downwards.
CCCGGCCGCGGGGCGCCGCGCTGGCCCGGGATCCCCTCGTGAATCCAGGGGGATGGGGTGACGGCCCAGGCCCCAGAGCCGTCGTTCCGGGGCGGCGCGAAGCGCCGAGCCCGGAACCCATACGCCCTGTGCGGGCGATGATCCGGGGGGCCGGCAAGGGGCTCCTGCGGTGTGTCGTCGCGAACACCTATGGCTATGGGTTCCGGGCCCGACGCGGAGCCTGTCATCGGGCCGCGCTTCGCGCGGACCCGTTGGCGTCGTCCCGGAATGACCAGGCCTCCCCTTGGGTCCGGCGCCTCCGCTCACGCGACCGACAATCCGCTCTCGACCGCCGCGTCAAACCGCTGCCGCCGGCGCGGCGCCTGCGCGTTGCCATGCACCGGCGCGGCTCCCTCGCCGGCGGGCAGGTCGCGCGCCAACGCGTATCCGCCGCGCCAGCTCTTGGCCTGGTACAGCGCCTGGTCGGAGCGCGACAGCATGGCCTCGGCGTCCGGGCCGTCGTCGCCCGACAGGGCCACCCCGATGCTGGCGCCGATCACGATGTCATGGCCTGCGATCGCATAGGGCGCGCTGACCGTCTCGAAGATCCGCCGCGCCATCCGTTCGGCCTCGCCATGGCAGCGCACCGACGTCTGCGCCAGGATGAATTCGTCGCCGCCCATCCGCACCACGAGATCGCCGGGGGCGGCGAGCGACGTCAGCCTGGCCGCGACCTCCCGGAGCAGCGCATCGCCGACCGGATGGCCGAACCTGTCGTTGGCGGCCTTGAAGTGGTCGAGGTCGATGGCGTGGATCGCCACCGTGCGGTCGCCGCGATCGGCGATCATCCGCGCCAGGTCCGTCGCCAGCGCCGAGCGGTTGAACAGGCCCGTCATCGGGTCGATCCGGGCGAGCTGTTCGAACTGCTGCTTGAGCGTGATGTGGGTGATGGTGGAATTGAACATCAGGCGCACCATCTCGAAGCTGCCGAAGAGGTAGAGCGCGATCAGCATCGCGAGCCCCACATGCGGCAGGTCGAGCCGCGCCAGCGCGACCGCGATCGGGGGAAGCCCCAGCACGGCAAGATCGGCGAGCGCGACCAGCGGCACCATCGACAGCCGCGCGACGATGCCGGCGCCGAAGCCGAACGCGATGCCCATCGCCATCATGGCGCAGATCGCGTCGTCGAGCATCAGGGCGCGCGCCGCGAACAGGCCGAGGACGAGCGAGGTGGCGGCGGTGCCGATGGCGTAGTGGAGCTTGCGGCGGTCGGCCGCGGCCCGGTCGCGCGGCGGCTGCGCCGCGAGGCGGCGCCGGCCGGAGCGAATCTGCCAGGCGCGCAGCACCGCGATCGCCACGCCGATCACGGTCAAGAGGAGGGTCGCGACGTCGGCGGTCTGCCACACCGTGATCGCCCCGGCGATCGCCTGGGAGACGCCCGCCAGCACGATCGGCACCATCGAGCCGTAGAGCCCGCCGATGACCTCCAGGTTGACCGTGTCGGACAGCGACCCCGGCCGCGACCCCATTCTTTGCAGCAACATCGGGCTCTCCCAATCCCGGTCCCAACATAACGGGGACCGGTAAAACGTCGGTCCGTGGGATCCGTAAAATTGAACCGATGGCGGCGGCGGCGCGGGAGCGGGGCGGCGCTACCGCCGTTCTCCGTCATGCGCGGGTCGTGCCGGGCGGCAAAGCGTGGATTGCCGGGTCGAGCCCTACGACATTCATACATCTCGATCCGCTGGAGAGGAGCGAAGTGTTGTGCACCTCCCTCCCCCCTTGTGGGGGAGGGCCGGGGAGGGGGGTAAGCCGCAAACTCTGAATTGATGTGAGGGCGGAAGGAGCGAGCAGTCGCGCTGCGGCTTCTCCATCACCCCCCTCCCTAACCCTCCCCCACAAGGGGGGAGGGAACTGGTCACTGCTCGAAAACGAAGCTCCTGGACGACATATTCAGGACCACTACGAGATGCGTGAATGTCGTAGGGCTTGACCGGGGGACCAGTACGCCGCCACGTCGCGGCTCTGTCATCGGCGCCCTGGGATACTGGATCGCCCGGTCGCTGCGCGCCGGGCGATGACGACCGAGTGTGGGAGCGAGGCTTTGCATCACGCGTCGCGCCCCTGCCTCACGCCACCGACAGTGCGGGCTCCCCTGCGCTCCCCGCCGCCGCCGCCGGTGCCCCGAACAGCTGCAGCCGGTGCAGCGCCGCGGTGTCGCCGCGCAGCAGGCTCGCCATCTCCTCGGCGGGCATCGGCTTGCCGAGCAGGTAGCCCTGCAGCGTGTGGCAGCCGAGCCGGCGCAGGTGGGCGAGCTGGCCCTCGGTCTCGACCCCTTCCGCCAGCACCTCGAGCCCCAGCGCCTTGCCGAGCGCGACCACCGCCGCGGCGATTTCCACGCCCTTGGCGTCGTCGGGGATGTCGTGGACGAAACTGCGGTCGATCTTGACCTTGTCGACCGGGAAACGCTTGAGATAGGCGAGCGAGGAGTAGCCGGTGCCGAAATCGTCGATGGCGAGCTGCACCCCGAGCGCCTTGAGCGCGCGCAGCGTCGCTTCGATCTCCGCGCCCATCAGGCCGCTCTCGGTGATCTCGAGTTCGAGCGCGGCGGGGTCCAGCCCCGCGGCCTTCAGCGCCTCGGCCACCGTCTCGACCACGTCCGGCCGCTTGAACTGCTGCGGCGACAGATTGACCGCCATGACGTCGAGGGCGAGCCCCGCGTCGCGCCAGGCCTTCATCTGTCGGCACGCCTCGCGCAGCCCCCACTCGCCGAGCGGCACGATCAGGCCGGTGTCTTCCGCGACCTTGATGAAGCTGCCGGCCGGCGCCGCCGGCTCGCCCGGCGGCAGCCAGCGCAGCAGCGCCTCGGCGCCGACCACGGCGCCGTCGCTGGCGCGCACCAGCGGCTGGTAATGCAGCGCGAACTCGCCGCGCGCGATGCCGCCGCGCAGCCGCCGCTCCATCTCGACGCGGTGGCTGACGCGTTCGGTCAGCGCGCGGGTGTAGAAGCGGAAGGCGCCGTGGCTTTCGGCCTTGGCCTCGTAGAGCGCGGCGTCGGCGTTGCGGATCACCTGGTCGACGGTGTCGCCGTCCTGCGGAAACCGGCAGATGCCGATCGAGGTGCCGATGTGCAGCTCCTGGCCGCCGCCGAGCACGAAGGCGCCCTTCAGCGCCGCGATCATCGCCTGCGCCAGCGCCGTGGCGCCGGCGTCGTCGCGCACCTCGTCCGCCAGCACGGCGAACTCGTCGCCGCCCATCCGCCCGAGCAGGGCGCCCGCGGGCAGCACGCCGGCGAGCCGCAGGGCGACGAGGCGCAGGAGCTCGTCGCCGGCGGCGTGGCCGAGGCTTTCGTTGACGTTCTTGAAGGCGTCGAGGTCGAGCAGCAGCAGCGCGCCCTCGGCGCGGCGCGCCGGTGCCAGCAGCGCGCGCAGCCGCGTCTCCACCAGCAGGCGGTTCGGCAGCCCGGTGAGCGCGTCGTGGTGGGCGATGTGGGCGAGTTCGGCCTTGTTCTGCCGCAGCGCCTTGTGCGGCGCCACCACGCCGGCGACGAACAGGGCGCGGTACAGCATGATGTAGGCCAGCGTCTTGTAGAGGTGGGCGGCGAAATTGACCACGTCGCCGGGCTGGACGTAGAGCGTGAACAGCAGTTCGCCGAGCCCGAGCACCCAGGCGCCGGCGGCGAGGAAGTGCAGGTTGGCGCCGGCCCAGTCGCCGCGCCGGCGCAGCATCAGCAGCGCGGCGAGGAAATAGGTCGCCGACAGCGCGTATTCGGTGCCGATCTTGAACGCGGTCAGCTCGCCGGCCGGCGTCACGTTGCGCGGCAGCCAGTCGCCGTGGAACAGGCTCAGCCACCACACCAGCGCGCTGAGCGCGACCGCGCCGATGGTCGCCGCCACCGCCGCGGCCGGCGGCCAGCTGCGCACCGGCAGCACCGCCGCCGCGAACAGCCCGAGCGCCGCGATCGCGCGGCCGGACAGCCAGAAGTCGAGGGTCAGTTGCGGGCCGCTGTCGCCCAGCATGCCCGGCATCGCCGGATAGGTCAGGGCGTGGCCGAAATCGATCAGGCCGACGCTGAGGAAGGCGGCGCCGAGCAGCACCAGGTGGCTGTTGAGCGGCTGGTGGCGCAGATTCCACGACAGCGCGAACACCATCACCGACACCGCCATGGCGGCGAATTCCAGCGCGGTGTGCAGCGGCAGGTAGCCGAGCGGGCTGAACAGCCGCCCGGGCGGGACCAGCGGCGCGGCCAGCAGCAGCGCGGTCAGCAGCGCGACCACGGCGCCGAGGCGGCGGATCCTTGGCCGGTGGGCGGGGCCTGGCTCTTGAAAGGGCATGAGGGCGGCGGACGGCTATTGATTTAAAGTCGACGGGTCATCGTGCCCGGCCAACGGTTAACAAAACAGGCACCATGGAACCCGTCCGGAGGCCGTTCGCGCGGCCGGGCTTGCAGCGCGGCAAGCTCAGGATACCGCGAACCGATTTTGCCGGTATTCCGGCGCGCCGTGCCTTGCCTCGGCGGGAATCGTCGCCTAGAACACCGCCCGACCCTGGCGGATGTTTCATCCGCTTGCCCCGCGGAGAGGTGGCAGAGTGGTTGAATGCACCGCACTCGAAATGCGGCATAGGTGCAAGCCTATCGGGGGTTCGAATCCCTCCCTCTCCGCCACACCGATGTTCGCCTTTGTTCGCGGGCGTCTCTCAACGCCCGGAAAAATAGCCATATTTTTAGCGTTTGATGCGTACTCGCGTCCGCGAGCGTTCGCCCGAAAACGTGGGTAAATGCGCGCAACATGTGGGTAGCGTTGCGGGTAAGATGGCAGAGACATGGCGCATTTGGTGGGTCGACTGACGGCCTTGAAGGTCGCAAAGGTGAAGACGCCCGGCATGTATGCCGACGGCGCGGGCCTCTATCTGCAGGTCTCGGGCGATGGCGAAAATAGACTCGCAAAGTCCTGGATCTTTCGCTTTACCCTTCGCGGCCGCTCCCGCGAAATGGGGCTCGGCTCGCTCTCGCTGTTCGGCCTCGCCGAGGCGCGCGCGAAGGCCGCCGAGTGTCGACGACAAGCTTACGAAGGCATCGATCCCATCGAAGCGCGCCGCGCGCAACGCGTCCAGGCTGCCCTCGAGGCGGCAAGCGCGCTGACCTTCAAGGACTGTACCGAGCAATACCTCGCGGCCCACGGGGCCGGCTGGCGCAACGCCAAGCACGCCGCGCAATGGAGTTCGACTCTGAAGACCTATGCGGAGCCGGTGATCGGTGCGCTTGCGGTCCAAAGCATCGACACCGCATTGGTTATGAAGATCATCGAGTCCTTGTGGTCGAAGAAGCCGGAAACGGCCTCGCGACTGCGCGGCCGGATCGAAGCCGTGCTCGATTGGGCGACGGTGCGCGGCTTTCGCCAGGGCGAGAATCCAGCGCGATGGCGCGGGCATCTCGACAAGCTGTTGCCGGCGCGTGCCAAGGTGCGCCAAGTCAAGCACCACGCTGCCTTGCCCTATAACGAACTACCGGCATTCATGACCGCGCTGCGCGCCCAGGACGGCGTTGCGGCACGCGCGCTCGAATACCTCATTCTCACGGCGGCGCGCACCGGCGAGGTGATCGGCGCGCAATCCGAAGAAATCAAGGACAAGGTCTGGACGGTGCCGGCCGGTCGAATGAAGACCAGCAAGGAGCACCGCGTTCCGTTGTCCGCAGCGGCGCTCGCCATCACCGAGAAGCTGCGTGAGGAGCAGGGCGGCACATTCCTGTTTCCGGGCGGCAAGCGTGACAAGCCGCTCAGCAACATGGCCATGCTAGCACTGCTCGATCGGATGGACCGTTCCGATCTGACCGCGCACGGCTTTCGCTCGACCTTCCGGGACTGGGCCGCCGAATGTACGAATTATCCGAATGAAGTGGTCGAGATGGCACTCGCCCATACGATCAACAGCAAGGTCGAGGCGGCCTACCGCCGGGGCGATCTGTTCGAGAAGCGGAAGTCGTTGATGTCCGACTGGGCAACATTTTGCGCGTCAAGCGCGAATCAAAAAATTGTCTCGTTCAGTGCCTGAATGTTGTTCGAGCATTGATTGCATCCTGCAAATCGACGCCTAAGTCCCCACCGCCTTATCTTCGCCCTTGTGGGCGATGCGGATTGGATTGCAAGTCACGAGATAGTCGCGCGCTGATCACAATTCACGTCTGATCGAGAATTGAGTCCAGATCGGCTCTGCTGTCTCTTCGTGGTTGGAGCCGTGTACCTGCCTCATCTGACCTCATCGCACTGACGTTTCGGACGCCATGAGACGGGATCGGCGACCCAGCGGTTGATGTCAGATTCATGCCACCCAGTCCCGTTGGTGCTGATTTTGAGCTGAGCCGGGAACGTGCCCTCGGCGATCTTGCGGTAGATGGTGGACCGGGACAGCCCGGTTCGGGAAAGGACGGTTTTCAGACGGATGATACGATCTGGTTCGCGCATGGCCGCGCGGCCTCCTGCTGGCTGTTTCTGACGACTGCTGAGACCAGACAGGGCAGGCATTCAAGAACACGCAAGAGGGTTTTGTCCGTCACCGTACCGTGGCGAAGAGTCGGCGGTAAATTGGATGGATCAAATTCCGATGCCACGGCCTCTGCCGAGGTCGATGCCATGGGCGAAGGCCAACTCCTGGCCGAGCCGGCGGCCTGACTCGAACGCGATGCCGAGATCCCGCTTGCGGTTGGCGAGGATGGATTCCAGTTGCGGATCGCGTTCGAGGCTCTTGGCCATGTCGCCCATGGCCGAGCGCGTCGCCTTGTAGCTGGAAATGTCGCCAGCCTGATATTGACGTTGGCTGGTATGGTCGAGCTTCTGCCAGCGTTCCACGAAGCGGTCGGCGCGGCGGCTCGGATCGATGCGTAACTCGGTTTCGAGCTGGAGAGCGCGGATGGCGCGGTTGACCTGGCCGCCAGCCGCCTCGCGGGCAAGATCCGGGTTCTTTTTGTAGGCGGCTTCAGCGTCGTGCGAGCCATAGGGCCGCAGCTTCTCGAAGGCCTTGCGGGCCTGCTGCAATTCCTTCACCTGCTCGGGGCTGGCCTTGCCGCCCCGCTCCTGCATATCGAAGATCGCATCCACGGCTCGGGCATGGCGGAGCAGTGCTTTAGTGCGGGCCTTGCGCCGCGCCGCTTCCGGATCTTCCGCCGCCTTCCTTTCCGGCGCTTCCCGTTCCGGCCTCCGCGCGCTGCCCGTGCCAGGCACAGCTTCGGCAGACGGGCGCAGGCCATCGAACATGTTGCGCACTTTCTCCGGCACGATCTTCCTGACAATTTCGGCAACGCGCTCGCCGAAGGTGATCCCGCGCCGCTCGGCATAGCTTTGGGCGGGGTCGATCTGCTCGTAATCCGAGGCCATATCCTTCGACCGGTCGCGGGATAGGGCGCGGACGAGCCGGTCCCGACCCGCAAAATCGTCGCGGCCGTAATGCAGCTCCATGCCGTCGCGGTGTCGCGACAGGCCGACATAACTGCTATGGGCATCCATGCCCGGGGTCGCCAGCACGTGGGTGTGGTCCACAGTCATACCCTGCGCCTTGTGGATCGTCGCCGCATAGCCATGGTCGATGCGGTTGTAATCCCTGAGGTCGAAGCGCACGGATCGGCCGTCGTCGGTCTGAACGGTAATGGACTGCGCGCTCACCTGTTCGATGGCGCCGAGGGTGCCGTTCTTCACGCCGAGGCCACGTTCGTTTTGCAGGAACATGACGCGATCCCCGCTGGCGAAGCCGCGGTCGCCGCGCTCGACCGTAACACGCACCTCATTGCCGAGATCACCGGCGACCCGCATCCGGTTGCGCGCAGCCTCGTTGAGGGCCCGCACCTCGTCATTGGTATGGGTGAGGATGATGCGGGTCCGATCCGGTGATGCCTGCCGGTCGCGGTCCCAGCGTTCGATCAGATCGTCGCGCGCCTGCTCGCGTGTTTGCGCCTCATGCACCATGCCGTGGGAGCGATAGGCTTCCAGCGCATTGCCGGTTTTGCCATTGGCGAGATCGCGCGTGGCGTCCCGCTGCCAGTCCTCCCGTTGACGGCGGACCTCGCCAATCTCCGCACCGCCATGGCGCTCGTGGATCGAGCGGAAGGCCGCACCCGCCTCGATGGCTTGCAGTTGTTGGGGATCGCCGACCAGCACGACCTTGGCGCCGGCATCGGCAGCATGGGACAGCACGCGTTCCAGCTGCCGCGTGCCGACCATGCCGGCCTCGTCAATGACAAGCACATCGCGGGTCGTGAGCAGGTCGCGGCCCTGGCCCCAGCCATGTTCCATGCTGGCGATGGTGCGCGACGCGATGCCCGATCCGCTTTCGAGATTTTCCGCCGCAATGCCGGACAGCGCCACGCCCCGGACCTCGTAGCCCGCCGCTTCCCAGGCCTGCCGCGCCACGCCCAGCATCGCGCTCTTGCCGGTGCCGGCATGGCCAACCACGATACCGAGGTCGCGCCCATCGGTGAGATGCGCCAGCGCGTCGGCCTGCTCGCCCGACAGGACAAGGCCGCGCTGTTCGGCGCGCGTCACCGCCGCCCGCTTATCGGTGCCGTTCACCTTGTGCCGTTCCCGTTCTGTCATGAGTTCGGCGGCGTGGTGCAGGCGCCGTTCGGCCTCGATCATGTCGCGGGTGGTGAAGCGGTCTTCGCCGCGAGCGTCCTTGCCAAGTTCGACCAAATCGGGGGCGCTGCGCATCGCACCCATCACCTCGTTGAACTGGTCGATCCCGTCGCTGTGCCGGTGCGCGAAGACAGCCATATCGCGCCGCGTGAAGGTCGACTGCTGATGCGTGATCGCGTCCAGCCCCAGATCGGGATTCGCGATGATCCTCTCGCCATTGCCGCGTGCAATCTCGCGGTGCATCTTGGCACGGTCGGCCTCGCTTCCTCCGCCCTCGATGCCCCGATCCTCAATGCGATGCGCGGGCGCGCCGATCTGGTTTTGGGGCTCCAGCGCGATGCCCTGCGCCTCCAGGCTGCGATGGTCGATGCGCGCGTCAATGTCGAGTTCGGCCAGCCGCTCATTGGCAAGCTCCGCCCAGCGTTCGCGCCAGCGCTCCACCATCTCGGTGCGGTTCCAGTCCCGGACCTTTTGGCCAAAGCTGTTCTCGTCCACCGCGCGCATGGTCAGCATGACATGGGCATGGGGCTTAGCCAGGCCGTCTTCGCCGATGTCCCAATGCACATCGAGATCGGCGATCATGCCCAAACCCACGAACTCTGACCGCGCGAAGTCGCGGGCCAGTTCGATGCCTTGAGCCTGCGTCAGTTCGCGCGGAATGGCGAATTCGACTTCGCGGGCAAGCTGGGCGTCCTTGCGGACTTCGAAGGCCTCGACATCGTTCCAGAGCCGTTCGCGGTCGCCCCACGCCTCCGGCGCATTCTCCGGCAGCATCACTTCGGAATGGACGACGCCGCGCTTGGCGGAAAAATCGTGGCTGCGGTCAAGGCGCTCGTCGCGCAGCCGCGAACCCGAGCGGTAGGCGGCCGACGCCACTGCGCTGGAGCCAGACTTGCGGCCAATAACCTTGACGTGAAGATGATAGATCGCCATCGCGATCAGATCAGTGGCACGGCGAAGCGCACGTCGGAACGACGTATAAGCGCGCCCTCCCTCGAAAAAATCTCGGGCGGGATTACACCGTCTCAAACCGTCCCGGTGACCTTACAGCATTGTGCCCAGGGCTCAACTATCATCGCTCCATCAACATTGCTGGAGAACGTCATGCGCAAGCCAAGGGATTTCGACGGGGAACTGAAAGCACTCCAAGACAAGGCGCGAGAACTGAAAACCCGCAAGGTACAGCAACTCGGCGAACTGGTCATCGCCACTGGAGCGGACTGCCTCGGCGCCGACGAACTGGCAGGAGCGCTGATCGTGCTGGCCGAGACGAAGGAAGCCGCAAAGAGGGAGGCATGGGCCAGGCGCGGGGCCGCATTTTTTCAGGGCCGGGCGCGGCGAGCTGCATCGACAGCTGAGCGCCACTCTGGCGGCGCTAGGGCGCAACCGGGCGGCGCGCCACCGTCAACAGGCAGCAAGGGCGCGGCATGATATGCGCGCATGGCAGGTGGAGCGCCGCAAGCGCACGCGGCACCTGATCGAACTGGGCGGCCTCGTCGTCAAGGCTTGTGTGGTGGACCTGACCGGTGATGATCGTGCCATCATCCTCGGCGCGCTGCTGTGGATGGCAGACAAGCTCCAAAGCGATCAGGGCGAGCGGGCGCGCGAGCTCTGGGCCGCAATGGGGAAGCAGGCGTTTGAGGCGGACCCGGCGACACCCCAGGGGGACAGATCGAACTGTTCCAGCAGTTCGTCGTTGATGCATGACGATGGTATGTCAGCCGAGTGACTGCGTGCCGGAGTGATGTTAGATCATGCAAACGTCGCCGCAGGTTCGAGTCCGCAGGTTCTCCGACGCAAACTGAACCAAGACGAATAAAAATCATCCGATCAGGAGCGCGTCAAATTGCTTCAAAATGATCTCTTCACGCCTGTGCATCGTTCTCAATGCGAGCCAAATCTCTCGGCTAGCGCACCATACCCCCGGAGCGATCGGCCCGCCATATACATCCGCCGAAGGGCCAGGGGTGGCGAGCAAAACTGGGGGCCACGAACGCGGCTGCGACGAATGCATGATCGAGGGCCCGATCGACGACGGTATGACGACCGTCGCGGCGTCGGCAAAAATCGGATGGCGATACGTGTGAATGTCAGCGTCCACGCCCCGACATAAATCCTTCCTCAGCGATTTCGCTGTATCAGTCGGCCAACAGACACGATGTCCGTTAGGACCTTGTTAAGGTTCCGCTCTCTCTTGATGAGCCAGGATGAAGTGGAGTTGAAGGTGGGCCCCAGCATTTGAGCCGAATGCTCCAAATTAAAGAGTTTGCTTCTCTCCTTCCGCTAGACAACAGCCGTACGAGTGACCAATGGAAATTAGCGTAATCTTTCCACCCAAGGCGCGAGATGTGCGTCTCGATCTGCTGCGTGGCATCGCAAACTGGGCAATCTTCCTAAACCACATGCCGAACAACGTGGTCAACTGGATCACCACGCGCAACTACGGGTTCAGTGACGGAGCCGATCTTTTCGTTTTCATTTCAGGGTATACCGCCGCTTTCGTTTTCGGGCGGATGATGCGGGACCACGGGTTTGTGATCGGAGCAACGCGGATCTGGAAGCGCGTCTGGCAGCTCTATCTCGCGCATGTCGTGCTGTTCGTCATTTACGTTGCTGCGGTCGGCTACGTCGCTTTGCGTTTTCAATTTGACAACATCATTCACGAATTTAACGTGGCCTGGCTGGTCGAGCATCCCTTCGTGACCTTGATCTATGCCCTGCTGCTCGGTTTCAAGCCGGTCAATCTGGATGTGCTGCCGCTCTATATCGTCCTCATGGCACTGTTTCCCTTCGCGCTGGGGATCATGCTGCGGCGTCCGAACCTTACGCTGCTCGGCTCTTTGCTGCTCTACGTCGCGGCGCGTCAATTCGGCTGGAATCTCCCTGCCTATCCGGAAGGGACTTGGTTCTTCAATCCATTCTGCTGGCAATTCATGTTCTGCTCGGGGGCCTGGTTTGCCCTGGGCGGAGGCTGGAAATTGTGGCCTCTCATCGCGTCGCGACCATTCGTCTGGTTCGGTTTCGGCTATCTTCTGTTCGCATTGGTCATGACGCTGGCGGCCCGCATCGAAGGTCTCCGCGAACTCATTCCGGACTGGCTCTATGGTGCCTTCAATCCCAATGACAAGACCAACCTCGCGCCGTTCCGGGCCCTGCATTTCGGCGTGATTGCTTTGCTCGTGACCCGGTTCCTTCCTCAAGACTGGAAGGGCCTGGAGTGGCGGGTGTTCGCTCCCATCATCAAGTGCGGCCAGGAATCGCTGCGCGTGTTCTGTGTCGGCGTGCTGTTGTCGTTCGTAGGCTATTTTCTGTTGGCGGCCGGTTCGGGGACCATTGTTGTTCAGCTCGCGATCAGTGTCACGGGCATCGCCATGCTCTGCGGCTTTGCCTATTACGGCGAGTGGTCGAAGAAGGTGGACAAGCTTATCAAGCGTCCGCCGGCGCCCGTGCAAATGACGAGCCCTTCACAGGCTGCGTAGACGCTGACCGGGCTCGCCCGAGCGTGTCATCCGGCTGGAGCGTGATGAGAAAGCGAAGTGCGGTGTTGCCATTGAAGCGGCGCTTGGACACTTTACCGAAAACCCGGTTGCTGCAATGATCACATCGATTTTCGCCGGACCAATATAGTGCGACTACTCATACGCCTAGTGCAACGCTTAACGATCGTCGGGTTGGGGATCTTCACGGTCTGGCTGATCGTTTTCATGGTGTTTGAGACGGCGAACCGCCGGCTGCCCTGGATCCTCGCTGTTGGCGTCACCTATGGATTGGCTGCCTATGTTATACTTCCGCGCGTGATCCGGTTGGGCCTCAAAATTCTTCAGCATCGGCGGGTGCCCAGCTACACGATCACTGGCGATGGATTACCCGGAGACCCCGTCAACGTCGCTCTGATCGGTGCGCTCCAACAGCTTCGCGCGAGCTTTGCGGCGGCGGGTTGGTGTGAAGCGGACCGATTGGGGCTGGCAAGCGCGTGGGGCATGATCCGAGCCTTCGTTCTTAACGCGCCATATCCCACCGCTCCATTCAGCAGCCTCTATCTATTCGGACGCGGCCAGGATATCGGCTTTCAGAAAGCAATCGATAATAGCCCGCGAAAGCGCCATCACATCCGGTTCTGGGCTATGAGCCTGACACGCGCAGAGGAGACCTGGAAAGCTGGCGGCTTCTGGTCGAACACTGACCAGCCACCAGCCGATGAACGCGTTCTCTGGGTCGGTGCCGGCACGAAAGATACCGGCCTGTCGCTCACCCGACTGACGTTTCAGATCACTCACGCCACCGATTCGGATACCAACACCGAGCGGGATTACATCATGGCCGAACTGATCAGGACTCGGTCGATCGAGACCGTGGAAATTCACAATGCCGGTCAAGAGCTGCCCGAGCGCGTCAATCATTACGTGACGGATGGGGAAATTGCGTTGGCGAGCCTGTTGGTCTCGACGCGTGACGCCGGCGCATAATTTGTTTTTGATCGCAAAGAGGTCGGCGGCGGGCGCCAAAAGGTCGTGTCCGACTACGGATTCAATGCGGGTACATCAGCGGAGATTCAGCCGTGCCTACCACTCGGGGGCAAAGCCAAGTGGACGCAAAGCCCCTGCAGGGAGCTTTTCGGATCTGTGTCATACGAAACGCCTTGGTCGGCTGATATTTCTCAATGATCCTGAGACGGCAGGAAGCGTCTGTCTAATGGGCATGGTGACCCCCGGCTTTTGATGGGGCCCGCTTCGCCCCGGGCCGCATCACGAAAGCGGTGCCGAGCAGGACGCCGGTTGCGACGACAATGACGGTAAGAAAGGCCTGGTCGAAAGCTCGATGAGCGAGGGAGACGACGACAGTCGCGGCTTCGGTCGGCAGGCGCTCGGCAACGATCAGCGCCTCGTCAATGCTGTCGCGAACTGCGGCCGGAACCGTCGATCCATTGGGCAGGACCATGAATGCGGTATAAACGCCGGATAGTATGCTTCCGAAAATGCTGATCCCGACTGTGCCGCCGAGCTCGAACGAGACTTCCTCGATCGAAGCGGCCATGCCTTCACGCCCCTCCGGCGCCTGATTCATGACGGCGTTGGAAGCGGCCGCCATCGAGGCACCCAGGCCGAGGCCGTTGATCGCGAGGCAGGTCAATTGCAGTACGAGGCTCCCGTTGTAGCAGGCGAGATAGCCCGCTGCGCTAAAGCCGGCGAGCAAGAGCGCACCCCTCATCGTGTTGGCGGCTCCAACGCGACAGAGCGTCAGGCTGGCCAGCGGCCCGCCGACGAACGCCGCCAGCGGTGCCGGCAAGATGTAGAGGGCAGCCTGCAATGGCGAATAGCCGAGTACAAGCTGCAAGCGCTGACTCAGCGCCAGCTCGGTGCCGGCAATGGCAAGCGAAGCGACGATCGCGGTAATCACGCTGAGTGTGAATTCACGGTTGCGGAACAGCGTAAAGTCGATCAAAGGACTCTTGAGGCCGAGTTGTCGGCGGACAAAGACGATCAGGATGATGGCCGTCGCGACTGCCGCGGCCGCCATTACGGCGTAAGGAGGACGGGGGCTACCGAGCTCCTCGACGACATAGGCGAAGCCGATCAGCCCGGCCATGACCTGGATCGAACCCACCAGGTCCCAGTCGCGGTCGGGGCGATCGCCCGGGGCAGGAATGAGCAACAGGGCGGCGAGGAGAGAGACGGCAACCAGGGGAACGTTGATCAGAAAGACGGATCCCCACCAGAAGTATTCCAGGAGAACACCGCCGACGAGGGGACCGACAGCCGCGCCGCTCGACGCGACGGCTCCCCAGATGCCGATGGCGAGCGCCCGTTCGTGTTCGTCGGAGAATGTGACGCGGATGATTGACAGGGTCGCCGGCATCATCAGCGCGGCACCCACGGCGAGCAGAACCCGCCCGCCAATCAGGACCGCCGGGGTCGGCGAATAGGCGGCAACGACGGACGCGACGCCAAACACCACGAGGCCCGCAACGAACGTCCGCTTGTGACCTAGGCGATCGCCGAGCGTGCCGAAGCCGGGAAGGAGGCCGGCAACGACAAGCCCGTAGGCCATCACGATCCACAGCTTCTCCGACGGCGATGCCGCAAGCTCATAGGTGAGGCTGGGCAGCGCGGTGTACAGCACCGTCATGTCGATGACTATCAGCGCAAGCGCGCTGGAGACCGTCAGGAGAATCAGCCAGCGATTGCGTTTCGACATCGGCGCGCCATGACCTTCAATTGAACCAAATCTGCCGATCTCGACAGGAGCTTTTCGTGCCGGACTTGCCGAACAGCGTCACTTCGGAAACAGCAAAGAGATACTGAATCGTGCCTGCCAGTGTGATGCCAGATCCGGCTTCAGCAAATTGTAATAAACGCCGATCTGCGCATCGATCGGCTGTCCCTTGACCATGAAGAGCTTGCCGATGCCGGCGCCGACTGGAACAATCCACCGCTCATTGCCCTTCGCGATCCAGTTCGCCGTGATGACGGGACTCGAGCTGATGTAGGAACCGTCGGAGAAATTGTAGTTGATGAAATACTGCAACATCATCTGGTTTACGGGCGCGCGGTCGCTCGGCCCCGCAAACGACCAGATGTTGTTGGCGAGCACGCCGAGCACCCACGGGCCGGGCATGGTCAGCGCGACCATGGTCGGACCCGCGCTCCATTTTCCCGAACCGAGCACCGGGTCCGTCGCAGACGGGTAGGAAAAGGTCGGCCCGACGCCCCATATCAGGCTGCCTGCATGCGACGGGGAGAGTGCGAAAATCTGGTTGATGTCGCCAACTCCGCCTATCCGCCCCTGCTCGGGGGAAAAGCGAACCTGGGCGATGCCGGGAATGGTCGTTCGTGTCACCACATTCCAGTCGGCATTGAGCTGAAACGGTATGACGGGTTCAATCTTGAAGACGTTGGCCGTCTGCCGGTACGGGCCTGTGTTCGGCGCGGTGATGCTCTCTAACCCGATGCTAACCGTATCCGCGATCGGATTTTGCGCGGCCTTGGCCAGATCTTCGATAGAAGTGGCCGTCGTTTGCTGCGCCGAGGCGCCGGTGCCATAGCATAGCGCTGAAATCAGCAACGGCAGAACCAATGGTCGAGAAAGCTTCAGCGTCATTGCCGACCTCACCTTCGTAGCGCCGCTATTGCAGCCTTTGTCTCGTGCCTGCATCATCCGGCCGCCAAAGTCCCCGAGCCTGCAGACATCGGGTGAACCAGCGGCTATTTGTGCCTGACTTGGTTGTGCCTGACCTGGCCGTTCATGACGGTCATCACCACCTTGGTCTTGTGGATGTCGTGCGGGGCGACTTCGAACAGGTTCTTTTCCAGCACGACCAGATCGGCGAGCTTTCCGACTTCGATCGAGCCGATCTCGCGCTCCAGGCCGAGCTGCCATGCCGGCCCCATCGTGGCCGCCTTCAGGGCGGCGTCGAGCGTGATGATCTCGTCGACCGGCGGCAGTTGGGGAGCATGCGGCTTGCCAAGTTCTCGCCGGGTCGTGGCGATCTCGATCGCGTCGAGCGGCTTGTAGGTGCTGTAGGAGTTCGCGGCGGGCCAGTCGGCGCCGAACGACAGCACGCCGCCATGGCGGAGGATCGAGCCTATTCGATACACGTTGTCGGCCCGGGCGGCCCCGAGACGCGCCCGCGTGACGATTTGCCAGGGTTGATCGGGAACGGCCCACTGCGCCGAGAATTGTGCGATGACGCCGAGCCTGGCGAAGCGCGGCGCGTCCTCCGGATCGACCAGCGTGAGGTGGGCGATGGCGTGCCGGCGATCGCGCGGCGGGTTGGCCTTGATCGCGGCCTCGATCGCGTCGAGCGTCAGCCGGGTCGCCCGGTCCCCGATGCAATGGACATGAATGTCGATGCCGTCACGGTCGGCCCGCCGGACGATGTCTGCAAACTTGTCGGGGGGCAACAGCGGTTCGCCGCTGGTCTCGGGCGCGTCCGCGTAGGGGGCGAGGAACACACCGGTGTGTGCGTTGTCGCCGCCGTCCATGTTCAGCTTCAGCACCGAAGCACGGACGATCTCGGACTGGAACTCTCGTCGCAACGCCTTGATCACGGGCAGGGGATCGACGTCCGGCCGGTTGTGGTAGTAGGAGCCGATCAGCCGGAAGGGCAACTTTCCCTTCCGCGCCAACTGCGAATAGAGCGCGAAGCCCTCCTGGTCCGGCATAACCTGGATTCCGGCATCGAACACGGTGGTGATCCCCGCGGCAGTGGCCTTCGGAAGCCACTCCGCAAGCCCTCCGGCGATATATTCCAGACTGAATGGTTCGATGGCGTTGTTGACCAGCAACATGACCGGCGGCTCGGCGAGAAAGCCGGTCGGCTCGCCCGTCGCCGGATCGCGCTGGAAATAGCTGAAGCCGGGTATGGGATCCTTCGTGTCCTTCGTGACCCCGGCGAGCGCCAGGGCCTGCGAATTGACCCAGGCGCCGTGCCCGTCGATCCCGACAAGAATGACGGGAACGTCAGGCCAAATGGCGTCAAGATCTTCCTTGCGCGGGCCGGTCGTGGGAAAGGCGTTATATCGCCAGCCGAAGCCGCGGACGATGTCCACGTTCCCGATCTTGTTGCGATAGGCCTTGAGCGCATCGAGCATCTCTTGCCGGGTGTCGAATTGAAGATCGACGCCTCGCGTGAGGGCAGCTCCGACCATGGGATGGGTGTGACCCTCGACGAAGCCGGGCAGAAGCATCTTTCCTGCGAGATCCACGACACGGGTGTGCCGCCCGACGAAGGACCGAACACCGGCTTCGTCGCCGACAAAGACGATGCGTTTTCCCTTGACGGCAACGGCGCGGGCCCAGGGCTTGTCGCCATGGACCGTGTACACTGGGCCGTTCCGGAAAACGATGTCGGCGCTCGGGTCGGAAGCGGCGACCGCTTCGGCGATGAACATGGGGGCAGACGAAGCCGCTGCGGCCGTGGCCGCAAAGGCCGCGCTGCGTCCGAGCGCCTGGCGTCGCGTCAGGCCACCTGCTCCCTCTTTTGAGGGACTAACAAAGAGATCCCGGTAATTCGCCCAACCACATCCAAGACACATGGTGTCAGCTCCATCATTCCCGGGCGGCGCCCGTTTCGGTTGGCGCGGCGATCCGCGCTGGTCAAAAAAAGATGCGTCCGAGCGTTCCCAACCAGACTGGCTATTCGTGCCGCACTTGACCGTTCATGACGGTCATCACCACCCTGGTCTTGTGAATCTCGTGCGGGGCGACTTCGAACAGGTTCTTTTCCAGCACGACCAGATCGGCGAGCTTTCCAACTTCGATCGAGCCGATCTTCTGATCCAGCCCTATCTGATAGGCCGGCCCCATCGTCGCGGCCCGCAACGCCTCTTCCAGACCGATCCGTTCGTCGAGCGGCGGCAGCGGCGGCTGATCCGGCTTGTTGAGCTCCCGCCGCGTCGTTGCGATCTCGATCGCTTCCAGCGGCCGATACGTGCTGTAGTAACCGGCGGCCGGCCAGTCGGTGCCGAGCGAGATGTTGCCGCCGTGGCGAAGGATCGAGCCGGTGCGATACACCTGCTCGGCACGCGACCCGAGGCGTGGCTGCATCACGCCATGCCAGTAGGCATCCGCAACCGACCACTGGGTGGAGAACTGCGCGGTGACGCCGAGGGCAGCGAAGCGCGGCAGATCCTCTGGTGCAAGAATCACCACGTGAGCGAGCGTATGGCGGCGATCGCGCGGCGGATTGACCTTGATGGCGGCTTCGAAGGCGTCGAGGCACAGGCGGTTGGCGCGGTCGCCGTAGGAATGGATGTGGATGTTGAGGCCATCCCTGTCGGCGCGGCGAATGATGCCCTTGAGAAGGTCCGGCGGCAGCAACGTGTCGCCACTGGTGCTCGGATCGTCGCTATAGGGGGCCAGCAGGGCCGCGGTCCGTTGGGCTTCGCCTCCGTCGATGTTGAGCTTGAGCACGGATGCCTGCACCAGTTCGGAATGGAATCGCCGCCGCAGTGCCTTGATGATCGGTAGGGGGTCGATCGCCGGGTTGTTGTGGTAGGTCGATCCGACGACCCGGAACGGCAGTTTCCCTTTCCGCTCCAGGTCCTGATAGAGCTGAAACCCGGCCTCCTCGGGCAGAAGATTCATTCCCGCATCGAACAGGCTGGTAATGCCGGCTGCCGATGCCTCTGGCAGCCACTCTTCAAGCGACTCGGCGATGTAGCTGGTCGTGAAGGGGCCGACCGCATTGAGGACATGAAGCATGGCAGGAGGCTCGACCAGATAGCCGGTAGGCTCTCTCGAGGTCGGGTCGCGCTGGAAAAAGCTGAAGCCGGGCAGTGGGTCCTTGGTCGCCTTCGTCACCTTGGCCATTGCCAGCGCTTTTGAATTGATCCAGGCGGCATGGCCGTCGATCGCAACGAGAATGACCGGCGTATCCGGCCAGATCTGATCCAGATCCTCCTTGCGCGGGCCGGTTGCCGGGAATGCGTTGTAGCGCCAGCCAAAGCCGCGGATGACGTCGACCTTACCCAGCCTGGCGCGATAGGCCTTCAGGGCCTCAAGCATCTCGTCCGGGGTGTCGTATTGAAGATCGACCCCCCGTGTCAGAACAGAGCCGAGGATCGGATGGATGTGCCCCTCTACAAACCCCGGCAGCAGCATCTTTCCGGCAAGATCCACGACACGGGTTCTCGGCCCGATGAAGGACCGCACGCCGGCATCGTCGCCCACGTAGACGATCTGCTTGTGCCGAACGGCTACGGCGCGCGCCCATTCTCTGCCGCCATTCACGGTGTAGACGGCGCCGTTGCGGAAAACGATTTCGGCCCTTCCGCCGCTCGTCAGGGCGGCTGCCGGCGTCGGCGTAACGCCGACCGCTGCAAACGCCGCGCCTGCCTGCAATAGCCGACGTCGCGATAGCTCGGCATCCGATGCCGACTTCGAATCGAAGCTCAGGAAATTGCGGAACCTGCTCCAGTCGCATCCAAGGCACATATGCTCATCCTCACACGCTCAGCGAGAACCGACTCTTACTGATTCGAGGGCACTCCAAAAGCTGGGAAATTCACGTAGGTGTACGCTGCTCGCACGAGTTGCGAGCTACTCTCAACATGCCCTCTCAACGCACGTCACTTCGGAAAGATGTACGAAACGTCGAACCGAAATTGCCATTCTGATGCGGACGAGGGGCGCATCGAGTTGTAGTAGACTCCGATCTGGGCATCGATCGCTTGGCCTTGCACGGTGAAGAACCTGCCAACACCGCCCCCGAACGGGACGGTCCATCGCTCTCGCCCCTTGGCAATCCAGTTCGCGGTGATAGTCGGATTTGACGTGATGTAGGAGCCGTCTGGAAAATTGTAATAAACGAATGGTTCGAGAGTCAGCAGGTTGACGCGATCTCGATCGGTGGCTCCGGCGAAGGACCACATGTTATGTGCAAGGGCGCCGATGACCCAGTCGCCGGGCATCACCAGCGCGACAAGAGTGGGTCCGGCGTTCCATTTCCCGGAGCCGAAGCCCGACGCACTCGCGGTCGGATAGGACAGGACCGGGCCTGCACCCCAGATCAGCGGTCCCGGATGCGCCGGCGTGAACGCGAATATCTGATTGATGTCGCCGATACCGAAGCTGCGGCCCTGCTCGGGGGACAGCCGAACCTGCGCCAGAGTCGGGATTGTCGTTCGTGTAACCAGATTCCAGTCCGGACTGAGATGAAACGGAACGACCGGCTGAATATCGAGCGCAAATGACGATTGGCGGTAGGGTTCCGTGTTGGGGACAATCGCGTTCTGCGAGGCCACGCTGATCACTTCGGAGATCGGATTTTCGGCAGTTTTTGCCAGCGTTTCGATCGATACCGGATCAGACGTCTGCCCCATCGCTGCGAGGGAACAGAGCACCGTCGACGCCGGCGCAAGCATCAACACGCAAATTCGATGAGCGCGTGTCCACGAGATAGGGAGCCCAACCAGGCCGAACGCTTCGACTCCTATCATGCGAAATGATCGCACCAGACCAAACTGCAGTTTAGCCCAGGCAGAAATATAATTCGCAAATGCTGACTTGCCGGGCAGCCAACTTCGGACAGCAGATGCCGAGACAATGGTCATTCACTTTACCGTAATCGGAATCAATCCTAAGCTGCATTTGATGGCTTGTGTGTGAGTCGCACAAGCGCAGGCTCCGTATTCGCGATTCGAACATCTGCCTCGGGCTTGCTGACTCGCCATCGCCATTTGACGCGTGCGCGCTTGGCTATCGAGCAGGCCTCGATTGCCTAATCGTAGGAGCAAGCAATGTGCTTGATTTGTAGCGGTCGGGGATTTGGGCTGCGGTATCCGGGGACGGAGTTGGCGTCTGCCGCGGAAGGCGCGACTGGCCTCACGCGCCGCCAGATGATTGCCACCGCGGCCGCCGCTTCGATCGTCAGCGCACCAACGACGGCCTGGGCCGCTCCAAACCATACGACTGTCTTCCGCAACGGGCGCATCTACACGGTGGAAGACGCTCAGCCCTGGGCGGAGGCCGTCGTAACCAAGGGCAATCGTATCGCTTATGTCGGCAACGATGCCGGGGCCGCCAAGTTTATTCGGGGCGGCGCCGAGGTCATCGATCTCGGCGGCCGCATGGTGCTTCCGGGCTTCGTCGATGCTCACTGGCATCTGGCGACCGCGACGTTCGCCAACGGTGCCTGGGTGAATTACGAGCGGGTCGAGGACATCTACGACGCAGTGCGCCAGTACGCCGCCGCGCATCCCAAGGATAAGGTCATCCCGGGCTTCGGCTGGATGGTCACCAGTTTTCCCGAAACTGGGCCACGAAAGGAACCGTTGGACGCGATCGTTCCCGATCGCCCTGTGCTGCTCGTCTCGAACGACTTCCACAACTATTGGGTCAATTCCAAATTCCTCGAAATGGCGGGAATTACCAAGGACACGCCGCGCGACGTCGTGCCCGGAGCCTCGTGGTTTGAGAAAGACCCGAAGACCGGCGAGCCGACCGGCTTCATCTGCGAGGTTCCCGCATTTTTTCTCGCGCTGGAGGCCCTGGAAAAGCACGGCATTCAGCCGTACGGCGTCAACACCGCAGTCTCCGCGATGGAGGAATGGCAACGCAAGCTGGCAGCCGCCGGTGTCACCAGCGTCTTCGACGCGGGCTTTGCCATCTGGCCGGATCAGCAGCACAACGGCTTCGACATCCTCATGGGGCTCGAGCGTCGCGGCAAGCTGCTGCATCGCGTCGTCGGCTCCTATTACCATAACGATCCGAAAATCGACCCGCTTCCGATCATCAGGGGCTACAAGAAGAAATACAGGAGCGCGCTGGTCGAGGCCAATGTCCTCAAGCTGGTCGCCGATGGCACCGAGGCTGCTCATACGGCCTACTATCTGGAGCCTTATGCCGACCGGCCGGATTCGCGCGGGGAAATGCTGCTGCCGCCCGATGTGCTCAATCGCGTCGTCCGCGCCGCCGATGCCGAGGGGCTCGACATGCACGTGCATGCCTGCGGCGACGGAGCGGTCCGACTGACCCTCGATGCATTCGAGGCGGCGATCAAGGCCAACGGGCCGCGCAACCGGCGTCACACGATTTGCCACGCTTTCGTGACGGCCCCCTCGGACATCCGGCGCTTCCGCGAACTCGGCTTGGTGGCCAACACGCAAATCCAGTGGGGCGTGCCCGACCCCTACGTGTTGCGGGTTCAAAAGTATCTTGGCGAAGAGCGAGGCAACCGGCAGTACACCTTCAAGTCCTTCATCGATCAGGGCGTGACCGTGTCGTTCGGCACCGACGCGCTCGCCACCGGGTACAAGGTCGTCTACAAGCCGCTCGAAGCCATACAGTCCGGTCACACCCGGCAGGAGCCCGGCAAGCCCGACGGCCCGGTGCTGGCGCCCGCGAGCGAGCGGCTCTCCGTTGCGGAATTGATCCGCGGCTACACGATCAACGGCGCCTATCAGCTTCGCAAGGAGAACGAGATCGGCTCGATCAGGACCGGCAAGCTCGCCGATCTCGTCGTGCTGGAGAAGAACCTGTTCGACGTCACCGCTCACGACATCGGCAAGGTCAATGTGCAGCTCACGATGATGAACGGCAGGATCACGCATCGCGGCGGGATCTAGTCGGGCGTCTTCGGCGAGAGAGCCAATTCGCGGTTGACTCTCCGAACGTCGACCGCCCTTCGAGGAGATGAACCATTCCTCCATCAACGTCATGGGCGAACGCAACCTTTGCTGATTCGAAACACATCTGAAACCCGGAAACCTGCGGGACGTGCGAGATCCCTAAAATCGGGTTCCTGGAACTGCAAGGCATTCTCAAAAATAGAGGAAGCGTCGAACTAAAGTCGCCGTGCGCGATCAAAACGTTGTCGGGACAATCGGTATTCATTGTGCGGAAACCCGAATCAATTTTAAGCTGCATCACAGGCTGATCTGTGAGTCGCACAAGCTCTTGATCCGCGAGCTCCATAGTCTGGTCGCTTACGCGGAGTCAGCCGCATAACGAGGGGACGAAGTCATGTTTACGTTTGCCCACGCAGTGATCTGGCTTGTGGTCGGCCTGATCGGCGGCAGCCTTGCCGGGCTGCTGGTGAAAGGCCGGAAAGCGGGATTTGGCTTGCTCGCCAATGTCGGGCTGGGGTGTGTCGGCGCTGTGATTGGCGGAGCCTTGTTCGCCATGTTCGGGCTTTTTCCAAGCCTTGAGACCATCGTCATATCGCTGCGGGACGTCGTGGCAGCGTTCGTCGGCTCGCTCGTCGTGCTGGCGGCCATCTGGCTGTGGAGCGCGCGCGGCGCCTCGTGAGGTGTGCCGTTTCGGAGTGGCCTGCTCCCTCGGCCACGGCATCGATATCGGGAGCATTCTTGGGCGAACGCCCGGCAGAAGGAGAGAATCCATGACCGCCAGGTTCTCCGTATCGAGGCGAGCGATGCTCGCGGGAATGCTCGCCACGCCGGTGGCGTTGCTGGCGAAGACCAACATGGCTTCGGCCTGCTCGCTGGCCTTCGTCAACGATCGCGGCATCGCCAAGATCGTCGTGCGCTCGATGGACCTCCCGGTCGCGCTGCGGGAGCGTCCCACCCTTGTCGTATTTCCCCGAGGCATGGCCCGCGATTCGCAGACGAGCGTCCTGCCGGGCATCCACGCCGCAATCGAAGGTGTCGGGTCGAAGACGATGCGCTGGACGTCCAGGTTCGGCTGTGCGGCGATGGTATCGTTCGAAGGCACTGCAACCGATGGTCTCAACGAAAAGGGACTGGCGGCTCATTTGCTCGTACTGGACGCGAGCGAACTCGAAGCCGCGGATGACCGGCCGATCCTGCCCGACACGCACTGGGCGCAATACGTCCTCGACAATTTTGCCACGGTGAAGGAAGTCGTCGACGCCCATCAGGCAGGCAAGTTCCGCATCGCTGCGGCGTGGTCAACCGATCTTGGACTTACCAAGCACCTCAGCACGCACCTCGCCGTGCAGGATCCGTCGGGCGATTCGGCGATCATCGAATTCGTCAAGGGCAAGCTCGTGATCCACCACGGGCCCGAATACCGCATCATGACCAACGATCCTCCCTATGACGAGATGATGGCGCTGACAAAGGAGTTTGCCCCGTTCGGCGGCACAAAGCCGTTGCCGGGAAATGTCGGCGCGGTCGATCGGTTCGTTCGCCTCGCCGAATACTCGCGCTATCTCCCGGAGCCGAAGAATTATGTGCAAGCCGTTGCCGGAGCACTCTCGCTGTTACGGACGGCGCAGGTGGCGTTCCGCGATCCCGCCCGCGTCAACAGCAACCCGCAATTCTGGGATGCCGTCCAGACCAATTGGGTCACTGCGTGCGACCTCACCAATCGCATCTACTACGTCAACGGCGCGGCGGTGCCGAGCCTGCTGTGGCTCGACCTGAAGAAAGTCAATCTTGCGAAGGGAGCGCCACTGCTGTTCCTCAACCCGCACGACCCAACGATCGGCGGAGACGCCCGGGCGTACCTGAAGCGGTGGGCCAGGCGCTGATCGATTGGCGAGTCTGTCGCAACTCGGCGTTTAACGACCGGGAATGAATTGGGTGCCGGCATGAGATGGATCTATCTGGTGGTCGCCGTTTGTGGCGAAGTGGTTGGAACGACGGCGTTGAAATCGTCCGAAGGCTTCAGCAAGCTCCTGCCGTCGCTCGTTGTCCTCGTCGGCTATGGCGTGGCGTTCTACTTCCTGTCGCTGACACTCGACAAGATTCCGGTCGGGATCTCCTACGCCCTCTGGTCAGGCATCGGAATCGTCCTGATCTCGATCATCGCCTGGCTATACCTTGGCCAGCGGCTGGATGCCGCTGCGATGGTGGGAATCGGCTTCATCATTGCCGGCGTGGCCATCATCAATCTGTTCTCGAAATCAGCGGCGCACTGACGCCACGGCGTCGGAGGCAGAAAGCATGAGGGCGGAGACGTCCGTCGGCAACGCCCGCGGATCGGCGTGCGCGCCCGCACCTTCAGCATTCGACGGGGCGGCCTATGAGCAGTTGCCACGGCATTGGTGCCGCCGTCATCAACGTCAACTGGCCTGCCGGCGATAGCGAGCGATAAGACTGTCGGCGGCTGACATCGGGTCAGCCTCCAAGAGGAATCTCTCCGGGCTGCCCAGCCGACGATCGCGGCTTGTTCGGGCGTCGATTGCAAGCCATCGGTGCAGATTACGCGAAGTCGGTCTCGACGGCTTCAATCAGCAAACGCGGAAACGTCCTTGTGGAACGAGATGTCGCCTGTGGTCATGTTCTCGGCGAATCAGATAACGGAAGCTATTTTGCGTCCCGCGACAATCCTTAGGATCTAAGGGGATTGCTAAGTGATTGAAATCTGGCGCCCCCGACACGATTCGAACGTGCGAACTCCACGTAGGTGAGCCAGCGTTGGGCCCGTGACTTGGTTGCGATTTTAGACGGCCTCCCATGATGCTCTTGCGCACTTAGGATAGCCTCCAGAAAAATTCTTCGGCTGCCGTTGATGTCCGGCCGCATTCGAACGATCGCTGTTGCGCGCTGCCGTGCGCGGCGAGCACTCTGGTGTTCGCATTGACGTTTTTTGCCCCACCGGCGACTCTTTCCCCGTCGAGTTTCGTGCGAGCAGGAGAGTCTATGAGGAGGCACCGCCGTGGCAGCAATGAAGAAGATCGGTCGCAGTTTGGTCCATCCATTCCGGAAGCCAGAGAGCGGACAACAATTCCGTTCGCCCAGCGGCTTACGTGCACCATCGACGAGGCATGTGAGGCGACCGGGTTGGGGCGCACGAAGCTCTACGAATTGATAGGAGCGGGACGGCTGGCTACGACGACGGTCGGGCGTCGACGGCTGGTGATAGTTCGCGCGCTCCAAGTACTGATCGACGTCAACTCCTCAGATGCCGGCGACATCAAAAGGATTTGGTAGTAGGTCGTGGATCGCCGAATTTGACCATCGTCATCCGCTTTCTTCCGCTGCAATCCGCCACGTGTATGTGGGTGGCGCCGCGGGCGTCATACTGCTGAAATTCGGTAACAGTTTGAAACTAAGGATGGATCTGGCTCGGTGTCGCGGACTCCCTCTCCGCCATCCTGCTTCGCGCGCGACGCGCGCTTCGCAGGATTTGCCCTGCAACCCTGGCGCGAAGCAGGATGCCCGCCGAAGCCTTGGCGAAGGAGGGCGGCCGTGGCGTACCGACCTGCAGGAAAGCGACGCAGTCGAGGGACGGCGCTAGCGCCTACGGTTTTGCCTCCTTGCGCTTTAGTTCCTGCGCCTCGTATTCGGCTTTGAGTCTGGGGTCTTCGGTGTTGCCGAGAACGGTGTCCTCGTTTTCGCCATCGAGGCCCGGCGCGCCACCGACATTCGCGACAAAGGTATCTGGATCGATGCCCTTCCTGATGAAGGGCTTGAGGTACGCGTCCAGGTGACCTTTGCCCGGATCTTCAAGTTCAAGGGAAAGCGCGGCGAGATAATCGCTCTTGGTCGTGGACGCCCAATCGATGCTGATGCCTGCGCGATGCGCGAGAACGCAATGGACGGTCATGATGGTGCGGCCATTGCCGTCAAGGAAGGGGTGGCCGTGCGCGAGATAGCCCATCACGTCGCCGGGATGGGCGGCCATATAGGCTTTGTCCTGCCCCCGCGTCAGGGCGAATGCGACCGCGCGGTTGATATCCTGCGGGTAGGCAAAGATGATTTTGTCGTCGCCGGTGCCTTTGGTGATCACCAGCTTGGGAGTCGTCGCGAGACGATCCTGACCGGCCCAACTCGGATACACCGCTTCAAACAAGACCTCGTGCGTCGACAGGACGTCTTCATACCTGATCGTCGTGCAGGCGTTCAGCTGGGCGAACGCTTCCTCGAGCCCGGTCGTGAAGGAGCTGTGCTCCATCTGGCGGACAATTGTCAGATCTTTCTGTCTGGCGACGTTACGCAGATAGCCGCGCGTGGCGAAGTCGCCAAACGGATCGAAAGTCACGGCCTGCTTTCGCGAAGATAACGCGCCTGGAGGCGCACCATGAGCGCACGATCGATGCGGCCGACGCGCTGGAGGCCAATGAGCATCTGCTCGATCGGGTCGAGATGCACGTCGTCGCCCGCGAGGCGGGTGATGTTCTGTGCCAGCCGATCGCTTTCGGTCACGTGATAGGAGACGTTGTTCCGTGCCGCGAGGTTTTGAATGACTCGGGCGGTCGCATTCGTAGCTAAGGCGTGGCGGCGGAGGGACATGAACTAAAATATAGCACCGCAACTCCTGACAATCCACTAAGACGCCAAACGCAGCTGCTCGCTGAAGGGGTCGCAAATCATTGATTTAAATGGAGAAATTGTCCCAGCCAGGAGCGGTGTGCCCCGATTTCTAATCAGGATTGTCCCTGGAGTTTCCGCCGGACTGGCATGAGCAGAGGGCCGCTTCCTTCGAGCGCGACCTGAAATCGGGTTCGGGACACGCATTCGCGAACAAGCGGTTTTGGTAACCACCGCGGCTCTTGTGTTCGCAGCGGCGCCGGGCGGGTCAGATCAGTTCAATCCGGGCATGATGGCCGGCGGCTGCCGCCAGATGCCGGTCGCGCGTCAGCAGTGGCGCGTCGAGTGCCTCGGCCAGCGCGACATACACCGCGTCGGAGGCGGTGAGGTTGTTCCGCAATTCCCACACGCGCGGCAGGAGGAACCCGTGCGGGTAGCGCCGCAACGGGAAGTCGCCGAGATCGACGAGCGCCGCGCGGCCGCGCTCCGCGTCGATGTCACCGATCGCCGCATAACGGCGGATGACTTGCGCGATCTCGATATCGAGCAGATGGGGCGCGTGCAGCGTCTCCCGGGCGTCGAGCAGCCGCGCTTCCACCGCGACAGCGGCCGGCGTGCGCAGCAGCGCCTCGAGCAGCGCCGAGGCATCGACCACCATCACCGGCTGTCGCGCTCGGCTCGGACAGCCTCGGCCGGGGCAAGGGAGGGCGTTGTTCCCGATCGGCCATGCAGCCGGGCGCGCAATTCTTCCAGGGTCGGCCGTTCGGCGACCTCGCGCAGCTCGTTCAGCAGATAATCGGACAACGACATGCCGGCCAACGCCGCGCGGGACTTGAGCCGGCGATGCAGCGCATCGGGAACGTTGCGGATCTGGATCATGGCGGACATGCGGAAAACATAAAAACATGTGGAGCACATGTTAATTCGGGCTGCGCGCCGTCCTGCTGCGCACGTGATCGTCGTGCGTCCTGAGAGTCTGATCGAAAAAACCAGCTGTGACACCAAGTGAGGTGCAAGGCGCCTGCTTCACCCCCTGCCGTCGTCCCCGGCTTGACCCGCGCGCCGGGTTTACCCGGCTCGCGGAAATTATAACAACGTAACGCGGCAAGAGAGCCGCGTTGCTTTGGGACCCAGTATCCCAGGGCGCCGGTGAAAGAACCGCGACGTGGCGGCGTACTGGGTCCCCGGTCGCTGCGCGCCGGGGATGACAGTCGTGGGTGGGGGCTGGCGCTTCCGCAGCCTCGCCCCGTACGTTCCGAGGCCCGTCCTCAACCCTGGCGCGAATCCGGGTGCTGTCCGCAGCTTCCGCCGGGATCGGCGGCATTGAATATGACATTATTCGATGATAAAATCGTGCCTCAGGATGGCGGTCGGCACATGCGAACAACCCTTGCCCTGGACGATGAGCTCGTTGCCAAGGCCCAAGCGTTCACGGGCCTGAAAGAGAAGTCGAGCCTGGTCCGTGAGGCGCTCAAGGCCCTCATCGAGCGCGAGAGCGCGCGGCGATTGGCACGTCTGGGCGGGAGCCAGCCTGCTCTGAAGGCGCCGCCACGGCGACGGTCAAGCGCGGCGTGATCCTGGTCGATACGTCCGTCTGGGTGAAGCATCTGCGGGCGGGCGACGCGGCGCTCGTCGCGCAGCTGCACGCGGGGATGGTTCTGGCCCACCCGTTCGTCATCGGCGAGCTCGCGTTGGGCAACCTGCGTCAACGCGACGTCGTGCTGACGGCGCTCGCGGACCTGCCCCATGCCAGTGTCGCGACCGACGCGGAGGTCCTTCATTTCATCGAGCGTCATGCGTTGTTCGGGCGCGGGATCGGATATGTCGACGCTCATCTGCTCGCCGCGGTGCGATTGACGGCGGGAGCGGAGCTGTGGACCAACGACAAGAGACTGTACGGCGTCGCGTTTCAATTGGGATTGGCGATGACACTCCCTCGATCCCGCAGATCATAGGGCTGTGGCGTCGACACGACGCGCATCATCATCGGCCGTGGGCCGCCATCCTGCGCCTTCGCGGGGAGCGCCTGGGCTGGACCAGCCCCGGGCGGCGCAGAAGCTCCGCCTTCGGCAAAACAGCCTCCCACCTTCTCCAGGCGTGTCGGCAGATTGCCGGCGGAAAGGACTGGACGCCAGGCCGTCGCCCGCCTCCTTGCGGTCGCCGAAGTTGAATGCTTGCCCGTTCTCGCCGCCGCGGGCCAGCCCGACGCCTTTGATAACCCGCTGAATCTTAGCTAAGAATGGCCCCAGACGCGATGATTTGGGGACGACATGCTGACGGGCGAGTTGCGATCGAAGATCGACGGGGTTTGGAACGCGTTCTGGGCCGGCGGCATCGCCAACCCGCTCGAGGTGATCGAGCAGATCACCTACCTCCTGTTCATGCGGGGCCTCGACGACGCCCATACCCGCGAGGAGAACAAGGCCAACCGTCTCGGCAAGCCGATGGCGCGGCGGATCTTTCCAACGGGGAAAGACGGCGTCGGCAAGGACGGCGGGGTCGCCTACGAGGACCTGCGCTGGTCGCGCCTGAAGAACCGCGACCCCGCGACCATGTTCACCCTCGTCTCCGAACACGTCTTTCCGTTCCTCCGCAACATGGCCGAGGACGGCACCGCGCACGCCACCCATATGAAGGGCGCCCGCTTCACCATCCCGACGCCGGCGCTGCTTGCCAAGGTGGTCGATCTGCTCGCCGGCATTCCCATGGAGGACCGCGACACCAAGGGCGACCTCTACGAATACATGCTGTCGAAGATCGCGACCGCCGGCCAGAACGGCCAGTTCCGCACCCCGCGCCACATCATCGCGCTGATGGTGGAGATGACGGCGCCGGGACCGAAGGACGTGATCTGCGATCCGGCCTGCGGCACCTGCGGCTTCCTGGTCGCGGCCGGCGAGTATCTCCGCGACCGTCATCCGAAGCTGTTTCACGAGAAGGAAACCCGCGATCATTTCAACGAGGAAATGTTCCACGGCTTCGATTTCGACGGCACCATGCTCCGCATCGGCTCCATGAACATGACGCTGCACGGCGTCGACGATCCCGACATCCGCTACAAGGATTCGCTGGCCCAGGAGCACGCCGGCGATTCCGATCGCTACAGCCTGGTGCTCGCCAACCCGCCGTTCGCCGGCTCGCTCGATTACGAGACTACCGCCAAGGATTTGCTCGCGGTGGTCAAGACCAGGAAGACCGAGCTTCTGTTCATGGCGCTGTTCCTGAAGCTGCTGAAGCCCGGCGGACGCGCCGCGGTGATCGTGCCCGACGGCGTGCTGTTCGGCTCGTCCACGGCGCACAAGGCGATCCGCAGGATGCTGGTGGAGGATCACAGGCTCGACGGCATCGTCAAACTGCCGTCCGGCGTGTTCCGACCCTATGCCGGCGTCTCGACCGCGATCGTGCTGTTCACCAAGACGAACTCGGGCGGCACCGATCACGTCTGGTTCTATGATTGCCAGGCCGACGGGTTTTCATTGGACGACAAGCGCGCGCCCTTGCTGCCGCCCGAAAAGCTCGGGCCGACACCGGGCAAGCGTGAGGACGGACATTTCGCCAGGACCACCCTCAGCGAGGACGAGCTTGCGAGAAACAATCTGCCGGACATCGCCGCGCGGTGGAAGCAGCGCAACGGTGAGGAGCGCGAACGCCTGCGCACTGCACAGAGCTTCTGCGTGCCGAAGGCTGAGATTGTGGCTGCCAGCTATGACCTTTCGATCAATCGCTACAAGGAAGTGGTGCACGAGACGACTGACCACCGGCCACCGAAAGAAATCATCGCGGAGCTGAGGGCGCTGGGAAGCGAGATTAGCGCGGGGCTCGAGGAATTGGAGGGGATGCTTTGAGCATTCGTTCGATCCCCATAGGTGATCTTGTCGAGCCGGTCGCGACATGGAATCCGGCGATCGCTCCAGATGAAACCTTTACCTACGTGGACCTAAGCGCTGTCGATCAAATCGAGAAACGAATTAAAACTGCAGCTCCGATACGCGGTTCAGAGGCGCCCAGTCGTGCTCGCCAACTGATCCGCAAGGGTGACATTCTCGTTTCGACCGTCCGGCCCAACCTCAATGGGGTCGCGGCAGTAACTGACGAATTCGACGGAGCTACTGCGTCTACAGGATTTTGCGTTCTGCGACCTCACGAGGGCCGTCTGGCAAGTAACTACTTGATGCATTGGGTGCGCGCCCCGCAATTTGTCAAGCTATTGGTTCGAGAGGCCGCCGGCGCGAGCTACCCTGCGGTAAGTGACCGAATCGTCAAATCTTCGCCAATTCCGCTCCCCCCGCTCGACCAGCAGCGGGGGATCGCAGCTATCCTGGACAAAGCGGATGAACTGCGCCGCAAGCGCAAGCGCGCGCTCGATTTACTCGACAGCCTGACTCAGTCGATATTTCTGGAGATGTTTGGGGATCTAAGGACAAATCCCAAACATTGGAACGAAGTACGAAATCTTGGCGACTTGGCAGAGGTCGTTTCTGGAATTACCAAGGGCCGCAAGCTCAATGGAGCGCCCACGCGCAACGTTCCGTACCTCGCGGTTTCGAATGTCCAAGACAAGAATCTCGACTTGTCGACGGTCAAGAGAATTGACGCGACGGAGGACGAGATTCGCCGTTACCGCCTAAAAACGGACGATTTGCTACTAACAGAAGGTGGTGATCCCGACAAGCTAGGCCGGGGCACGTTGTGGGCAGACGAGCTGCCAGAGGCAATTCACCAAAATCATATTTTCCGGGTGAGAGTCACCTCTAAGAAGGTCTTGCCACTCTATCTGATCTGGCTGATTGGTAGCGCCTACGGGAAGGCCTATTTCCTGCGATCTGCGAAGCAGACGACGGGAATTGCTTCCATAAATAAGGCCCAGCTATCGAATTTTCCCGTCCTGCTTCCGCCGATCCATCTGCAGGCTGAGTTTGCCGAAAGAGTCAAATCAGTGGCGCTAATTCTTGGAAAATCGTCGTCGGCGGCCCTTGTCTTCGACGATCTCTTCGCTTCCCTCCAATCCCGCGCCTTCTCAGGTCAACTCTGATCATGCGCTTCGAATTCGATTGGGATCCGGCCAAGGCGGACAGCAATCGCCGCAAGCATGGCGTCAGCTTCGAGGACGCCATGGCTGTCTTTGGCGATCCCCTGGCGCTGTCGCTGCTGGATCATGAATCTGGCCAAGGGGAAGAGCGATGGGTTACCATCGGCCGACACCCCGCCAGCCATTTGCTGCTGGTCGTGCATACCTATGTCGAGCTCAGCCTGGAACGGGTGGCGATCCGCATCATCTCGGCTCGCCGACCAACAGCCCGCGAAGTCCGCCAATATGAGGAAGGGTGATCCGATGAAGGACGAATATGACTTCTCGAATGCCGAGCGCGGCAAGTTCTTTCGCGAGGGCGCCCGCCTGGTGCCGCCGGTTCATCTCGATCCCGAGGTGCTGGATTATCTCAGCCAGCGCGCCGCCGCGCGCGGAATCTCGCTGAGTGTGCTCGTGAACACGCTGCTGCGGAAGGATATCGAGCTGATCGACGCGGCGAAGTAGCCGCGCCGATGGCAGACGGCCTGACGGAACCTTGATGTCCAATTTCGCCTTCCTCGCCGGCGAATTTCCCACCGTGCACGAGGCGGCGGTGGAGGCGGAGCGTCAGGCCGGCGTGTCGCCGACGGCGGCGGCGTTCTTCGCCGGCAAGACCGTCGAGGTTGCGGTCAAATGGGCGTTCCGCAACGATCCCGGCCTGAAGCTGCCCTATCAGGATAACATCGCCGCGTTGCTCCACGAGCCGAGCTTTCGCCGCGTCGCCGGCGAGGCGGTGTTTGCGAAAGCGAAATACATCAATTCGCTGCGCAACCGCGCGGTGCACGAGGAAAAGACCATCCGCCCCGGAGATGCCGCGGGGGCGGTGAAGGAGCTGTTTCACGTCTGCTTCTGGTTTGCACGCACCTATGCCCGCAAGGTGAGGCCTGCCGACGGACTGGCCTTCGACCCGTCGGTGCTCTCGCGCCGCGACGAGGCGCTGAAGAAGGCCTTCGTCACCCTCAAGGCGCAGCAGGCCGAGCTCGACGCCAGGAACGGCGAACTGACGAGGCTTCTGACGGACAAGCAGAGCCTCGACGACGAGTTGAAGCGCCTGCGCGCCGAGGTCGCCGCCGCGCGCAAGGCCAGCGAGGCGCTGCCGGACCGGCATGACTACAACGAGGCCGAAACCCGCGATCGCTACATCGACCTCTTGCTGCGCGAGGCCGGCTGGGCGCTGGACAAGCCGGACGACATCGAGTTCCGGGTCGAGGGAATGCCGAACGCCGAAGGCGTCGGCTTCGTCGATTACGTGCTGTGGGGCGCGGACGGCAAGCCGCTGGGGCTGGTCGAGGCCAAGCGGGCGCGCAAGGACGCGCGCCAGGGCCAGCAGCAGGCCAAGCTCTACGCCGACCGGCTGGAGGCGCGGTTCGGCCAGCGCCCGGTGATCTTTTACTCCAACGGCTACGAGCACTGGATCTGGGACGATACGCGCTATCCGCCGCGCCAGATCGGCGGCTTCTACAAGCGCGACGAGCTCGAACTCATCATCCAGCGCCGGACCGGCCGCAAGAAGCTCGGGTCCGAGACCATCAACGGCAAGATCATCGAGCGCCCCTACCAGCACCGGGCGGTGCGCAATGTGGCGCGCAGCTTCGAGCAGGACGGCGAGCGCAAGGCGTTGCTGGTGATGGCCACCGGCTCGGGCAAGACCCGGACGGTGATTGCGCTGGTCGATCTGCTCATGCGCACCGGGTGGGTCAAGCGGGTGCTGTTCCTCGCCGACCGGGTCGCGCTGGTGAACCAGGCGGTTGCCGCCTTCAAGGCGCATCTGCCGGATTCGGCGCCGGTCAATCTGGTCACCGAGCGGACCAGCGAGGGCCGCGTGTTCCTGTCCACCTACCCGACCATGATGAACCTCATCGACGGGCGGCAGGAGGGCAAGGCCAAGTTCGGGCCCGGGCATTTCGACCTGATCGTCATCGACGAGGCCCATCGGTCCGTCTACCAGCGCTTTCGCGCCATCTTCGAATACTTCGACTCGTTCCTGGTCGGGCTGACGGCGACGCCGAAGGACGAGATCGACAAGAACACCTATTCGCTGTTCGACCTCGAGGATGGGGTGCCGACCGACGCCTACTCGCTCGATGAAGCGGTGGCGGACGGCTATCTGGTGCCCCCGAAGGCGATCTCGGTTCCGCTCAAGATCGTGCGGTCGGGCCTGCGCTACGACGACCTGACTGAGGAAGAAAAAGACCAGTGGGACATGCTGGAGTGGGGCGAGGACGACATCCCCGACAGCATTGAGGCCGCCGAGGTCAACAAGCGGCTGTTCAACATCGACACCGTCGATCTCGTCATCGCCCACCTCATGCAGCATGGTCTCAAGGTCGAGGGTGGCGACCGATTGGGCAAGACCATCATCTTCGCCAAGAACCAGGCCCACGCCAAGTTCATCGAGGAGCGCTTCAACACCGCCTATCCCGATCTTAAGGGACATTTCGCGCGGGTCATTACCTATGAGAGCGGCGCCTACGCCCAGACGCTGATCGATGATTTTTCGAACAAGGACAAGGCCCCGCATATCGCGATTTCCGTCGACATGCTCGACACCGGCATCGATGTGCCGGAAGTGCTGAACCTGGTGTTCTTCAAGCCGGTCCGCTCCAAGACCAAGTTCTGGCAGATGATGGGGCGCGGCACCCGGCTGTGTCACGATCTCTTCGGTCCCGGCCAGGACAAGGAATTCTTCCGCGTCTTCGACTATTGCCAGAATCTCGAATTCTTCGGCGCCAACCCCGAGCTGAAGGAAGCGAGCGCGGCGAAGTCGCTTTCGGAGCGGCTGTTCGCGGCGCGACTCGATCTGGTGCGGGCGCTGGACAAGAAGCACGAGCGGCAGCGTGAACTCGCGGAAGGCGAGGCGGCGCCCTATGTGGCGGGTGGCGCCGGCGAGGTGCCGCCAAGCGAACCGGCGATTCGCGCTGACGCGATCAGGACGCTTCAGGAAACCGTCGCTGGCCTCAACCTCGATAACTTCATCGTCCGCCAGCATCGACGCGCCGTCGAGAAGTACCGCGCTTCCGAGGCGTGGACCGTGATCGACGACGAGACGCGGGAGGAACTGGTCGACGAGATCGCGCCCCTGCCGTCGGCTCGGAATTTCGGTACTGAGCCGGCCAAGCGTTTCGATCTTCTCATGTTCTCGCTCGAACTGGCTTTGCTCAGAGGCTCGAAGCGGTTCGAGACCTTGCGCACGCAGCTTCGCGAGATCGCCTCGGCGCTGGAGGACCAGAGCGGCATTCCGGCGATCGCGCAGCAGGCGGTGCTGCTGGAGGAGATTCAGACCGACCTTTGGTGGGAAGGCATCACCGTGCCGCTGCTCGAACTCGTGCGGCTGCGGCTCAGGGACCTGGTGCAGCATATCGAGAAGACCAGGAAGGCTCTGGTCTACTCGAATTTCGCTGACGAGATCGGCGAAGGCGTCGAAATGGGGCTGCCGCAGGTCGGGGAGGCCGACTTCGCCCGCTTCAAGCAGAAGGCCCGCCACTTTCTCAAGGCCCATGAAGACCACATCGTGCTTCACAAGCTGCGGCAGGGCAAACCCCTCACCCCGACCGACCTTCAGGAGCTCGAAAAGCTGCTGTTGGATGCGGGCGTCGGCGAGGCCGGTGACATCGAGCGCGCCCGCGAGACCAGCCAGGGTTTCGGCCGCTTCGTCCGCTCGCTGGTCGGACTGGAGCGCAGCGCGGTCAGCGAGGCCTTCAGCGACTTTCTCGCCGGCGGGACCGCGACCGCGGCGCAGATCGAGTTCATCAACATGGTCATCGAGCATCTGACCCACAACGGAATGATGGACCCAGCGGTGCTCTACGAGCCGCCGTTCACCGGCGTAGCCCCAACCGGGCCCGATCAGCTGTTCGACGACGCCAAGGTCACGCAGCTGTTTGCCAGGATCAAGGCGATCAATGACAGCGCGGTGGCGTGACCGCATGTTCAGTCAGCTTTGTCTTCGATCTCTCTCCGCAACTCGTCCAGACGTTTGCCTTGGTAGCTCCATTCCCAGGGGCCGGACGCGCTGGGCCAGTCGTATCCCATGGCGTTGATGGCTTGCAATGCTGCGTCAGACAGGGAGGTGACGTCGCCCTTGAAGTTCACCTTGTTGGTATCGTCCACCGTTGTGCATATAATGGTGGGGTCGCTATAGAGCTGAAGTTCGGTGCCCGCAGGTATGCCGACCATTGAAAAGCGAAACCTCAATCGACGCTTTGCAGCCTCTACCTCTGCTTTGACTTCACTATTTTCAAAGATCTCATCGCCCAGTTTTACTTCCTTGAGCGCGGCCAAGCCCAATGCCGCGCGGGCTCGCTCGGGAGCGAGGCGGAAGAACTCGCGATTCTTGCTGACGCGGTGGTCGCCAAAGGCCTCATGCAAGCTATCTTCCACGAACTTCGAATTCGCTACTTCGCAGGCGTAGAAGAGCTCGAACGGCAGCGGCACTCCCGTGGAATAGAGGCCACGGATTCTGCTGGCTAAATCGGAATTTGTGCGGCCAATCTTAACAAGCCCCGGCATGGCTTCATTGATCAAGACATAGACGATCTCTGCCACTGGAGACTCCCAAATAAGCAAGCGGCTCAGGTTACCGTCGCGCAGGTTGAGAAAGATTGCGACGTACTCCAAATGCCTTGCGTTGCTGCCCTGTGGCAACAGTGTGGTACTTTTTCGCTGTTGGGCGCAACCGGGAGAAGAAACTTGCGGAGGCGTATTCGTGGTCGCCGCCAGACTGCACGGTCACTCGCGTCCCAAGCTTTTGATAAATGGCGGCATCCAGCATACGAATATACAGCGACAAGAAGATATCATCGGAGGCGGCAATGCGGGTTTCCAGATGGGGCAACGACCTCGCAGTGCGGCTGCCCAAGGCGCTGGTCGAACAACTCGGGCTCAAGGAAGGCGATGAGCTCAAGGTAGTTGCGGCCAGGAGCGGGGTCGTCGAGATCGAAGCCAGGGAAGATCAGCGTCGCCGGGCGCTCGATCGGATGGCCGCGCGGCGCTGGACCGCACCCGAAGGGTATCGCTTTGATCGTGACGAGGCCAACGACCGGTAGGGGCGTTTTCCGATACCAACATTCTCGCCCACGCCCAGCAGACTGGAAGCCAGGTCGCCCGCGCGAGAGCTATTGGCCCGCGGAGGCAAGCTCAGCGTGCAGGTGCTCAACGAGTTCACCGCCGCCTCGCGGCGCAAGCAGCGCAGGGAGTGGCGCGACATCGACCCGCGGCGGCCATTCCAGCTTCAGCCACATGTGGTGGGGCCTATGAGATCGAAATGATCTCGAGCTCCTGATCGGACGCCCCGACGACATCGCCGACCGCCTTGCCCATCAGAAGTCGTGCCACCGGCGACACGAAGGAAATCGAGCCGGACTTGGGGTCCGCTTCGTCCTCTCCGACGATGCGATATGTCTGGACGCGCCCATCGTCGCGCCGGAAGGTCACCGTGCTGCCAAAGGCAACCGTGTCGCTCGACGTGGGATCGCTGACGACCTGCGCGGTGCGAAGGCGCGCCGCGAAGTAGCGCATATCACGCAACGGGATTGCCGATTGCCGCCGCCGTTCATTCACCTCTTCGATCTTCTGTGCGGCCTCGTAGGCCGCGCGCGTCTGGTGGAGCTGGACTTCCAGAGCTTTCAAGCCCGCGACCGTGACGAGGTTCGGGTGAGGTGAAACCGGCCGATCGGGCAGCAAGGTCTCCGACGCGGTTTCGGCACCCTCTTCCTTGGTGATGGCAAGGCTCAACGCGGGATCGCTTCAAGCCGGACATGCCGGACCGCCTCGTCAGCGCCATCCCATGGCCGGCGCCACCTGGGTCAGGATCGCCTCGATGACATGGGCATTGTAGGCGACGCCGAGCTGGTTGGGCACGGTCAGCAGCAATGTGTCGGCTTCGGCGATGGCCTCGTCCCGCTTGAGCTGTTCGACCAGGGCATCCGGCTCGGCGGCGTAGCTGCGGCCGAAGATCGCGCGCGTGTTGGCGTCGATGAATCCGATCTGGTCGTCACCGTCGCCCGCGCCCGCGAAATAGGCGCGGTCGCGATCGTCGACCAGCGCGAAGATACTGCGGCTGACCGAGACCCGCGGCTCGCGCTCGTGGCCCGCCTCCTTCCAGGCGGCGCGGTAGGCGCGGATCTGCGCCGCCTGCTGCACGTGGAAGGCCTCGCCCGTCTCGTCGTTCTTGAGCGTCGAGCTCTGCAGGTTCATGCCGAGCTTTGCCGCCCAGACCGCCGTGGCGTTCGAGCCGGCGCCCCACCAGATTCGCTCCCGCAGCCCCTCGGAATGGGGCTCCAGGCGCAGCAAGCCGGGCGGATTTGGAAACATCGGCGTCGGATTCGGCCGGGCGAAGCCTTTGCCGTGCAAGAGGTCCAGCAACGCCTCCGCATGACGCCGGCCCATGTCGGCGTCGGTCTGGCCCTCGGCGGGCTGATAGCCGAAATACCGCCAGCCATCGATCACCTGCTCGGGCGAGCCTCGGCTGATGCCGAGCTGCAGTCGGCCGCCGGCGATGAGATCGGCGGCGCCGGCATCCTCGGCCATGTAGAGCGGATTCTCGTAGCGCATGTCGATCACCGCCGTGCCGATCTCGATCCGGCTGGTCCTTGCGCCGACCGCCGCCAACAGCGGAAACGGCGAGGCGAGCTGGCGGGCGAAGTGATGGACCCGGAAGTAGGCGCCGTCCGCGCCCAGCTGTTCGGCGGCCACGGCGAGGTCGATGGATTGCAGCAGCGCGTCCGCGGCCGAGCGGGTCTGCGATTGCGGCGAGGGCGTCCAATGCCCGAAGGAGAGGAATCCGATCTTTTTCATGCCATCAATCTATTGCTGCACGGCGCGGTTTGCGATCCTCGATGTGCAAGCGTTTTCCCGAGACGCCGGTTCCGGGGGGCCCGTTCCAACGACCACGAAGCCGTTAAATCGGCGCCAGCGGCGTGCGCGCATGCTGCACGCCGCCATGGACGCTCTCGCTGGTCTTCAACGCCTCCGCGAGGCGATCGATGCCGGCGCGGATCTGGTCCTCGGTCAGCGAGGCGTAGCCGAGCAGCAGCCAGTTCGCCTCGAACTGCGATCCGTCGTATTCGTGGCCGCCGCCGGACTGCACGGTGTAGACGCCGATGTTGCGGGTCCGCGCGATCGCCTTGATGGTATGGGCCGGCGTGAGCGAAGCCGGCA
Organism: Xanthobacteraceae bacterium; assembly: GCA_031291445.1. Lineage (GTDB taxonomy): Bacteria > Pseudomonadota > Alphaproteobacteria > Rhizobiales > Xanthobacteraceae > Bradyrhizobium_A. The sequence continues at coordinate 23,434 of JARLJA010000208.1, read as the reverse complement.
GCCGCCAGGCGATGTGGGTGCCCGCGTCGGTGCCCAAGAGGTCGATGTCGCCGAAGCGTTCGCGCATCCGGCTGATCAGGGCATTGCGCCGGGAAAAGTAGTGCTGCTGGCAGCGCCGCAGGTGCCGCACGAAGCCGCCGCCCTGCATGAAGCGCGCCAGCGCCGCCTGTTCGAGCCAGACCTGGCCGTTGTCGAGCAGCGCTTTCGCCGTCGCGGCGGCGTCGACCAGATGCTCGGGGAAAATCGCGAAGCCGGTGCGCAGGCCGGCGCCGAGCGATTTGGAGAAGGTGCCGAGATAGATGACGTGATCGGGACCGAGCGCCTTCATCGCCGGCAGCGGCGCGCCATCGTAGCGAAACTCGCTGTCGTAGTCGTCCTCGATCACATAGGCGCCGGTGCGCTGCGCCCAGCGCAGGATGGCGCGCCGCCGCTCCAGCGACAGCGTCGCGCCCATGGGAAACTGATGCGAGGGCGTCAGATACACCAGCCGCGCGTCGGTGGCGGCCACCGCCGCGGCATCGATGCCGGCGCGATCGATCGCGATCGGCCGCAGCCGCATGTGGTGGCTCTCGAACAGGTAGGCCGCGCCCTGGTTGCAGGGGTTCTCCACCACGATCTCGTCGCCCTGGGCGGCCAGCAGGCGCAGCACCAGGTTGAGCGCGAGCTGGGCGCCGGCGAGGATCACCACCTGCTCCGGCCGCACCCGGATGCCGCGGGTGTTGCCGACATGCTCGGCCACCTCGGTGCGCAGCGCCATCAGCCCGCAGGGATCGCCGTATTCCGTGAGATTGTGCCCGGCGGCGGCCAGCGACTGCATGATCACGCGGCGCCAGGTCTTCAGCGGAAAGGCGCGCGGGTCGGTGCGCTGGGTCCAGAAATCGATCGGGATGCTGGAGGTGTTGAGGATGGCGTGCTGGCGCCCGGAAAAGACCGGCGTTCCGTGCGGTTCCAGGGCCTCCGGAACGCTCTCGGCAGCGTCGGACGGCGTTGCGCCGACCGCCGGGTCGGGCAAGGTTTCCGCCACGAAGGTGCCCACCGTGGGCCGGGAGACCAGATAGCCCTCGTTGACGAGGCGCTCGTAGCCGAAGATCACCGAATTGCGGGAGACCCTGAGCTGCTCGGCGAGCAGCCGTGACGACGGCAGCGGCGATCCCGGGCGCAGCACGCCGGCCACGATCTGCTCGCGGATCCGGGTGAAGATCTGCTCCTGCAGGCTGTCGGGGCTGGCGCGGTCGAGGGAAATGAGCATGGCCCTGAAAGGTCTAGCCCAGGATCGCCGGCAATAAAACCGGGCCGGCGTTGGAGACTTCGTCACGCCCGTCGTGCCCGGGCCTGTTCCCTCCCCCCCTTGTGGGGGAGGGTTAGGGAGGGGGGTGATGGAGAAGCCGCAGCGCGACGGCTCGCTCCGTCCGCCCTCACATCCATTCAGAGTTTGCGGCTTACCCCCCTCCCCGACCCTCCCCCACAAGGGGGGAGGGAGCATTCATCATCACGGTCCGTCGGGCGGATGTCGCCAGGTCTCGGCCGTGTGCTCACGAACCGGACCAAGGACCTGCCGCGCGACCGCCGCGGCAAACACAGGTCCAGTTCGTGGCCACTTGCTGGAGCCAGGCCCCGGCGCGTGTTGACACAGGCCGTGCCTGATACCCATCGTCGGGACGACCGCATAACCGATGAGAGTGGCCCGATGGCGTCGACTGGAAACTTCCTCAACGAGGGTGAGACAATTTTTCCCGCGGAGCTCTTGGCCGCGGCGTCGGCCGCGCTCGATGCGGCGAAGCGGAAGGGCATTCGTCTCGCCGCCGCCGAAACCGTCACCGCCGGCCTGGTCAGCGCCTGCCTGACGTCGGTCTCCGGCGCCTCGCAGGTGTTCGATCGCGGCTATGTGCTCTATCACGAATCCGCCAAGGCCACCGGGCTCGGCGTGGCGGAGGAGGTCTCCGCCAGGCATGGCGCCGTCAGCGCCGAAGTGACCCAGGGGCTGGCGGAGGGGCTGCTGTCGAACTCCGGCGCGGCGGTGACCGTCGCCGTCACCGGCTATGCCGGCCCCGGCGGCGGCAACGCCAAGAATCCGGTCGGCACCATCTTCATCGCGGCCGCCCGCAGGGACGCCCCGCTGCTGGCCGAACGCCACGTGTTCTCCGGCAGCCGCGACAATGTGCGGCTGGAGGCGGTGGCGGCGGCGATCCGCCTGCTGCACCGGCAAATCGACGCATGAGCCGCATCCCGCTGGTCCTGCTGACCGGGTTTCTCGGGGCCGGCAAGACCACGGTGCTGAACGGCCTGCTGACGACGCCGGAGTTCAGCGACACCGCGGTGGTCATCAACGAGGCCGGCGAGGTCGGGCTCGATCACCTGCTGATGGAGCAGGGCCCGGCCGAGCCGGTGGTGATGCTGGAGGCGGGGTGCCTGTGTTGCCGGGCGAAGGGCGCGCTGGCGCCGGCGCTGGCCAACCTGCTGCGGCGCGCGCGCCAGGGCCACCTGCCGCCGTTCGAGCGCGTGGTGGTCGAGACCAGCGGGCTGGCGGATCCCGCCGCCGTGCTCGAGGGCCTGATCGCCGACGTTGCCTTCAACCGCCATTTCGCCTTCGCCGGGATCGTCACCGTGGTCGACGTCCGCGCCGCCGCGGCGACGCTGAAGCAGCACGCGGAAGCGCGGATGCAGGTGGCGCTGGCCGACCGGCTGCTGCTGGCCAAGACCGATCTGGTGGCCGCCGACGAAATCGCCACCGCACGGCAGGCGCTGAGCGCCCTCAATCCCCACGCGGCGCAGCAGGTCGTGCGGCCGGGGCAGGCGTCGATGGCTGCGTTCTGGCCCGACAGCCTCGACCTGCCGCGGGCGTCGACGACCGCCATGATTCCCTCCGCGGAGCCGACGGCCTTTGCCACCGCCTCCCTCGCGTTTTCCGGCGCCATCGCGCCGGACGCGCTGGAGGCCTGGCTCGATCACACCATCACTTTGTTCGGCCCGCTGCTGCTGCGCATGAAGGCGCTGCTCGACGTCGCGGGCGCATCGCGGCCCACCGTCCTGCACGTGGTTCAGGGACTGCTGCATCAGCCACTTGATCTGAAGGCCTGGCCGAGCGGCGATCGGCAGAACCGGATCGTGCTGATCGGCCGCGACGTCGAGCAACAGATGCTGGCGGATGCGCTGGCGCGGCTGGCGGCGGTCGCTCGGCGTACGGCGATGTTCCGAACGGGCGTCAACTGAGCTGGTCCCGGCCGGCTCTCCGTGGTCCACTGGACCCATCACTGCGACAGGGCGCGGACCTTGGGGAACGCGCCGAGGGCGCCTACCTTCTGTTCACAATTGACGGCGAGGATCGCATGGTAAAAGTGCTGAAGGGCGACATGGGCATCGTGCCCGCGCTCGATATCGAGTCCCACGACCACCTCGAACGCGTGGTGCGCGAGACCGCGAAGCGGGACGGCGTCGCCGGCTACAAGCTCGGGCTGACCTCGGTGCTGCGCTTCGGTCTCGCGGAATCGGTCCGCCGCCTGCGCGACCTCACCGACCTGCCGATCATCTACGATCACCAGAAGGCCGGCCCCGACATGCCGGACATGGCGGTGAAATACACCGCCATGTGCAAGGAAGCCGACGTCGACGGGCTGATTCTGTTTCCGGTCGCCGGGCCGACCGCGGTGGACAGTTTTGCGGGAGAGGCGATCCGCGCCGGCCTGGTGCCGTTCGTCGGCGGTGAGATCCCGGTGCCGGACTACGGTGTGTCCGGCGGCGGCTACATGCTGGACGACGCGCTGGACCGCATCCTGGTGCGCGCCGTCCACAACAAGGTCGACCACTTCGTGCTGCCGGCCCATGACCGCGACAAGATCGTGCGGTGGTCCAAATGGATCGCCGCCAACGTGGCGTCGCCGCTGGTGGTGCTGACCGGCTTCGGCGCGCTCGGCGGCAGCATCGAGGTGTCGTTCGCCGCCGCCGCGGCCTGTCAGCGCCGCTTCGCCATCGTCGGCCGCCTGATCACCGGCAGCCCAACGCCGGGCGACGCCGCGGCGCGGCTCTACGAGCAGATGCGCGCCGTGACGGCGGCGGCCTGACCATGACAGCCGCGCTTCCCGGGCTCCGGACCACGCCGTTCATCGACGGCGCCTTCGCGGACGTGGGCGGCGCGGTCGAGTCGCTGCTGGATCCGGCCACCGGGGACGTCATCGCCAGCGTCAGTCCGGCGAGCGAGGCGCAGGCGGTGGCGGCGATCGGCGCCGCGCGGCGCGCCTTCGACCACGGCGACTGGCCGCGGATGCCGGTGTTCGAGCGCGGCCAGGTGCTGGCCGCGATTGCGGATGCCATCCGGGCGCGGGCGGAAGACCTGGCGCTGCTGGAATGCGTCAACGGCGGCAAGCCGCTCACGGGCGCGCGGCGCGAGGTCGCGGGCGCCGCCAAGGTCTTCACCTATTACGCCGGCGCCATGGACAAGTTCTATGGCGACACCATTCCGGTGTCCGAGACCCTTCTGAACTTCACCCTGCGCGAGCCGCTCGGCGTCGTCGCCCTGATCACGCCGTGGAACTTCCCGCTGCTCGCCGCGGCCTGGAAGCTCGCGCCGGCGCTGGCCGCGGGCTGCGCCAGCGTGCTCAAACCCTCGCCGCTGACGCCGCTGTCGACCCTGCTGCTCGCCGAGATCATCGAGAGCTGCGGCGTGCCGAAGGGGATCGTCAACGTGCTGCCCGGCGGCGCCGCGATCGGCGAGCTGCTGGCCTCCCATGCCGCGATCGACGGCATTTCCTTCACCGGCTCGACCGCCACCGGCGTCGCGGTGATGCGCGCCGCCGCCGGCACCATCAAGACCGTGGCGCTGGAGCTCGGTGGCAAGAACGCCTGCATCGTGTTCGACGATGCCGATCTCGCCAGGGCCGCGAAGGCCGCCGTCAGCAGCGCGTTCGGCAATGCCGGGCAGTCCTGCTCGGCGCGCTCGCGCTTCCTGGTGCAGCGCTCCGCGGTCGCCGCCTTCACCGAGGCGGTGGTCGACGAGATCGCCCACCTGAAGCTCGGCTCGCCGCTCGATCCCGCCACCACCCTGGGGCCGCTGATCTCCGTGGAGCACTGGAACAGGGTCGACCGCGCCGTTCAGGCCGCGGTGCAGGGCGGCGCGCCGCTCGTGGCCGGCGGCCGCCGTCCCGACGACCAGAAGACCGGCAACTTCTATCTGCCGACCGTGTTCGGCGACGTGTCGCCGGACCATCCGCTCTCCCGCGACGAGGTGTTCGGCCCGGTCTGCGGCATCACGGCGTTCGACAGCGAGGCCGACGCCATCCGCCTGGCCAACGCCTCCGACTACGGCCTCAACGGTTCGGTGTGGTCGCGCGATCTCGGCCGCGCGCTGCGGGTCGCCAAGGCGGTGCGCACCGGCATGGTCGCGGTCAACGGATTGCCGAGCGCCAGCTCCACCAGCCTGTTCGCGCCATTCGGCGGCTACAAGCGCTCGGGGCTCGGGCGTGAGCTCGGCATCAACGCGCTGGCGTTCTATACCGAGGTCAAGACGGTGACGGTGGATTTGTCGTGAGACAGCCGGTGAAGAGGCAGCCAATGGGACAAGGCCACTCCATTGCTGATCTCGTCATGCGCGGGCTTGACCCGCGCATCCACTCTTTAGGGCCGTGCCAGCGCGCAAAGCGTGGATTGCCGGGTCAAGCCCGGCAATGACGCCAAGGGTGTGTAGCGGACCTGCTCCCCTGACGTGACCGTGCTGCCGGCCCTCGCGCTGCCGCGGCCGACCGCGGCGCCCACGGTCCCGCCCGCATGGACCCATGGATTGATCGGCCCCTGGCACTTCGCCATAGTCCCGGGCCTGTTAGCCTCCCGATCTGGTGGAGAAGGACTGCTTGAATGGTGTCTGCGATTGTCGGCGGGACCCTGATCGACGGGCTGGGCGGTGACCCGATCCGCTCCGGCGTCGTCGTCATCGACGACGGGAGAATAATCGCAGCGGGTTCCGACAAAAATGTAGCAATTCCTGCCACGGCGACCCGGTTCGACGCGTCGGGCCGTACCATCCTGCCGGGCTTCATCGACTGCCACGTCCACGGCACCTACCGTGCCCGCGACATGCGGCAGCACCTCCTGAACACGCCGACCTACAACGTGCTTCGCTCCATCGAGATCTTCCGCGAGACGCTGGCCTGCGGCATCACCACCGCGCGCGACATGGGCGGCGCCGACGCCGGCTTCCGCGCTGCCATCGAGGAGGGGCTGATCGACGGGCCGCGGCTGTTGATCTCGCTCGGCATGATCTCGCAGACCGGCGGCCACGGCGACTACTGGGTGCCGGCCGACCTGCGGATCCAGAAGCGCGCCTGGCTCCCCAACACGGTGGCCGACGGCGTCGAGGACATCCGCCGCGTGGTGCGCGAGCTCCTGATGCGCGGCGCCGACTTCATCAAGATCTGCGCCACCGGCGGCATCACCTCGGTCACCGACAGCTGGGACGAGCCGCAATTCACCATCGCCGAGATCCGCACCGCGGTCGAGGAGGCCGCCGCCAAGAAGCGCCGGGTCGCGGTCCACGCCGAAGGCATCGACGGCATCCGCAACGCCGTGCAGGCCGGCATCCATTCCCTGGAGCACGGCTGGTTCCTCGACGAGCAGTGCGCCGACAAGATGATCGCGGCCGGCACCTGGTGGGTGCCGACGCTGGCGCTGGTGCCGCTGTCGATGAAGAAGCGCGGCGACGACAAGTCCTGGGCCGGACACCAGATGGGCCAGGAAGACGTCAAGGACAACCAGATCTACAGCCTGATGCAGGACCAGATCCCGATCTGGAAGGACGCGGTGCGCCGCGGCGTCAAGGTCGCCATGGGGACCGACCAGTCGCACCGGCTGCTGGTCGGCGAGAACATGGTCGAGCTCGAATTCATGGTGAACTGGCTCGGCATGACGCCGATGGAGGTCATCGTCGCCTCCACCAGCAAGGCCGCGCAATGCATCGAGCGTCCCGAGCTCGGCGCGCTCGCGCCCGGCAAGGTCGCCGACGTCCTGGTGGTCGACGGCGATCCGCTCGACGACATCCGCCTGCTGCAGGACCGCACGCGTCTTCACCTCGTCATGAAGGCCGGCAAGGCCTTCGCCAACACGCTTTCCAGCTAGAGACCGAAGGACTGATCCCGTGAGACTCAACCGCTTCATGATCCGCCCGCTCGTCGAACAGGCGCTGCGCGAGGAACTCGGCCCCGGCGATACCACCGGCGGCTTCCTGGTCGGGGAGGACCCGGTGCAGACCGCACAGATCTACGCCAAGGGCCACGGCATCGTCTGCGGCCTGCTGCTGGCCGACGAGACCATCAAGCAGATCGATCCCGAGGCGCAGGTCGATTACGCGGTGCAGGACGGCGACCCGGTCGCGCCGGGCACGGTGCTGATGCGCATCAAGGCCCGCGCTTCGACCTTCTTCATCATCGAGCGCAATTCGCTCGACTGGCTGCAGCAGATGTCGGGCATCGCCACCAAGACGAGGCGTTACGTCGACCTCGTCAAGCACACCAAGGTGCGCCTCACCGACACCCGCAAGGGCTGGCCCGGGCTCCGCATGGTGATGAAATACGCGGTGCGCGTCGGCGGCGCGCACAATCACATCTTCAGCCTGGCGAACTGCATCCTGGTGAAGGACAATCACATCAAGATCGCCGGCTCGATCACCAACGCGATCGAGACCCTGCGCGCCACCGCGCAGCACACCTTCAAGATCGAGGTGGAATGCGAAACGCTCGAGATGGTCGAGGAGGCGCTGGCCTGCGGCGTCGAGATCATCATGTTCGACAACATGGACCTCGACGAAATGCGCGCCGGCCTCAAGCTGGTCGCGGGCCGGGCCATGACCGAAGCCTCGGGCGGGATCAACGAGCAGACCATCGTCCCGATCGCCGAGACCGGCGTCGACATCATCTCGGTCGGCGATCTGACGCACTCGATCCGGGCGCTCGACATCAGCCTCGACGTCCGCGACATCAAGCCGAGCGCGCATCGCACCATTCAGCGCCTGAACCAGGCGTCGTCGTGACGCGCGGCGGGTGACCGGCGGGGGACAAAGCCATTCGAAAGGCGCCATGATCGAGGCCGCGACCACACTGGAACGCGACGAGGCGGCCGGCCTGCGCGACGCGTTCCGGCACGTCGACACCTGGGTGTTCAAGCTCGACGACACGCTCTATCCGCGCTCGGTCGGCCTGCACCGCCAGCTGAAGCAGCGCGTCGTGCGCTTCGTCGCCGATCACCTGGCGATCGATCAGGCCGCCGCCGAGGCGCTGCACCTGGATTACTACGAGCGCTACGGCGCGACCCTGCAGGGCATGGTCGAGCGCCACGGCGTCGCGCCGCAGGCGTTCCTGGACTTCGTCCACGCCATCGATCTCTCCGCGCTCCAGCGGGATGACGACCTCATTGCCGCGCTCGAAGGGCTGCCGGGCCGCCGCATCGTCTTCACCAACGCCTCGCGCGGGCACGCCGCGGCGGCGCTCGACGCCATGGGCCTGGCGAAGGCGTTTGACGCCATCGCCAGCATCGAGGACAGTGACTTCGTCGGCAAGCCGCATCGCAGCGCGTTTTCGGGGTTTCTCGCGGCGCATGGCGTCGATCCGGGCGCGGCCGCGATGTTCGAGGACCGCGGAGGCAACCTGCTGGTGCCGCACGAACTGGGAATGAAGACGGTCCTGGTGGTCGATCCGCTGCTCGACCCTTCGGGTACCGTTGCGAAGCCGCGGCATGTGGATGCGGTGGTCACCAACCTCGCCGCATTCCTGCGCGACATCGCCGGCCGGGTGTGAGGGATCGGCCGCGCTTCGTTTTGTCCGGGGCCGGAATTGGAGAAAACTCGTTCAATAAGGGGGCAAAAAATGTCTGAACTTTGCTCTCGCGACGGGTGGAAAAGTCTATAGCTTGCCGCTGCGCGCCGGTGCGAAAGCGCGCGTTTTGTTGGAACAGGATGAGATGAAGCTGAATCAGGCCCGTCATCCTTCGAGACGCATCGCTGCGCGATGCTCTTCAGGATGACGATAACGACTGGTTCGACCTGATCTCATTTCACTCTAGAGCCATGTACAGCGTTCGGAAGGTTTGCGAATGAGACATTCGATAGTTGCGTTGGTGTTGTCGGCAGCCGTTACCGTCGGCGCGCTGGCGATGGAGCGGCCGGCGCAGGCCGAGACGCTGGTCAAGATCGGCATCGTTCAGGCGACCTCGGGCGGTTCGGCGGCGCTGTACGGCACGATGCAGAAGAACGCCGCCGAGCTGGCGATCGACGAGGTCAACGCATCGGGAACGCTCGGCGACATCAAGCTGGTCGGCATCCACCAGGACGACGGCGGCGATCGCGGCCAGTCGGTGAACATCTTCCAGCGCCTGATCAACCAGGAGAAGGTCTCGGTCATTCTCGGCCCGACGCTGACGACGGCAGCGTTCGCCGCCGATCCCATCGCCCAGAAGGCTGAGGTGCCGGTGATCGCCAGCTCCAACACCGCGCCCGGCGTCACCGCCATGGGCGACTACATCTTCCGCACCAGCCCGCCCGAGAGCATGGTGTTTCCCGGCGTGCTCGCCTACGTCAAGAAGAAGTCGGCGCCGAAGACCGCGGCGCAGATCTACGGCATCGACGACGCGCTGATGAAGGCGGCCTACGGCGTGCACAAGAAGGCGCTGGATGCCGAAGGCATCACCATCGTCGCCACCGAGACGTTCCAGAAGGGCGACGTCGACTATTCGGCGCAGCTCACCAAGATCAAGGCGGCCAACCCGGACATCATCGTGATCGGCGGCCTCGCCGAGGAGACCGCCAACATCGTCCGCCAGGCGCGCCAGCTCGGCATTGCGCCGTCGACCCGGATCCTCGGCGCCAACGCGTCGATCTCGACCAAGCTCGCCGAACTCGCCGGGCCGGCGGCGGAAGGCTTCACGGTCGGATCGAGCTGGTTCATCCAGTACGACAATCCCAGGAACAAGGCGTTCGTCGAAGCCTACCGCAAAAAGTACGGCTCCGATCCCGATACGTTCGCGGCGCAGGCCTACACCTCGGTGTATATTTTCGCCGACGCCGTGAAGCGGGCCGGCGGCGTCTCGGACCCGAAGAAGCTGCGTGATGCGCTTGCCGCGACCAAGGATCTCGACTCCAATGTCGGTCCGTTCAGCTTCGACGCCAATCGCGAACCGGTGATCGCGCCGAAGGTGCTGATCGTCAAGGACGGCAAGTTCACGCTCGCCACCGACTGACGGACCCGCGCCGACCGATGTCCACATTCTTCCAGCAAGTGGTCAACGGCATCTCGCTCGGCTCGACCTATGCCGTGTTCGCCATGGGCTGCACCCTGATCTTCGGGGTGCTGAACATCGTGAACATGGCGCAGGGCGCGCTGTTCATGGGCGGCGCGTATCTCGGGCTCGAGGCCGCGCGCCTGGGGCTTCCGGCTCCGCTGGCGCTCGTCGTCGCGCTGCTGGGCGGCGGCGTGCTGGGCGTGCTGTCCGACCTGATCGTGTTCCGGACGCTGCGCGCCCGCGGCGGCCACCGCTGGATGGGGCTGGTGGCGAGTCTGGCGCTGGCGCGCGTCATGGTGGGCCTGGCGCAGGAGATCTTCGGAACGCAGGTGCAGCGGTATCCCCCGAGCGCCTTCCTGAGCATCGCCTGGGAGATCGGCGGCGTGCGGATCCAGCTGCTGCAGGTGGTGATCGTCGTGGTGTCCGTGGTGCTGATGGCGCTCTTGGCCATCACCTTGCAGCGCAGCTCGACCGGACGGGCGATTCGCACGGTGGCCTTCAGCGAGGATGTGGCGCGGATCGTCGGCGTGCCGGTCGGCCGGACCATCATGGCGACGTTCTTCCTGGCGGGCGCGCTTGCCGGCGCCGCCGGCATGCTGCTCGGCAACCTGTTCAACGTGGTGTCGCCGTTCATGGGCGATCAGATGCTGGTCAAGGGGCTCACCGTCATCATCCTCGGCGGGCTCGGCAACGTGCCCGGCGCGGTGGCCGGCGGCTTCCTGCTCGGCCTGATCGAGGTCTTCAGCGTCGCCTACGTGTCGTCGTCGTTTCGCGACGCCATCGGCTTCGGCCTGATCTTCCTGATCCTGCTGGTGAAGCCGACCGGCCTGTTCTCCCGCGTCGAGGATCGCCGGGCATGACCGCCGCCGCCGCCCAATTCCTTGCGAGCTATTCCAACATCATCGACCTGTGCCTGCTGAATGCGCTGGTCGCCTACGGCCTCTATCTCGCGCTCAGCGCCAACATGTTTTCGCTGGCGACCGGCGGCTTCATGGCGCTGGGGGCCTATTGCAGCGTCTACCTGACCATGGAAATGAGCCAGCCGTTCGCGCTCGCCGTGCTGGCCGGCGCGGTGCTCGGCGCCGCAGCGGCGACGCTGATCGGCCTGCCGGTGCTGCGGCTGCGCGGCGACTATTTCATGCTGGCGACCTTCGCCTTCACCGAGGTGATCCGGGTGGTCGCGCTCAACTGGGACGATCTGACCGGCGGCGCGCTGGGCATCGTCAACATTCCGCGTGACACCCAGACATGGCACCTGGCGCTGGCGCTGGTCGTGGTGATCTATCTGGTGCACACGCTGCGCGGCTCGTATCTCGGCCGGGCCATCGCCGCCATCAAGCAGGACGACGTGGTGGCGCAGACCATGGGCGTCGACGTCTTCACGGTTCGGCTTTCGCTGTTCGTCGCCAGCGGCTTCATCTGCGGCGCGGCCGGCGCGCTGGCCGCCCATCTCAATTACTTCGTCGGCCCCGGCGACTTCGGCCTGGTGCGCAGCGTCGATGCGCTGAGCTATCCCATTCTCGGCGGCGTCAACGCGCTCGCCGGTCCGCTGGTGGGGGCGGTGTTCACGACCATCCTGCCGGAAGCGCTGCGGTTCTCCAGCCAGCTGCGGGAGATCCTGCTGGGCGCGCTGGTTCTCGCGGTGGTGCTGTACCTGCCCGACGGCGCGCTGTCGGTGCTGAAGCCGCGGCGGCGCGCCGGCAATTCCGGCGGTGGCAAGGCGACGGCGGCAGCGCCGCGGGTGAGCCCATGACCGGCGCCACGCTCGAAGTCCGCCGGATCGCCAGGCGATTCCAGCACATCGTGGCGGTGGACAACATTTCCTTCGTCGCCCGGGCCGGACATGTGACCGGCCTGATCGGGCCGAACGGCTCCGGCAAGACCACCACCATGAACCTGATCACCGGCCTCTATCCCACCGATGCCGGATCGATCCTGCTCGACGACACCACGCTGACGGGGCTGCGCCCGCACCGGATCGCCGCGCTCGGCGTGGCGCGGACGTTCCAGAACATCAGGCTGCTGGCGGACCAGACGGTGCTGTCCAATGTCATGCTCGGCACCCATCGCGGGCATCGCCAGAACCTGCTGGCCGTGCTGGCGCGGTGGCCCGGCGCCGCCGCGGAGGAGCGCGCGCTGCAGGCGCGGTGCCGGGAATTGCTCGACGAGGTCGGGATCGGCCATCTCGCCGATGCCGCGGCCGGCGACCTGTCGTATGGCGACCGCCGCCGGGTCGAGATCGCGCGCGCGCTGGCGTCCGCGCCGCGCCTGCTGCTGCTCGACGAGCCGGCGGCAGGCATGAACCATGCGGAAAAGGCCCGGCTCGGCGATCTCATCCTGCAGATCCGCCAGTCGGGCATCACCGTGCTGCTGATCGAGCACGACATCGACCTGGTCTCGAAGGTGAGCGATCACGTCGTGGTGCTGAATTTCGGCTGCGAGATCGCCGAGGGCACGCCCGCCGAGATCCGGCGCGACCCGGCCGTCATCGAGGCCTATCTGGGGCGCGAGGATGCTTGAGGTCCGCAATCTCCGGGCGGGATACGGCGCGGTCGACGTGCTCGAGGGCATCTCGCTGTCGGTGCCGACGGGGGCCTGCGTCTGCCTGCTCGGCGCCAACGGCGCCGGCAAGACCACGACGTTGTCGGCGATCTGCGGCCTCATTCCCGCCTCGTCCGGCGAAATCCTGCTGGAAGGCCGCGAGATCCGCCGGCTCAGGATGGAGACCGTCGTCAGGCGCGGCGTCAGCCTGGTTCCGGAAGGCCGCCGCGTCGTCGCCAACATGACCGTCGAGGACAACCTGCTGGTGGGCGCCTATACCCGCGGCGACGACCAGGTCGGCAGCGATCTCGAGGCGGTGTACCGGCGCTTCGGTCGGCTGCACCAGCGGCGCAAGCAACTGGCGGGATCGATGTCGGGCGGCGAGCAGCAGATGCTGGCGATCGGTCGCGCCCTGATGGCGCGGCCGAGGCTCCTGCTGCTGGACGAGCCGTCCATGGGCCTGGCGCCGCAGGTCGTCAACGACATCTTCCGCACCATCCGTGAGATCAACGAAGCCGGCACCACGGTGCTGCTGGTCGAGCAGAACGCCAGGAAGGCGCTGTCGGTCGCGAGCTACGGCTATGTGCTGGAAACCGGGCGGATCAGTTTCGAGGGCAGCGCGGACACCCTGCTGAAATCGTCGCAGGTCGTCGAGGCCTATCTCGGCGATGCCTCGTAGCCGTTGATCGCCGTGGCGTTGCCCGCGGCCGCCACCGTCACCGACCAATGATCTCGCCGATCCGCCGGGCCAGCGCATCGATGGCGAACGGCTTGGCGATCATGGCTATTCCGGATTCGAGAACGCCGGCGGCAAGCGTTGCGTTCTCGGCCTAGCCGGTCATGAGCGGCATCTTCAATCCCGGACACGGCGCGCCCTGCCAGGCCGCCGCATCGCCATTGAAGGGGCTCATAGCAGAAGACAGATTTACAGTTCCAAAATAGAACTTTATAGGTGAATGCAAAGCGGGCACGCGACGTCGAGGACACATCACCAGGAGCCGGAGAAAGCCCATGCAGAAGAGAAATGCGACGGTTGCGGTCATCGGGGCCGGCGATTTCATCGGCGCCGAGATCGCCAGGAAATTCGCGTCCGAAGGATTCACGGTGTTCGCCGGCCGCCGCAACGGCGCCAAGCTGGAGCCGCTGGTCAAGGACATCGAGGCGGCCGGCGGCGAGATCCACGCCCGCTCGCTCGATGCGCGCAAGGAGGAGGAGATCGTCGCCTTCCTCGCCGACGCCGACAAGCATGCGCCGCTGGACACCTGCATCTTCAACATCGGCGCCAACGTCAATTTCCCGATCCTGGAAACCACCGAGCGGGTGTTCCGGAAGGTCTGGGAGATGGCCTGCTATTCCGGCTTCCTGGCCGGCCGCGAGGCCGCCCGCCTCATGCTGCCGCGCGGACAAGGCAACATCTTCTTCACCGGCGCGACCGCCAGCCTGCGCGGCGGCAGCGGGTTTGCGGCCTTTGCCAGCGCCAAGTTCGGGCTGCGCGCGGTGGCGCAGGCGATGGCCCGCGAACTGGGGCCGAAGAACATCCACGTCGCCCATCTGATCATCGATTCCGGCGTCGATACCGAATGGGTGCGGCAGCGCCGCCTGGAGGCGCTCGGGCCGAACGCGCTCGACAACCCCGACCTGCTGATGCCGCCGGCCTCGGTGGCGGCGTCCTACTGGCTGCTTCACCAGCAGCCGAGAAGCGCCTGGACGTTCGAACTCGAGATCAGGCCGTTCGGCGAGAAGTGGTAGGCGGCAATCGCCGCCGGCCGCGCATTGGCGTCGGATGAGGTGGACGCGGGGGGGCCGCTCTGCGGTTCCGTCCCGAAGCGGGCTCGCGGGTGTCAATCGCCTGACGGGTGACGGCCGGTCCGTTTGTTCAGCGGACCCGCCGGCGGGCGGCGCAAGGCTTCCGGGAGAAACTCATCGCCGGTCGGCACCAGCTTGCCCTGGATGGCGGCGGCGACGCGCGCCTGCTCCCGCCGTGGCGACAGCGGGCTTGCGGCGTAGGTCACGTCGGCACCATCAACCGGATCGTTCACGCCGTTCTGGGTATCTCTGAAGTCGCTCATCGCCGCACTCCGGGGCAGATCGACGGGTTGCACATCGAACGTCAGACACCGGACCGTCAGGCCGCGCGGTGCTTGCGCGTGTTGGCGGCCTTCCTGGCAGATCGCGAGCGTTCCGACGCCGGCCGGTGCGCCGAGGCCTCGCCACCCAGTTTGCCGCCCTTGCGGGACGGTGCGTGATCTTCCCCGGTTCCTCGCCCGGAGCCGCTCTTCTTGCCGCCGTGGGTTTCCGCGTTGACGGTCGCCCAGGCGCGGCGTTCGGCTTCCTGGTGGCCGACGCCCCGGTGTTCGTAGCCCTCTTCGATATGTTCGGCCTGGCGCTGCTGCTTGCCGGTGTAGCTGGACTTGTCGCCACGTGGCATCTGGACCTCCTGTTGCACCGTTTTGAATATGGACAGCCTGTGCGGGCAACGTCGCGCCGGCGTGCGCGTTCCGCTTGCGCGAGCGCAGCGATGCCAGGGTGGAGCTGGTGTTCAGGCGGCTCCGCTGCCGAACGGCCAGCGCCAGTTCTGGATCTCCGGCATGTCTTCGCCATGCTGCCGGACATAGCGGGTGTGTTCGGCGAGTTTGGCCTGGTAGGCCTGCTTCGCCGCGGTGCCGCGCGTCGCCAGCATGGGCAGGCGGTCGATGGCTTCCATGGCGAGGTGGAACCGGTCCAGCTCGTTGAGGACGACCATGTCGAAAGGTGTCGTGGTCGTTCCCCGTTCCTGGAAGCCGCGCACGTGCATGTTGTCGTGGTTGGCCCGATCGTAGGCCAGCCGGTGGATCAGGTACGGATAGCCGTGATAGGCGAAGATCACCGGCTTGTCGCGCGTGAACAGGCGGTCGAAATCCTTGTCGGACAGTCCGTGGGGATGCTGCGCGCGCGGCTGGAGCGCCATGAGATCGACGACGTTGACCACGCGGATCGCGAGGTCCGGAAAGGCGTCGCGCAGCAGCGCCACGGCGGCAAGGCATTCCAGCGTCGGGATGTCGCCGGCGCAGGCCATCACGAGGTCGGGCTCGTCCGCGGTCTCCGTTCCCGCCCATGGCCAGATGCCGGCTCCGGCCTGGCAATGCGCCTCGGCCTGCTCCATTGACAGCCATTGCGGGTTCGGCTGCTTGCCGGCAACGATCACGTTGATGCGGTCATAGGTCCGCAGGCAATGATCCGCGATGCAGAGCAGCGTGTTGGCATCGGGCGGAAAATAGATCCGGACGATGTCGGCCTGCTTGTTCGCAACCAGATCGACGAACCCGGGATCCTGGTGGGAGAATCCATTGTGATCCTGGCGCCAGACGTGCGAGCTGAGGAGATAGTTCAGCGAGGCGATCGGCTGTCGCCACGGCAGCCGGCGCGCGACCTCGAGCCACTTGGCGTGCTGGTTGAACATCGAATCGACGATATGGACGAAGGCTTCGTAGCAGTTGAACAGGCCGTGGCGTCCCGTCAGCAGGTAGCCTTCGAGCCAGCCCTGGCAGAGGTGCTCGCTGAGGACTTCCATCACGCACCCCTGGTGCGCGAGGCGGGTGTCGTAGGGTTCGATTTCTTCCATCCAGACGCGGTCGGTCGCCTCGAACACCGACGTCAGCCGGTTCGACTCCGTCTCGTCGGGCCCCATGATGCGAAACAGGTTGCGGCCGTGATTGGCGTTGATGATGTCCCGCAGGTAATCGCCGAGCACCCGGGTTGCTTCGGCGGTGACCGCTCCGGGGCTTGGCACGGCGGTGGCGTAGGCGCGGGGTGGCGGCAGCTCGAGATCACGCTTGAGCGTGCCACCGTTGGCGTGGGGATTGGCGCCCATGCGTCGTGCGCCCTCAGGGGCCAGCCTGGCAAGCCGGGGATCGAACCGGCCTTCTGCGTCGAACAGCTGCTCGGGATGGTAGCTCCGCATCCAGTGCTCGAGAATTTCGAGATGGCCCGGGTTTTCGCGAACACCATCGACCGGCACCTGGTGCGCGCGCCAGAATCCCTCGACCCTCTTGCCGTCCACTTCCTTGGGACCGGTCCATCCCTTGGGACTGCGCAGCACGATCATCGGCCAGCGGGGCCGCGACGTGGACCGGGAGGATCGGGCGGCACGCTGGAATTCGGCGATGCGGTCGAGAGCCTGGTCGAGCGCCGTGGCCATCTTCTGGTGCATCTCCGCCGGATCGCTGCCCTCGACGAACAGGGGGTCGTGGCCATAGCCGCGCAGCAGCGACGTCAGCTCGTCGGCGGGAAGCCGGCCGAGGATGGTCGGATTGGCGATCTTGTAGCCGTTGAGGTGAAGGATCGGCAGCACCGCGCCGTCGGTCACGGGACTGAGAAACTTGTTGGAGTGCCAGGACGCCGCCAGCGGCCCGGTTTCCGCCTCGCCGTCGCCGATGACGCACGCCACCACGAGGCCGGGATTGTCGAAAGCCGCGCCATAGGCATGCGCCAGCGAATAGCCGAGTTCGCCGCCTTCGTGAATCGAGCCCGGCGTGTCCGGCGACGCGTGGCTCGGAATGCCCCCGGGAAACGAGAACTGGCGAAACAGCCGCCGCAGCCCTTCGGCATCGCGGCCGATGTCCGGGTAGATATCGCTGTAGGTGCCTTCGAGGTAGGTGTTGGCGACCATGCCCGGTCCGCCGTGGCCGGGTCCGCACACGAAGATCATGTCGAGATCGCGCGCCCGGATCACGCGGTTGAGATGGGCGTAGACGAAATTGAGGCCGGGCGTGGTGCCCCAGTGGCCCAGCAGGCGCGGCTTGATGTGTTCCGGGCGCAGGCGCTCCGCGAGCAGGGGGTTGTCGAGAAGATAGATCTGCCCGACCGAAAGGTAGTTGGCGGCCTGCCAGTAGCGGTCGAGCGCGGCGAGGTCGAGGGTCATCAGTGGTCCATCTGTTTGATTTCATCCTGGCGACTACTCGGTCCCAGGCTCGCTTTCAATGGATGAACGGTCGTAAGGTTGCGCGGCCGCGAAAGAGGCCGGCACTGTCGCATCACTGTCGCAACCGCGCCGCGGTCGACCTCCGACGGCTGCCCTCGATTCGGACCCGTCAGACGTCGCACCCCTTCCACAGCGCGGTCAGTGGTCCGGCCGCGCCGTAGACCGGATCGCGGTCGGGACGTGCCACCTGTGGAATGCTTCGCAGCGCGCGAACGCGATCCTCCGCGTCCCGGCATTCATCGTAAGTCCCGTTCGGTGGATAGGCGCCGACGACCAGGAAGTCGTCGTTGGCCTCGATGCATTGATGCCCGGTCCCGGCGGGAAGCACGGCGACGTCGCCGGCCTTGAGCGCCAGCGCGCGACCGCGCGCGCCGCCGAACCGGATCCGGCCGACGCCGCGCGCGACGCCGAGAACCTCGTGGATGCGCGAATGGTAGTGCATCTCGGGATAGATCCCGTCGCGCCAGCCATCGCCCCAGCCGTTGGCGGCGAATAATTGCTCGAACACCGCTGCGGGGTCGGGCGCTTCCGCAAGTCGCACCGCGCCATGGTAGATGATCAGCGGCCACGCAGGATGATTGGGTATCAGGCCGTCGTCCTCGAAACAGAAGGTTTCGGCTTCGCGATTCTGAACCACGGCAGGCGGGCTGGATGGCGCGGCGCGCGCGGATCCCGCGGTCGCCGGAGGGTCGAGACTCTGCATCGCTGATCTCCCGAGCTTGCTCCCAGTCGAACGGCCGGCGTCGTGGCTTGTTCCTGTGCCGCCGGGCGGCGTTGACCAGGCATCCGTGCGAGACCGACGCCGGCGGGAACTTGTCCCGCCGGTGCCGGTTTGCGTGGGGTTTCAGGGAAGCAGGCTTCGGCACTCATGAGTTCGACCGACGACAAATCCAGGGAGAGCCAGCGCGACGTCCCACAGCCGGGCGGACCGATCAGGCGGCGGCGCGCCGATTGACCGCGCTCGCAGCCAGCTTCGTCAGCAGGGCATCGGTTTCCTTCTCCTCGGCAAGGGTCTTGTCCAGCAGCCTGGCCGCGTCCTTGAGGCCGAGTTCTTCCGCCCATTTCTTGAGTGTGCCGTATCTGGAGATCTCGTAATGCTCGACGGCCTGCGCGCCGGCGAGGAGCCCGGCATCGAGCGCGCCGGACTCGGCGAACTCCTCCATGACTTCCTTGCCTTCCTCGACGATGCCGAGGATGGCGTCGCAGGTCTTTCCCCTTGCGGGCTTCTTGATCTGCTCGAAGATCTCTTCGAGGCGATCCACGTGGCCTTCGGTCTGGTCCCGGTGCGTCTCGAAGGCGTGTCGCAGTTCGTCCGAATTCGCCGCCTTCGCCATTTTCGGCAGCGCCTTCAGGATCTGCTTCTCGGCAAAATAGATGTCCTTCAGCGTGTCGTAGAACAGGTCGTCGAGAGATTTCTGCTTCGCGGTCATGTGAGGTCCTCCATGCGGGAATGAGCGCACGATCAATCTTCGACGCCGTTGCCGGTTCACTCGCCGCGATGATTTCCTCTCGATCATATCCCCCGGCGCTCGCGCGCCGTGGCTAGCCGCCGGCAGCCTCGGCACCTTGGCGCCGGACGCGATCGTGGCTGGCGTGTCGATCAGCCGTTCGTCGCCGTCTCGCATGGTTGCAAATGCAAGGCAGTCGCGATGGTTCACGCACTCTCTCCCCGCATCCGCGGCGGTTCGGCAAAGGTATTCGCGTCGTGCGCACGCGCGACATGACTCTCGCCTGTCTGACGCATGCCTGATGGCCTGCTGTTTGCAGTGCAGCATAAGGAGAAGTCGATCGAAGGAGCCGTGCAATGCCCGATGTCTGCACCCTGGTGGCCGCGTCGACCATGACGCTGCAAGCGTGTTTCGCGCCGGCCGTCTGCACGCCGGCGCGGTGTTATCCGCCGGTGCGGATCACCTGCGAGGGCCCGGCGTTTTCGCCATACTATGATTGTGTGACCGAGGACGGCTCGCACTATGTGAGCCGGGAGATCGGGGCCAACGTGCCGCCGGCCGCGGGACGGCGCATGGGCGCGGCCGAACAGGGCTGAAGATTCGCGCCGTTGTCGGCAACCCTTCACGTTTGTCGGGTTCGCCACATGGGGAGCACGCGCTGTTTCAAGGCCTTAGCCGGTGGCCCGGTTTCTGCAAGTCATTCGCCAGCGTGCCGCAGGTGGACGTTACATCGGTTGCTGGGCGGACCCTGAATGGAATTACAAGATCACGCCGACACCCTGAATGGCCTCCGGAGCGATGCCGCGGGCATCGAGGCGTGCCCGTTCCATCAGGGCCTCGCGGCGCGCGCCGCCGGCGCCCAGAAGACCATGGTTCTCACCGGCGCGTCGCGCGGCATCGGCCACGCCACCGGCAAGCTGTTCTCCGAGGCCGGATGGCGGGTGATCACCTGCTCCAGCAAGCCGTTCGACGGCCTGCGCTGCCCGTGGGACGCCGGCCCGCTCGATCACGTGGAGATCGACCTCGCCAACCGCGTCGATCTTCAGCGCGCCATCGATGAGATCCGGTCACGGCTCGACGGCGCGCCGCTCCATGCGCTGGTCAACAATGCCGCGATCTCACCCAAGGCGCCGGCCGGCGGCCGGCTCGACTCGCTCACCACGCCGGTCGAGACCTGGATGAACGTGTTTCACGTCAATTTCCTCGCGCCGCTGTTGCTGGCGCGCGGCCTGTTCAACGAGCTGAAGCAGGGCGGTGGCTCGGTCGTGAACGTCACCTCCATCGTCGGCTCCCGCGTCCATCCGTTCGCGGGAGCCGCCTATGCGACGTCCAAGGCGGCGCTGGCCTGCCTGACCCGGGAGATGGCCGGCGACTTCGCGCCCCACGGCATTCGCGTCAACGCCATCGCTCCGGGCGAGATCAAGACCGACATCCTGTCGCCGGAGACCGAGACGCTGCTGGCCCCGACCATTCCCATGCGCCGGCTGGGGACCTCCGACGAGGTCGCCAAGGTCGTTTACTTTCTCTGCTCGGAGGACGCGAGCTACGTCACCGGCGAGGAGATCCAGATCAATGGTGGGCAGCACATCTAGACGGAAGTATGTGATGCACGAGCGTGAGGCGGTATGCTGATGCTCAATCGTGCAGCGCGCGGGACTTTTCGACGAAATTGCCGGCAAGGCGTCCAGAAACTGAGCAGATGACGGCGCATTCTTTGGCGTTCTTGCGCTCAAGTTGAGCACGACATAGATCAAACAATGCACGACATTGTTTGATAATTGTCGGTCCGGGAGGAAGGCCCAAGACAACGAAAGAATGTCATGGCGTTAACTGAGATGACTGCCGCTGCCGGAAAAGAGTCGCGGATGAGCCAGCCGCCGATTCCCCTGAGCGAGATCGCGCTCACAGGCATTTATGAAATCTCGAAGATCCTCGCCACACCCAAGCGGCTCGAGGTCACGCTGGCAAATGTCATCAATGTGCTGTCGTCGTTCCTGCAGATGCAGCACGGCGTCATTTCCCTGCTCGCCGACGACGATGTTCCCGATATCACGGTCGGCGTCGGCTGGACCGAAGGCGCCGACGAGCGCTACCGGGCCCGCCTGCCGGAAGCCGCGATCCGCCAGATCGTCGCCACCGCCGTTCCCCTCGTCGTCGAGAACGTGGCCAAGCATCCGCTGTTCGCCGCCGAGACGCCGCCGCTGGCCGCGACCGGCGACGCCACCGTCTCCTTCATCGGGGTGCCGATCCGGATGGGCGCGAAGGTGGTCGGAACGCTGACCATCGATCGGGTCTGGGATGGCCGGTCGATCTTCCGCCTCGACAACGACGTCCGCTTCCTCACCATGGTCGCCAACCTGATCGGCCAGACCGTGCAGCTCTATCGCGCGGTGTCGCGCGACCGCGACCGTCTGATGGCCGAGAGCACCCGGCTGCAGAAGGAGCTTTCCGAGCTCAAGCCGACCCGCGAGCGCAAGAAGGTCAACATCAAGGGTATCGTCGGCGACAGCCCCGCGCTGCGCGCGCTGCTCGACAAGATCATGATCGTGGCGAAATCCCATTCGCCGGTGCTGCTGCGCGGCGAGTCCGGCACCGGCAAGGAGCTGATCGCCAAGGCGATCCACGAACTGTCGCCGCGCGCCAAGGGCCCGTTCATCAAGATCAACTGCGCGGCCCTTCCGGAATCCGTGCTCGAGTCCGAGCTGTTCGGCCACGAAAAGGGCGCCTTCACCGGCGCGGTCAATGCCCGCAAGGGCCGCTTCGAACTGGCCGACAAGGGCACCCTGTTCCTCGACGAGATCGGCGAGATCTCGCCGTCGTTCCAGGCCAAGCTGCTGCGCGTGCTGCAGGAGCAGGAGTTCGAGCGGGTCGGCGGCAACCACACCATCAAGGTCGATGTCCGTATCGTGACCGCCACCAACAAGAATCTCGAGGAAGCCGTCAGTCGCCACGAATTCCGCGCCGATCTCTACTACCGCATCAGCGTGGTGCCGATCCTGCTGCCGCCGCTGCGCGAGCGCCGCAGCGACATTCCGCAGCTCGCCAACGAGTTTCTGCGGCGCTTCAACGACGAGAACGACCGCGCGCTCAGCTTCGACGACGACGCCATGAAGGTGCTGCTCACGTGCGGCTTCCCGGGCAACGTCCGCGAGCTCGAAAACTGCGTGAAGCGCACCGCGACGCTGGCCCACGGCCCGTCGATCGTCCACGACGACTTCGCCTGCAGCCGCAACGAATGCCTGTCGACGCTGCTGTGGCATGGGCAGACCGACCACGCCGTGGCGCCGCCGCGGGCGCGGCCGATGATCCCGCTGCCGGTGGTGCCGGCGATCCCGCGTAACGGCCATGCCGTCGCGCCGGCGCCCACCATGCCCCCCGCCGTGCGCGTGGACGACGACGCAGCGACCGCTGACGCCGCGGCCGGCGGCGAGGCCATTCCCGATCGCGAGCGCTTCATCTGGGCGATGGAGAAGGCGGGATGGGTCCAGGCCAAGGCCGCCCGCCTGCTCGGCCTGACGCCACGCCAGATCGGCTACGCACTGAAGAAGCACGGCATCGAGGTCAAGCGGATCTGACCCGAACGCGAGCCTGACAGGACTGTCGCACTTGCGACATCCTGTTCGGGGCGCGACAGGCGCCCGGTTCCCGACCAAATCGAATTATCCCCCAAAATCAATCGCATGGCGCTTGGCACGCTGTTTGAAAGGACAGCTGCATCCAGCATCGCAAGCGCGCGCGGAGTGACCCTGATGGCCTACAAGATCATAGCCTCGCAATGCACCGTGTGTGGTGCGTGCGAATTCGAATGCCCCAATGCCGCGATCAGTCTCAAGCGAGATATGTACGTGATCGATCCCAAGAAGTGCACCGAATGCGAGGGCCATTTCGACGCGGCGCAGTGCGCGGCGGTGTGCCCGGTGCCCGACACCTGCGTCCCGGCCTGACCGGGCGGTGACGCGACTGAGGCTGCTGCCGCCTCACCCGTCATGGTCGGGTTTAACCCGGCCATGACGACGAAGAGACAGCGCGCGGACATCGAAGCAGTGCGAGAGGGGTAAGCCATGGCGGCCGTGCAGGAAACGATCGAGCAGGTTCGCCAGATCGACGTCGACCAATATCGCTATGGGTTCGAGACCGCGATCGAATCCGAGAAGGCCCCGAAGGGCCTGTCCGAAGACACCATCCGGTTCATTTCGGCCAAGAAGGACGAGCCCGCCTGGATGCTGCAGTG
>JARLJA010000207.1 GCA_031291445.1 Xanthobacteraceae bacterium | reverse complement strand
GGGCACGCCGTCGGCGGCTTCGCGCCGCCGCGCCTCGCGCAGCCGCAACGCCGTGCGCTCCTTGCGGGTGCCGATGCGCAGCCGCTTGACCCGGCGCGGATCGGCATCGAGCACCTCGATCTCGAACTCGCCTGGCCCGGAAATGATCTCGCCGCGCACCGGCAGCCGCCCGACATGGGCCACCAGAAAGCCGCCGAGGGTGTCGACGTCCTCGCCGGCTTCGCCGGTGACGAAGCTGTCGCCGACCATCGCCTTGACGTCCTCGAGACTGGCGCGGGCATCGGCGATGAACGAGTTGTCGGGCTGGCGCACGATCGCGGGCGGCTCGTCGCTGTCGTGCTCGTCGTCGATCTCGCCGACGATCAGCTCGACCAGGTCCTCGATCGAGACCAGGCCGTCGGTGCCGCCATATTCGTCGACCACCAGCGCGAGGTGGATGCGGCTCGCCTGCATCTTGGTGAGCAGATCGTGCGCCGGCATCGACGGCGGCACGTACAGGAGCTTGCGGATGATGTTGGCGTCGGCCAGCCGGGTGCTGAGATTCACCGCGCGCAGGTCGAGGCCGGCCGGAAACGGCTTCTTGCGCTTGGCATTGACCTGGGGATCGACCTTGGCCCGCGCCGCGATATAGGCGAGCAGGTCGCGGATGTGGACGATGCCCTCGGGATCGTCGAGGGTGTCGTTGTAGACCACGAGACGCGAGTGCGCGGCGCTCTCGAACACGTCCATCAGTTCGCCCAGCGAGATGTCGCGCCGGACCGCGACGATGTCGGCGCGCGGCACCATGACGTCGGCGATGCGCCGCTCGCGTAGCGCCAGGATGTTGCGCAGCATCGCGCGCTCGACCGCGGAGAAGCTGGTCTCGTCGGGCGCCGTGGCGTCGAGCACGACCTGGAGATCGGCGCGCAGCGAGCCGGGCTTCCATCCGAACAGCGTGCGCAGCGCGCGCATCAGCCAGGTTTCCGAGGTCGGGCGCATCAGCTCGCCCTGGCGCACCGGCACCGGCAGGTTGCGCACCGGCGCGGGCGGCTCGGCGGCCGCCGCGGAGGCGTCGGTCCCGGACGATGGGGAGTCGGAGTTCACGGTTGCGCCTCGTCCTGTGACGCGTAGGGGTCGGGGATGCCGAGGCGCGCGAGGATCTCGCGCTCGCGCCCTTCCATGACCTCGGCGTCCGCGTCGGTCTCGTGGTCATAGCCGACGAGATGGAGAAAGCCGTGCACCGCCAGATGGCTGAGATGGTGGGCAAACGGCTTGCCCTCGGCTTCGGCCTCGCGGCGCGTGGTCTCGAAGGCGATGGCGATGTCGCCGAGCTGCGGCGGCGCGCCGAGATCGCCGCCCGGCGCCGGCGGCGCCGGAAACGACAGCACGTTGGTCGGCTTGTCGATGCCGCGCCAGGCGCGATTGAGGCCCCTGAGACCGGCGTCGTCGGTCAGCATCACCGCCAGTTCCGCGCCCGCGATCGCGATGTCCGCGTCGGCGCCGACGCTCGCGGCGGCGGCGTCGATGGCGCGGCGCACCACGGCCTCGCAGTCGCCCGCCTCCTGCCAGCACGGAGCGCTGACCAGAATGTCGGTGTCGGGGGCTGAGGGGCTCGGCATGGTCGGTCGGGAGTGGTCCATCGGGATGGCGACGGCATCAGAGCCTGGAGTCAAATCCTGGACTCCGAAGGCCGCCGCGGCAGGCCTTCGTAGGCGGCGACGATCCGCGCCACCAGTTCATGGCGAATCACGTCTTCCGCGGTGAACCTGACCTGGGCGATGCCCTCGACGCCGTCGAGCAGCTTCGCCGCTTCCGCCAGGCCCGAGGGCTGGCCGTTGGGCAGATCGACCTGGCTGGGATCGCCGGTGACGATCATGCGGCTGTTTTCGCCGAGCCGGGTCAGGAACATCTTCATCTGCATCGAGGTGGTGTTCTGGGCCTCGTCGAGGATGATCGCGGCATTGGTGAGCGTGCGGCCGCGCATGAAGGCGAGCGGCGCGATCTCGATCTCCCCGCTCTGCAGCGCGCGCTCGACGATCCGCGCATCCATCAGGTCGTACAGGGCGTCGTAGATCGGGCGCAGATAGGGGTCGACCTTCTCGCGCATGTCGCCGGGCAGGAAGCCGAGCCGTTCGCCGGCTTCCACCGCGGGCCGCGACAGGATGATGCGATCGACCTCCTTGCGCTCGAACAGCTGCGCCGCGTGGGCCACCGCGAGCCAGGTCTTGCCGGTGCCGGCCGGGCCGATGCCGAACACCAGCTCGTTGCGCTTGAGCGCGCGGATGTAGGAATCCTGCGCCGCGGTGCGGGCACGCACCGGGCGCTTGCGCAGGTTGATTTCCTCGAAGCTGGGCTTGGCGAGCTTGGGATCGAAATCGAACAGCGAGCCCTGCGCGATCACCGCGCGGATCGCACCCTCGACGTCGCCCTGGGCGAGGTCGCTGCCGCGGATCGCCTGCTCGTAGAGCGCCTCGAGCACGCGGCGCGCCGCATCGCAGGCGTCGCGCGAGCCGCCGATGGTGATGTGGTTGCCGCGCGAATCGACCACCACGCCGAGCCGGCGCTCGACCAGCGCGAGGTTCTGGCCGTAGGGGCCGACCAGGGCCGAGGCGGCACGGTTGTCGTCGAAGGCGACGACAACCTGGGTTTCGGGTGAACCCGCGATGTCGCGGTCGGGTTTGCGGCCAGGCGCGAGGGAAGGCGACTCCGATGCGCTTTTTGCCAAGGGCTCAGGCTCCAGATGCGAGGACCGGCGCGGTCGAAGCCGCCGCCGACGAGAGGGATGGCCGCGCCTGCGGCAGCGACGCGGGCGCCGGAGTTTCGCGCTGAAGAGTTTCGCGCTGCAGGGTTCCGAGCAGGCTGTAGCGTTCGAGACGGTCGATCGCGACCGGCAGCACCTGGCCGATGATATCGGGCGAGGCCATCACATGGGCGGGTTGCAGATACGCGGTGCGGCCGACGATCTGACCCGCCTTGCGCGCCGGCCGCTCGAACAGCACGTCGACGGTCTTGCCGAGCGTGGCTTTGTTGAAAGCCGATTGCTGGCCGTCGATCACCTCCTGCAGGCGCGCCAATCGCTCGTCCATCACCGCGGTCGCAACCATCTCCGACATGTCCGCGGCGGGCGTCCCCGGCCGCGGCGAATACTTGAACGAATACGCCGCAGCGTAACCGATTTGCGCGACCAGTGCGAGGGTCGCGGCGAAATCTTCCTCGCCTTCGCCGGGGAAACCGACGATGAAATCCGACGAAAATGCAACGCCTTCGCTGGCCGAGCGAAACCGGTCGATGACGCGGCGGTAATCGTCGACGGTGTGGCGGCGGTTCATCGCGGCCAGGATGCGGTCCGAGCCCGACTGCACCGGCAGGTGCACGAACGGCATCAGCTCCGGCAGCTCGCGATGCGCCGCGATCAGGCTGTCGTCGACGTCGCGCGGATGGCTGGTCGAATAGCGGATCCGCGCGATGCCGGGGATCGCGGCGATCCGCGTCAGCAGCGCGCCGAACGACCACGCCGCGCCGTCGGGGCCTTCGCCGTGATAGGCATTGACGTTCTGCCCGATCAGGGTGACTTCGCGCACGCCGTGATCGGCGAGCCGCTTGACGTCGTCGACCACGCGCGCGACCGGGCGCGACACCTCGGCGCCGCGGGTGTAGGGGACGACGCAGAAGGTGCAGAACTTGTCGCAGCCTTCCTGCACGGTGACGAATGCCGAGACGCCGCGGCTGCGGATCGCCGCGGGAGCCGGCGCGGGCAGCAGGTCGAACTTGTCGTCGGCGGGAAACTCGGTGTCGAGCGCGCGGCCGCTCTCCCTGGCGCGCGCCAGCAGCTGCGGCAGGTGATGATAGCTCTGCGGCCCCACCACGACGTCGACCACCGGCGCGCGGCGGATGATCTCCTCGCCCTCGGCCTGCGCCACGCAGCCCGCCACCGCGATGGTCAGCGCCCGGCCCTCGCGCGCGGCGGCGTCCTTGGCTTCGCGCAGCCGGCCGAGCTCCGAGTAGACCTTTTCGGAGGCCTTCTCGCGGATATGGCACGTGTTGAGAATGACGAGATCGGCGCCATCGACGTCACCGGTCTCGACAAACCCCTGCGGCGCCAGCGCGTCCACCATGCGTTGCGCATCGTAGACATTCATCTGACAGCCGTATGACTTGATATGCACCTTGCGCGGAGGGGTCATCTTTTCCAGCAGTGGTTACCCGCGGCGACGCCGGCCGCGCCGCCGCGACCCGTGGGACCGGGCCGTGCGGCTCAGATATCGTCTAAAGCCCGGAAAATCCACCGGCGCCGTCGTGAATCGGCGGATCCAGCCTGCCGGGGCGCCCCCGACTCCGGTCCGCGGCGCTGAAATCATGGCAAAATTGGCTTCGGCCAGGGGCTGAACGCGCGGCATCCGCGGCACCATGAAGGCGGCGCGGATGCCGGATCCAATCATCAGGATGAGACGGTCAGGACGCCTTGCCGTCGTCGAGCGGCACGCAATACAGCTCGAGGCGGTGGTCGACCAGCCGGTAGCCGAGCTTGCGCGCGATTTCCGCCTGCAGCTTCTCGATCTCTTCGGAGGTGAACTCGATCACCGTGCCGTCGCGCAGGTTGATGAGATGGTCGTGATGGCTGTCGCGCATCTGCTCGTAGCGCGCGCGCCCGGCGCGGAAGTCGTGGCGCTCGATGATGCCGGCGTCCTCGAACAGCTTGACGGTGCGATAGACCGTCGAGATCGAGATCTTGTCGTCGACCGCGACGCAGCGCCGGTACAGCTCCTCGACGTCGGGATGGTCGGCCGATTCGGCGAGCACGCGCGCGATGACGCGGCGCTGATCGGTCATGCGCATGCCGGTGGAGGCGCACCGCTTCTCGATATCGGTCGGGAGCGGCATGGATTCCGGTTTCAAGTCGTTCATCGTCGTCACCCTGGCGCGGATTGATCCGCGAATTTGCAATCCAGATCCAAAGCTCGTTGCCGCGTCCGCCGCTGACAATGGCGTTTTGCCACCTTCGTCCGCGTCACGACAAGTCGCGCCGCATCACAAGGGCGTTCAGCGCCGGCCCGGCAGATGCGCGATAGTAACCCTCGCGCCGGCCGACCACGGCAAAGCCCGCATGCTCGTAGAGCCGCCGCGCAGGCTCGTTGTTTTCTTCCACCTCGAGAAACACCCGGGCCACGCCGTGACCGGCAAGATGCCCCAGATGGCTGAGCAGCAGGGGCCGCGACAGCCCCCGTCCGCGCTGACGGGGATCGATCGCGACCGACAGGATCTCCGCTTCATCGGCCGCGCAGCGCGACACCGCAAAGCCAATGACATGGTTCTTATGGCGAAGCCGGTGGATCAGAACATTGCGATCGATCAACAGTTGTTCGAATTCTCCGGTTCCCCAACCCCGGTGGAACGACGCGGCATGGAGCTGGGCCAGCCGGCGGGCATCGGCCAGCGCGGCCGGTTCGACCGTGGGGGGCCGCGCGTCGCCGAACAGCCGTGCGATCAGGCCGTGGATCATGGGGTCAGGCCGGCGGGGACGACGGGGGCCCGCCCCGCTGCGGGCGCGCATCGGGCGCCCTGAGGTAATATGGTCTGGCCGGCGCCGTATTGGGACTGACGGCGGCGCCAAGCCACGCCACCCAGGCGATTTCCGGGGCCGCCAGCTGCCGCACCTCGACCGGGGGCGCGCTGGCCGACCAGCGTGCCGCCAGCGCCTCTGCCAGATTACCCACGATCCGGGGCGCGCCGTAACGGGCGCAGTCGAGGATCTCCGAAACCGGCGCCAGCCGGGGGCGCACCAAGGTACCGCCGCTGCCGGTGACCAGCTGGAAATAGGCCTGGTCGTGACGGGCGTCGATGACCGACAGCACCGCATTGCCGCCGTTCTCGCTGACCAGTGGCGCCGCGTAGGCCGACAGCGTGGTGACCCCGACCACCGGCTTGTTGGCGGCCAGCGCGATGCCGCGCGCCGCCGACAGGCCGACCCGCAGGCCAGTGAAACTGCCCGGCCCGGTGGTCACCGCGATCCGGTCGAGGGCGCTGAAGGCGAGCCCCGACGCCTTCATCAGCCGCTCCAGCAGCGGCATCAGGGCTTCGGCATGGCCGCGGCTCATGGGCAGGCTTTCCTGCACGATGAGCCAGTTCGTGTCGGTGTCGAGCACGGCCGCGGCGCAGGCGTCGAGCGCGGTATCTATGGCGAGAACGAGCATGACCCCCTGGGGCGGAACGGACCACTAACTAGGTTCCGCGAACCTGCCTGCGAAACGCGAAAGGGGCAAGCGCTCGAGCAGCCTTGCCCCTTTTCAGGAAGATGCGAGCGATGTCGCCGGCCGGCCGGTCACATCGGCCGAACTTCCACGACCTCGGGGACGAAGTGGCGCAGCAGGTTCTGGATGCCGTGCTTGAGCGTCGCGGTCGACGACGGGCAGCCGGCGCAGGACCCCTTCATGTCGAGATAGACGATGCCCTCCTTGAAGCCGCGGAATGTGATGTCGCCGCCGTCATTGGCCACCGCCGGGCGCACCCGGGTCTCGATCAGGTCCTTGATGATCTCGACGGTCTCGGCGTCGGCCTCGCTGAAGAATTCGTCGGCGTCCGCCGCCGCGGCGCCATCGGCCAGCAGCGGTTCGCCGGACATGTAGTGCTCCATGATGGCACCCAGGACCGCCGGCTTGAGATGCTGCCAGTCGCTGTCGTCCTTGGTCACGGTGACGAAATCGGCGCCGTAGAACACGCCGGTGACGCCCGGCACGCCGAACAGCCGCTGCGCCAGCGGCGAGCGCGCGGCCTCGGCGGGATCGCGGAATTCCATGGTCCCGCTGCCGAGCACGTCGCGGCCGGGAAGAAACTTCAGGGTCGCGGGATTCGGGGTGGTCTCAGTCTGGATGAACATGTCGTGGGTCTCCGGCCGCGCGCCGGTTCAAGGCCGGCGTGGCCACGGGTTGAAAGCCGGCAGGACAATGCCGCCGCGCGCGGACCATAAGGCCAATCCGCTGCGGCCGGAAGGTCGACCAAAGGCGCCGGCTCCCTGCAGATAGCCTCTTCTCCAGCCACATCAAGCCTCTAGCCCGGTGGTTCAGAGCTTCGCTTGCCCGCTCATGCCAGGGCATCGAGCTCCGCATCGGTCAGGCCCCCCGGAACCAGGGTGATCGGAATCGGGAACGCCCCGGCGTCGGCGGCGATCGCGGTGATGATCGGCCCCGGGCCCTCGACGCCGACGCTGGCGGCGAGCACCAGCTTGACGATGTCGACGTCGCGGTCGATGGCGTCGGCGATCTGCTCGGCCGGATCGCCCTCGCGAATCACCCGCTCCGGAACGATCGAGGCCAGGTCGCCGGCGCGGCGCGCGGCGCGCTCCAGCGCCGCATCGGCCTCTTCATGGGCCTCGGCGCGCATGATGTCGGCGACGCCGAGCCACTGCTGATTGCGGTCTTCGGTCTCGATCAGGCGCAGCATCACCACGCCGCCGCCGACCCGCGCGGCCCAGCGGCTGGCGTAATAGACCGCGCGATCGGCCTCCGGCGTGTCGTCGAGCACGACCAGGCATTTCGGCTTGTGACCGACTTCGTAGGCGCGACGCTGAGTGCCCATGCATGCCCCGCTGCTGGTCCGGCGGCTGGTGCCCGCGTTTCGAAGATCGTGATCCTCGTTCACGAACTTCGAAAAACCACGAGCATCAGGCCGGCGTCCCTCCGAGTCTCACATTCGCAAAAGAGCCGCCGCAAAGTCGTGCGAATGTTGGAATCGGACCACTAGTGGCCGGCAAGATTGCGGCGAAGGTGAGAAGCGCCGCCGCTCAGAGGCTATTTCGCGCGCACGAAGCCGACAATATCCTTGACTGCATTGACCGTGGCGTCGGCCAGCACCCGCGCCCGCGCTGCACCATCGCTCAGGACGCCGTCGACATAGCCGGGGTCGGCGGTGAGTCGTTTCATCTCGGCGCCGATCGGCCCGAGCTTGTCGACGGCGAGATCGACCAGGCTCGACTTGAAGTTCGAGAACTGTCCGCCGCCGAACTCGCGCAGCACGTCGGCCTTGGCGCGCCCCGACAGCGCGGCGTAGATGCCGACCAGATTGTCGGCCTCGGGGCGGGTCTCCAGCCCCTTCTCCTCGCTCGGCAGCGGCTCGGGATCGGTCTTGGCCTTGCGGACCTTCTGGGCGATGGCGTCGGCGTCGTCGCTCAGGTTGATCCGAGAGTAGTCCGACGGATCGGACTTCGACATCTTCTTGGTGCCGTCGCGCAGGCTCATCACCCGCGTCGCCGGCCCGGTGATCAACGGCTCGGGCATCGGGAAGAACAGGCCGCTGTCGACGCCCTGGGCCCGGATCTGGTCGCCGAAATCATTGTTGAACTTCTGCGCGATGTCGCGCGTCAGCTCGAGATGCTGCTTCTGGTCCTCGCCCACCGGCACGTGGGTTGCGCGATAGACCAGGATGTCGGCGGCCATCAGGCTGGGATAGGCGTAGAGTCCGACCGAGGCGTTCTCACGATCCTTGCCCGCCTTTTCCTTGAACTGGGTCATGCGGTTGAGCCAGCCGAGACGGGCGACGCAGTTGAACACCCAGGCGAGTTCGGCGTGGGCGGAGACCTGGCTCTGGTTGAAGACGATGTGCGTCCTGGGGTCGATGCCGGCGGCAATGAAGGCGGCGGCGACCTCGCGCGTCGCCTTGGTCAGCTCGGCCGGATCCTGCCACATGGTGATGGCGTGCAGGTCCACCACGCAATAGATGCAGTCGTGGGTGTCCTGCAGCTTCACGAAATTGACGATGGCGCCGAGGTAGTTGCCGAGGTGCAGATTGCCCGTCGGCTGGACGCCGGAGAACACCAGTTCCTTTGCCGTCATCGTTTGGTCCGCTCCGATCGCGGTTGGGTGCCGGTCGCGCGGACCTTCCGGGGCCCGCGTGGCGCTGAGGCGCCGTCCATTGCCACGGCAGCCCTACGCGCGCAAGTCGTTGATCGCCTCGCTCCAGCTGACGATGCCGAACAGGTCGAGCAGCAGGCCGTAGGACGCGAGCCCGACCGCGACCAGCCCGCCCAGGATGGTGAGCTGCGCGGTGAAGTTCGCCACCGCCGTCACCGGTTCGACGAAATGCGCGGCGAGCCAGAGAATGGCGCCCATGGCGAGCGC
Organism: Xanthobacteraceae bacterium; assembly: GCA_031291445.1. Classification (GTDB taxonomy): domain Bacteria; phylum Pseudomonadota; class Alphaproteobacteria; order Rhizobiales; family Xanthobacteraceae; genus Bradyrhizobium_A. Next base: position 11,909 of record JARLJA010000207.1, on the reverse strand, counting down.
GGCGACCACGATCCGAGGCAGCCGGCGCCGCGCCTCGCCGTCGAGCTGGAGGCCGAAGGCGGTGGCGCCGCGACGCAGCAGGATGCCGGCGCTGCACCAGGCGCCGAGCGCGATGCTGGCGGCGACGCCGCTGGCGCCGAACTGTGCGCTCAGCGCGAAGCCGGCGACGACGGTGGTGGCGAGACCGCACAGCGTCGCCACCAGCGGCGTCGCGGTGTCGTCGCGGGCGAAGAACGCCGGCGACAGCGTCTTGACCAGCACGTGCGCCGGCAGCCCGACCGCCAGCACCGTCAGCGCCAGCGCGGTCGCCGCGGTGTCGGCGGCGGTGAAGGCGCCGTGCTCGAACAGCACCCGCACGATCATCCGCGCCAGCACCACGAGGCCGAGCGTCGCCGGCAGCACCAGGCCGACCGCGAATTCGACGCCGCGCGATTCGGTCTTCACCAGGAAGGAGCGGTCGTCGTCATGGACCGCCCGCGTCAGCGACGGCACCAGCACCGTGCCCATCGCCACCCCGACCACGCCGAGCGGCAGCTCGATCAGGCGGTTGGCGAAATAGAGCCACGACACCGAGGCCGGCGACGCCGACGCCAGGATGGCGCCGAACACGATGAGGAATTGCGGCCCGGAATTGGCCATCATGCCGGGGATCGCCTTCCGCAGGAAGCCGCCCATCTCGGCGTCCCAGGCGACGCGGATCGGCTCGGCGAGGCCGGAGCGGTGCGGCCGGCGCTGCACCAGGATCAGCGTCTGCAGCAGCCCGGCGATGCCGACGGTGGCGGCCAGGAGCCGGGCCGCCGACGCCGGCTCGCGGTGCAGCGCCATCAGCGTGACGAGCGTGGCGATCAGCACGATGTTGAACAACAGCGGCGAGAACGCGCTCATGATGTAGCGGTGCTCGGCATTGAGCACGCCCATCATCACCGCCACCGGCCCGACGAAGGCGAAATAGGGCAGCATCAGCCGCGCGTCGGCGACCGCGAAATCCAGCGTGGCGGCGACGAAGCCGGGCGCCAGCGCCGCCATGACGAGGCGCATCAGGAGCGCCAGCAGCAGCGCGATCGCGATCAGGATCGCGCTGGTGGTGCCCATCACCCGGCCGGCGAACGCCGCCGCGGCGACCGCGCCCTCGGTGTCGCGCTTCCGCAGATAGCCCGGTACCAGCGCCGCATTGAGCGCGCCCTCGGCGAGCGAGCGCCGCGCCACGTTGATGAACTGGAACGCCACCAGGAACGCGTCGGCGACCGGACCGGCGCCGAGCAGCGCCGCCACCAGCGCGTCGCGGGCGAAACCCAGCAGGCGCGACGACAGGGTCCCCGAGGACACGGTGAGAACATGTCGAATCATGGCCGCACTGTATAGCCGCCCCCGCGCTTGCTGGCGAAGCGAATGCCGTGATAGGTGGCCCCGGCGCGCGCGGCCCGGCCGCCCGTCCAGACCCTCGTCCCGAACCCTGGAGCGATCAACAATGTCATCGGCGACCCACGACGTTCTCGGCATCGGCAATGCCATTTTCGATATTCTGGTGCGGACCGACGACACGTTCCTGACCGGCCACGGCATGACCAAGGGCGCCATGGCGCTGATCGACGAGGCCCGCGCCGCGGCGATCTACGCCGCGATGGGGCCGGCCACCGAGATCTCGGGCGGCTCGGCCGCCAACACCATCGTCGGGCTGGCGGATTTCGGCGCCCGCGCGGTCTATGTCGGCAAGGTCAAGGACGACCAGATCGGCCGGATGTACAGCCACGACATTCGCGCCGCCCACGTCACCTTCACGACGCCGGCGGCGACCGACGGGCCCGCCACCGGCTGCTCCTACATCCTGGTCACGCCGGACGGCGAGCGCACCATGAACACCTATCTCGGCGCGGCGCAGAACCTGCATCCCCGCGACATCGATCCCGGCCAGGTCGCGGCCTCGTCGATCGTCTATCTCGAAGGCTATCTGTGGGACCCCGCCGACGCCAAGGCGGCCTTCGTCAAGGCCGCGGAGATCGCCCACGGCGCCGGGCGGCGGGTGGCGCTGACGCTCTCCGACGCCTTCTGCGTCGGCCGCTACCGCGACGAATTCCTCGAGCTGATGCGCAAGTCGACCGTCGACCTGGTGTTCGCCAACGCGGCCGAGCTGCTGGCGCTCTATCCCGGCTCCGATTTCGACGGCGCGCTGGCGCAGCTGCGCCGCGACGTCCGCTCGGCGGTGGTCACCCGCAGCGAAAAGGGCTGCGTGGTGGTGGCGCCGGACGACGTGACCGCGGTGCCGGCCTTCCCGGTCGCCGAGGTGGTCGACACCACCGGGGCCGGCGACCTGTTCGCCGCCGGCTTCCTGTTCGGGCTGGTGCGCGGCGCGAGCCCGACGATCTGCGGCCGGCTCGGCGCGCTCGCCGCCGCCGAGATCATCCAGCATCTCGGCGCGCGGCCCCAGACCTCGCTGAAGGCGCTGGCCCAGAAGGAAGGCCTGCCGGTCTGACCCCCTCCCGGCGGCGCCCTTGCGCCGTCCCCGCCGGGCCTCTACCTCTGGAGCCGGACCGCACCGGGAGACCCGCATGTTTGACGCCGCCGGCAAGGCGCTGAACCAGATCCTGTCGCCCACCATGCGCGCGATCCTGTGGCGCTCGATCGGGCTGTCGCTGGTCCTGATCGTCATCGGCGGCATCCTGCTGCAGCGGCTTTTGACCTGGCTGGCGGGCTCCGGCGAGATCTGGATGGAGGCGAGCCTCGGCCCGGACTATCACGGCGCCATCAACGTGCTGGCCTGGATCGTCTCGATCCTCGCCGGTCTCGGCGTGGTGTTCGGCGCGGTGCTGCTGATGCCGACCATCACCTCGCTGGTGGCGAGCTTCTTCGTCGACGAGATCGCCGAGCACGTCGAGCGCGAGTCCTATCCCGACGACCCCCCCGGCGCCGCACTGCCGGTCGGCGTCGCCATGATCGAGGGCACCAAGTTCGCGCTGCTCACCCTCGCGGTCTACATGATCGCGCTGCCCTTCGTGTTGTTCGCGGGCCTCGGCTTCCTGGTGTTCTTCATCGCCACCGCCTGGCTGCTCGGCCGCGAATATTTCGAGCTCGCCGCCATGCGCTTTCGGCCGCCGGCGGAGGCCAAGGCGATGCGCCGGGAATACGCCGGCACGGTGTTCGCCGCCGGGCTGTTCATCGCCGCCTTCGTGTCGATCCCGGTGGTCAACCTGGCGACGCCGCTGTTCGGCATGGCGTTGATGGTCCATCTCCACAAGCGCCTGTCGCGGCCGGACACCATCACGTCGACCAGCGTACGGCTCCCGGCAGCCTAGGCGCCTTCACACCGTCTTCTCCGGCCAGCGGCAGAGATCGCTGATCAGGCAGCGCTCGCACAGCGGCTTGCGCGCCACGCAGGTGTAGCGGCCGTGCAGGATCAGCCAGTGATGGGCGTGGCGCTTGAACTCGGCCGGGATGACGCGGTCGAGCGTCTCCTCGACCTCGAGCGGGGTCTTGCCCGGCGCCAGCCCGGTGCGGTTGCCGACCCGGAACAGGTGGGTGTCGACCGCAATCGTCGGCTCGCCGAAGGCGATGTTGAGGACCACGTTGGCGGTCTTGCGGCCGACCCCGGGCAGGGCCTCGAGCGCGGCGCGGTCGCGCGGCACTTCGCCGCCATGGTTGGCGATGAGCTGGTGCGACAGCGCGATCACGTTCTTCGCCTTGGTGCGAAACAGCCCGATGGTCTTGATGATGTCGCGCAGCCGGTCCTCGCCGAGCGCGACCATCTTCTGCGGGGTGTCGGCGATCGGGAACAGGTTGCGCGTCGCCTTGTTGACCCCGGCATCGGTCGCCTGCGCCGACAGCACCACCGCGACCAGCAGGGTGAAGGGATTGAGGTGCTCCAGTTCGCCCTTGGGCTCCGGATTGGCGGCACGGAAACGGCCGAAGGCCTCGGCGATCTCGGCGGCACTCCACGGCCGCGGCGCGGCCCTGGTCTTGGCCTTGGACACGAGGCCGGTCCTGGCCTTGCGCGCGGCCGTCTTGCCCCGGTTCTTGCCCGCGGCGGACCGCACCGCCGTCCCGACCTTGGTGCGGGCTCCTGAAACCGTGATCTTTTTTGCCATGATTTTCGTATAATGACTCGCAATGACCTCGGGCAACGACTTTCCCCATGACGAGCCGGCGCAACGGGTGCTGCTCGCCGCCAAGCTGGCGCCGCACCGCTCCCTGAACCGCACCGGCTTCGTGGTGCTGATGGTCGCGCTCTGCGCCGTGAGCTTCGCCGCCGGCATCGTCTTCCTGCTGATGGGGGCCTGGCCGGTGGTCGGCTTTCTCGGGCTCGACGTGCTGGCGATCTCCTGGGCGTTTCGCGTCAATTTCACGCGCGCCCGCGCCTTTGAAGAGGTCCACGTGTCCTATGCGGAGTGCCGGGTCCGCCGGGTCGGCCATCGCGGCGACGTCGTGGAATGGACCTTCAACCCGCTGTGGGTGCGGATCGAGCGCGAGGTCCACGAGGAATTCGGCTTCGAGCGGCTCTATCTGGTGGCGCGCGGCCACCGCATCGGCCTCGGGCGATTTCTCGGACCCGCCGAAAAAGAGAGTTTTTACAACGTGTTGATGCCCGCATTGCGGGAGGCCTGCCGCGGCCCGACCTATAATCCCGTGGCGTGAGGCCGCCCACCTCCCCGGGCTGGTGTCGGAAACCGGGTGGAGGATAGCCTCCCCCGGGTCCACAGTGGCGCCATGATGAACCTTGCCCTCGACAACCACCATCTCGCCAAGCCCGGACCGCGCGACGCGGAATTGCGGGACTACGACGCGGTCCGCCGCGCCATCGCGTTCATTTCCGGCAACTGGCGCGAGCAGCCGACCATCGAAGCCATCGCCGACGCCGCGGCGGTGACCCCCGACGAACTCCACCACCTGTTCCGGCGCTGGGCCGGGCTGACGCCCAAGGCCTTCATGCAGGCGCTGACGCTGGACCATGCCAAGGGGCTGCTGCGCTCCTCCGCCAGCGTGCTCGACGCGGCGCTGGACTCAGGCCTCTCGGGCCCGGGACGGCTGCACGACCTGTTCGTCGCCCACGAGGCGATGTCGCCGGGCGAATGGAAGACCGGCGGCGCCGGCACCACGCTGCGCTACGGCTTCCACCCCTCGCCGTTCGGCACGGCGGTGGTGATCGCCAGCGAACGCGGTCTCGCCGGCCTCGCCTTCGCCGACCCCGGCGAGGAGCACGCCGCCCTCGTCGACCTGCAGCGGCGCTGGCCGCGCGCCACCCATGTCGCCGACGACAGCGGCACCGCCGCGCTGGCCCGGCGCGTGTTCGAGCCGGGCCTGTGGCGTGCCGACCAGCCGCTGCGGGTGACGCTGATCGGCACCGATTTCGAGGTCCGGGTGTGGGAAACGCTGCTCAAGATCCCGATGGGCCGCGCCACCACCTACTCCGACATCGCCGCGCATCTCGCCCGCCCCAAGGCCGCGCGCGCGGTCGGCGCGGCGGTCGGGCGCAACCCGCTCTCGTTCGTGGTGCCGTGCCATCGGGTGATCGGCAAGAGCGGCGCGCTGACCGGCTACCACTGGGGCATCACCCGCAAGCAGGCCATGCTCGGCTGGGAGGCCGGCAAGGTCGGGGCGGGCTGAGTGGGACGCGCCGGTCCGCCTCAAGCTTGAGGCGATAGAACACGACCTCGCCAAACACCTCGGCAGAGAACCAGACCAGGCGACGCTCGAGATCTGCGCGCGACGCCTCTCCAATTTCTGCGTCGTTGCCGGGCTTGACCCGGCAACCCACTCTTCACTTCGGAGCGCTGACCCAAAAACGTGGACCCGCGGGTCAAGCCCGCGGGTGACGCCGAATAATTGGTGACGCATCGCAAGTCGCCAAACGCCGGGAAAACCCGACGCTCGAACGCGCCGCTCGCCTCACTCCGCCAGGTCGACGTGCGACGCGACGGTGGAATCGGCGTTCAGGGTGTAGATCACCGGCACGCCGGTGGCGAGTTCGCGCTTGAGGATCTGCTCCGGCGTCAGCCGTTCCAGCACCATGATCAGGGCCCGCAGCGAATTGCCGTGGGCGGCCACCAGCGTGCGCTTGCCGCGCAGCACCTGGGGCAGGATCTCCTGCACGTAATAGGGCAGCGCGCGCGCCAGCGTGTCCTTGAGGCTTTCGCCGCCGGGCGGCGGCACGTCGTAGGACCGGCGCCAGACATGGACCTGCTCCTCGCCCCATTTGGCGCGGGCGTCGTCCTTGTTGAGGCCCGACAGTTCGCCGTAGTCGCGTTCGTTCAGCGCCTGGTCGCGGATCGTCGCCAGTCCGCTCTGGCCGAGCTCCTCCAGCATCAGCGTCAGCGTGTGCTGCGCGCGCGTCAGCGCCGAGGTGAAGGCGATGTCGAAGGCAAGCCCCCGCGCCTTGAGCTTGCGGCCGGCGGCCTTGGCCTCGGCGATGCCCTGGGCGGTGAGATCGGGGTCTTTCCAGCCGGTGAACAGGTTCTTCAAATTCCAGTCACTCTGGCCGTGGCGCACCAGCACGAGACAGCGGTCGGTCATTGTCGGCTTTCCGGTTTCCGTTCGGGGATCAGGTATCGCTGAGACCGAGCACGTCGGCCATGGTGTAGTGGCCGGGCGACCGGCCGTGGGCCCACATCGCCGCCTTGAGGGCGCCGCGCGCGAAGATCATGCGATCCTCGGCCTTGTGGCTCAGTTCGATGCGCTCATACGGCCCGGCGAAGATCACGGTGTGATCGCCGGTCACGGTGCCGCCGCGCAGCGTCGCGAAGCCGATGTCGCCGGGCGTGCGCGGGCCGGTGTGGCCGTCGCGGGCGCGCACCGAACGCGCCTCGAGATCGACGTTGCGGCCGGCGGCGGCCGCCTTGCCGAGCAGGTAGGCGGTGCCCGACGGCGCATCGACCTTGGCCTTGTGATGCATTTCCAGGATCTCGATGTCGAAATCCTGATCGAGCGCGCGCGCCACCTGCTTGACCAGCGCCGCCAGCAGATTGACGCCCAGGCTCATGTTGCCGGACTGCACGACGATGGCGCGCTTGGTCACGCTCTTGATGACGGCGTCGTCCGACGCCGACAGGCCGGTGGTGCCGATGACGTGGACGATGCCGCGCTCGGCGGCGATGGCGACGTTGGCGATGGTCGCGGCCGGCACCGTGAAATCGAGGATGCCGTCGGCCTCGGCCGACATCGCCCACAAATCGCCGGACAGCGCGACGCCGTTGGCGGGCAGGCCGGCCAGCGTGCCGGCGTCCCGGCCGATCAGGTCCGAGGTGGGCGCCTCCAGCGCGCCGACCAGCACGGCGCCCGGCGTCTCGGCGATCACGCGCACCAGCGCCCGGCCCATCCGGCCGCCCGCCCCCGCCACGATCAAGCGCATGTCAGCCATTGGCAAAACCTTCGATCACGCCGCGCCTCCAAGCCGTTCCTATAGGCGATCGAATCCGCCTTGTCAGCCCGCCCCGGGCCGTGGCGATACCACCTCTGCGGCGCTCACGGCTGCGGCCCGTCATAGCCCTCGACGATGACGAGATCGGAGACGCCGTAGGGCGCGCGCAGCGCCACCAGGCGCTGGTAGTCCGGCGACTCGTAGCAGGCCAGCGCGGTGGCGTAGTCCGGGAATTCGAGCACCACGTTGCGGCTGCGATGAGCCGTGCCTTCCTTGGGCTGGAACTGGCCGGCCCGCACCAGGAAACGGGCGCCGTATTTCTTGAACACCGGGCCGTTCTGCGCCACGTAGTCCTTGTAGCCGTCGGGGTTGGTCACATCGACCCGCGCGATCCAGTAGCCCTTCGCCATTCGGCAGCTCCCTTTTTTGATCTCCTGAGGTCCTGCCGATCCGGCCGCGGCATCAGGGCCGCGCGGCGGCGATCTCCGCGACGATCGCGTCGGCGGCGGCCTTCGGATCGGCGGCGCCCAGCACCGGCCGGGCCACCACCAGATAGTCGGCGCCGGCGGCGATCGCCTGGGCCGGCGTCATCACCCGCTTCTGGTCGCCGGTGGCCGCGCCTGCCGGACGGATGCCGGGGACCACCAGCGCCATCCGCGGGGCGACCAGCGTCCGCAGCCGCGCGGCCTCCTCGCCGGAGCAGACCAGGCCGTCGACGCCGATGGTGGTCGCCAGCCGGGCCCGCGCCTCCACCAGCGCCGAGACGCCCAGCGCGTAGCCGGCCTCGCGCAGGTCGGCGTCGTCGTAGGAGGTCAGCACGGTGACGCCGAGAATCTTCAGCGCCGTGCCGCCGCGGCCCTCGACCGCCGCCCGCATGGTCTGGGGGTAGGCGTGGACGGTGAGGAAGCTCGCCCCGGAACGGGCGATGCTCTCGACGCCGCGCGCCACCGTGTTGCCGATGTCGTGCAGCTTGAGATCGACGAACACCTTCTTGCCCCGCTCGGCGAGCTTCGGCACCAGCGCGAGGCCGCCGGCATAGGCGAGCTGATAGCCGATCTTGTAGAAGCTCACGCTGTCGCCGAGCCGCGCGATCATGGCTTCGGCGGCCTCCACGCCCGGCAGGTCGAGGCCGACGATCAGGCGGTCGCGGGCGGTTGCGGGACTGTCGTTCACGTTCACCTCACATCATGGTCTGGGCGACGCCGATCAGCTGCCGCACCACCTGGCCGAGCGCGTCCGCGTCGCGCGGCGCCTTCAGCCGGTCGTCGTCGTCGAAGGCCGAGCCCGCGCCGGACAGCGCGAACTCGCGCGGAATGACGGTCGCGCCGCAGCCGAGCGTCAGGATCTGGCGCAGCGCCATCAGCGCCCGCAGGCCACCGAAAGGTCCGTCGGAGGCCGAGGCGATGGCGAAGGGGCGATCCTCGAACACCTGCAGCGGCGGCTCGCCGCGCTCGCGCACCCGGCTGACCCAGTCGATCGCGTTCTTCAAGAGCGGCGGCACCGAGGCGTTGTATTCCGGCGTCACCATCAGCACGCCATGGTGGGCGCCGATCTGCCGCCTGAGGTCGAGCGCCGCCCGCGGCACGCCGGACTGGGCCTCGAGATCGCTCTCGTAAAGCGGCAGCGCATAGTCCGCGAGCGAAATCCGCGTCACGTCGACGCCGGCCAGCGCGAATTCACGCGCCGCGACGGCCGCGAGGCGGGCGTTGAACGAGCCGATCCGGGTCGACCCCGGAACAACGAGAATTCTGACGACGGACATGGCCTCTCGACGCGCTCAGCAGCGCGCCTGGAGCTGGCCGGTGCGGCGCGCTAGTCCTTCCGATACACCCAGACGCGGGCGGGCGGAAGATTCATCCAGATCCGTTCCGACGCCTCGGTGCGGACGCCGGACAGCGACTTCGGGATCGGCGGGGTCACCGAATAGGTGAACTGGATGAAGGGCGCGCCCGGTTCGAGCGCCGCGAAGGCGTCGCGGATCAGCTTGAGGCGGGTGCGCATCGGCTTGGTCATCAGCGGCAGCCCCGACACCACCGCCGCGGCCGGCGTGTCCAGCACCTCGCGCAGCGAGCGGCGCAGCGCGTAGGCATCGCCGTGGACGATCCGGGCCAGGGGATAGCGCTCGCGCAGCAGCGCGCAGAAGCCGGGATTGTATTCCACCAGCACCAGGCGCCGCTGGTCGACGCCGTGCTCGATCAGCGCGCTGGTGATCGCACCGGTGCCCGGTCCGAGCTCGATCACCGGGCCCTCGTCGTGGGCATCGACGTAGCCCGCCATGGTGCGGGCCAGCGCCTTGCTTGACGGCATCACCGCGCCCATGTGCAGCGGCTTCTCGATCCATGAGCGGAGAAACCGCACCTCGTCGTCGAGACGAAGCGGCTTCTTGACGACGCGCACCGATGGATGAACGGACATGGCGGGACCGGCGAAACTCGGATGGGACCAGCAGAACGTCAGAATTTTGTCACAAAAATTCGTAGCCCTGCCGGGTCCCGCGGTCAAGCGCGGCGGCTCAGGAAGCGGCCGCGCGCGGGCCGAAGAAGTCCTTGACCTTGGCGAAGAATCCGGCCGACTCCGGCTGGGTCTCGCCGGACGACAGCTTGTCGAACTCGGCCAAGAGCTCGCGCTGCTTCTTGGTCAGGTTCTGCGGTGTCTCGACCACCACCTGGACATACATGTCGCCGGTCTGGCGCGAGCGCAGCACCGGCATGCCCTTTCCGGCGATGCGGAAGCGGCGGCCGGACTGGGTGCCCGCCGGCACCTTCACCTTGGAGCGGCCGGCTTCGATGGTCGGTACCTCGAACTCGCCGCCGAGCGCCGCGGTGATCATCGAGATCGGCACCCGGCAATAGAGGTCGGCGCCGTCGCGCTGAAACAGCTCATGGGCCGCCAGCGACAGGAAGATGTAGAGATCGCCCGCCGGGCCGCCGCGCAGGCCGGCCTCGCCCTCGCCGGCCAGGCGGATCCGCGTGCCGTCCTCGACGCCGGGGGGAATGTTGACCGACAGGGTGCGGTCGCGGCTGACGCGGCCGGAGCCGGCGCAGGCCGCGCAGGGATCCTCGATGACCTGGCCGCGGCCGTGGCAGGCGTGGCAGGTGCGTTCCAGCGTGAAGAAGCCCTGGGCGTGGCGCACGCGCCCGGCGCCGCCGCAGGTGGCACAGGCTTTCGGCTTGGTGCCGGCCTTGGCGCCGGTGCCGGAGCAGCCTTCGCAAGTCACCGACACCGGAATGTGGATCTCGGCGGCCTTGCCCTCGAACGCTTCCTCGAGGGTGATTTCCATGTTGTAGCGCAGGTCGGCGCCGCGCTCGCGGCCGCCGCTACCGCGGCCGCGCTGCCCGGCCATGCCGAACAGATCCTCGAAGATGTCGGAGAACGACGAGGCGAAGCCGGCGCCGAAGCCCTGGCCGCCGCCCATGCCGCCCTGCTCGAACGCGGCGTGGCCGAAACGGTCGTAGGCGGCCCGCTTCTGGCCGTCCTTGAGCACCTCGTAGGCCTCGTTGATTTCCTTGAAGCGAATCTCGCTGCTCTTGTCGCCCGGATTCTTGTCCGGATGCCACTTCATCGCGAGCTTGCGAAAGGCCGATTTCAGTCCCGACTCGTCGACGGTGCGTTCGACTTCAAGCGTTTCGTAGTAGCAGCGTTTCGACATTGAGGGTTCCGGATTCGCGGTTCACTCACAGCGGTAGCACGCGCACCTCCCCCTTGCGGGGGAGGTGACTGCGGTCCTGCGGATTACGCTGACTTCTTGCCGCCCTTATCGTCGTCGACTTCGGTAAATTCCGCGTCAACGACGTCGTCCTTGGCGGCGTGCTTGGCAGCGTCGCTCTCGGCCTGCTGGGTGTACATGGCCTCGCCGAGCTTCATCGAAGCCTGGGCCAGGGTGTTGGTCTTGGCCTTGATGGCCTCGGCGTCATCACCCTTGAGCGCTTCCTTGAGGTCGCTGACCGCGTCCTCGATGGCGCGCCGCTCGGGGTCGGCGATCTTCGAACCGTGCTCGGCCAGCGCCTTCTCGGTCGAGTGCACCAGCGCGTCGGCGTGGTTCTTGGCGTCGACCGCCTCGCGCCGCTTCTTGTCCTCGGCCGCGTTGGCCTCGGCGTCCTTGACCATCTTCTCGATGTCGCCTTCGGACAGCCCCCCGGACGCCTGGATCCGGATCTGCTGCTCCTTGTTGGTCGCCTTGTCCTTGGCCGAGACGTTGACGATGCCGTTGGCGTCGATGTCGAACGTCACCTCGATCTGCGGCATGCCGCGCGGCGCCGGCGGAATTCCCATCAGGTCGAACTGGCCGAGGATCTTGTTGTCGGCGGCCATTTCGCGCTCGCCCTGGAACACCCGGATGGTGACGGCGTTCTGGTTGTCTTCCGCCGTCGAGAACACCTGGCTCTTCTTGGTCGGGATCGTGGTGTTGCGCTCGATCAGGCGGGTGAACACGCCACCCAGCGTCTCGATGCCGAGCGACAGCGGCGTGACGTCGAGCAGCAGCACGTCCTTGACGTCGCCCTGCAGCACGCCGGCCTGGATCGCCGCGCCGATGGCGACCACCTCGTCGGGGTTGACGCCCTTG
>JARLJA010000206.1 GCA_031291445.1 Xanthobacteraceae bacterium | reverse complement strand
CCGCGCCCGCCCGCCGGCATCGGACGCGCGGCGTCGGCGCCCGCGCCGGACAACGGCTTCTTTACGCGGTGAGGGTTACGGCGCGCCGGTTGGGCCGGCGGCGCAATATCGTCAGACGTCTGGTCGAGGTGAGGCTGCCGGGGGCGCGCCGCGGCATGCGGACGGGGTTGTCCTCCGCACGCCGGCACGCATGATCCGTCAGCGCGGCAGCGTGGTCGATCCCATCAGGAAGCGATCGATCGAGGCGGCGCATTGCCGGCCCTCGCGGATCGCCCACACCACCAGCGACTGGCCGCGCCGCATGTCGCCGGAGGTGAAGACCTTGGGCACCGAGGTCTGGTAGTCGGAGGTCGCCGCGCGCACGTTGCCGCGCGGGTCGAGGTCGACGCCGAGCGTCTTCAACAGTCCCTCGTGCACCGGATGCACGAAGCCCATGGCCAGCAGCACGAGGTCGGCCTTGAGCTCGAAGTCGCTGCCCGGAATCGGCTGCATCCGCCCGTCCACCTTGACGCAATGGAGCGCGGCGACCTTGCCGTCGGCGCCGGAGAACTGGCGCGTCAGCACCGCGAATTCGCGCTCGGCGCCTTCCTGGTGGCTCGACGAGGTGCGCATCTTCAACGGCCAGTTCGGCCAGGTCAGCAGCTTGTCCTCGTGCTGGGGCGGCTGCGGCATGATCTCGAGCTGGGTAACCGACGCCGCGCCCTGGCGGTTGGAGGTGCCGATGCAGTCCGAGCCGGTGTCGCCGCCGCCGATCACCACCACATGCTTGCCGGTGGCGAGGATCTCGGCGGCGTCGCCCAGCGGCTCGTTGCCGACGCGGCGGTTCTGCTGCGGCAGGAAGTCCATGGCGAAATGAATGCCGGCGAGGTCGCGGCCGGGCACCGCCAGGTCGCGCGGCGCTTCCGCGCCGCCGGTGAGCGCGACGGCGTCGTAGAGCCGCAGCAGCTCGCTGGGATCGACGCCGCCGGCGCCGCCCACAGCCTTGCCGTAGTGGAAGGTGACGCCCTCGGCCTCCATCTGCGCGACGCGGCGGTCGATGATGCCCTTCTCCATCTTGAAGTCGGGGATGCCGTAGCGCAGCAGGCCGCCGGCCCTGGCGTTCTTCTCGTAGACGTGGACGTCGTGACCGGCGCGCGCCAGTTGCTGGGCGCAGGCCAGACCCGCCGGGCCCGATCCCACCACGGCGATCTTGCGGCCGGTCTTGTGGGCGGCGATCTCGGGCTTGAGCCAGCCGTTCTCCCAGGCGCGGTCGACGATCGCGCATTCGATGGTCTTGATGGTGACCGGGTTGTCGTCGATGTTGAGCGTGCACGACGCCTCGCACGGCGCCGGGCAGATGCGGCCGGTGAATTCCGGGAAGTTGTTGGTCGAGTGCAGCGTGCGCGACGCCTCTTCCCAGTTGCCGTTGTAGACCAGGTCGTTGAAGTCCGGGATCTGGTTGTTGACCGGACAGCCGGGCGTGCCCGCCGCCACCGATCCGGTGCCGTGGCAGTAGGGAATGCCGCAGTTCATGCAGCGCGACGCCTGGTCGCGCAGGTCCTTCTCCGCCAGCGGAACGACGAACTCGCGGTAGTGCTTGAGCCGCTCGGCGACGGGCGCGTAGGAGCGGTCGCTGCGGTCGATTTCGAGAAAGCCGGTGATCTTGCCCATTGGAAACGTCTGCCCTGGAATTTACGCGCCGATCGCGATCTGTGGTTCTTCGGATTCGCGCTTCTTCAGCTCGTTGAGCGCGCGGCGGAACTCGATCGGCATCACCTTGCGGAACTTGCGCAGCGAATTCTTCCAGTCGGCGAGAATCTCGGCGGCGCGGGTCGAACCGGTGAGCTTGGCGTGGCGGGTGATCAGCACGTGCAGCCGCTCGACGTCGTCGCCGGTGAGGTTCTTGAGCACGTCGACCTTGCCGTGGGCCTCGAGATCGCCGCTCTGGTGGAAGGCGTTCTCGTTGATCATCTCCTCGGACAGCACCGGCTCGAGATCGACCATCGACAGGTTGCAGCGCTTCTCGAAGGTGCCGTCCTCGTCGAGCACGTAGGCGACCCCGCCCGACATCCCGGCGGCGAAGTTGCGCCCGGTGCGGCCGAGCACCACGACGACGCCGCCTGTCATGTATTCGCAGCAGTGGTCGCCGGCGCCCTCGACCACCACGACGGCGCCGGAATTGCGCACCGCGAAGCGCTCGCCGGCGATGCCGCGGAAGTAGCAGTCGCCCTCGATGGCGCCGTACATCACGGTGTTGCCGACGATGATCGATTCCTCCGGCACCACGCCGCTGTCGGCCGGCGGCCGGACGACGATGCGGCCGCCCGACAGGCCCTTGCCGACGTAGTCGTTGCCTTCGCCCTCGAGCTCGAAGGTGATGCCGCGCGCGAGCCAGGCGCCGAAGGCCTGGCCGGCGGTGCCCTTCAGCTTCACGTGGATGGTGTCGTGCGGCAGGCCCTCGTGGCCGAACCGCTTGGCGACCATGCCCGACAGCATCGCGCCGGCGCTGCGGTTGGTGTTGTTGATCTCGGCGCTGATCTTGACCGGCGCGCCGCGGTCGAGCGCCGGCTGCGCCTCGGCGATCAGCGTGCGGTCGAGCACGTGCTCGAGATGGTGGTTCTGCGCCTCGGTGTGGAAGATCTTCACGCCGGGCGCCGCCTTCTGCTTGAAGAACAGCTTGGAGAAGTCGAGGCCCTTGGCCTTCCAGTGCGCCACCAGCGCGTTCTGGTCGAGCATCTGGCTCTGGCCGATCATCTCGTCGAAGGTCCTGAAGCCGAGCGCGGCCATGATCTCGCGGACTTCCTCGGCGACGAAGAAGAAGTAGTTGATGACGTGCTCGGGCTGGCCGACGAAGCGCTTGCGCAGCACCGGATCCTGGGTCGCGACCCCGACCGGGCAGGTGTTGAGGTGGCACTTGCGCATCATGATGCAGCCGGCCGCGATCAGCGGCGCGGTGGCGAAGCCGAACTCGTCGGCGCCGAGCAGCGCGCCGATCACGACGTCGCGGCCGGTGCGGAAGCCGCCGTCGACCTGGACCACGATGCGGCTGCGCAGCCGCTCGCGCACCAGGGTCTGGTGGGTCTCGGCGAGGCCGATCTCCCACGGGCTGCCGGCGTGCTTGATCGAGGTCAGCGGGCTCGCGCCGGTGCCGCCCTCGAAACCGGAAATGGTGACGTGGTCGGCGCGTGCCTTGGCGACGCCGGCGGCCACCGTGCCGACGCCGATTTCGGAGACCAGCTTGACCGACACCTGGCCTTCGGGATTGACGTTCTTCAAAT
>JARLJA010000205.1 GCA_031291445.1 Xanthobacteraceae bacterium | reverse complement strand
GTCGCGGGCGCGGCCGTCGCGCAGCCGCGCGCGGTAGCGGTCCTCGACCGCGGTCGCGGTGTCGTCGGCGAGCGCGTTCTCGATCCAGCCGTCGAGGGCGATCTCCGCCGAGGGAAAGGCCGAGGCCGCCGCCCGCGCCCGCAGCGTCGCCCGCAGCCGCGCCAGGGTTTCGGCGCGCAGCGCCGCCACCGCCACCGCGAGTTCGGCGGTCTCGCGCTCGATGGCGTCGAGCCAGTGGCCGTCGGGGCTGCGCTCCTCCAGCAGCCGGTTGCGCGAACGCAGCGCGCGCTCCAGCGCCGAGACCCGGCCGTTGTGGGAGGAATCGATGGCGAGCACCAGGCGGTCGAAGAAGCGGCGGCGCTCCGAGGCGGGGCCCGTGAACAGCCCGTCCATGGCCGGCGTCAGCCACACCATCCGCAGATGGTCGCCGAAGGCCGCCGCCGAATTGACCGGCTCGCGGTCGATCCGGCAGCGCCGCGCGGCCCCGGTGCCGTCGCCACCGGGCGGGTCGATGCCGGTGCCGAGGGTGGCAAGCCCGAGCGCGCCCTCGACCTCGGCCGAGACCGCCCACGAGCCGTCGCCCTGGATGTCGGCGACGTCCTCCAGCGTGGCGCGGCGCAGCCCGCGCCCCGGCGAGAGGTAGGAGATCGCCTCGAGGCAATTGGTCTTGCCGACGCCGTTGGCGCCCACCAGCACCACCATGTCGCCACGGGTGGTCATGCTTGCCGCGCGGTAGCTGCGGAAATGGGTCAGGCCGAGGCGGCGGATGCGGCAGGCGGTCATGGGTTCATTCTTCGTCATGCCCGCGCTTGTCGCGGGCATCCACGTCTTGCTGAATTTCAGCGTCCAAAGACGTGGATGGCCGGGACGAGCCCGGCCATGACGTCATCTAAGAGGCGCCTGCTCCGACAGGAAGCCCCTCACACCCGCATCGGCATCAGCACGTAGAGCGCGCCCTTGGAGTCCTTGTCCTGCATCAGCGTCGGCGAGCCGGGATCGGCGAGCCTGAGCACCGCGACCTCGCCCTCGATCTGCGCCGCGATGTCGAGCAGGTAGCGCGAGTTGAAGCCGATATCGAGCGGCTCGGCGGCGTATTCGACCTCGAGTTCCTCGGTGGCGCTGCCGGAGTCCGGGTTGGTGACCGACAGCACCAGCTTGCCCGGCGACAGCGCCAGCTTCACGGCGCGACCGCGCTCGCTGGAGATGGTCGAGACGCGGTCGACCGCGGCCTCGAAATCCTTCTTGTCGACGACCAGTTCCTTGTCGTTGTGCTGGGGAATGACGCGGCTGTAGTCGGGGAAGGTGCCGTCGATCAGCTTGGAGGTCAGCACCACGTTGCCCAGCGTCAGGCGGATCTTGCTGGTCGACAGCTCGATGGTGATCTCGGCCTCGTTGTCCTCGATCAGGCGCTGGACCTCGCCCACGGTCTTGCGCGGCACGATCACGCCCGGCATGCCGTCGGCCCCGCTCGGCAGCGCCAGGTCGACCTGGGCGAGGCGGTGGCCGTCGGTGGCGACGGCGCGCAGCGTCGCCGCCTTGCCGCTGCCGGCGCTGTGCAGGTAGATGCCGTTGAGGTAGTAGCGCGTCTCCTCGGTCGAGATCGCGAACTGGGTGCGGTCGATCAGGCGCTTGAGGTCGCTGGCGGTGAGCCTGAAGGAGTGGCTCATGTCGCCGGCGGCGAGATCGGGGAAATCGCTTTCCGGCAGGGTCTGCAGGGTGAAGCGCGAACGGCCGGCGCGGATCGCCAGCACCGAGCGCTCGCCGTCGGCCTCCAGCACGATCTGCGAGCCGTCCGGCAGCTTGCGGATGATGTCGTAGAACATGTGGGCCGGAACCGTGGTCGAGCCGCCGCCGGCGACCTCGGCAGGCAGGGTTTCGGTCACTTCGAGGTCGAGGTCGGTGGCCTTCAGGCTGAGCTGCGCGTTCTCGGCGCGCATCAGGACATTGCCGAGGATCGGGATGGTGTTGCGGCGTTCCACCACGCGGTGAACATGGCCGAGTGATTTCAGGAGTTGCGCGCGCTCGACGGTGACCTTCATCGCTACTATCCGTCCGTCCCATACAGGCTGGCTTCGCCGGGCGGCCCGGAGGGCCGCCGGCCATGATACCCGCGCGCGGCAAGCACTCGCGGGGGACCGCAAGGTGCCGTGGACGGCGGGGGAGCGCAAGGGTCCCCCGGCTCGCAGACCGGGTTTCCCAGACGATTTCCCGTCGGGGATCAGGAAGATGGCCGGATGGCGCCCGGCCGCAGGCAGGGGACGCCGTCCCGGCTAGTCCTGGAGCTGGCGTTTGAGCAGTTCGACCTCGTCGGCGAGCGCCACGTCCTTGCCGACCAGGGCCTCGATCTTGCGAACCGCGTGCAGCACAGTGGTGTGGTCGCGCCCCCCGAAGCGGCGACCGATCTCGGGCAGCGAGCGGAGCGTCAGCGTCTTCGCCAGATACATCGCCACCTGGCGCGGCCGCACCACGTTGGCGGTTCGCCGCGACGACAACAGGTCCGACCGGCTGACATTATACTGCCGCGCCACCACGCGCTGGATATCCTCGATCTTGACCCGCTTCGGCTCCTGCGGGCGGACCAGGTCGCGGACCTCGCGCTCGGCCATCTCTAGCGTCACCGGCTGGGCGTTGAGCTTGGAGTGGGCGAGCAGGCGGTTCACCGCGCCTTCGAGGTCGCGGCCGTTGTGGGTGATGGCCTTGGCGAGATATTCGAGCACCGGCAGCGGCACGTCGAAGCCTGAATGGTGAGCCCGCGCCGCCGCGACCCGCGATTTGAGGATATCGAGCCGCAGCTCTTCACCGAGCGTGCCCATTTCGACCACGAGGCCGCCGGCAAGGCGCGAGCGGACGCGGTCGTCCAGCGTCTCGAGCTCGGACGGCGGCCGATCGGCGGCGATCACGACCTGGCGGCCGGCGTCGATCAGCGCGTTGAGGGTGTGGCAGAACTCGGCCTGGGTCGACTTGCCCTGCAGGAACTGGAGGTCGTCGATCACCAGCACGTCGATGCCGCGCAGCGCTTCCTTGAAGGCGAGCGCGGTCTGCGTTTTCAGCGCCGCGACGAAGCCGTACATGAACTTCTCGACCGTGAGGTACAGCACCTTGCGTTCGCCGCCGGCGTTGCCGGCCCAGGTCACCGCCTGCAGCAGGTGGGTCTTGCCGAGCCCGACGCCGGCATGGATGTAGAGCGGGTTGAACATCACCGGATCGCCGCGGCGGCCCTCGGCGACCTGGCGGGCCGCGGCATGGGCGAGCGTGTTGGAGCGTCCCAGCACGAAACTGTCGAACGTCAGGCGCGGGTCGAGCGGCGAGCCGCCGAGCGCCTCGTGGTTCGCCGACACCGGCATCGGCCCGGCGCCGCGCGCCTCCATGGTCGCGGGCGTGACGCGGTCGGCGCGGCGCTCGTCGCCCGCCGCCTTGGCGTCCTTGACCGGCGGGGCGCAGCGCATCGCCGAGCGCACGGTCAGGTCGATGCGGTGGACCTCCGGCAGTTCGGCCTGCCAGCACGACAGCACGCGATCGGCGTAGTGCGCCTGGATCCAGCTCTTGAGAAAGCGGGTCGGCACCGACATGTGGACGCTTTCACCCTGCACGCTCTCGAGATCCATCCGCGCGAACCAGCTGGTGTAGACGTCCTCTCCGACGGTGGAGCGCAGCCGGCCCTGAACCCTGGCCCAACGATCATGTTCCATGCTTGTCATTGACTTGAGACTTTTCCGAATGAGTTGACGACTGATGGCTCTTGGCGGTGAAAGCCGCCGCGCGCGGCGAATGCTTGACCTCGGGGCGTGCCTTGCGATCCGTCGCGGACATGACTCGTCGTTCGGCGAATTCACGCCGCTGGCGAAGTCGGTGCTGGTGACGGAAAGAAGGCTGCCGGCGAGGTCAGCTGGTACTGGGCCGCGGGTGCGAGCCGAATATGTTGTGGCACCGCCTTCCGCGCGGGTGCGTCGGGCGCACCCCGGACGTACCGTCCGCCCCCGCGGCGCCGCGAACCCGCTGCGTGTGCGGCTCAATCAGGCGTTGTGCGCGATGCAAGACCATGGCTGATGCAAGTGTCATAGATACCCCCCACTCGCCGCGGGTGCCGCGGCAAGCTGTCTCCTCGATGTTGCGTGTCGAAATCGTCCAGTTCCCGACCCTGCTGGCTGCTGTGATCAGCCGCCTTGCCGGATGAAAACGTTTACGCCGCGTTACTCAAAGCCCCTCACAGTCACTTCCGTTTCCGCCGCCGCCGTCTCCAGGTCATGCGCTCTTTCTTCTTGGCCGCACCGGGAGCAAGCTCCGCGGCGCGCGAGAAATTGAGGCGCACGAGTCCGCCCTCATATCGCTATGAGCGATCCGGCCGTCGCTTGGGAAATCCCGCTTACGCGCTCACCATCACTAGTTTGCGCGTCGCCTGTGGGTCTTCGATCGCACTGATCGGAAGAGCCGTCGGCCCCGCGAGTGATTAAGAGATACACGATGCCACAATTGCCGCAACGAAATGATTCCGCGTCACGAGCACCCCGCGGGGGGGCGTGACGCCGCATTCGTGGCCTCCATTCCGGGCCGGATGCTCAAGGTTTTGAATCTTCGCGGGGATTCGAGTGAGCCGAGCGCCGTCACATTGAGCCGGGGTGCGCAAAAAAAATTCACAAATTCTTCACCAATGGTCAGGGCGGGTTTGGCTTTTCAAACTACCGTCCTGCGCTTTGCCGATAAGTGGTTCGCGACTCGCGTTTTTTCGTGATCATTTTTTGTGGGTAGCTTCGCGTGGCGAACCGGCAACACCCTTGTGTGCGACTTGAAAATCAAACAGGCGCTGATAGGCGATTCGTATCGATGTCGTCGCAAGCGTGCGGTTGCATGATCGACGATCTGCGTGCCGCGACCACATCCACCGCGGCGTTGTTTTTCGCAGCGGTGTTTTGCTGCGCATCTTCGACGCCGCGAATGTTGCGGCGCGTTTCCAGCCGCAATCCTAGCATGAAGCCTGCTGTCATAAACATGAGGCGCGCCGGCGCCACACGCGCGCGCGCAAAAAAAAGGCCCGGCGGAGCCGGGCCTGGGACGCTTCGTTTCGCTTTCGCTTGCGCGGGGCTTCGCGCCGATTACTTCGCGAGCTTGGCAATCTGATGTGCGAGACGTGAAACCTTGCGGCTGGCATTGTTCCTGTGAACGATGCTGCGCTGCGCCGCGCGCATCAGTTCCGGTTCGGCGTGCTTGAATGCATCGAGCGCCGCGGCGCGGTCGCCCTTCTCGATCGCCAGCTCGACGAGGCGCACGGAGTTGCGCATCCGGGTCCGGCGCGACTTGTTGACGGCGGTGCGGCGGGCGATCTTGCGCGTCGCCTTCTTGGCGGAGGTGGTATTGGCCATACTCAAGATCCTGCGGCGACGACTCGCGCTGAGCCGGGCCCGTTGGTGTCGCCCGCGATGATCGCGTGCGACGTCATAAGGAAAATGCGGTGTTCTCGGTGGGGCCCGGCAACCGGCAACGATCGGACTGGGCCCAAAAGAACAGCGGCGGCAGGATGAACCTGCCGCCATTTGGCGGTCTTATACTGGCCGGGGCTGGGGCCGTCAACGTCGGGAGCGGCCGTCCGGGCGGTTTCGTGCCTGGTGGGTCGGGCGCCTTACCCGGGGCAGCGCTACTGGATTCTTGCAGCTCCATCCGGCCGAGAGGAACGAGGAGTTGCGTGCCCCTCCCCCATAAGGGCCCATAAGGGGGGAGGGAACATTCACTGCCCGCAAGCGAAGCTCTCCGCCAACGTCACCGGGACCTCCACGAGTTACGCGAATGTCGTGGCCGGGCCGCGGAGGGCGATCCAGGCCGGAGCGCCGGTTGAATTCGGTGCCGCCTGCCGGTAAGGCCACGGAGGCGAGGATTTTTGTACGGCGCGCAGCCGCGGGGCGCGGGGGCCGTGGCGAGGGGTGATTGATCATGATCCGGGGGTTCTTCCGCCTGGTGGGGCTGTTGCTGCTGGCGGGCGGTTTCATCTTTCTGGTCTATGACGGGGCGCGGTCGATCGCCGACCAGACCCTGCGGATCACCCGGCTCGGGGAGTTCTGGAACGATATCAACCAGACCAGCCAGCAGGCGTTTCGGGTGGCGGTGGAGGGCATCTCGCCCTGGCTCTGGAACGGCGGCGTCAAGGTCGTGCTCGACCAGCCGACCTGGGCCGTGCTCGGCATCGTCGGAATCGTGCTGATGCTGCTGTTCCGGCCCAGGCGGCGCATCATCGGCTACGGCCGCGACTGAGCGGTGGGGTGTCCCCTGACGCCGGCGGCTGCGCGCTCTATATAAGAGCCTCTGTACAGATGGCTCGTGATCCCGGGCGCCGACGCAGGAGGTGATCAATGCTGTTCTCGCGCAAGCCGATGGAACTGCCGACCGCGGCCAATGCCTTGCCGGGCCGCCCGACGCCGATTCCCACCGCCAGCCGTCACTACGTCAACGGCCATCCCCTGCAGGAGCCTTATCCGCCGGGTCTCGAGCGGGCGGTGTTCGGCATGGGCTGCTTCTGGGGCGCCGAGCGCAAGTTCTGGGAGCTCGGCGACGGCGTCTACGTCACCGCGGTCGGATATGCCGGCGGCGTGACGCCCAATCCGACTTATGAGGAGACCTGTTCCGGACGAACCGGCCATACCGAGGTGGTGCTGGTGGTGTTCGACCCGGGCAAGATGTCCTACGAGCGGCTGCTGAAGACGTTCTGGGAAAATCACGATCCGACCCAGGGCATGCGCCAGGGCAACGATATCGGCACCCAATACCGCTCCGCCATTTACACCTACGGCGAGGCCCAGGCGAAGGCCGCGCAGGCCTCGAAGCTGGCGTTCGGCCGGGCGCTGGCGGCCGAGCGCCATGGGCCGATCACCACCGAGATCGCCCCGGCGCGGGAGTTCTATTTCGCCGAGGATTATCACCAGCAGTACCTGGCCAAGAACCCCGCCGGCTATTGCGGGCTCGGCGGCACCGGCGTGAGTTGTCCGATCGGCACCGGCGTCGCCGCCGGGGCGTGAAATCATGGTGCCGGTGTGGCGGATCTGACGTTCGCTTCACGAGTTCGCGGCAAGCTGGGGAGCGAATGTCAGATCCGCTCCGCCAGATACGCTTTGTTAACCATAACTGAGGCACACCGGACCTGATCCTTCAGGTTCGAGGTCCGGTGCCAATGTGGCGCGCGTTGCGAAATCTGGGCGGCGGCCTGCTGCTCGCGGTTGCATTGTCGGGCTGCCAGACGATGCCGCCGCCGGTGGCGACGTCGGGACCGCCGTTGCGCGCCGATCTCGACCAGGCCGCCTATGGCGGCGTGGCGTCGGCGCAAGCGTCGGTGACGCCGGTGGCCTATGCCGGCGAGGCGCCCTACCGGCTCGATGCCGGCGACCGCCTGCGCGTCGTGGTGTTCGGCCAGGACGGTCTCACCAATTCCTATGCGGTCGATGCCGGCGGATCGATCACCATGCCGCTGATCGGTGCGGTCAAGGCCCGCGGGCTGACGCCCGCCGCGTTGGCCCAGGCCATCACCACCAAGCTGCGCGGCGGCTATATCCGCGAGCCCTACGTCGCCGTCGAGGTCGAGGCCTATCGGCCGTTCTTCATTCTCGGCGAGGTCGCGGCGCCCGGCCAGTATCCCTACGTGCCCAACATGACGGTGGAGAGCGCGGTGGCGATCGCCGGCGGCTTCACTCCGCGGGCGCAAAAAGCCGCCGTCGACCTCACCCGCACCGACGCGTCCGGCCCGACCCGCGCCAGCGTCCCGCTCGGCACGCCGCTGCGTCCCGGCGACACCGTCGTCGTCACCGAGCGCTGGTTCTAGAGATCTTGTCGTCTCGCGCGTTGCCTTTGGTCGTCATGCCCGCGCTTGTCGCGGGCATCCACGTCTTTTCGCCGTGACGACCAAGCAGGAGGTGGATCGCCGGGAGACCTTGGTCCCGGCGATCCGTCGAAGACGGATCGCGCTGCCCGGCCGTGACGGAGATTTGGCGCCTTCCGTGAGGATCAAGTCCGCAGGTGTTTCTCGAAAAACGCCAGGCTGCGCTGTCCGGCGAGATCCGAGCTCGGCTTGTCGAAGCTTGAGCGCTCGTCGCAGGCAAAGCCGTGCTGGGCGTCGGGATAGATGTGGATCTCGATCTCCGGGCGCTTGGCGCGCACGGTGGCGACATTGTCCAGCGGAATGCCGGCATCCTTCTCGCCGAAGTGCAGTTGCACCGGCACCTTCGGCGCCTCGTCGGCGAAATGCGCGATGGCGCCGCCGTAGTAGCCGACCGCCGCCTTCAGGCCGTTCAGCCGGGTGGCGGCGAGAAACGCGATGCTGCCGCCGAGGCAATAGCCGACCACGCCGACCGGACCGACCGGCCTGACCGCGTCGATCGCGGCCTGGGTGTCGCGGAGGAAGGCGTCGAAGTCGGGGTTGGCGACGAACTTGCGCGCGACCGCGACCTCCTCGGGCGAATAGCCCGACTGGAAATCGGGTTCGATGCGATCGAAGATCGCCGGCGCAATGGCGACGTAGCCGTCGGCCGCGAAGCGATCGCACATCGCGCGGATGTGGGAGTTCACCCCGAAGATTTCCTGGATCACCACCAGCGCGCCCCTCGGCGCGGCGGTCGGATCGGCGCGATAGGCTCCGAGCTGAAATCCGTCGGAGGCGGTCAGTCTGAGGGTCTGTCCCATGGTTTCGTCCATGCGTTGTGGGGATGGTGCGGAGTGGGGGGCGAAGCGGCGAACGGCCCGGCGGCGCCCGGTCGGTCGCGATGTTGAAGCCCGGATAAAGAGTTCGGCCGGCGCGTGCCCTAAGGTCCGACCCAGGCGATGGTCCAGTCGCCCTTCCAGCCGCTCAGCTGGCCCTTGCGGAATTTGACGAACAGGCGATCGCCGCGCGGGAACAGGGCTTCGCCGGGAAGGGTGGCGACAAAGATCTCGTTGCCCCGGCTGCCACTGACATAGACCAGCGAGGTCTGAAGCGCGGCGGCCACGTCATCGGGGCTCATGCCGAAGGCGAGCGGCGGGCGGCTCGGAACCAGCGGGGTGGGGAAGAACGGCAACAGGAACTCGGCCCGCGCCGGGCCGGTCGAACCCCAGCCCAGCGCGCTCGAGGCAAGCGCGACGGCGACAAACAGCGATGTGCGTTTCATGGACTGAATTGTTGTTCGGATCGCGACAGCGCGCAAGTCCCCGGCGATGCAAGCCACCCCCACGCCGGATGCGTCCGGGATGACAGTTCGTGGACAGCCTCGGACGGTCGCGTGGCCTTGCGCCGGTCCGGCCGACGCGTGTGAATCCAGCGTGCAAGCTTCAAGGACGATGGCGGTGCTTGTGGTCACGCGCGCCGAACCCGCATCGCCGGGATCGGCTCCTCGCTGCCGCCACCGGCGCGGTTCCTGTCAATGGCACTTCAGTAGTAGGTCACTGGCGACGCTCTCATTCTCGCCCGATATTGCAGTGCGGCGTGCGCAGTGCAGCAACGAAAGATTGTGCACGATACGACACAAATGAATTTGCCTTGCAGTCTCGCTTGAAGGATCATGGCGCCAAGTCGGCGCGTCCCCGGTGGCGCCGATCCGTTTCAAGAATGTTTTCGCCGTAAGCGACAATGACACCGGCAGGGGAAGAAGCATGCCCACACTCACCATCAATGGACGGAACATGTCCGTCGAAGCGGCGGGAGATACGCCGCTGCTCTGGGTCATACGAGAACAACTGCAATTGACCGGCACCAAGTTCGGCTGCGGCGCGGGACTCTGCGGCGCGTGCACGGTGCACGTCAACGGCGAGGCCGTGCGGTCGTGCCAGACCTCGGTCAACGACGCGGTCGGCAAGAAGATCACCACCATCGAAGGCCTCAGCGCCAAGGGTGACCATCCGCTGCAGAAGGCCTGGGTCGCCGAGCAGGTGCCGCAGTGCGGCTACTGCCAGTGCGGCCAGATCATGCAGGCCGCCTCGCTGCTCTCGAAGAACAACAACCCGACCAAGGACGAGATCGTCGCCCACATGGACGGCAACCTGTGCCGTTGCATGACCTACTCGCGTATTCAGAAGGCAATCACGCGCGCGGCCTCCGACATGCGCACTGCGTCGAACACCAGCGATCGGAGCCCCACATGAATACGCACACCAAAGTCCCGCCGCAGCAGGCGGATGAAGCGCGCGTCGATCTCAGCCGGCGCTCGTTCCTGGTCGGAGCCGGCGCTGCCGGCGTCGCGTTCGGCTATGCCGGCGTTCCCGGCCTCCTCGGTGGCGACGTCGCCCTCGCGGCGGCGCCGGCCGCCTTCGAGCCGAGCGTGTGGTACGCGATCGCGCCGGACGGTATCGTCACGGTCACGGTCGGCAAGGCCGACATGGGCCAGCACATCGCTTCGTGCATGGCGCAGCTGGTGTGCGAAGAACTCGGCGCCAGCTGGAAGGACATGCGCGTCGCGCTCGCCTCCAACGATCCGAAGTACAATGATCCTCTGCTCGGCGCCCAGGTGACTGGCGGCAGCTGGAGCACGATGATGAACTTCGATGCCATGAGCCGGGCCGGTGCGGCCGGACGCATGGCGCTGGTGGATGCGGCCGCGGGGATCATGGGCATTCCCGCCGGCGAGCTGACGGTGCGGGAATCGACCATCAGCCACGCCAGGTCGAAGAAGTCGATGAGCTTCGCCGACGTGGTCAAGAGCGGCAAGGTCACCAAGACCTTCACGCCCGACGACCTCAAGGCGATCAAGCTCAAGACCCCCGACCAGTACACGCTGGTTGGCCAGTCGGTCCCGCAGCTCGACATCCCGTCGAAGACCAACGGCACCGCCAAGTACGGCATCGACACGTTCCTGCCGGGCATGGTCTACGGCAAGCTCGTGCTGCCGCCGATCCGCTACGGCGCCAAGGTGACGTCGGTCGACGACAGCGACGCCAAGAAGGTCCCCGGCTTCATCAAGGCGGTGGTGCTCGACGACAAGACCGCGACGACTTCGGGCTGGGTCGTGGCGGTGGCCGCGAACTATCCGGCGGCCAAGAAGGCGGCCGCTGCGCTCAAGGTCAGCTGGGACAAGGGTCCCTATGCCCAGACGTCGAGCGACACCATCCTGACCGAGGCGAAGAAGCTGCAGGCTTCCGACACCTCCGGCCAGTTCTTCGTCAAGGATGGCGATACGGCGGCGGCATTCGGGACTGCAGCGAAGGTGCTGGAGGCCGAATACACCACCAACATCAACATCCATGCGCCGATGGAGCCGATGAACGCGACGGCGGAACTCAAGGGTGACATCTGGCACCTTTATTCCGGCAACCAGTTCGCGACCCGTACCGGCGCGATCGCGGCCGGTGCGGCCGGGGTCGACCCGAAATACATCGTGATGCACCAGGCCTGGCTTGGCGGCGGCTTCGGCCGGCGGCTCGACGCGGACATGATGGTGCCGGCAATTCAGGCGGCGAAGGCCGTCGGCAAGCCGGTCAAGGTCATCTATTCCCGCGAAGACGACATGACGATGGATTTCTCGCGGCCCTTGACCTACCAGAAGATCAAGGCCGGCCTCGATGGCGACGGCAAGCTCGTCGCCATGAACCATGACGTCGTCAGTGCCTGGCCGACCCAGCGCTGGGGAATCCCCGCATTCCTCTCGCCCTCGGTCGACAAGAAGGGCGTGCTCGACGCCTTCACGGTGAACGGCTCGGACTTCTTCTACTCGGTGCCGAATCACAACGTGCGGGCGATCCTCAACGAGCTGGCGCACAACGCCACGCCGTCGGGGCAGCTGCGCTCGGTGGCGCCGGGCTGGACCTTCTGGGCGGTCGAAAGCATGGTCGACGAGCTCGCCCATGCCGCCGGCAAGGACCCGGCGCAGTACCGCATCGAGCTGCTCGACGGCAAGGGCGACAACAATGGTGGTGCGCAGCGTCTTCGCAATACGCTGCTCGCGGCCATGGGACTCGCCGGCTACGGCACCAAGCAGCTGCCGAAGGGCGAAGCGATGGGCGTCGCCTGCGTGTCGTCGCAGGAGCGCAAGACCGCGAGCTGGACGGCCTGCGTCGCCCACGTCGCGGTGGCGCCGAACGGCGAGGTCAAGGTCAAGAAGCTGACCGTGGCCACCGACGTCGGCACCGCCGTGCATCCCGACAACATCCGGGCCCAGGTTTCGGGCGCGGCGCTGTGGGGACTGTCGCTGGCGATGTACGAGAAGGCGACGCTCAAGGACGGTGGCATCGAACAGACCAACTTCGATAGCTACACGCCCCTGCGCATGAGCCAGATGCCCGAGGTCGACGTCAGCATCATCGCCAATGGCGAACCCGCCACCGGCGTCGGCGAACCTGCCGTGACCGTGATCGCGCCCGCGCTGGCGAACGCGATCTTCAACGCCTCGGGGGCGCGGGTCCGCTCGCTGCCGATCACGGCGGAAGCGGTCAAGGGCGCGATGAAGGCCTGATCGCCGCGTCGCGATCCGATCGTCTACAGCCGCCGGAGCCCAGGCTCCGGCGGTTTTGTTTTTGGGGCGGCGCGCCGCGCGTGTGAGCACTTGCGGCGCAGGCGGGGCGGGGCCAATTTGAGCGAATGGCCCGGATTGAATGGCCGGCCGAGGCGGGCGACGATGCCGCGATCGCGGCCCGGCTGCTCGCCGACGCCCGGCTTGCTCCCGAACGCGAGGCGCGGATCGACGCCACCGCCACGCGCCTGATCGACGCCATCCGCACCGCGCCGTCGGGCGTCGGCGGGGTCGAGGATCTGCTGCGCGAGTTCGCGCTGTCGAGCCGGGAGGGGCTGGCGCTGATGGTGCTCGCCGAGGCGCTGCTGCGGGTGCCGGACGCCGCGACCGCGGATCGCTTCATCGAGGACCGGCTCGGGCAGGGCGATTTCGCCCATCACGACGTCAAGTCGCCACTGCCGCTGGTGAACGCCTCGGCCTGGGCGCTCGGGCTGTCGGCGCGCCTGATCTCGGCGGAGACGCCGTTCGGGATCCTGGGCCCGCTGGCGAAGCGGATCGGGCTGCCGGCGCTGCGGCTGGCGATGCGCCGGGCGATGGTCCTGATCGGCGATCATTTCGTGCTCGGCCAGACCATCGCGGCGGCGCTCGCCCATGCGGATGGACGCCACGGCCCCGCCGCGCGCTATTCGTTCGACATGCTGGGCGAAGGCGCCCGAACCGCGGCCGACGCCGCGCGCTATCTCGACGCCTATGCCGGTGCCATCGCCGCGATCGGCCGCGCCGCAGGCGCCGAGCCGCTGCCCGACCGGCCCGGCATTTCGGTGAAGCTGTCGGCGCTGCATCCGCGCTATGATGCGCTCGACCGCGTGCGCGTGGTGCGCGAACTGGCGCCGCGGCTGATCGGTCTGGCGCAGCAGGCGAGGGCGTTCGACCTCAACTTCACCGTCGATGCCGAGGAGGCAGACCGTCTCGAACTGTCGCTCGAGGTGGTCGGCGCGGCGCTGGCCGATCGCTCGCTTGCCGGCTGGGACGGCTTCGGCCTCGCCGTGCAGGCCTATCAGAAGCGCGCCGCCGCGGTGATCGACCATCTCGACGCGCTGGCGCAGGCGCTCGACCGCCGCCTGATGGTGCGGCTCGTCAAGGGCGCCTATTGGGACACCGAGATCAAGCGCGCCCAGGAGCGCGGCCTCGACGACTATCCGGTGTTCACCCGCAAGGCGATGACCGATCTCAATTTCGCCGCCTGCGCGGCGGCGCTGCTGAGGCTGCGCCCGCGGCTCTATCCGCAGTTCGCCACCCACAACGCGCTGACGGTGGCGACCGTGCTGGAACTCGCCGGCGGCGCCACCGATTTCTAATTCCAGCGCCTGCACGGCATGGGCGATGCGCTCTACGGCCGGCTCGCCGGCGACCGGCCGGAGCTTTCGTGCCGCACCTACGCGCCGGTCGGCAGCCACCGCGATCTCCTGGCCTACCTGGTGAGGCGGCTGCTGGAAAACGGCGCCAACTCGTCTTTCGTCAACGCCGCCGCCGACAGCGCCGTGCCGGTCGCGTCGCTGCTGCGACGGCCGGCGGCGCGGATCGGCCGCGCCGACGCCGCCCGCAACCCGGCGCTGCCGCTGCCGCGCGACCTGTTCG
>JARLJA010000204.1 GCA_031291445.1 Xanthobacteraceae bacterium | reverse complement strand
TGATCGCGCTGGCCATTTCCTGCGGTCCCTCGCTGGTGATTGCCGATGAACCGACCACAGCGCTGGACGTGACCATCCAGGCCCAGGTGCTGGACCTCTTGGACCAGATGCGGCGCGAGCTCGACCTCGCTTTGCTGTTCATCACCCATGACCTCGAAGTGGTCGGCGACTTCTGCGACCGCGCCGTGGTGATGTATGCCGGCGACGTGGTCGAGCGCGGCGACAGCCAGGCGATCGTCGAGGCGCCCGCTCACCCTTACGCGCGCGGCTTGATCGATGCCGTCCCCAAGGACCGCGAGAGCCGGGCCCGGTTGACGCCAATCCCCGGCACGGTGCCCCAGATCGGGGCATGGCCCCAGGGCTGCCGCTTCGCGCCGCGCTGCACCAGAGCCGATGCACGCTGCAGCGAGCGCCCCGAACTCAGACCCGGCGAGCGGTCCGACATACGCTGCTGGCATCCCATTGGGGAGGATGGGCGATGAACGCGGCGGCGTCCGAGGCGACACTGTCGGTCGAGGAGCTGTCGAAGTCTTTCCGGACGGTCAAGGCGGTGCGAAACGTCAGCTTTGCAGTCTCCAAGGGACGGACCTTCGGCCTCGTGGGGGAATCGGGGAGCGGCAAATCCACCACGGCGCGCCTTGCGCTGCGCCTGATCGAACCGACGGCCGGATCGATCACCTTTCGCGGTCAGGACCTGTCGCGCCTTGGCGCAGAGGCGCTGCGCCGGCAGCGCCGGCACATGCAGATGATCTTCCAGGATCCCTATGGCTCGCTCAATGGACGGATGACCGTCGGCGAGACGATCACCGAGCCGCTCATGGTGCACGGGATCGGCGACGCGCCGAGCCGTCTTGCCGTAGCTCGCGGCCTGCTCGACGAGATCAGCCTGCCGCTGAGCGCCCTCGACCGCTTCCCGCACGAATTCTCGGGCGGGCAACGCCAGCGTATCGCCATCGCCCGCGCCCTTGCCACCAATCCGGAATTGATCGTTGCGGACGAACCGGTGAGCGCTCTCGACGTCTCGGTGCAGGCGCAGGTGCTCAACCTGATGCGGGACCTCCAGGCGCGGCATGGCACGACCATGCTCTTCATCTCGCATGACCTCAGGGTCGTGCAATTCATGTGCGATGTGATTGCCGTGATGTATCTGGGCGAGATCGTCGAGCAGGCGCCACGCGAGGCAATCTACGGCGCCCCGCGGCATCCCTATACCCAGGCCCTGCTGGCATCGGCGCCAGGCCACGGCCGGGTCAGTGGCGGACGGGCGAAGTTGACCGGTGAGATCCCCAGTGCCCACGCCATCCCGACCGGCTGCGCCTTCCGCACCCGCTGTCCGCTGGCGTTCGACCGATGCGCCGTCGAGACGCCGGCGATGCAGACGGTCGGGGTGGACCATCGAGCGGCGTGCCATCTGCTGGACGGGGCAGCGCCATGATTGTCGATCGGACGCCGACGCTCGCGGTTGAGACACCCGCGGGGCGGATCGTCGGACTGCAGCGCACCGGGTGCGCGGTGTTTCTCGGCATTCCCTACGCTGCACCGCCAGTAGGTGCGCTGCGTTTCAAGCCGCCACAGGAAGTGCCCCCTTCTCACGGGGCGATCGATGCGACGGCGGAGGGGCTCTCCCCGCCCCAGGTGCGGCGCAACCAGGCGCCCTGGGCGCCCCGTCGCACCCCGATCATCACGGGCGAAGACTGCCTCAACCTCAACGTCTTCACCCCGGCCGCCGATGCGGCAGGACGCCCGGTCATCGTTCACGTTTTCGGCGGCGGCTTCGAGGGCGGCTCGGCCAATGGCGGATACCAGGACAATGAAGGCTTCGCCACAATCAATGACCTTGTTCTGGTGCGGGTGAACTTTCGCGTCGGCGTGCTAGGCTTTCTCGACCTGTCGACGGTCATGGACGATCCGGCCTATACGGCCAATGCCGGCGTGCTCGACCTGACCGCCGCCCTGCGCTGGGTCCGCGCCAACATCGCGGCGTTTGGCGGCGATCCCGGCAACGTGACGCTGATGGGGCTTTCCTCCGGCGCCTTCATGATCGCCTCCCTGTTCGGCATTCCAGCGGCCGCCGGGCTGTTTCGTCGCGTGTGGCTGATGAGCGGCTCGGCGAGTCGGGTCATCACCAAGCAGACCGCAGACGCCATGGCGCGGAGCTTCCTCGAACACGCCGGCGTTGCGGCGGGCGATGCCGCCGCCCTGTCCGCGCTGCCAATCGAGACGGTGCTCGAGGTCCAGCAGGCCATCATCGAGACCGATCTCGGCATCCGCAACGCCCCGGGCGGCCACACGCTGAGCGTCGTTGCCGACGGGCGCGTGCTGACCCGGCACCCTCTGGATGCCCTCAAGGCGGGGGCAGGGAATGGCATTGAAATGGTCGCCGGCTGGACGCGCGACGAGGCGCATCTGTGGTACGCGATGGGCGTCATGAAACCACCCGCCGACCGGGCGTCGCTGCTGCGGACGGTTGCGCGCTTTCATGGCGCGGAAGCGGGTGAGGTGTTGGCCGGATTCGAGGCCCGGATGCCCG
Organism: Xanthobacteraceae bacterium; assembly: GCA_031291445.1. Lineage (GTDB taxonomy): Bacteria > Pseudomonadota > Alphaproteobacteria > Rhizobiales > Xanthobacteraceae > Bradyrhizobium_A. The sequence continues at coordinate 350 of JARLJA010000204.1, read as the reverse complement.
GAGCAAGCCTCGCGGCGATCGAGGAGCGGTTCCTGTCCGAGACCATCTACCGCAACCCGGCGCGGGCGACGGCGGCAGCTCAGGTCGCCGCCGGCGGGACGGCATGGACTTACGAGTTCGCCTGGGCACCAGCGACCGAAGGCGGCGTGCTCGGTGCCTCGCATGGGTTCGATGAGCCATTCGTTTTCGGCAATGTCGAGGCGGATCGAATTCCCTATGCCGCAGGGAGTCCGCGCGCGCAGCCGCTCGCAGCGGAAATGTCGGCGGCCCTCAGGCAGTTCGTGCGGGGCAGTGGCATGCCCTGGCCACAGGCCAGGGGCACCCACGACGACTTCCGTATCTTCTCCTGA
>JARLJA010000203.1 GCA_031291445.1 Xanthobacteraceae bacterium | reverse complement strand
GTCCGCGATGGAGGCCGGGCGGAGGCCGTCGCCGAGCGAAAAGCTCACGTCATAGGCCCGCATGATGTCGCAGATGTCCTCGAAGCGCTCGTAGAGGAAGCTCTCCTTGTGGTGGGCGAGGCACCACTTGGCCATGATCGAGCCGCCGCGCGAGACGATGCCGGTGACGCGGGTCGCGGTCAGCGGCACGTAGGCGAGCCGTACCCCGGCGTGGATGGTGAAGTAGTCGACGCCCTGCTCGCACTGCTCGATCAGGGTGTCCTTGTAGACTTCCCAGTCGAGCTTGACCGGATCGCCGTTGACCTTCTCCAGCGCCTGGTAGATCGGCACGGTGCCGATCGGGATCGGCGCGTTGCGCAGGATCCATTCGCGGGTGGTGTGGATATTGCGGCCGGTGGAGAGGTCCATCACGGTGTCGGCGCCCCAGCGGATCGCCCACACCATCTTGTCGACCTCCTCCTCGACCGACGAGCTCACCGCCGAGTTGCCGATATTGGCGTTGATCTTGGTGAGGAAGTTGCGGCCGATGATCATCGGCTCGAGCTCGCCGTGGTTGATGTTGCACGGAATGATGGCCCGGCCGCGCGCGATCTCGCTGCGGACGAATTCAGGAGTGATGAAGGCCGGCAGCGCCGCGCCGAAGCTCTCGCCGTTTGCGAGTGCCGTTTCGGCGCCCTCGAGCTGCGTCTTGCGTCCCAGATTCTCGCGCTCGGCGACGTAGATCATCTCCTTGGTGATGATGCCGGCGCGGGCGAATTCGAGCTGGGTGATCATCTCGCCGTCACGGCCGCGCAGCGGCTTGTGATAGGCGTTGAACGCCTTCGCCGCGTGGGCTGTGCCGACGTTGCCGTTGTCCTCCGGCTTGACGTTGCGGCCTTCATACTCCTCGACGCCGCCCCGCTCCCTGACCCAGGCGGTGCGGATCCGCGCCAGACCGCTGTTGACGTCGATCAGCACGTCGGGGTCGGTGTAGGGGCCCGAGGTGTCGTAGACCGGCAAATTGGGTTCGCCGGCGTCCTTGGACAGGATGATCTCGCGCAGTGGCACCCGCAGGTCGGGCGCGGCTTCGGGGATCGCGTGGATCTTCTTGGATGACGGCAGCGGACCGGTGGTCACGGCGGGGCGGGTCGCATCGGGATCGGGGCGGATGTTCATGGCGTCCTCCTTGTGTGTGATCCGGCTGAACGCGCTGATGCCGGCATTGTCTCGAACGGTCGGAAAGTGAAATTGGTCAGGCCGGCTCCGCGACCGCGCCGAGCCAGGCGCGGACACGGGCATCCGGGTCGGGGTTTTGCGTCACGTCGCTGACGACGGCGATGGAATCGGCGCCGGCTTTGAAGATCTCGGCGGCGTGCTCGAGCTTGATGCCGCCGATCGCGACCAGTGGAATGGCGCCGATCCGCCGCTTCCAGACCGTGATCTTGGCCACCCCCTGCGGCGCGAAGCGCATCGCCTTCAGCGTGGTGAAGAAGATCGGCCCGAGCGCGACGTAGTCGGGCGCGACGCGCAGCGCGGCGTCGAGCTCGGCCTCGTCATGGGTCGAGACCCCGAGCGTCAGCCCGGCGGCGCGGATCGCCTGAACGTCGGCCTCGGCGAGATCCTCCTGGCCGAGATGCAGGTGCTCGGCCCCGGCCTCGATCGCGGCGCGCCAGTAGTCGTTGACGACGAGCTTTGTGGCCGTGCCGCGGGTGATGGTCAGCGCCTCGCGCACCAACGCCAGCGCCGCGCCGGGATCGAGATGCTTGGCGCGCAGCTGCACCGTGCCGACGCCGAGCGCCGCGAGGCGTTTCACCCACGCAAGCGAATCGACGACGGGATAGAAGCGGTCAGGATACGGCATGCCAGAACGGGGTCCCGACGACAGGGGTTGAGGGAGAGGCGAAATCGCGCGGGCCCATCAGCCCGGCCTCGAAGCCGGCGCGGCCGGCCTCCACCGCGAGCCGGAAGGCCTTGGCCATCGCCACCGGATCGGCGGCCTTGGCCACCGCGGTGTTGAGCAGCACGGCGTCGAAGCCGAGCTCGAGCGCTTCGGCGGCGTGGGAGGGCGCGCCGAGGCCGGCGTCGACCACCAGCGCGATGTCGGGCAGCCGGGCGCGCAACAGCTCCAGCGCCGGGCGATTGATGATGCCGCGCGCGCTGCCGATCGGCGACGCCCACGGCATCACCACGCGGCAGCCGGCGTCGACCAGGCGCTGGGCGACGCCGAGATCCTCGGTGCAGTAGGGAAACACCTCGAAGCCGTCCTTGATCAGGATGGCGGCGGCCTCCACCAGTCCAACCACGTCGGGCTGCAGCGTCTCGTCGTCGGCAACGACCTCGAGCTTGATTCGCGCCGTGCCGAACAGTTCGCGCGCCAGCTTCGCCGTGGTGACCGCCTCGCGCACGCTCTTGCAGCCGGCGGTGTTGGGCAGCACGGTGACGCCGAGCTCGCGGATCAGCGACCAGAAGGCGTCGCCGGTCTTGCCGCCGGAGGTCTCGCGACGCACGCTCACGGTGACGATATCGCTGCCGGCGGCGCGGATCGCCTGCTGCATCACCGCGGGTGAGGGGTAGAGCGCGGTGCCGATCAGCAGGCGGGAGGAGAATTCGCTGTCGTAGAATTTCAGCATGGGAGTGCTCTGTCCTGGTTCGTCAGTCCGAGGCGCGTGCCCGCCACCCCCGTATTCGTCATTCCGGGGCGCGCGCGGAGCGCGCGAACCCGGAATCCCGATATTGGGAAACTCCGTGGCTCAAACCGCGAGATTCCGGATCGGCCCACTGCGTGGGCCGTCCGGAATGACGAATGGAGGGATGCTTCGCGCGCGTCCGCGAACATCGTCTGTGCGATCGAGCCGCCCATCCTCACCCCCCCTGGCGCGGCGTCAGGATCTCGATCTGATCGCCGTCCTTGAGAACCGTCTCCGCCCAGCGGGCGCGCGGCACCACGTCGTAGTTCACCGCGACCGCGAGGTGGGAGCCCTGGTAATCGAGTTCGCCGAGCAGCGCGTCGACACGGGTCGCGGTGGTCTGCCGCTGCTCGCCGTTGACGATCACGTACATCGCATCACCTCGTTGTCGATCTCGCCGCGGGCGACGAGGGCGACCGTGAGTTCGGCCAGCGCCGGCGCGATCAGGAAGCCGTGCCGGTAGAGCCCGTTGACGGTGATGGTGCGGCCCTGGATCGCGATCCGCGGCAGGTTGTCGGCGAAGGCGGGCCGCAGGCCGGCGCCGAAATCGAGAATGCGGGCCTCGCCGAACGCCGGATGCACCGTGTAGGCGGCGCTCATCAGCTCCAGCGCCGAGCGCAGGCTGACGCGGTCGTCCTCGCTCTCGATCGAGGTGGCGCCGAGCATGAAGCGGTGGTCCTCGCGCGGAATCAGATAGAGCGGCCAGCGCGGATGCATCAGGCGAACCGGACGCGACAGTTCGACCTCGTCGGTCTCGATCAGGATCATCTCGCCCTTGACGCCGCGCAGGTCGGGCAGGGCGTCGCGGGCGCCGAGCCCGCGGCAGTCGATCACGATGCGCCCGTCGTCCTGCGCGCTGTGCTGCGGTTCGCGTGCGGTGCCGAACCGTACCTCGACGCCGAGCGCGGCGAGGCGGGCGTGCAGCTGGGGCAGCACCCGCCGCGGCTCGACATGACCTTCGTCCTTGTAGAACAGCCCCTCGGCGAAGCGACCGGCGAGAGAGGGTTCGAGCGCGCCGACGCCGTCGGCGTCGAGGCGCTCATAGTGGCTGGTCAGTCGCGCGAAGCGGCCGAAATCGGCGCGGTCGCGGGCATGTGCGATCACCAGCGAGCCGTTGAAGGCGGCATCCGGAACGTGCTCGCGCCACAGCGCGAGCGCGCGCAGGCCGAGCCGCACGATCACCGGTTCCGCGGTCTCGCTCTCACACCACGGCGCCAGCATGCCGCCGGCCCAGTGGCTGGTGCCTTCGGTCATCGCCGCGCTGTCGCGCTCGTAGAGCGTGACCTTGTAGCCGGCCCGGGCGAGCAGCAGGGCCTGCCAGGTGCCGGCGACGCCGGCGCCGAGCACGTCGATTGCGACGGTCGACGCGGAATCGGACGGATTCAAACGGGGGAGTGATAGTTTCTGCAGCATCCCTGTCCCTTCGCCGGCATGACCCGGATCAGGTTCAAAGGGTCATCGCGGAGCCGCCCAAACTCGTGGACGACGGGGCGATATCTCAGCTCCTTCCCGGAGCTCCCCTCGGAACGGGTGTCATATTAGTTCGACAGAACGAAACGTCAACCATGGCGGCAACTTGCACGAGGCGCCGTTGCGCCAGACGCTAATGGAACAAGCCCCGACGGCGCGTTTCGATCCCTGAGAAGCCGGCGATTTACCCGAAATTATCGGTTCCTTGGTCTTATCGGCGGTCGCCTCGACCGCAATGACGACAACTCGGGTCAGCCATGAGCCTTCTCAGCATCGCAACGGGCCGCCGCGCGGGCGGGCTCGCCGTCCCAGTCTGGCTCTGGGTCGGCGCCGGCGCGCTGGTGCTGGTGCTGCTGCAGGGCGCCATGATGCTGCGCGACACCGACACTTACTGGCAGCTGCGCGTCGGCCAGTGGATTCTCGACAATCACGCGCTGCCCCGTGTCGATGTGTTCAGCCTGACCAGGGCCGGCGCGCCGTGGCTGTCGTCGTCCTGGCTGGCGCAGGTGCTGTTCGCTCAGGCCTACGCGCTCGCCGGCTGGACCGGCATCGTCGCGCTCTCGGCGCTCGCGATCGCGGCCACCTTCGCGCTGCTGGTCGCCGTGCTCGAACGCCGGCTTCCCGCAAGCTACGCCGCGATCGTCGCCATCACCGCCTTCGCGCTCTCGGCGCAACACTTCCTGGCAAGGCCCCACGTGCTGGCGATGCCGCTGATGGTCGGCTGGATCGCCAGCCTGGTGTCGGCGTCGGATCGTCGCGTCGCGCCGTCCTTCGCGGCGTTGCCGCTCATCGCGCTGTGGGCCAATCTCCACGGCGGCTTCGTGCTCGGGCTGGCGCTGGTCGCGCCGATCGCACTCGACGCGCTGTGGAACGCGGAGCGGCCGCGCCGCGTGGCCTTGGCGCTGCGCTGGGCGCTGTTCGGGCTCGCCGCCGCGGCCGCCTGCTGCGCCACGCCCTATGGCTGGAATTCGCTGCTCGCCTCGGCGCGGATCCTCGACCTCGGTGAGCTCCTGACGCTGATCTCCGAATGGGCGCCGGTCAGCTTCGCGTCGTTTGGCCTGTTCGAAGGCTGCCTGCTGCTCCTGATCGGCGCGGCACTGGCGTCCGGGGTGAAGCTGCCGCCGACCCGGATCCTGCTGGCGCTCGGGCTGTTCCACATGGCGCTCAACCACACCCGTAACATCGAGGTGTTCGCGCTGCTGCTACCGATCGTGCTGATGGCGCCGGTGGCGGCGCAGTTCGGCCTGCGTCCGGCGGCCGGGGAGGCGGCCCGGCCGCGCTGGATCACGACGGCGATCGCGCTGGTGGCCGTCGCGCTGGCCGGAACTGGAGTCGCGATGTCGCGGGACTATCGGCCGACGGACGGCGAGCGGTACGCGGAGGCCGTCGCGGCGCTGCGCGCCCATCACGCCACGCGGGTGTTCAACGACTACGGATTCGGCGGCTACATGATCTGGGCCGGGGGGCCGCCACCCTTCATCGACGGCCGCGCCGAGCTCTATGGCGAGGCCTTCGCCCTCGACCACCTGCATGCGACGTCGCTGGCCGATCCCGCCGGCTTCAACCGGCTGCTGAACGACTGGCGCATCGACGCCACCATCATGTATCCGACCACGCCGGCGGCGCGGCTGCTCGACCATGTCGAAGGCTGGCAGCGGGTGTTCACCAGCGAACTCGCCGTGGTGCATGTCCGCACCGCGTCCGGCGGCGCCGATCTGAAGGTTCGGGACTAGCGTATCGGCCCGCGAGGTCAGCGCGCGCGGGCAACCGCTTCGTACGCCAGCCGTTTGAATTCGCGCGCAAATGGGTGTGCAAAAGCCATCTGGCGCTGCGTCATCATCAACCCTGCGAGATTTGCCCGCGGTGAAATCCACCACTGCGTGCCCGCCACGCCGCCCCAGTAGAGTTCGCCGCGTGACGCCGCGTGATCGAGCGGCGAAGGCTCCAGGATCACTCCTCCCGCCAGCCCAAATCCCTTGCCTTGAAGCTCTCCCAGCATCGGAAAGCGCATCCACACGCCTTCGGCCAGCTGGTTGGTCATCGCCGCCGCGATGGTCTCCGGCTTGAGCAACGTGGAGCCGCCAGGAAGCAGACTGCGCACCAGCGCCACCATGTCCGGCAGAGTCGAAACCAGGCCGCCGCCGCCGCTCAGCCGCGGGACGGGGCGCACATAGGCCCCCGGATAGGGCGAGTCGTCGATGCGACCGAGACCCGGCTTCATGGGATCCATGGGATCCGCGCCGGCGTAGTAGGCGGTGAGCCGGCTTCGGCTCTTCTCCGGCACGACGAAGCCGGTGTCGACCATGCCCAGCGGACCGAAGATCCGCGCTTGGATGAATTCGTCGAAGCGTTGCCCGCTCGCCACTTCCACCAGCCGCGACAGCACGTCGGTTGCGACCGAGTACTCCCACGACGTTCCGGGATGAAAGGTCAGTGGTAGCTCCGCCAGCGTCTCCATCATGTCCGTCAGCGTCGTCGCGGGATTGAGCATCTTGTGCTCGTTGTAGGCCTTGAAGATCACCGTCCCGGGGTCGAAGATTCCATAGCTCAGCCCCGAACTGTGGCTCAACAGGTGGCGAACGGTGATGGATCGCACGGCCGGTTCGGTGTCGCTCAGCGCGGTCGCGCCGGGGCGCAGGACGGGGCGGTTCGCCAACTGCGGGATGAAGAGCTCGATGGGATCGTCGAGCTTCAGGCGGCCCTCCTCGAACAGCAGCAGTACCGCGCACGACGTCACCAGCTTGGTGTTGGAGAAGACCCTGAAGATGTGGTCGAGGCGCAGTGGGATCTCCGCTTCCCTGTCCGCCCAGCCGACACAGTTCACGTCCACCAGGTCCCTGCCGACGAGGATCGCGGAAGAGACTCCGGAGAGAATGTCGCCGTCGACGTAGCGGCGCATGGCGGCATGGGCCGCTCCGAAGTCGTAGCCGCTCGCCCTGACGTCCATGGTCTCCATCGTGTTCTCCATATGAGAGATTGCTGTCGCCTGTGGCCTGCGGAAAGTCGGCTTGTGACCCGGCCCTTTCAAGGCCGGGTGTCGATGGTCCCGCGCGGGGGCAAGCCTGTCCTAGTGCGACTTCACCAGCGCACAGCCGCCCTTGTCGAGCGGCCGGAACGCCTCGTCGCCCGGCACCGTCGCCAGAAGCTTGTAGAGATCCCAGTCGCCCTTGGACTCCGCCGGGGTCTTGACCTCGAACAGGTACATGTCGTGGACCATGCGGCCGTCCTCGCGGAGGTGGCCGTCGCGGGCGAAGAAGTCGTGGATCGGCGTCGCCTTCATCTGCGCCATCACCTTGGTGGAATCGTCGGTGCCGATGGCGTCGATCGCCTTCAGATAGTGCATGGTGGCGGAATAGAGGCCGGCCTGGATCATGGTCGGCATGTGGCCGACGCGTTCCAGGAAGCGCTTGGAGAACGCCCGCGTGTCGTCGTCGCGGTCCCAGTAGAAGGCGTCGGTCAGGATCAGTCCCTGGCCGTCCTTGAGGCCGATGGCGTGGACGTCGGTGATTTCCAGGAGCAGCGCGATCAGCTTCTGGCCGCCCTTCATCAGTCCGAATTCGGCGGCCTGCTTGAGCGCGTTGGTGGTGTCGCCGCCGGCATTGGCCAGCGCCACCACCTTGGCCTTCGAGGCCTGCGCCTGCAGCAGGTAGGACGAGAAGTCCGAAGTGTTGAGCGGATGGCGCACGTCGCCGAGCACCTTGCCGCCGGTCTCCTTGACCACGTTGGAAGCGTCGCGCTCCAGCGCCGCGCCGAAGGCGTAGTCCGCGGTCACGAAGAACCAGGTGTCCTCGCCGCGCTTGACCATGGCGCGGCCCGCGACGTTCGACAGCGCATAGGTGTCGTAGGTCCAGTGCGCGGTGTAGGACGAACAGGCCACGCCGGTGAGGTCCGAGGTGCCGCCGCCGGAGTTGATGAAGATCTTCTGCTTTTCGCGGGTCAGCTGCTGGATCGCGAGCGCGACCGATGAGGTCGGCACGTCGAACACGGCGTCGACCTTGTCGTTGTCGAACCAGTTGCGCGCCAGCGCCACGCCGACGTCGGCCTTGTTCTGGTGGTCGCCGGACACCACCTCGACCGGCTTGCCCTTGACCTTGCCGCCGAAGTCCTCGACCGCCATCTGGGTCGCGGCCAGCGAGCCCTTTCCGGTGGCGTCGGCATAGAGGCTCGACATGTCGGTGAGGACGCCGATCTTCACCACGTCGTCCGAAATCTGGGCGCGCGCGCCGCCGGCCGATCCGGCCAGTGCCGCCGCGGCGGCGAGGACTATGATTGCCGATTTCATCGAAGCGTTCTCCCGTTTGCCGGCCCGGAGCGCGGTCTCGGCTGGAGACGCGCTCTCTATCTTGCTGTCTTGCCGTTGACTCGATGTGGTTCGTATCAGTTGCGTGGCCCATCCTCGTTGCGGGGGCACACCGCGCGCGCCGATCCTGCCCGGCCGCCACGCCATCGACAAGGGGGCAATCGGCGGCGGGGCGGTGGGTGACGATGAACGCGCGGGCGCCGCGGCTAGGCCGCCGACGCCTTTCCGACCACCGGCAGGGTGATGCGGGCGGTCAGGCCGCTGGGCTCGCGGTCGAGCAGCTTCAGCGTGCCGCCGTGTGCGGTGATGATGGAACTGGTGATCGAAAGTCCGAGGCCGAAGCCCGACGTCTCGTCGAGATTGCGCGCGGCGTCGCCGCGCACGAATGGCTGGAGCATTTCCGCCTTGCTGGCGTCGTCCATGCCGGGCCCGTTGTCGTCGACGTCGATCATGACGGCGTCGGCGGAGACCTGCAGCCTGATCTCGACATGGGCGCCGTAGCGGACCGCGTTCTCCACCAGATTGGTAATGGCACGGTTGAGGTCGTCCGGGCGCGCCAGCACCGTGGCGTGGGCCGCGCCGGTCAGCGTGACGTCGTGGCCGAGATCGGCGAATTGATCGCGGATCTGCTGCAGGATCGCCGGCACGTCGACCGGCGTCTTGCGGTCGCGGGCATGGTCGTTGCGCAGCAGCGACAGCACCGAGTCCAGCATCGCGCGCATCTGGTCGAGATCGCGCAGCATCTGGTGGCGCTGCCCCTCGTCCTCGATGAACTCCGAGCGCAGCCGCAGCCGCGTGATCGGCGTTCTGAGGTCGTGGCTGATGGCGGCGAGCATGTGGACGCGGTCGCGCAGCAGGGCCGTGATGCGCTCGCGCATGCGGTTGAACGCCCGTGCGACCCGGCGGACCTCGTCGGGCCCCTCTTCGGGCAGCGGCGCCGCAGCACTATCGAGGCTGAAGCTCTCGGCGGCCTTGGCGAAGGCGGACAGCGGTGCGGTCAGGGTATGGGCCGCCCACCAGCTCAGCAGCGAGATCGAAATCACGATCGACAGGAATGCGGTGCTCCACGGACCGCCGAGAAAGATCCTGGCGCGGATACCCGGACGGTTGCCGCCGGTGGTCGCGGCGAGGGCGGTGCCGTCGGGCAGCTGAATGCCGATCCGGCCCGGATCGCCGGGCAGATTGAACGTCTGATATTGCGGGCCGAGATGTGCGAACGGCGGCGGGCCACCCATGGCGTCGTTGGCGTCGGCGGTCGGTTGCGCGATGGCGTCGGCTCCGAGCGCGGCGAGGGCGAGTTGCGGATAGGCGCGACGCAGGGTGTCGAGCAGCGCCGGGCGGGCGGGCGCCGGCGTTGCCACCATGATGCGGACGATGGCGTCGAGGTCGCGGTCGGAATGGTCCAGCGCCGGCGGGTTGCTGAGGTGGAGCAGAAATACCGTCGTCAGCAGAAGGTGGATGGCGACCGGCGGCACCACCACCATGACGGCGATCTGAACGCCGATGCGCCGTCGCCAGAAATATCCGAGCAGCCGTCGCATGGTGATCATGCGGCGTCGACGGTCGGGGTAAACAGATATCCGCCCGAACGCACCGTCCTGATGATGGTGGTGCCCTCCTCGCCGTCGCGTTCGAGCTTGCGCCGGATCCGGCTCACCAGCACGTCGATGCTGCGTTCGAACGATCCGGCCGCACGACCGTTGGTGAGGTCGAGCAGGTTGTCGCGCGACAGCACCCGGCCCGGACGCTCGCAGAACACCTGCAGCAGGTCGAATTCGGCGCTGGTGAGGGCGACCTGCGCGCCCTCGGGGTTGCGCAGCTCGCGTAGCCGCAGATCGATGCGCCAGCCGAGAAACGTCAGCGCGGTAGCGCTGCTGCCGGGGCCTGCGGTCTGGGCGGCGGCCTGGCGTCGTAGCACGGCGTTGATGCGCGCCAGCAGTTCGCGCGGATTGAAGGGTTTGCCGAGATAGTCGTCGGCGCCCATCTCCAGGCCGACGATGCGATCGACGTCGTCGCCGCGGGCGGTGACGATGATGATCGGCAACTGCGAGGTCGTGCGCAGCCGCCGGCACAGACTGAGGCCGTCCTCGCCCGGCAGCATGAGGTCGAGCACGACGAGATCGATGCGGTTGTCTGTGAGATAGCGGTCCATCTCGCGGCCGTCCGCGGCCATCGACACCGCGCACGCGTTCGCGCGCAGGTAGCGCGCGATCAGGTTGCGCGTTTCGCGGTCGTCCTCGACGACCAGGATGTGGGGAGCTGCTTGCGACATTTGCAACGTCTATAATCCGAGCTTGGTCGTGATTCTGCGACCGTGGCCAAGATTTTTGTTTCTAAACATTTCCAGCGCAGGTTCCGTAACACACAGCAACACCTCGCCCAAGGCCCGGCAAGGTCTTATTAAGCATGTCAAACTTACTGTCAGCCGGTCTTTTGGAACCAGATCGGAGCCAGCCATGACATCGATTTCCGCCACATCGTCTAGCGGTTACCTGACACCACGTGAAATGCTTCAGAACGAGTTGCAGTCGGAAGTCTCCTCGGGCAAGATCAGTTCGTCCGATGCGACCGCGTTGTCGTCGGCACTCAACGACATCGATTCCTCCCTCAAGAGCCAGTCGAGCAGTTCGAGCAGCAGCTCCAGCAGTTCGCCGCCGTCGCCCGATGAGCTGAAGTCGAAGATCAGCGACCTGATCTCCGGCGAGGTTTCGAGCGGCAAGCTGACCAGCTCCCAGGCGACCGAGCTCAAGAACCTCTTCTCGACCACCTTCGCCAACGGTCCGGGCGGTGCTGGTGGAGCCGGTGGCCCGCCGCCGTCGGGCGCCGGCGGCTCCAATGCGTCGTCGAGCACCAGCAGCAGCTCGAGCTCATCCAGCTCCAGCGACACAGCCCAACTGCTGCAGAAATTCCTCGACTCGCTCAAGGAGTCGCTGTCGTCGTCGCAGAGCTCCGCCTACAGCTCCAGCGGCACCACGAGCAGCGCCTCGTCGATCACCGCGCTCCTGGTCAACTACCAGAGCTGAGCGCGACATCGAGACGACCGGCGCCGGCATCCCCGTGCCGCGTCGTTCAGCGCCTCCGGATTGTCCCGATCCGGAGGCGCTCGCCATTTCCGTGACGGCGAAGCCGGCCAAAGCATGATGATGTTCCTCCCCATCCTGAGGAGCATCGCGTAGCGATGCGTCTCGAAGGATGAGGCCACGAGCGGCATGAGCCCCGGCCTCATGGTTCGAGACGGCGCAAGTGCGCCTCCTCACCATGAGCCTCCAGCGCCGAAACTGGCGCTGCACACGAACCATGAACACGGTATCGTGGCTGCGGGGTTCCGCCTCGTCTGACAGCGTGTTCATGGAGAGGAAGACTTCCGTCCAGCGACCCTTCTACAGCTGCGGCAGCGTCGTGATCGTGACGCTGGCGTTGCCGGTCGCCTCGGTGATGATGCGCAGCGTGTTGCTGTCGAAGGCGACGTCGACGAGGCGGATCTCATTGATCGTGGCGGTGGCGTTCACGCCGTCCTCGTTCCTGCGGAAGTCGGCGAGCGCCGCCTCGATCCGGGTGCGGGCGTTGGCGGCGAACGGCTTGAGGTCGATGGTCGCCCGGTCGGCCAGCATCTTGCGAAGGTAGGGTTCGGCCGCGCGCGCGGCGGCGCCGAGCAGGCCGAAGGCACTCTGCGACTCCACCGCCAGTTCGATATCGGTCAGCCGCAGCAGCTGTTGGGCCTGGTCGAGCACCGGTCGGCCCCAGACATGTACCGTCGCCTGGGCGCCGATGTTGAAGAAGCTCTTGGTCTCGGCGGCGTCCACCGCCAGCGAAATCAACAGCCGGTCGCCGGACGGCGTGACGGTGGCGTTGCGGATGGTCACGGCCACGGGGCCGCCGCCGTCTTCCGGCAGGGTGCGGCCCTTCAGCTCGGCGTTGACGATGGCGTTGACCTCGGCGAACGGCAGGTCGACCGGAACGCCGATGGTCATGCTGCCGTTCTCGATCGGCGGCACGATGTCGAGCAGCGACGGGAAGGGGCAGTTCGGTGTGGTCCTGGTGCCGAGGATGCGGGTTTCCGCCTCGACGCCGATGGTCAGGATGAGGTTCTCGGTGTCGACCTTCGGCTGCGCCGCGATGGCCTTGGTCGGCCGCATCTCGAGGAACAGGTCCGGCATGTCCGGCATGGCCCGCGGCAGCGGGATCGAGCGGCACATCCTGGCCCATTCGCGCCGCGCGCTCTGCTCGATGATGGGGTCGTTGCGCACCCGTTGCTGCATTGCCGCAACCTGCTCGTTGACGACCTTGTCGATGACGGGTTTGACCTGCGCCGGCACGCCGATCCGCATCCCCGCCGCGGTGACGCCGGTATCGCTGACATTCACCTGTGCTGTGATGTTGGGCTCGACGCGCCATCGCTCGGTGAGCAGCGGCCGCAGGATCATGGTGACGCCGCCGCGGATGTCGGCATTGGCGTTCAGCGCCTTGATCGAGATGTTGCCGATCTGCTTGCCGATGTTGCCGCCGATCAGGCCGCCGATCGCGTTGCCGGTGCTGGCCGGGATCGAGCCGGTGACGTTCAGCTTGCCGGTCAACGGGGTGGAGAGCGTGAGCTGGTTGGCGGCGCCGGTCGCCGAAATCGGGCCGCGCGCCACCGTCCAGTTGATGTCCGCGTTCTGCAGGATCTGCCCGACCGGATTGTCGGACTTGCCCGCGAAATTGCGCGGCGCGGTGCGATCGACCGCGGCGCGAATGGCGTTCAGCGAGATGGCGACGGGGGCGATGATTCTGGAGACGCGGGTCGGCGGCGGCAGCGGCGGCACCGCGGTGATCGCCGGCGCGACGCTGCCGGGCGGGGGCGAGATCCAGTTCATGAGCTTGAGGCTGACGAAGAACGAGACCGCGAGGGTCGCCAGTCCGAGCAGCACTGTCGTGACGCGCATGGGTTTCCCGACCTGACCTGTCCCAGCAGACTAGTCGGTTGGGCGCAGATAGGGAACCCGCAACGCGATCGCTGCTGGGCCGGCAAGACCATCGAGTGCTGACGGGGCCGCCTCCCGGAACCGGCTCCTACAACAGGCCAAACACGATGGCGCAGACAAAGGCAACGGCCACGTACGCTGCAATGAGGTGCCATCTCGCGGCGATGGTCATCATGGAGCGATCCCCCGAATTCGACGCACGCGGCAACGTGACGGTCGAAATGTCTGCTCCGGCTTGGGCGGAGTAAGGGCCGGCGTCGGGCGGGACCATGGTTAAATTCCGGTAAAAAGCGCTGCGTTGAAGAGTCCTTAAAGAAATTCGTCGAACTTGCGCCGATGACGCGTGGAGTTCGTTTGTATCTCGTCGGCTCCTTCGTCCTCGTTTCACTGGCGGGTTGCGGGCGCGGCTTCTTCACCGCGGAACGCGAACCCTGGCGGCGCGAGGCCGAAATGGCGTGCCTCAAGTCCGGCGAGGTGCGGGAGAACGTCAATCTCGTCCGGGTCGACCCGATCAACGGGCCGGGCGTTTGCGGCGCCGAGTTTCCTCTCAAGGTCAGCGCGCTCGACAGCGGTGCTGCCGCCGGCCTCGGCTATGCCGACGACCCGCGCCCGCCGGGCGGGATACCCACGGCGCAACAGCCGCGCTGGCCGGTCGCGCCGTCGCAGCCGACCGCACCGCCGGCGTCCTATCCAGCCTTGCAGGCGCAGCCGCCGGCCGATGGATCATACCAGGGCCAGGGCTACGATCCCCGCTCCGCGCCGGCGCGCGGCCCGGTCTCGCTGAATCCGCCAGGCGTCCGTCCGCCCGACGATGACGAGGCCGAGGGGGGGCCGGAGCCCGGTCCCGAACAGGGCTACCCCGCCGACGGCTGGCGCCGCGATCGTCCGATCGAGCGCGCCCAGCCGCTGCCCCGGCTCGGTCCGGCGCAGGGAGCAGGGGCGCCGGTGGCGTCGATCGGTCCGGTGGCGATGAAACCGGTGGCGACGCTGGCGTGCCCGATCGTGTCGGCGCTCGACCGCTGGATCGCCGAGGCGGTGCAGCCCGCGGCGATGCGCTGGTTCGGCTCGCCGGTGATCGAGATCAAGCAGATCTCGGCCTATTCGTGCCGCGGCATGAACGGAAACCCCAATGCCCACATCTCCGAGCACGCCTTCGGCAATGCGCTCGACGTTGCGGCCTTCACGCTCGCCGATGGGCGGCGCATCTCGGTCAAGGACGGCTGGCACGGGCTGGCGGAAGAGCAGGGCTTCCTGCGTGACGTTCAGGGCGCGGCCTGCCAGCGCTTCAACACCGTGCTGGCGCCGGGCTCGAACGCCTACCACTACGATCACATTCATGTCGATTTGATGCGGCGGGCGAGCGGCCGCATCATCTGCGAGCCGGCGGCGATCTCCGGCGAGCAGGTCGCCGCGCGGGTGTCGTCGCGCAATGCGTCGCGGGCCTACGAGCCCGGCGTCACCGGCTCGATCGGCCGGCATCGACACGCCCCGTCGGCGAAGACGGCGGGCGACGATGAAGACGACGACGAGTGAGGGCGGCGCGGCGGTTCGCGCTCAGTCCGGCATGATCTGATAGGTCGCACAGAACATCCGGATCGCGCTCTGCACCACCGCGGCGATGCGCTCGGGCGGCGGCGCCGGATGCGCCTGGAACACGAAGGGCAGGAACAGGGTGGCCTGGCAGCTCAGCATGAACTGGGTGGCCGCGAGTTCATAGTCCTCGATCGCGACCTTGCCGTCGGCGGCCTGGGCCTTGAGATACGACGCGAGCTTGCTGATCCAGCCCGAGACGATGAACCCGTAATAGCGCCGGCCGATCTCCGGCTTGCGCTCGGCGATCGCCATCACCGTGCGGATCGCCGAGCCGCCCTGCGGCTGGCACAGCATGGTCATGTAGGCCATGCCGAAGCGGTCGAGCGTCGCCACCAGGTCTTCGTTCGGATCGAGATCGAGCGTGGAGGCGGTGTGGATACTGCCGACCTCCTCGACGATAGCCTCGAACAGCGCGTTCTTGTCGCTGAAGTAGACATAAAGAGTGCCCTTCGACACGCCCGCCGCCTTGGCGATCTCGCCCATGCTGGCACCGTCGAACCCCAGATCCATGAACACGCGCCGCGCGCCGTCGAGAATCTGCCGACGTTTCGACGATTCCTCGTCGGGGGGCTGGGCGAGCTTGAGGGGGGCGGTCATGCGGCCGATTTGCTTCTCGTAAAGGGTGTTGCGCAACCATTCCTCAGGATTGGCCGGGTATCTTGGCTGCAGGATGAATCTATATTGACCGAACGGTTCGGTCAATGATAATCATGTTCAGGTAGCGAGGGAAGCGACGTGCCGGCGTCCGCTCGCACCGGTGCCACCGATTTTTGAATACGAGGATACTGCAATGGCCGCAGGACGTGACCAAGCCGCTCGTGTGATCCGCCCGGAGCCCGCGGGGCCGGATCGAGCCGGGTCGGCGCATGACGGTCGTCCTGACGCCGCCGTGCGTGCGGCCGCGGTTCCCGCCGGGGAGGCGCGCCGGGACGTGGTGTCCGATCGCGCGCCGGCTGCGGAAGCGCCCGCGCCGACCCACGTCGCGACGCCGCTGACCATGACACGGCCGGCCAAATCCGGCGGCCGCCGCCGCATGATGCTGATGGGAATCGGCGCGGCCATCGCGCTCGCCGCCGTCGGCTATGGCACCTATTACGTGCTGGTGGGCCGCTTCATCATCACCACCGACGACGCCTATGTCCGCGCCAACAACACCACGATCGGCGCGCGGGTGGCCGGCCATATCGCCGCGATCATGCCCAAGGACAACGCGCCGGTTCACGCCGGCGACCTCCTGATCAAGATCGACGACGGCGACTACCGGATCGCGGTGGATTCCGCGCGCGCCAAGATCGCGACCCAGGAAGCGACCATCGCGCGCATCGGCCGGCAGGCCGACGCCCAGGTCAGCATGGTGGAGCAGGCCAAGGCGCAGCTCGATTCGATGCAGGCCGGCGTCAGGCGCGCGCAGTTCGACTTCGACCGCCAGCAGCAGCTGAGCGACAAGGGCTTCGCCTCGAAGGCGACGTTCGAGCAATCGCAGGCCACGCGCGACCAGTCGATCGCCTCGGTGCAGAGCGCGCAGGCGGCCGTGGCGGCGGCGGAGCGCAACACCGACGTGGTCAAGGCGCAGCAGATCGAGGCCGAGCGGCAGCTCGGTGAGTTGAAGACGTCGCTGGCGAAGGCCGAGCGCGACCTTGCCTTCACCGAGGTGCGGGCGCCGATCGACGGCGTGTTCTCCAACCGCATCGTCAATGCGGGCGACTACATCCAGGTCGGACAGCGGCTTGCCAACCTGGTGCCGCTCGACGAGGTCTTCATCGACGCCAATTTCAAGGAGACCCAGCTCGGGCGGATCCGGGCGGGCCAGAAGGTGCGCTTCACCGTCGACGGCGTCTCCGGCCGCGAGCTCGAGGGTGTGGTGGACAGCCTGTCGCCGGCCGCGGGACAGGTGTTCACCCTGTTGCCGCCCGACAACGCCACCGGCAACTTCACCAAGATCGTGCAGCGCGTCGCCGTGCGCATCCGCGTGCCGGCCGTCGTCGCCCGGGAAAACCTGCTGCGCGCCGGCATGTCGGTGGTGGTGCACGTCGATACCCGCGACAGCGCCGAGGCGCCGGTCGCCAGATAACGGCCGCGCGGCCGGACCGCGCGTCATGATTTGCGCTTCATGAGTTGTTGAGAGGGCCGACCCCGACCATGGCCGAGACGCCTTCAGCAGACCCGACGATGGATGATGACGCGGCGCCGTCCGAGCAGCTGGTGCTGCGGCGGGTGTTCGCGTTCCTGATCATGGTGTTCGGGATGTTCATGTCGATCCTGGACATCCAGATCGTCTCGGCGTCGCTGTCGGAGATCCAGGCCGGCCTGTCGGCGTCCTCCAGCGAAATCTCCTGGGTGCAGACCGCCTACCTGATCGCCGAGGTCATCGCGATCCCGCTGTCGGGCTTCATGTCGCGCGCGCTCGGCACCCGCTACCTGTTCGCGATCTCGGCGGCCGGGTTCACCGCCTCGAGCCTGATGTGCGGCATGACCTCGTCGATCGAGCAGATGATCCTGTGGCGCGCGATCCAGGGTTTTCTCGGCGCCGGCATGATCCCGACCGTGTTCGCCTCGGCCTACACCGTGTTCCCGCGCAGCAAGATGTACATCGTCTCGCCGATCATCGGCCTGGTGGCGACGCTGGCGCCGACCGTCGGCCCCACCGTCGGCGGCTACCTGACCGACGCGCTGTCGTGGCACTGGCTGTTCTTCATCAACGTGCTGCCCGGCATCGGCATCACCATCGGCGTGCTGGCGCTGGTCGACTTCGACCGTCCGCATCTTTCGCTGCTCGACAAGTTCGACTGGGTCGGCCTGCTGTCCATGGCCGGCTTTCTCGGCGCGCTCGAATACGTGCTCGAGGAGGGACCGCAATACGAGTGGCTCCAGGACCCCTCGGTGGCGGTGCTGGCTGCGGTTTGCGTGATCTCGGCGGTCGTGTTCTTCTACCGTGTGCTGACGGCGAAGCAGCCGATCGTCGACATCCGGGCCTTCAGCAACCGCAACTTCGCCTTCGGCAGCGCGTTCTCCTTCTGCCTCGGCATGGGCCTCTACGGACTGACCTACATCTATCCGCGCTACCTCGCCGAGATCCGCGGCTACAGCGCGATGATGATCGGCGAGACCATGTTCGTGTCGGGCGCCTGCATGTTCCTCAGCGCGCCGCTGGTCGGGCGCATGATGCTCAAGCTCGACATGCGCGTCATGATCGCGGTCGGGCTGGTGATGTTCTCGCTGGGAACCTGGCAGATGACCGGGATGACCCGCGACTACGACTTCTGGGAGCTGTTCTGGCCCCAGGTGTTCCGCGGCGTCGGCATGATGCTGGCGATGGTGCCGATCAACAACATCGCGCTCGGCACGCTGGACGCTTCGCTGATGAAGAACGCGTCGGGCCTGTTCAACCTCACCCGCAATCTCGGCGGGGCGGTCGGGCTGGCCATCATCAACGAGATGATCAACGATCGGACCGACCTGCACATCTCCCGGCTGCACGACGTGGTCACATGGGGCAACGCCACGGCGGTCGACACCCTCAACATGCTGACCCAGCGCTTCCAGGGTCTGGGCGACGCCTCGATGATGGCGATGAAGGAACTGACCTTGATCACGCACCGTCAGGCCTCGGTGATGGGCTTCGCCGACGTGTTCTTCCTGCTGTCGGTGTTCTACATCGGCCTCAGCACGCTGGTCTTCTTCGTCGACAAGCCGGTGGTCGGCATGGGCGGCGCCGCCGCCGACGCGCACTGAGACCGGCGTCCTGCTACGAACATTTGCACCATCGTGCGGCAGGCTTTGCGGACGGTTGCCATCCGGGGGCGGAGACGGGCATGCTGGCGGCCCAGAGAGTCCAGGGCGCGCCGCAGGTTCACATGAGTTTCATCACCGGAGTGGGGCTGACGCCGTTCGGCCGGCATGACGGCCGCAGCACGCTCGACCTGATGAGCGAGGCCGCCGCGGCGGCGCTCGCCGATGCGGGCCTCGAGCGGGCCGACATCGACGGCGTGCTGTGCGGCTATTCCACGACGATGCCGCATCTGATGCTCGCCACCGTCTTCGCCGAGCATTTCGGGCTCAGGCCGGCCTATGCTCACGCCATCCAGGTCGGCGGCGCGACCGGGGTTGCCATGGCGATGCTGGCCCACGAACTGGTCGCGGCCGGCACCGTGCGCACCATACTGGTGGTGGCCGGCGAGAATCGCCTCACCGGGCAGGCTCGCGACAGCGCCATGCAGACGCTGGCGCAGGTCGGCCATCCCGACTTCGAGGTCCCGCTGGGGCCGACCATTCCCGCCTACTACGCGCTGCTGGCGTCGCGTTACATGCACCAGTTCAGCGTCGGCGAAGCCGATCTCGCCGAATTCGCGGTGCTGATGCGCCGCGCCGCGGGCGATCATCCCGGCGCCCAGTTTCGCGATCCCGTCACCGTCGCCGACGTGATGGCGTCGCGTCCGATCGCGACGCCCCTCAAGCTGCTCGACTGCTGCCCGGTGTCGGACGGCGGGGCCGCGTTCATCGTCAGCCGCGAGGCGACCGGCGACCGCCGGGTCCGGATCCGCGGCTGCGGCCAGGCCCACCAGCACCAGCACGTCTCGGCGCTCGCGGACGTCTCGTCAACCGGGGCCGCCGCGGCGTTCGCCCGCGCCCGCGCCCGCTCGGGCGTCGTCGCCGCCGATATCCGCTATGCGGCGATCTACGACAGCTTCACCATCACGCTTGCCATGCTGCTGGAGGAGCTCGGCCTCGCCGCACGCGGCGAGGCGGCGCAGCGCGCCCGCGCCGGTCATTTCGACCGCGATGGCGCGCTGCCGCTCAACACCCATGGCGGGTTGCTGAGCTACGGCCATTGCGGCTGCGGCGGCGCCATGGCGCATCTGGTCGAGACCCAGCTGCAGATGACCGGGCGGGCGGGGGCAAGACAGGTCCGCGATGCCTCGGTCGCGCTGCTGCATGGCGACGGCGGCGTGCTGTCCTCCCATGTCAGCCTGGTGCTGGAGCAGGCCTGATGAGCGACGCGACAGCGGTGGATTGGACGGCGGGAGCGGCGGCGATTGTCTACCAGTCGTGCCCGGCCTGTGCCGCGGTGTGGTACTTCCGGCGCGGCTTCTGCCCGGCCTGTGGTGCGTCGGCGCCGCGAAGTCACCGCGCGTGCGGCGAAGGCGTAGTCTACGCGGTGACCCGGGTCTGCCGCGCCGCGACGCCGGAAGCGAAGGCGCATGTGCCCTATACGATCGTGCTGGTCGATGCCGCCGAGGGCTTTCGCATGATGGCGCATGGCGCCGGCGATCTCGCCATCGGCGACAAGGTGGTGGCGCGGTTCGAGCGCTTCACCGACCGGCTGGTGCCGTATTTCGCGAAGCCGTGAGAACGCGTCTCTGCCGCCGTCATTCCGGGGCGCGCGCACGCCCGAGCAGGCCGAGCGGAGCGAGGCCGTCGCGAACGGCGCAAACAAGCGCGCGAACCCGGAATCTCGAAGTTCAAGAAACCCGGTGACCGAAACCGCGAGAGTCCGGATCGGTCCGCTGGCGCGGACCGTGCGGAATGACATCGTATCCAACAGGCGAAGGGCCCGGCGTGTTCGCGCCGAGCCCTTCTCATGATCAGTATCAGCCGGCCTGTAAGCCGGGTTTTGTAGGGCACCGCGCTTGCGCGCGATACGCGACGGTCATTCCTCTGGGACAGCGCTTGCGCGCTGCCTCAAGCAACCTACCCGAACGGTCGAGCCAGACATGCCCTGCGGAGTTATCGCCCGAAAGCGAACTGTCCGCGATGCCGTTCCTATTCGGTTTTGCTCCCGGTGGGGTTTACCCTGCCGCCTCCGTTGCCGGAGGCGCGGTGCGCTCTTACCGCACCTTTTCACCCTTACCGGCGCCGCGGCGCCGGCGGTTCGTTCTCTGTGGCACTTTCCCTGGGGTCGCCCCCGCCGGACGTTATCCGGCACCGTCTGTCCATGGAGCCCGGACTTTCCTCCCCCGCGGCCTTTCGGCGGTTGCGGGAGCGACCGTCCGGCCGACTGACGGCTACGTCATGGAGTGCGGCGGCAGCGGGGTCAAGTGCGCCGGCATCTGCGGCATGCTGGCGATCAGGGCGTCGAGGGTCGCAAGCGTGGACGCGTCGGCGACGCCGTCCACCCGTTCGGGCCGGAAATGGCGCTGAAACGCCGCGACGATTTCCATGGTCGCGGTGTCGTAGAGGCCGTTGCGCGGCGCGCCGTAACCATAAAATGCGAGTTTTTCCTGCAGTGCCACGACCTCGGGCCCGCTCGCGCCGGGGGCGAGCCCGTCCCCGTCACGCGTGCCCCGTGCAATCGGTGCTGGACGGACCCAGTGGCCGACGCCGGAGTTCGCCAGCAGGCGCCAGGGGAATTTCTCGCCGGGATCCTTCTTGCGATGGGGGGCGACGTCGGAATGCGCCAGCACGCGCGGGCGGGCGATCGAGCGGCGCAGCATGATGCCGCGGCACAGCGCGATCACGGCCGCGATCTGGCGCGCGGGGAAATTCGGATAGCCCCAGTCGTGGCCGCCGTTGACGATCTCGATCCCGATCGAACAGGAATTGATGTCGGTGTCGTCCCCCCAGGTCGAGGTGCCGGCATGCCAGGCCCGCAGCGCCTCCGGGACGCACTGCACGATCCGGCCGTCCTCCAGCACCACGTAGTGGGCGGAAACTTCCGTCCCCGGCTTGCACAGCCGCGTCAGCGCGCTCTCGGCGTCGGCCATGCCCGTGTAGTGCAGCACGATCATGTCCGGCGCGCGGTTGTTGCGCCGATCGCCGTAATTGGCCGAAGGGATCACATCGGATACGACCGATGAATCCGGCGTGAATGTCTGCATCGCAGCGTGAACCCAAGGAGACGACAGGGTACGCTGTCGTTTGATCTCGACGTCAGCCGATACGAACGTCCCCAAAGCGATTCCCATGTGACACTCAAACCCGGCAGGAGCGCGGCGAGCTATGGGCTTTGGCGCGACGATCCCCAGCTATTGCGGGTTCCGTCGGCCGTCACGACCCACGTCAGCGCCGAACGCCGGCGCCGCCGATTCGAAACATCCCATCGAACGCGGCACCAGATTGCGAGTTGACCGGCGCTCGACACAACCTGATCATCGCAGGGCACTCCGAGATGCCTCGCGACGCCCGGGCGACGAGCGCTGGCGCGAACAGGGAAAACTGCGAACCAAGAACCCGGCCCTCGCCGTGGCGAAATGCTGCCGCAGCCGACCGGGAACCCCCGCATCACTATCCTGCCGCGATCCGGGCGATGCAAATGATTTGCGCGCTCAAGCCGAGGGTATCCACATCCTCCTGGTTTCCGGCGCCGCCCGGCGACAAAAACCGCGGGACGGCAAAAGATTGGGCCGATCGTCAACGGTTCCTTAACGTTAACCCTTGTTACTGAGGGGTGGCCGCCCGCTTGCCGCGGCAGCCCTTGCAGGCTGTCGCGCCACCGATGCGGACCTCGAATTCGGACGCAGAGTGTCACTGTCGGTCGCTAAGTTTCATGATTGGCCAGCACCTCCGATGCGGACGCCGGGATGCCTTCGATTCCTTCCGTGGTCGGGGCGCTTCGCCGTGCGCGCAGCGCCGCCGCCTCGGCGTCCGGGTTCCGCGAATGGCGCGGAGGCTGGCCGATGACGGCGATCGTGTTGTGCGTTGCAGCGGAGCAGGCGCCATGACGGCCCGCCACATTCCCGTGCTCGGCCGCCAGGCCGTCGATGCGCTGGCGCCGCGTGCCGGTGGCGTCTATGTCGACGCCACCTTCGGCGGTGGCGGCTATTCGCGGCTGCTGCTCGCGGTCGACGGCACGCAGGTGATCGGCATCGACCGCGATCGCTCGGCGATCGCCGGCGGCGCGCCATTGGTGGACGCCGCCGCCGGTCGGCTCACCCTGGTCGAAGATCGCTTCTCGAACCTCGCCGAGGTCTGCGCGGCGCAGGGGTGCAGCGCGGTGGACGGCATCGTCATGGATGTCGGGGTGTCGTCGATGCAGCTCGACGAGGCCGCCCGCGGCTTCTCGTTCCGCCTCGACGGCCCGCTCGACATGCGCATGGGGCAGTCCGGTCCGTCCGCCGCCGACGTTGTGGCGCGCGCCTCAGAGGCCGACCTCGCCCGCGTCATCTACATCTTCGGCGAAGAGCGCCATTCCCGCGCGGTCGCGCGCGCCATCGTCGCCGCGCGCCGCGACGCCCCGATCACCACGACCCGCGCGCTGGCCGACATCGTCGCCCGCGTGGTCCGCGCCAAGCCCAATGACATTCATCCGGCGACCCGCACGTTCCAGGCGCTGCGCATCCTCGTCAACGAGGAGCTCGACGAGCTCGAGACGGCGCTCGGCGCCGCCGAGCGGATGCTCGGGCCGGGCGGTCGGCTCGCCGTGGTCTCGTTCCACTCGCTGGAAGACCGCATCGTCAAGACCTTCCTCGCCGCGCGCGGCAAGGTGGCGGGCGGTTCGCGCCACCTGCCGGAGCTCGAAAGCCGTCCGCCCAGCTTCGCGATCCTCACCAAGCGCCCGGTGATCGCCGACGCCGCCGAGACCGAGGCCAACCCGCGGGCCCGCTCGGCCAAGCTGCGCGCGGCGGAACGCACCGCAGCGCCTGCCTTCCCGGCCGAGGCGATGTCGGACTGGCCGTCGCTCGACAGCGTGCTGAGGGAGGGCTGAGGCATGCGCATCGTCCACCTCTTCGTGATCTGCGCGCTGGTCTTCGCCGCAGCCTATGTCTATCGCATCAAGATGGAATCGACGGTGCGCACCGAGAAGGTGCTGCGCCTGCGGGCGGAAATCCGTGATGAGCGCGACGCCATTGGAACCCTGCGGGCGGAGTGGTCCAGGCTCGAGGCGCCGCTGCGCCTGCAGGGGCTGGTCGAGCGTCACCTCGAGCTCAAGCCGATCGAGGGCCCGCAATACGATTCGCTGAAGAACCTGCCGGATCGCCCGCCGAGCTTTGCCCGGAGCCGCGACCCGATCGGCGCGATGCTCGACGCCTTCGATCCCGCGAGCATCACCGGATCGGTGCCCGCCAAGCCGCAGGAGACGGCGAAGTGACCGACGCAGCCCTCGCCACTCCCGCACCGACGTTGCCGCTGCGCCAGCGCCTCGTCCGCGGGCTGCTCTACGGCCGCAAGGACCGCAGCGCCAAGGCGCGCGCCCGGATCGGCTTCATCATGTTGATCTTCGCCGCGGTCTACGCGGTGATCGCGGCCCGGCTGGTGACCTACGCGGTGGTCGGCGACAGCCACGGCATGCGCCGCGGCGTGGCGCAGGACGCCACCGCGACCGCGCGGCCGGACATCGTCGACCGCAACGGCGAAATCCTCGCCACCGACGTCAAGGCGCCCTCGCTCTACGGCGAGCCGCGCCGCATCATCGACACCGACGAAGCCATCGAACTGCTCACCGCCACGTTGCCGGACCTCGAGACCGGCGAGGTGCGCCAGCGGTTGTCGGCGCGCAAGGGCTTCGTCTGGCTGAAGCGTGAAATCACCCCGCAGCAGCAGCAGGACATCCACCGGCTCGGCATCCCCGGCATCGGCTTCCTGCGCGAGAACAAGCGGGTCTACCCCAGCGGGCCGGAGGTTGCGCACCTCATCGGGCTCGTCAACATCGACAACCAGGGCATCGCCGGGATCGAGAAATGGCTCGACAACAACGGCCTCGCCGACCTGCATCGCGCCGGCTTCGCCAGCGACCGCCAGCAGCAGCCGGTGGAACTGTCGGTCGACCTGCGCGTCGAGCACGCGCTGCGCGACGAGCTGCTCAGGGCGCGTGAGAAATTCCACGCCAAGGCCGCCTCCGGCCTCGTCAGCAACGTCCACACCGGCGAGATCGTCGCCATGGTTTCGCTGCCGGACTTCGACCCCAACAATCCGAAGGAGGCGCACGACCCCGACCGCATCAACCGGCTGACCACCGGCGTCTACGAGATGGGATCGACCTTCAAGGCCTTCACGCTGGCGATGGCGCTGGATTCCGGCAAGGCCAACCTCAACTCGATGTATGACGATCGCGGGCCGCTGCACTACGGCAAGTTCACGATCCACGACGACGAGCCCAAGGGCCGCTTCATCAACATGAAGGAGGTCTTCACCTTCTCGTCGAACATCGGCGCTGCGCGCATCGCGCTCGGGCAGGGCGTCGAGGCCCACAAGGCCTTCCTCGCCAAGATGGGACAATTGCAGCGGCTGCGCACCGAATTGCCGGAAAGCGCGGCGCCGCTGGTGCCGCATCGCTGGGGCGAGCTCAACACCGTGACCATCGCCTTCGGCCACGGCGTGGCGGTGGCGCCGCTGCAGGCGGTGATGGGCATCGACGCGCTGGTCAACGGCGGCTACCTGATTCCGCCGACCTTCCTGAAGCGCACCGAGGCCGAGGCCATGGCGGTCGCCAAGCGGGTCATCAAGCCGGACACCAGCGACAAGATGCGGTTTCTGCTGCGGCTGAACGCCGAGATCGGCACCGCGCGCAAGGCCGACGTGCCGGGCTACTATGTCGGCGGCAAGACCGGCACGGCGGAAAAGGTGATCAACGGCCGCTACGCCAAGAAGCGCGTGCTCACCGCGTTCACCGCGATCTTCCCGGCCGACGCGCCGAAATACCAGCTGCTGGTCATGCTGGACGAGCCGCAGTCGCTGCCCGAGACCCACGGCTTCATCACCTCCGGCTGGAACGCGGTGCCGACCGGCGGCAAGGTGATCGCGCGAATCGCGCCGCTGCTCGGCATCGAGCCGCGCTTCGATCTGCCGCCCGCGGAGCGCCTTATTCTTGCGGCATCGAAGGAAAGCCGGTAAGCGCAGGCGCGCGAAACGCCGGCGCTGGTGAGAGTCAGGCGTCCCGACCCAACAGTGTCGCCACGGTACCGTGGCACGACAGGATTTGGCGCTGATATGAAGCTGCGGGATCTTCTCGGCGATGATGCCGGCCTCGACGCCGCGACCGGCGCGGTCGCGCTCGGCGGGCTGGCGGTCGACAGCCGCGGCGTAAGGCACGGCGACGTGTTCTTCGCGCTTCCCGGCAGCAAGGCCGACGGCGCCCGCTATGTCGCCGAGGCCGTGGCAGCCGGCGCGGTCGCCGTGGTCTGCGAGCAGGATGCGCGCGTCGACGCCGTCGCCGTGCCGCTGGTTCGGGTCGCCAATGCCCGGCGCCTGCTGGCGCTGGCGGCGGCGCGGTTCTTCCCCCGCCAGCCCTCCACCATCGCGGCAGTGACCGGGACCAGCGGCAAGACCTCGGTCGCCGCCTTCACGCGCCAGATCTGGCAGGCTCAGGGCTTTTCCGCCGCCAGCATCGGCACCGTCGGCCTGGTGACGCCGACCCGGTCGGTCTACGGCTCGCTGACCACGCCCGATCCGATCGCGCTGCATCGCATGCTGGATGAAATCGCAGGTGAAGGCGTCACCCATCTGGCGCTGGAAGCGTCCTCGCACGGGCTCGATCAGCACCGCCTCGACGGGGTCCGGATCGGCGCCGCCGCGTTCACCAACCTGTCGCGCGACCACATGGACTACCACCCCACGCTCGAGCACTATCTGGCGGCGAAACTGCGCCTGTTCGGCGATCTCGTCGTGCCGGACGGCGTCGCGGTGGTCGCCGCCGATCACGAGCACGCCGCGGCGGTGATCGACGTGGCGCGGCGCCGCGGCCTGCGGCTGTTCGCGGTCGGGCGCCGCGGTGACGCGCACCACGGCATCCGGCTGGTCGCGGCCGCGATCGACGGCTTCACCCAGCGCCTGACGTTGGCCCATGGCGGCGAGACCTACGCGCTGCGGTTGCCGCTGGTCGGCGAATTCCAGATCGAGAACGCGCTGGTGTCGGCGGCGCTCGCGCTCGGCACCGGCTGCGATGCCGCCGGCGTGTTCGCTGCGTTGGAGCGCCTCGAAGGCGCCAAGGGTCGGCTCGAACTGGTCGGCGGACGCAACGGCGCGCCGGTGTTCGTCGACTATGCCCACAAGCCCGACGCGCTGGAAAAGGCGCTGCTGGCGCTGCGGCCCTATGCGCCGGGGCGGCTGGTGGTGGTGTTCGGCGCCGGCGGCGATCGCGACGCCGGCAAGCGGCCGCTGATGGGCGCGATCGCGGCGCAGTTCGCCGACGTCGTGATCGTCACCGACGACAACCCGCGCAGCGAGCAGCCCGCGACGATCCGCGCCGCCATTCTGGCGGCTGCGCAAGGCGCGCGCGAGATCGGCGATCGCGCCGCGGCGATCCGCGCCGGCGTCGCCATGCTCAAGCCCGGCGACGCGCTGCTGGTCGCCGGCAAGGGCCACGAGACCGGACAGATCGTCGACGGCAAGGTGCTGCCGTTCAGCGATCACGACGCGGTGGCGGCCGCGCTGGCGGAGACCAAGGCATGAGCGCGCAGGCGTTGTGGCACATCGACGACATGGTCGCCGCGATGTTGGCGGCGCCGAGCGGCGCGCTGCCGCGGGCCATCACCGGCATCTCGATCGACAGCCGCACGGTCGCACCGGGCGAGGCCTATTTCGCCATCAAGGGCGACCTCCATGACGGCCATGAGTTTGTCGCTGCCGCGCTCGCCAACGGCGCCGCGGTCGCGGTCGTGGCGCAGGCCCAGCGCCACAGGTTTGCGGACACCATGCCGCTGCTGGTTGTGCCGGACGTGCTCGGAGCGCTGGTCGCGCTCGGCGTCGCCGCGCGAGCGCGGCTCGGCGGGCGGGTTATCGCGGTGACCGGATCGGTCGGCAAGACCTCGACCAAGGAGGCGCTGCGCCACGTGCTCGGCGGCCAGGGCCGCACCCACGCCTCGGTGGCCTCCTTCAACAATCACTGGGGCGTGCCGCTGACGCTGGCGCGCTGCCCCGCCGACGCCGCCTTCGCGGTGTTCGAGATCGGCATGAACCATGCCGGGGAAATCGAGCCGCTGGTCAGGATGGCGCGTCCCCACGTCGCGATCATCACCACCGTGGAGCCGGTCCACCTGGAGTTCTTCACCGGCATCGAGGCGATCGCCGACGCCAAGGCCGAGATCTTCGCCGGCGTCGAACCGGGCGGCGCGGCGGTGCTCAACCGCGACAACGCACAGTTCGCGCGCCTGAGGCGCAGCGCCGAGGCGCGCGGCATCGCCCGGATCGTGTCCTTCGGCGCGGCGGCGGAGGCGGACGCACGCCTGCTCGACGTCTCGTTGCATCCGTCCTGCACCGCGGTTCACGCCGCCATCCTCGGCCAGGACATCACCTACAAGATCGGCATGCCGGGCCGCCACATGGCGATGAATTCGCTGGCCGTTCTCGCCGCCGCGCAACTGGTGGGCGCCGATCTCGTCACGGCAGCGCTCGCGCTCGCGGAATTCCGGCCGGCGGCCGGCCGCGGCGTCCAGGTCACGCTCGCGCTGCCGCAGGGGACTTCGACCCTGATCGACGAGAGCTACAACGCCAACCCCGCCTCGATGGCGGCGGCGCTGAACGTGCTGGGCCAGGCGACGGTGGCGCCGCGCGGCCGGCGCATCGCCGTGCTCGGCGACATGCTCGAACTGGGCGCGAGCGGGCCCGACCTGCACCGCGCGCTGGGCGAGCCGATCCTCGCCAACCGGGTCGACCTGGTGTTCTGCTGCGGCCCCTTGATGCGAAACCTGTGGGATGCCCTTCCATCGGCGCGCCGGGGCGGCTATGCGGAGACCTCGGCGGCGCTCGAATCGGCGGTCGTCGGGGCGCTGCGGGCGGGCGATGCGGTGATGGTCAAGGGATCGCTCGGTTCCCGGATGAAGGTCATCGTCCAGGCGCTTGAAAAGCGCTTTCCCGCCAATGCCGCGTTCGACGACGTCTAGACCGGCATTGATCCTCGCCCGCCTGAGGCGTGTCCCGAGGTCCGGGCCACGGGCGAGAACACGCAATTTTGCTCAATTATGCTAATGTTCGCAGGGGTGTCGCGTTCGTATAAGGGCGCCGGAAAAGCTGATTGAAGGGTGTCCGCGGATTGAGCCGGACATCAGGTAAGGCGGTTTGAATGTTTTACTGGCTGATCGATCTGTCCAGCACGATTCCCGTATTCAACGTATTTCGCTACATCACGTTTCGCACCGGCGGCGCGATGGTGACCGCCGCGCTGTTCGTGTTCCTGTTCGGTCCCTGGATCATCGACAATCTGCGGATCCGCCAGGGCAAGGGCCAGCCGATCCGCACCGACGGCCCGGCCTCGCATCTGGTCACCAAGAAGGGCACGCCGACCATGGGCGGCCTGATGATCCTGTCCGGCCTCGTGGTCTCGACCGTGCTGTGGGCCAACCCGCGCAACCCCTACGTCTGGGTCGTTCTGGCGGTAACGCTCGGCTTCGGCTTCGTCGGCTTCTACGACGACTATCTCAAGGTCACCAAGCAGACCCATGCCGGCTTCAGCGGGCGGACCCGGCTCGCCATCGAGTTCGTCATCGCCGGCGCCGCCTGCTTCGCCTTCGTCTGGCTCGGGCACGGCCCGCTGTCGACCTCTCTTGTGCTGCCGTTCTTCAAGGACATCGCGCTGAATTTCGGCTGGTTCTTCGTGGTGTTCGGCGCCTTCATCGTGGTCGGCGCGGGCAATGCCGTCAACCTGACCGACGGCCTCGACGGCCTCGCCATCGTGCCGGTGATGATCGCGGCGCTGTCGTTCGGCATGATCTCCTACCTGACCGGCAACGCGGTGTTCTCCGATTACCTGCAGATCAACTATGTCGCCGGCACCGGCGAGCTCTCGGTGCTGTGCGGCGCCGTGCTCGGCGCCGGGCTCGGCTTCCTCTGGTTCAACGCGCCGCCGGCTTCCATCTTCATGGGCGACACCGGCTCGCTGGCGCTCGGCGGGATGCTCGGCTCGATCGCGGTCGCGGTCAAACACGAGATCGTGCTCGCCGTGATCGGCGGCCTGTTCGTGCTCGAGGCGGTGTCCGTGATCGTGCAGGTCGCCTCGTTCAAGCTCACCGGCAAGCGGGTGTTCAAGATGGCGCCGATCCATCATCACTTCGAGCAGCTCGGCTGGACCGAGCCGCAGATCGTGATCCGGTTCTGGATCATCGCGGTGATGCTGGCGCTCGCCGGGCTGTCGACGCTCAAGCTGAGGTGAGGCCGTGATCCCCGTCACCAGTTTCGCCGGCAAGACGGTTGCGGTGTTCGGCCTCGGCGGCTCGGGGCTGGCGTGCTGCCACGCGCTGCGGGCCGGCGGCGCCGACGTCGTCGCCGGCGACGACGATGCCGGGAGGATCGCGCACGCGGCGGCCGCCGGCTTCACCACCGCCGACCTGCGCACGGCGCCGTGGACTTCGTTCGCGGCGCTGGTGCTGACGCCCGGGGTGCCGCTGACCCATCCGGTTCCGCACTGGTCGGTGCTGGCCGCCCGGCGCGCCGGCATCGAGGTGATCGGCGATATCGAGCTGTTCTGCCGCGAGCGCCGTCGCCACGCGCCGTCGGCGCCGTTCGTCGCCATCACCGGCACCAACGGCAAGTCGACCACCACCGCGCTGATCGCGCACCTGATGCGGGCCGCCGGGCACGACGTGCAGATGGGGGGCAACATCGGCACCGCGATCCTGTCGCTGGAGCCGCCGCGGCTCGGCCGCGTCCATGTCGTCGAGATGTCGTCCTACCAGATCGATCTCTGCCCCTCGCTCGATCCCCTGGTCGGCGTTCTCCTCAACGTCAGCGAGGATCACCTCGACCGCCACGGCACGCTGGCGCACTACGCCGCCGTCAAGGAGCGCCTGGTGGCCGGCGTGCAGCGCGGCGGCACCGCCATCGTCGGCGTCGACGATCAGTGGTGCCAGTCGGCGGCCGACCGGGTCGAACACGGCGGCGGCCGCGTGATCCGCATTTCCGTCAAGCGGCCGCTCGCCGACGGCGTCTATCTCGACCACGAGACCCTGGTGCGCGCGGCCGGCGGCGCCCGCACCGACATCGCCCGGATCGGCGGCATCGGCTCGCTGCGCGGCCTGCACAACGCCCAGAACGCGGCCTGCGCCGCGGCGGCGGCGCTGGCGCTCGGCGTCGATTTCAGGGCTCTGCAGGACGGGTTGCGCAGCTTTCCCGGCCTGGTCCACCGGATGGAACAGATCGGCCGCAAGGGCCAAGTGATGTTCATCAACGATTCCAAGGCCACCAACGCCGACGCCGCGGCGCGGGCGTTGTCGTCGTTCGACGACATCTTCTGGATCGCCGGCGGCAAGCCCAAGACCGGCGGCATCGAATCGCTGCGCGAGTTCTTCCCCCGCATCCGCAAGGCCTACCTGATCGGCGAGGCGGCGGCCGACTTCGCCGCGACGCTCGGCAGCGCGGTGACACACGAGATCAGCGGCACCCTCGACGTCGCGGTGGCGCAGGCGGCCCGCGACGCCGAGGCCGCGGGGCTTGCTGGTCAGCCGGTGGTGCTGCTGTCGCCGGCCTGCGCCTCGTTCGACCAGTTCCGCAACTTCGAGATCCGCGGCCAGCGCTTCCGCGAGTTGGTGATGGCGCTCGGCGGAATCGAGGCGGTATAGGACGCCAAATCCGCGATTGAACCCGGCAGCTGCGGCTTGCTACTCTGGATCATGACCGAAGCTCTCTCCGACACCATCCGCCGCCTCTACACCGCGCCCGGCGAATACATCGACAGCGATCACCCGGCCGTCCAGGATTTCGCCCGGACTGAAGTTCCGGCGGACGCCGGCGAGCGCGACAAGGCCAGCCTGCTCTACCGCGCGGTGCGCGACGGCATCCGCTATAACCCTTACGTCGACATGCGCACGTCCGAGGTGTTCCGGGCCTCGAGCGTGCTGGCGGCCGGCAACGGCTATTGCGTCGGCAAGGCGGCGCTCTACGCCGCGGTGTGCCGCGTCCACGGCATTCCCTCCCGCGTCGGATTCGCCGACGTGCGCAACCACCTCACCACCGAGAAGCTGCGCCGGAGCATGGGTACCGACGTCTTCACCTGGCACGGCTACACCGAAGTCCATGTCGACGGGGCCTGGCGCAAGGCGACCCCGACCTTCAATGCCACGCTGTGCGCCAAGGTCGGCGTCGCGCCGCTCGACTTCGACGGCCACACCGACGCGCTGCTGCACCCGTTCGACGGCGCCGGCCGTACCTACATGCAGTATGTCAGCGACCACGGGTCGTATCACGACGTTCCCGCCAAGTTCCTGATGCGGGAGATGGCGCGCGAATACGCCAACATGCAGGGCGAGGACCTGTCCGGCCGCGACATGGAGCGGGAAGCCGCGGAAGGTTGACCGGCCGGCAATTCTTTCGAATCCCTTAACGGTCTGGAAACCATGTTGCGCGACCAATGAGAGGTCTCTTGGCGCAGGATCGGCGATGATTTCACGCGAGCAACGCACCCCGTTCAGTCAATGGTGGTGGACGGTCGACCGGCTGCAGCTTGCCGCCCTGGTCACCCTGATGCTGGCCGGCATCATCCTGTCGCTGGCAGCGAGCCCGCCGGTCGCGGCGCGCATCGGTCTCGACCCGTTCCACTTCTTCAACCGCCACGTCCTGTTCCTGCTGCCGTCGTTCACGGTGATGGTCGCGGTGTCGTTCCTCTCCCCGCGCCAGATCCGCCGCAGTGCGCTGATCGTGTTCGCCCTCAGCGTCGCCCTGATCGTCGCCACCCTCGTGATCGGCCCCGAGGTCAAAGGCGCGCGGCGCTGGATCACCATCCTCGGCGTCAACATCCAGGCCTCGGAAGCGGCCAAGC
Source organism: Xanthobacteraceae bacterium (assembly GCA_031291445.1). Classification (GTDB taxonomy): domain Bacteria; phylum Pseudomonadota; class Alphaproteobacteria; order Rhizobiales; family Xanthobacteraceae; genus Bradyrhizobium_A. The sequence goes on along the minus strand of JARLJA010000203.1, from coordinate 5,903 downwards.
CCGCCTTCGTGGTGCTGGTGTCCTGGCTGTTCTCGGAATCGGCGCGCCGCCCGGAAATGCCGGCGACCTCCATGGCGCTGGTGCTGCTGCTGTCGCTGGTGGCACTGCTGGTCGCCGAACCGGATTTCGGTCAGACCATGCTGATCCTGATCGTCTGGGGCTCGCTGTTCTTCATCGCCGGCATGCGGATCATCTGGGTGTTCGGCCTCGCCGGGGCCGCGTCCGCCGGGCTGTTCGCGGCCTATCTGTTGGTGCCGCACGTCGCCGGCCGCATCAAGCGCTTCATGGATCCGGCGTCGGGCGATACCTTCCAGGTCGACATGGCGACCGAATCCTTCAGCCACGGCGGCTGGTTCGGCCAGGGGCCGGGCGAGGGCACCGTGAAGCGGATCCTGCCGGACAGCCACACCGACTTCGTCTATGCGGTGGCGGCCGAGGAGTTCGGCATCATCCTCTGCCTGGTGCTGCTCGCGCTGTTCGCCTTCATCGTGCTGCGGACGCTGTCGCGCGCCTACGCCAGCGACGACCTGTTCACGCGCTTCGCCGCCTCGGGGCTCGCGATCCTGTTCGGTGTCCAGGCTGCCATCAACATGGCGGTCAACCTGCACCTGATGCCCGCCAAGGGCATGACCTTGCCGTTCATTTCCTATGGCGGCTCGTCGATGGTGTCGCTCGCCTACGGCGTCGGCATGATGCTGGCGCTGACCCGGCTGCGGTCGAGCATCGAGGTTCAATCGATCGACGCCGCCTATGGCGCGCGCCAGCCGGCCTGACACCATGGCGGATGCCCCTCTCATCCTGCTGGCCGCCGGCGGCACCGGCGGCCACCTGTTTCCGGCCGAGGCGCTTGGCGCCGAGCTCCTGAAGCGCGGCTATCGGGTGCGCCTTGTCACCGACGCGCGCGCGTTGCGCTACAGCGGCCTGTTTTCGCCCGACATGATCGACGTGGTGGAGAGCGAGACGGTGCGCGGACGCTCGCCGCTGGCGCTGGCCAAAACCGCGGCGCTGCTCGGCATGGGCGGCTTGCGCGCCTTCGCCCTGATCGGCCGCCTGAAGCCCGCGGCGGTGGTCGGGTTCGGCGGCTATCCGACCTTGCCGCCGCTGGTCGCGGCAAGACTGCGAGGCGTGCCGACCCTGATCCACGACGCCAATGCGGTGATGGGGCGGGCCAACAAGTTTCTGTCGCGCGGCGTCACGGCGATCGCCACCTCGCTGCCGGGGGTGCTTGATCACGATCCCGCGCTGGCGGTGAAAGCGACGCTGACCGGGACGCCGCTGCGTCCGGCGATCCTGGCCGCGGCCGGCGTGCCGTTCGTGCCGCCCGAACCGGGCGGGCCGCTGCGCCTGTTGGTGGTCGGCGGCAGCCAGGGCGCGCGGGTGATGGCGGACATCGTGCCGCCGGCGCTCGAGCGGCTCGACGCGGCGCTGTGGCCGCGGCTCGTCGTGGTCCAGCAGGTCCGCGAGGAGGACATGGCGCGGGTCCGCGCGGTCTACGACCGGCTCGCCGTCAATGCGGAGCTGCAGCCGTTCTTCACCGACTTGCCGGCGCGGCTCGCCGCGTGCCACCTCGTGGTCTCGCGTTCGGGCGCCGGCACCGTCGCCGAGCTTGCGGCGATCGGCCGGCCGTCGATCCTGGTGCCGCTGCCCGGCGCGATCGACCAGGACCAGTTTGCCAACGCCGGCGTGCTGGAGCAGGCCGCGGCGGCGATCCGCATCGTCCAGCCGGAATTCACGCCCCAGCGGCTGGCGGCCGAGATCGCGGCGCTGGCGGCGGCGCCGGCGCGGCTCGCCGCCATGGCGTCGGCGGCCCGTTCCGTGGGCACGCTCGACGCGGCGGCACGGCTTGCGGACCTGGTGGCGCGGGTCGCGGAAGTTTAGACGGCGCCGCCGCATGTGTGCGCGGCGCGGGCAGAGAATCAATCCTTCAACTTGTCTTGCTGCGCTCTTATATCTTCGTATTCGGCATCGCGTTCGTATTTTTGGGCAATCCGCTGCAACGTTGCGGAAGTTCTCGGCCAGTTGGCCGTGCCTTTTGCCCAAATTTTGTACTGTTCCGCAAGAGTTCGCTCCTGAACCCCACCTTCGTAAAGCGACCTCCAATGCGGCCCGCGCATATTAGAGCGCTCGACCAGCAAACCGTTCTCAACATCGTCTGAATCCAGCTGCTCCAATAGTATACGGACCGATTGGTCTGGCCAAAAGTTATCAATTTTATCCAGTGGCGCATGAGCCAGGATATGCCCAATATATTGGTCCGCTACCCTCGCGCGGTCTACCTCTATAGCTTCCTGTCGGACTCCAAAGGTCCACGTTTGCAGAGTTCCGAAATCCACGGAGCCGCGGTCTTCACCTGGAACTGATTTGAAGGAACTAAGTAGTCGGTAGCCCGCGCTAGCTCGCGCGCGCTTTTCTTCAGAAGTCTCTTCTTCCTTTGCCGAGGCTGCCTTGAAGGTATCACTAATAACAGAAACGTAAAATTTCGGACTTTCTGCCATAATGCGGTGTAGTACGAGCGGCTTCTTGCGATGCCGGAGCAGCGGCAAATAAGCATACTCGCGCCGCGCAATTTCCTCGATGGCAACGTCCTTTCTATTTTCAAGGACCTCGAAAATCTTTTCCAGGTGATACACGAGCATATTGCTTATGCTTCTCTTGCTGGTGCTTATCTCTGACAAAACTGCGTCAAGCATGTCGAATACTAAGTTGATGGGAATCTCGCCGATGCGTCTATGCACAGCATCTATTGCTGCGGTCGCGCGTCCCGCGCTCATATACCGTCGAGCGGCAAATCCGAGGTCATCAGCATCTCCCTCCGGCGGGAACGGGTACTTCTGCGACCAGTACCCGTCCTCAATGGCAGGCCCAAATTCCTTAACGGTCATCCACGTCTCGCGATTGTCTGGCCATGCCAACATCAGAGATGCAATTGCGTCCGAAGACCAGCCTTCGTGATCGGCGAGGCTCTTAAGGCGACTTGGCCACGAAACAAACTTGCGTTTCGCGGCGCCCGACAAAACTGTAGCAAATTGGACCAACTCGCTGTGGCTCAGCGCTCGAAGAATTAGCGCTTCATAGTCGTTCAAACTGCTGTTTATTTCTGCAAATGCAGTAGCTACGCATTGAGGTAACTTTACGCGTTCCGCCAAGATGAGGACGCCATCGATCCCCGTGTTTGTTAGTAGATTCTCTATTGCTTTTCGGCGCGCGGCTTCGACTGCATTCAGCGGATCGTCATGCGAGTCCGCCAAATCCGGCGTCCAGTCATCAAATAGCCATGAAATTGGGTCGATCGGATTGTTGGGTTGGTGGCGGCGGACCACGAGTTCAAGCTGCTCCAACTCCTCTGGCGGAAGAGACCAGTCGGCATCCGAAAATGCTCGATTCCGATTTACCTCGTCCCGCAATGCCAACCAAATTGCTCGGTGGTCCCCCTCGGCGGCTCGACCGAGATAGGTGTCAATTAGCCCCAGCGCTCGCAAGCGCTGCTCAGGCTCAAAGTTCCCTAGTGCCCCAATAATTGTCGCGAGACGTTGCGGGTCATCGCCCGCCAAATCCAGGGCGCGTGAGACAATTCCCCGCTGACTTTCCCACACGACCGCATAGGTAAGGGTCTCGCGCTCGGAAGCTCCGGCTTCACGGAATCGAGGTGTCTGACTTGGCGTAGATGTGTCGCTGTCCCTTGGAAACAGTTTGACGAGCAGATCCCAAGAAACAGTGGGTAGACGCGGGATGATGTAATCGAGCACAGCAAGTCGCTGCTGCACATTTGCGTTTGTATTGGGAAGCCACGATAGAAAAATTTGACGCAGCGTATTAATTGGCCGATTTAGTAGTCGCCCTCCAGGATCGATGGCGGCAAGACGTGCGAGAACCAAGGTGACTCTTCGAAGTAGCAATGGGTCCCACGCCAGAGTCTCAAGGGCCCAGAGCAAACCTGTATGTGCGCTTGACGGGGCCAGTAGATGTTCGGACTCGCTGAAGATCGGCCGGATTTTCTCTGCGTCACCCTCGAGCAGGTGCTCGAGGGCCGACAACAAAGGGTCGGGAGCGGCCTCTGCCAAAAGGGCGAGTTCGTTCTTCAGACTGGCCAAGAGTCGATGATCTTCAGATAGACCCGGCAGTGCCCGCACCAATTCATTAACGTAGTTCTGTGGAGTGGAGCCGGGGATCACCAGCGCGGCAGGAACATGAAGAGTGGCGATCTGTAATAGTGTGGTGGCTAAACCCTCGCGGAGCCAAGCACTGGATCCTTCCGAAGCCTTAGGTTTAAGTTGAAAGAGGTCGTCTGGATTAGGGGACTCTTCAACCCGCGAAAAGACGTCAGTGGCCGCATTTTTGAGGCGCTGCAGATCGTCGACGCCGATGAGGTGACCCAGATGGACAAAAGCATCGACGGGCGCTCTTATCTTCCAGACGTCTCCGACGCGATCAATGGGAGGATCTTGAAGTCTCGTGAAAGGTCGCAGATCCGCTTCGAATTCGGCATAACTGCGACCATTTGCGAGCCTGCTTAGAACACCTAGGTCGCCAGATGAAGTCGTGGTCCAGCCTCCAGCTAGCAAAGCAGGAATTAGGGTCGCTCCGCGGTTAATCCATTCGGGCGTTTCCGCGGCGCCACCAGGAATTAAACGAGATAGTATTGTAACGCTTCGTCCGCAGGATCTTGCGAGTTGGTATCCTTGCTCGTCCGGGAAGCCCATTGTGCCTATAGCTTTGCCTAGGCTCGCGCTTGATGGGCGCGTAAGAATTTCGTAATTCTTGTTGGGTTGGTCACCTCCCATTGCGACGAGCGTTGGCGCCGTTTTTGCCAACAGCCCAGCTCGCTGACGGGCCTGCCCTCTTGGAAAGAATGTGTGCCGAGATTTCCCTGCAAATAGCGAAACGGCATCCTCGTTGTCTATAATTAGCGTCCTTGCTTCGAGGAAAAGTCGGACCTCATCTTTTGCCTTCCGGATTGCAGCCACTGCAAATGCGATGACTTCATCAGGCGAGTCGGCTGCAAGGATGATTGGGCCCGGTTCCGCCAGCTTGAGCAGAAACTGTTCTGCCTGCTTTTCCCGGTCGCACAGTAAGACCTCCTCCGTTAGACTGGGATTGAAACGTGTGGAATATTCTTCCCAAAATTCGTCAGTGCTTCTTGCTCCTAACTTCGGATAGCGGCCGAGCTCAAATCGCGAATAGCGTGCGGCAACGGCGGGGTGATCGTCCAGCCATGCCTCGACGCCAACGCCGTCAATATATTTGACGTCGGCCCACTCCTTTCGTGCCCTCTTTGCCTCGATCCAGTCGTGCAGTTTCTCCTTCGGATTGTCCCAGGTTCGAGGTGAAACGAATACGAAAGTCGTCTTTAGCCGAGTGGCCCGCGGAATCTCCTTCACGCGTTTCGCATAGTCCTTCTCGGCCTTTGCGGAGGCGTTGCTACTGACGCCGAACTCCCAAATGGACGATCCTCCGGGAACGAAGGGTGGTGCAGCGGCCGAGACGAGGTTCCCGTCAAATCCCCTGACTTGCCCTTTGTCGCCGCTTGGAAACCTGTAGGCGTCAATCTCTTTTGCTGAGGCGCGAATTAGGTCGCCGATAAGCGCGGGAAAAGTGGTCCGAGCGCCGACGGTCTCTGCCCATTTTTCAAGATCGAGTGCAGCGATCCATTTCATGGTACGTGTCCGCCGGGATAGCCTGCTGGCCTAAACAGCGTCGAGGTTCGACCTGCACTTTAATGTTAACAATAATTGGCAAGGAGGGCGAGAAACTTACCAGCCGTGGCTTGTCCCTTGGAGCAGGCCGCGGCGGCGATCCGCATCGTCCAGCCGGAATTCACGCCCCAGCGGCTGGCGGCCGAGATCGCGGCGCTGGCGGCGGCGCCGGCGCGGCTCGCCGCCATGGCGTCGGCGGCCCGTTCCGTG
>JARLJA010000202.1 GCA_031291445.1 Xanthobacteraceae bacterium | reverse complement strand
GGGCCCCCTGCGGCGGCCCCAGGCCTTGGGGTTGGCGTTGGCCTTGGGCGTATGTCGGGCGCAAAAATAGGGCGCCGGTAAACATTTTCAAGCTTAAAATTTTTTGGCGTCTTGCCGGGGCGCCCGCACGAGGGGCGCGCGAGCCCGGAAACCATACGCCCTGCGTCGACTTGGGCCACCGGCGGGCGCTGCAACCACATTTGTTGCAGGGGGTATGGATCCCGGGCTCGGCGCTATCGCGCCGCCCCGGGATGACGGGCGGTGATGTCGCGGCGCGGTGCCCACATTTTTGCCCCGCGCTCGCCCCGTTTTCTGCGTCATGGCCGGGCTTGACCCGGCCATCCACGCTTTGCCGCACGGCACGGCAGGAAAGAGTGGACCCGCGGGTCAAGTTTACAGCCGGACCGGCCGAAGGCCGGATCCGGTTGCCCGCGGGTGACGCGGAGGATGTGGCAACGGCGCCGGCTCCCTGCCTCGCGGAGCTGGTTCCCGCCCTACCCCACCACCGTCCCGGCCCTCACGTCTCGAACGGCACCGTGGCGGCGATCTCGATGCCGAAGCCGGAGAGGCCCTTGTAGTCGTGGGTCGAGGAGGTCAGGTGGCGGATCGAGGACACCCCCAGGTCGCGCAGGATCTGGGCGCCGACGCCGACCTCGCGCCACTGCCGGTTGCGGTCGTCCTCGGCCGATTTCGGCCCGTCCAGCGGCTCGACCGGCACGCCGGCGGCGCCGTCGCGCAGATAAACCAGCACGCCCTGGCCTTCCTTCTTGATCCGGGTCAGCGCCGCCACCACGCTCGAGGGGCCGGCGAACATGTCCTTCAGGATGTTGGGCTTGTGGAACCTGGTCAGCACGTTGCGGCCGTCGCCGATGCCGCCATAGACGAAGGCGACGTGGTAGATCGGATCGAACGGCGAGCGGTAGGCGTGGCCTTCCAGCGGGCCGATCGGACTATCGACGGTGAAGCTGGAGACGCGCTCGATCAGCTTCTCGCGGGCCTGGCGGTAGGAGATCATGTCCGCGATGGTGACGTGCTTGAGATTGTTCTTCGCCGCGAACGCCACCACCTGGGCGCCCTTCATCACGGTGCCGTCGTCGTTCATCAGTTCGCTGATGACGCCGACCGGCGGCAGGCCGGACAGCTTGCACAGGTCGATCGCCGCCTCGGTGTGGCCGGAGCGCAGCAGCACCCCGCCGTCGCGGGCGATCAGCGGGAAGATGTGGCCCGGGCGGGCGAAATCGTTGGCGCCGACATTGGGATTGGCCAGCGCCCGGCAGCAGGCGGTGCGCTCCTCGGCCGAGATGCCGGTGGTCATGCCGACCTTGTAGTCGATCGACACCGTGAAGGCGGTGGAATGGTTGGAATCGTTGTGGGCCACCATGGGATCGAGCCGCAGCCGGCGGGCGTCCTCGCTGGTGATGGGGGCGCAGACGATGCCGGAGGTATGGCGGACGATGAAGGCCATCTTCTCGGCGGTGCACAGCGAGGCGGCGACGATCAGGTCGCCCTCGCCCTCGCGGTCCTCGTCGTCGGTGACGACGACGATCTCGCCGGCGGCAAACGCCTTCAAAACCTCGGGGATCGGATGGGGCATCGGGCTCTCTTTGGATATGGGGGTCCTTGTATGGCCCAAGATATGGGGGCGCGCAACGCCATCGGCCATATGCGGGGGGAGGCGGCAGCGCCCGCCCCACCACCGACCGTCATCCCGGGGCGGCGCGCGCTCGCGCGCCGAGCCCGGGATCCATACTCCGCAGCGTCAATTTGATACGAGGCGTGGCCGGCGCGGAGACCATCACGAACACCGGGAGTATGGTTTCCGGGCCCGACGCTTCGCGTCGTCCCGGAATGACGACGGAGGATCTGGCGGCCGGCGCGCCGCCACACCACCGACCGTCATCCCGGTCCAGCGGCGAATGGTGTAACCTCATTCCAGCACCGGCCGCGGCAGCGGCCGCAATCTCAACGAACAACGGGAGCCTGCCTTGGCGAACGACGTGGCGACATCGGAATGGAGTTTTGCGACCGCGGCCGAGCTCACCGCCGCGCTGAACGCGAAAAAGGTCTCCGCGGTGGAGCTGGCGCAGGACGCGATCGCGCAGATCGAGCGCCATGACGGCAAGGTCAACGCCATCTGCGTGCGCGACTTCGACCGGGCGCTGGAGGCGGCCCGCGCCGCCGACGCCGCGCGCGGCCGCGGCGAGACCGCAGCCCTGCTCGGGCTGCCGCTGACCATCAAGGAATCCTTCAACCTCGCCGGCACGCCGACCACCTGGGGCTTCGTCGCGCACAAGGACTTCATCCCGGCGGAGGACGCGCTGGCGGTGGCCCGGGTGAAGGCGGCGGGCGGCGTCATCCTCGGCAAGACCAACGTGCCGGTGGGGCTCGCCGACTGGCAGAGCTACAACCCGATCTACGGCACCACCAACAACCCGTTCGATCTTTCCCGCTCGCCCGGCGGCTCGTCGGGCGGCTCGTCCGCCGCGCTGGCGGCCGGCTACGGGCCGCTGTCGCTCGGCTCCGACATCGGCGGCTCGCTGCGCACGCCGGCGGCGTTCTGCGGCGTCTACGCCCACAAGCCGACCTACGCCCTGGTGCCCTCGCGCGGCCACGTGCCGCCGCCGTTCCCGGCGCTGCCGTTCCAGCGCGACCTGGCGGTGACCGGCCCGATGGCGCGCGCGGCGGCGGACCTCGCGCTGCTGCTCGACGTGATGGCCGAGCCCGACCCGTGGGACGCCGGCGTCGCGTTCTCCCTGGCGCTGCCGCCGCCGCGGCATGATGCGCTCGAGGCCTATCGCGTGCTGCTGCTCGACAGCCACCCGCTGCTGCCGACCGCGGCCAGCATCCGCGCCGCGCTCGCCGCGCTGGAGGGCAACCTCGCCAGGGCCGGCGTGACCATCGCGCGGCAGAGCGAGCTGCTGCCGGATCTCGCCGCCACCGCGCGGCTCTACATGCGGATGCTGCTGGCGGTGCTCTCGGCCTCGTTCCCGCCCGAGGTCCATGCCGGCGCGCAGGCCGCCGCCGCCGGGCTCGACCCCGCGGACCAGAGCCTGAAGGCGGAGCGGCTGCGCGGCATCGCGCTCAGCCACCGCGACTGGGTGATCGCCGACGGCGGCCGCGCCCGCCTGCGCGCGCAATGGCGGGAGCTGTTCACGCGCTTCGACGCCGTGATCTGCCCGATCATGCCGACGCCGGCGTTTCCGCACGACCAGGCGACCGAGGACCAGGAGGTGCGCCGCATTGCGATCGACGGCGAGGCGCACGTCTATGTCGACCAACTGGCGTGGCCCGGCATCGCCACCCTCCCCGGCCTGCCGGCCACCGCGCTGCCGATCGGCCTGTCGCCGGAAGGCCTGCCGATCGGCGTGCAGATCGTCGGCCCCTGGCTCGAGGACCGCACGCCGATCAGGCTCGCCGAGCTGATCGAGCGGGAGTTTGGTGGGTTTGTGGCGCCGAAGGGGGTTGGGGGGTGAGGGGCTGATAAAGTCTAGCCCTCGTTGTTTTCAGGCGCGGGATGCTGGGGCGCCTGAGCGCCGTCGGCGAGGCGGTTGACGTCGGAGGCGAACAACCCGGCGACAGCGATCGAGGTGATTGCAGCCAGAATACCGAGGGAGATCGATACGGCCATGTTGAGAGCATCGACCGACATTCCCGTGCCGATCGCCGCGCCGGATCGATTGGAATAGCCGAAAGCCGCAAAGGTCGCGATCATCACCAGGGCGTAGAGGAAAACGGGCCCCTTCACCAAAGGACCGAGCAGATCAGAATTAACCTCGACCTTCGGGGGCGGGGTCATGAAGGCGAAGTGGGCTGCAGCACCCAGGTAACCCAGCAAAGCGGGACTGACAATCTGCAGAAGATTGAGATTCTTCGGATACTCCAGCGGGAAGCCGAGGACCGGTGAAACGATGAGAAAGATGTCCTGGGCACCAGTGAGGAAGAGACTCGCGAAGATCAACCATTTCCGCGCACTGTCGGTCGTCATGCACCACCCCTATTTGCAACTGAGGGTTCCGTCGTCGATCTGGGTAAAGCTCGAACAGGCCTTCGCAATGGCAGAGCTGATCGCCCGGTTCAGGGTCGTCGCATACTGCTGCTTCTGGCCATCGTTGAGACCATGATACTCGACGATATTGCCCGACGCTGTGCGGCAGATCATCGGCTTGGTGTGACCGCGAATCGAAAAGCCCCCGGTCTCCCGCTCCATCCAGAGATCCAGATCGAAGGACTCTCTCAGACCTCCAGCGAGTATCTTTGACTCTCGAATGGGGGCGATCGCCGAAAACGACGCGCTGGACAATTTGCCATCGGCATCCCGGACCGAAGACTGCTCATAGGATAGATCCAGGCCGTCCTTCAGCATGTCGCTCAAGGAAGCCACGAATTTCATCCCGTCAATGCCTGTGATCACCTTAAAGCTGATCTCGATGGACGCCCCATCCAGCGCAAAGAATGCCGATACCTCGCACATCTTCAAATCGTGAGCGGCTCTTATTAGGGTCTTCGCCGGAGTGACGATAGCCATCGTCTCGCAATCGAAAGGCGGCCCCTCGGATCCCTTGACTTGCTTGACCTTGCAAAACGCGTAGTGATGCTCGTTGCCATTGGGTTGGAGAATTTCGACGATCTTCTTCCCCGCGTCGATGAGCTCGCCGGAGCTAGCCCGGGCCATTGCCTTCTTGAACTCGTCTTCAGCATGCATCTGCTCGACCGTCGTCCAGAACGGAGGATTCTGGTGTGTGTCGCAGGGCACGTATTGTGATAGTGTCGTAACGCATCCGCCGCCGTCCAGCAGCGCCATGAACTGCCGCAGCTTCCCCTGCCGGTCCGTCGGAGCCGACTGTGGCTCCGGCCTGGCGGGGCTCTTGCAGGTCGAGATCCTGTTGGATTGCGCCGAACTGCTGGCTTCCGCAAACGAGACGTCCTTGCAGTGGGCGTCTCTCGTCGAGCACTCGACCTTGATCGGCCCCTCGGCCGCGAATGCAAAGCCGGGACGGAGCAGCAAACCGAGCGCGAAGAGGAAGAGAGTTAGTACACTCCGAGAACCGATCACCGGCGCCTCCTACCGACCCAGCACCCAAGAGCCAGCGGCCATCCACGATTCCAGGCCCGACATTACACCACGAGCCGGGCCGAGCGCCGCAGGCTCCGTTCACGGAGTAGCCCCGGACCGCGGCACGTGCCGATCGCTAGCGCCGTGTCTCGTCAGAACACCACTTTGCTAAAGGGTTGGAAATCTCCCACAATGGCAATTTCTGGTACTTGACCTCCTCGATTCACTTTGCTGCCTGGGCAGCCCGGCTTTGCGGCGCCGACGCCGGCGTGTCCGCACGACCAGGCCACCCGGGACCTGGAGGTGCGGCGCATTTCGATCGACGGCGAGGCGCACGTCCATGTCGACCAGCTGGCGTGGCCCGGCATCGCCACCCTCCCCGGCCTGCCGGCCACCGCGCTGCCGATCCGCCCTTCGCCGGAAGGCGTGCAGATCGTCGGGCCCTGGCTCGAGGACCGCACGCCGATCAGGCTCGCCGAGCTGATCGAGCGGGAGTTCGGCGGGTTTGTGGCGCCGAGGGGGTTTGGGGGGTGATGGGAGCAGAAGCCGCAGGAGCGTGGCACATCAATGGAGAAGCTACGTCACACCACGATGTGCGGCGGGGCTGAGAATGTGGTCAGCCGTCGCGGGGTGGCTCGCGCCGAGCGCTCCGGCGCCAGCATCCTGATGAATTCACGCTCCCCGTAAATGGCCTCTGTCTTGAGCTGCTCTAGCCACTCCGATCTTTCTATCGGAACAATTCGGTCTTCCTTGCCGCCGACGAGCCAGAATGCCGTGATGTGATAGGCAGGGACGCTGAGCATGCGTACCAGCGGATCTCCTGATATGTCCTGCCGGTCGATCCATGAGATTGCGGCATCCACCCTGGCGGGCAACGGCGACGCCATCACCGCATGTACCTCCCAATCGCGGACGCCGGGACCGTGCGGCTGCGACAGCGCGTATTCCTGCGCTTTTCCGTTCAGCCTCAGCTGGTGGTACCAGTAACCGGTTCTGTGCGCGAGCTGCGCAAGCGAGGCGCCAATTCGCATCGTGGAGGACCGGCCGAGAAACCAGACCTCGAAGCTCTCGGCGATTTCGACGGTCCCGCCCTGGGCCAATACGCCGGCCGCGGTTTCGCTCAGTCGCTTCGCCATGCGACGAGCGATCGCCTGCAACGTCGGCTTCGTCAGTTTAGGACTGTGGGGCACCGGTTGGCCTTATGTTGTACCAAGTATCCTGCCAAGTGCCTTTGCCACCCGCATGCAGCACCATCTGATAGGATTGACGCCCGATCCCACCCAGCGGATCGAACACCAGGAGATCGATGGTCGGCTCGTTCGCGTACCAGCCCACGATCAGCACAGTGTGGTTTCCTTCGTCGTCATTCCACTGGAAGTAAGGTTGCACGGGCTGCGTGTTGGTGATCCACGCCTGCACTGATTGCGGCGTCAGCGGCCCACCGGCGATCTGGCACGTGTAACCGTATTTCGCGTAGAGATCCTGCGGCCAGGCGGCGCTGTCGCAAGCGCCGGGGATGGGTTGCACGCTGCAATGCGACCCGAGCATTTTCGACACGACGTCCGGCAGATCGGAGCCCGGCGTCTGATAGTATTGTAGAACCATTGCCCCGCACGCAGCCCAGCAGAGGTGTTTGTAGGGCTGCTGCGAGACGTAAGGCACGGGCAGGGCCACATCCTGCGGGCTCGCCGGCGCTGCCGCTGATACTGGAGTTGTCTGTCTCGATGCCAGGGGCATTGGCTGCATCTATCCGAGCGTTCGAAGCACTGCTGGAGCCGGTCGCGAGAAATCGGGACCGCACGCGCCGGGATCTCCGGGCCTCGTCGGCCTGCTCCCCGACGAGTCGAAATAGGCCACGGCGCATACGGAAGTGACCCGACTCAGCGCGTATTCGTAATCGAAGGCGTACAGCCCCGGGCGAAGCACTTGATCAACGGTGCCTTGAGGCCCGCCTCCCGGAGCCTTGCTCGTGGCGGCGGAGGCAGCCTTCGAAGCGCCTCCCGTTCCGGCGGAAGAGAGGGCCTGGATGGCCGCGGTCAGCACGTCGGCCGCCTTGCTGTTGTCGGCATTGGCCGACACGTTGGTGAGCATCCAGCCGTCCTGAATCGTAAGCTGGACGCTCGTCGTGCCGAGCAGGCCGGTGTTCATGTTGACGGCCATGGGCCGCGAATAGTCTGGCAGGTAGATCAGTTTGGCGACATACGTCGTCCCGTTCGTGGCCGCGAAGCTCAGGTCCGATGCGGGCGCGGGCGCGGTCTGCTGCTGACCGCCCTGCTGACTACTTTGTTGTGCGCCCGGATTCGCTGGCGCCGCGGGGGCCGCGCCAGGTGCGCCGGGCGCCACCGATTTAACGGCCTTCGGGACCTCGGCACCGGCCTGTGGCGGAGCCGCCCCCGCTTTGCCGGCATCCCCGCCACCCTCGGCGGGAGGCGCAACCGCAGCGCCACCCTTGCCGGGGACAGGGGGTGGCGGCGCACTCGGCAGAACATTCTGCTGTTTGGGTAGTCCCCCGCCCGCGCTTCCGCCCGCAGCCGGCATCCGGGCCACGAGGAGGTAGGGCCTTGGCATGTAGTATCTGAAGCCCGGCTCCGCCCCCTCGACCCGGCTCAGGCCATCAGCTTCGAGCGGAACGGCGGTTACGGCCGCGCAGCCGACCTGGGTGCTGCTCGCGATCAAGCCGACCGTCAGTGCCCTCGCCACCCCGCCAAAGCCTTCGAACGGCATCCCCGCCCCCACACGCTGCACTTGCATCCCATTCGACGCTGGTCGACGTCTAGGTCGAAGCTCCCGCGGCCAGCGAGCGAATTAGAGTGGGTTCCGACAAGTCACCGCCATGGCAAGAACTGGGTATTGCGCAGCCGGATCGGCCAAGTCTGAGGCTGGTACTGCGCTGAGCAAAGGCCGCCACCCGCGCGGCAAGACGCGCTCGACGCCCATCGCGTGCTGCTGCTCGACAGCCACCCGCTGCTGCCGACCGCGGCGAGCATCCGCGCCGCGCTCGCCGCGCTGGAGGGCAACCTCGCCAAAGCCGGCGTGACCATCGCGCGGCAGAGCGAGCTGCTGCCGGATCTCGCCGCCACCGCGCGGCTCTACATGCGGATGCTGCTGTCGGTGCTCTCCGCCTCGTTCCCGCCCGAGGTCCATGCCGGCGCGCAGGCCGCCGCCGCCGGGCTCGACCCCGCGGACTTGAGCCTGAAGGCGGAGCGGCTGCGCGGCATCGCGCTCAGCCACCGCGACTGGTGATCGCCGACGGCGGCCGCGCCCGCCTGCGCGCGCAATGGCGCGAGCTGTTCACGCGCTTCGACGCGGTGATCTGCCCGATCATGCCGACGCCGGCGTTTCCGCACGACCAGGCGACCGAGGACCAGGAGGTGCGGCGCATTTCGATCGACGGCGAGGAGCATGTCTATGTCGACCAGCTGGCGTGGCCCGGCATCGCCACCCTCCCCGGCCTGCCGGCCACCGCGCTGCCGATCGGGCAGACGGCGGACGGACTGCCGATCGGCGTGCAGATCGTCGGCCCCTGGCTCGAGGACCGCACGCCGATCAGGCTCGCCGAGCTGATCGAGCGGGAGTTTGGTGGGTTCGTGGCGCCGAGGGGGTTTTAGCATTGAGGGCCGCGAGGCGGGCGCGCGCGCCCATGCGAGGAGAAACGCGGCGCCACAACACTTCCGTCATCCCGGGGCGGCGCGCTCTCGCGCGCCGAGCCTGGGATCCATACCCCCTGCGTCGAAAGTGTCCCGCACCGCTCGCCGAAGGCACGACAGCACCCAAGCGGATTCGTGCCGCCGAAGGGTTTAGGATTGAGGGGCGGAGGCAGTCGGGTCGCGCCCACGCCAAGGAGATGAAACGCCATGCCCCGCAAGACCAGGGAGCCTGTGGTCGATCAGGACAATCCCGAATGGACCAAGAAGGATTTCGCCCGGGCCACCAGGCACCCCGGCGGCATTCCCCTGGCGAAGCTGGCAGAGCAGATCGTCCGCAAGCGCGGCCGGCGGAAACTTGAACACTCGAAGGAGCGACGGCGGGCGTGAGCTGAGCGTCCTCGCTGGTGATGAGGCGCCGAAAATGCCGGAGGCGTGGCGGACGATGAAGCCATCTTCGCGGCGGTGCACAGCGAGGCGGCGACCATGGCCCTTGCGGTCCTCGTCGTCGGTGACCACGACGATCTCGCTCGCGGCAAACACCTTCACCCCCCGGGGAAAGGGGGGCACCGGGCTCTCTGAGGAATGACGGGAGTCTTCTAGGCAAGTCAGGCTCGACACCCCCCAAAACGAAGCCATGAAGCCCAAGCACCTGAAACGATTGCGAACTATCGCATCTGTGCTACCTTGGGATGCAACCCAGGTTGAATAATGACCATCCTATCTGACCACGGCATTAGCGATATTCGCCACTATGCGCCACTACACTATCTTCCATTTATCGGCCGGGTGCCGTCGCGGAGTTGGTAGGAATTGAGGGTGGCGTAGTCTCCGGGGTGATCAACCTCGAATCATCCGGCGTTGAAGCGTCGGACTGGAGACCACGCCATGACGAACAATACCACGAAGCCTGATTCTTTGCAGCC
>JARLJA010000031.1 GCA_031291445.1 Xanthobacteraceae bacterium | reverse complement strand
ACCCGGGGCTACTACGATATCTGCCGCGAGGACTTCAACCCGGCGCAACTCGAGCACGGCATCTTCTTCGACCAGAACTGGGCCAGCCTCAACAAGCTGATGCCGGTGGCGTCGGGCGGCATCCATGCCGGCCAGATGCACCAGCTGCTCGATCATCTGGGAGAGGACGTGGTGCTGCAATTCGGCGGCGGCACCATCGGCCATCCCATGGGCATCCAGGCCGGCGCCACCGCCAACCGGGTCGCGCTGGAGGCCATGATCCTCGCCCGCAACGAGGGCCGCGACTATCTCCACGAGGGGCCGGAGATTCTCGCCAGGGCGGCGGCGACCTGCACCCCGCTGAAGGCCGCGCTCGAGGTCTGGAAGGACGTCTCCTTCAACTACCAATCGACCGACATGCCCGACTACGCCCCCACCGCCAGCGTCTCGATGTAGGAGCAGGATGATGCGCGTCACCCAAGGCTGTTTTTCGTTCCTGCCCGATCTCACCGACGAGCAGATTTCCCGACAGGTCCAGTACTGCCTCGGCAAGGGCTGGGCGGTGAACATCGAGTTCACCGACGATCCCCATCCTCGCAACAACTTCTGGGAGATGTGGGGACTGCCGATGTTCGACCTCCACGACGCCGCCGGCGTGATGATGGAGCTGGCCGCCTGCCGCAAGACCTATGGCGATCGCTACATCCGGATGTCCGCGTTCGATTCCGGCCACGGCTGGGAGTCGCTGCGGCTGTCGTTCATCGTCAACCGGCCGAAGGACGAGCCCGGATTTCGCCTCGAACGCCACGAGGTGGACGGCCGCAACATCCGCTACACCACGACGTCCTACGCGGTCGATCGCCCCGAGGGACGGCGCTACGGTTCGTGATGCCGTCCGGCCGGTGCGGGCGATCGATCTCCCGGGTCGCCCCTCTTGCCCCCGGACGTCCTGCTCCGTCACCGCGAAAGCGGTGACGGAGCCTTTTCCAGCCGAAACCGGCCGCAGCGCGGCGCGTTCCGCACCCTTCGTCAGCCACCGGATCGATTGCCCATGACAGAGAGCGTCAACCTCCGCGAGGAACTCGAGGCCGTCGGTATCGACGACATCCTCGCGCAGCTCGATCGCGACCTGATCGGCCTGCAGCCCGTCAAGACGCGCATTCGGGAGATCTCGTCGCTGCTGCTGATCGAGCGCATCCGCAAGAGGATGGGGCTGGGATCGGAGGCGCCGACGCTGCACATGTCGTTCACCGGAAATCCGGGCACCGGCAAGACCACGGTTGCGCTGCGGATCGCCGGCATTCTTCACAAGCTCGGCTTCGTGCGGCGCGGGCAGGTGGTGTCGGTAACGCGCGACGAACTGGTCGGCCAGTACATCGGGCACACCGCGCCCAAGACCAAGGAGGTGCTCAAGCGGGCGATGGGCGGCGTGCTGTTCATCGACGAGGCCTACTATCTCCACCGGCCCGACAATGAGCGCGATTACGGACAGGAGGCGATCGAGATCCTGCTGCAGGTCATGGAATCGCAGCGCGAGGACCTCGTGGTGATCCTCGCCGGCTATGGCGAGCGCATGGACAGGTTCTTCGCCAGCAATCCCGGCTTTCGCTCGCGCATCGCCCATCACATCGATTTTCCGGACTACAGCGACGGCGAGCTGCTGGAGATCGCCGAGCTGATGCTTCGCGACATGGCTTACCGGTTCAGCGCCGAGGCGCGGGCGGCCTTCGTCCGCTACATCGGCCTGCGCAAGACCCAGCCGCTGTTCTCCAACGCGCGGTCGATCCGCAACGCGCTCGATCGCATCCGGCTGCGCCAGGCCAACCGCCTGGTCGCCGATCTCGACCGCGTCATCACCGCGGATCGCATCCAGTCCATCGAGGCCCCCGACGTGCTGGCCAGCCGGGTGTTCGCGGTGGCGGAGCCGATTGCCGCCCGCGCCTGAAACCCGAAAGGAAGTGCCGAGCCCATGCCGGAGCCGATCATCATCGCGCCGTCGATCCTGTCGGCGGATTTCGCCCGTCTCGGAGACGAAATCGAGGCCATCGACGCCGCTGGCGCCGACTGGATCCACTGCGACGTCATGGACGGACATTTCGTTCCGAACATCAGTTTCGGTCTCGACGTCATCAAGGCGATTCGGCCCCTCTCCGCCAAGGCGTTTGATGTCCACCTCATGATCGCACCGGCCGACCCGTATCTGGAGGCGTTCGCCAAGGCCGGCGCCGACGTCATCACCGTCCATGCGGAGGCTGGCCCCCATCTCGATCGCTCGCTGCAGGCGATCCGGGCGTTCGGCAAGCGGGCGGGGGTCGCCATCTGTCCCGCGACCTCGGAGCAGGCTCTCGCCCACGTGCTGGATCGGCTCGACCTCATCCTGGTGATGTCGGTGAATCCCGGGTTCGGCGGACAATCCTTCATTCGATCGCAGCTGGAGAAGATCCGGCGCGTCCGCGCGATGATCGGCGACCGGCCGATCCGTCTCGAGGTCGATGGCGGCGTCAATGTCGAGACCGCGGCCGCGGTGGTCGCCGCCGGGGCGGACACGATCGTCGCAGGGTCGTCCGTGTTTCGCGGGGCGACGCCGGAGGCTTATCGGGACAACATCGCAGCCATCAAAGCTGCGGCCGAGGCGGGGCGGCGGCGCTGACCGTGCTACTCGGCGGGCGCTTGTGCGGCGATCCGATCGTAGTCGTTGAGCCAGTAGATCGCCGCCGAAGCGATCCACGCCACCACGAAAACGCCGACGATGAGAAAGCCGAAATTGGCGAGGTCGCCGTTGATCGCGCCGATCCGGCTCCATACTCCGCCGTCGAGCCCCCACTTGTCGGCGATCAGGGCCGTCGCCTCGATGCCGCCGATGAACAGCGCGATGACGACGGAGACCGCGGTGATGGTCAGGTTGTACCAGGACTTGCGGACCGGATTGACGAAGGCCCAGCCATAGGCGCCGACCATCAGCGCGCTGTCGGCGGTGTCGACCAGCACCATGCTCGCGGTGAACAGGGCGGGAAACACCAGGGCGTGCCAAAGCGACAGGCCGTTGGCGGCTTCCGAGGCCGTGATGCTCAACAATCCGATTTCGGTCGCGGTGTCGAAGCCGAGCCCGAACAGGACGCCGACCGGGTACATGTGCCAGCTCTTGTTGACGACGCGAAACAGCGGACGGACGATCCTGCCGATCAGTCCTCCCGAGATGAAGGCTTCGTCGGCGATCGGCCGGTCGCCGGCACCGCCGCGGGCGTCGCGGAACGAGCGCCAGGCGGCGCGCAGAATGAAGAGGTTGATCACGGCGATCAGCAGCAGGAACACCGCGGACACCGTGGCTCCGATGCCGCCGACATAATTCCTGATCGCGCCCTGGCTTTCCAGCGACGCGGCGGTCGCTGCGAGGGCAAGGACGGCGACGAAGACGACGCTCGAGTGGCCCAGAGAGAAATACAGGCCCGTCGTGACCGCGCGCTTGCGCTGTTGCATCAGCTTGCGCACCGCGTTGTCGATCGCGGCGATGTGGTCGGCATCGACGGCGTGACGCAGCCCGAACACCCAGGCCAGCGCGGCCGCGCCCATCAGCGCGGGGCGACCGTTGCAAACCACCAGCGCGATGATCCAGGCGCCGACATTGCAGGCGATCAGCGCCGCGAACAGGCTCACGGCGGAGGCGGACCATGCGAACGTCGAACGAGATGAACCGGAAGTCATATGGTCGGGCCCGCCGAAACCTCGGTATGACAAATATATGGAGAAAGCATATTGGTGGTCAATCGATTGTTGGCGCCGCGCGATGGTGCCGTGCGTTGTCGCAATCGGTGCGCAATCCGCCGCACAAGATTAAGAGAGTGGCGTCCCGCAGCGCTGCACCGGCAATTGCGCGCTGACAACAATGCATTGACCGGTCTGACCCTCCACGTCATCCTGCCCGCGACCGGTCACCGTCTTGACGAGCGCTCAATGAACCAAATCAGTCCTTCACGGACGTTCAACGTTCTCTGGCTGCAGGGCGCAAGCTGCGGCGGCTGCACCATGGCGGTGCTCGAAGCCGGCCGCTCCGGCTGGTTCGAGGAGCTCAGGAGGTTTGGTATCAGGCTGCTCTGGCATCCGTCGACCAGCGAAGAGACGGGGACGGAGGCGCTCGCCATCCTCGACGAGGTTCGCCAGGCGCGCGTCCCGCTCGATGCCTTGATCCTCGAAGGGTCGGTCGCGCGCGGTCCGAACGGAACCGGCCGTTTCAACATGCTGGCCGGAACCGGACGCTCCGTCCATCAGTGGGTGACCGAGCTTTCGGCGATGGCGGACTATGTCGTGTCGGTCGGAACCTGCGCCGCCTTCGGCGGCATTCCCGCCGCCGGAATCAATCCCACCGACGCGACCGGACTGCAGTTCGACGGCGACGATCATGGCGGCGCGCTGGGCGCGGCTTTCCGCTCGAAGGCGGGGCTGCCGGTCATCAACGTCGCCGGCTGCGCGCCGCATCCGGACTGGATCATGGAGACGCTGGCTGCGCTGACCACCGGCGATCTCGCCGCAAGCGATCTCGACGGCTACGGGCGCCCCAAATTCATCGCCAACCATCTGGCTCATCATGGGTGCTCGCGCAACGAATTCTATGAGTTCAAGGCCAGCGCCGAGAAGATGTCGGAACGCGGCTGCCTCATGGAGCATCTCGGCTGCAAGGCTACGCAGGCGGTCGGCGATTGCAACCAGCGCTCCTGGAACGGCGGCGGATCCTGCACCAAGGGAGGCTACGCCTGCATTTCATGCACCTCTCCCGGATTCGAGTCGTCGCGCAACTTTCTCGAGACCAGCAAGGTGGCGGGCATACCGGTCGGGCTGCCGCTCGACATGCCGAAGGCGTGGTTCGTTGCGCTGTCGGCGCTGTCCAAGTCCGCCACGCCGCGGCGCGTGCGCTCCAACGCCACCTCCGATCACATCGTTGTCCCGCCGAGCCGCGACGGGAGCCGCAAGAAGCCATGACCAGAATTACCATCGGTCCCTTCAATCGGGTTGAGGGCGATCTCGAGGTCAGGCTGGACATCGAAGACGGCGTCGTCGAAGCGGCGGAGGTCACGGTGCCGCTGTACCGCGGTTTCGAACAGATCCTCGAAGGACGGCCGCCGCTCGACGCGCTGGCGCTGGCGCCGCGGATCTGCGGGATCTGCTCGGTGTCGCAGTCGATCGCCGCGGCCGCGGCGCTGCGCGGCACCATGGGAGTTCAGGCCGCGCCCAATGGCGTATTGGCGGCCAACATTGCCCACGCCGCGGAGAACGCGGCCGATCACCTGACCCACTTTTACGTCTTCTTCATGCCGGATTTCGCGCGCGGCGCCTACAGCGGCTTCCGGTGGCACGATGCGGCGCGCGACCGGTTTGCCGCGACCAGCGGCAGTGCCGGGCGGGAGATTCTGCCGGCACGCGCGCGCCTTCTGGAAGTGATGGGCATCATCGCCGGCAAGTGGCCGCACAGTCTCGCGTTTCAGCCCGGCGGCACGACCCGGGCCATCGACCTCGGCGAGCGGATCCGGCTGCTCGCCATCGTCGCCGGATTCCGCTCGTTTCTGGAGACCACGGTGTTCGGCGACGCGCTCGATAACGTGCTCGCGATCGAGACCGGGCAGCAACTCGATTGCTGGCGTGATGGGCGCGATGGTGATTTCTGTCGCTTTCTCGCCATCGCCGACGAACTTCACCTCGATCGGCTCGGCCAGGGGCCAGGCGTATTGATGAGCTTCGGCGCCTATCACGGCGATCAGGGCTCGCTGTTCGAGGGCGGCGTGTTCGATTCTGGCCGGGGCGTGGTGCCGCTGGCGGTCGCGGGGATCGCCGAGGATGTCGCCCATGCATGGATGCGGGAGGGCCCCGCCGACCCTGCGCACGGCGTGACCATTCCGGATCCGGACAAGCCGGCCGCCTATAGCTGGTCCAAGGCCCCGCGACTGAACGGCCGGCCCGTGGAGGTCGGGGCGCTGGCGCGGCAGACGATCTGCGGACAGCCATTGCTGCAGGACCTCGTCGCTGCCTCCGGCAGCAACGTTCGCAATCGCGTCATCGCCCGCCTGATCGAGACGGCGAGACTGGCGGTGTCGATGGAGCAGTGGATCCGCGCGTTGCGCCTCGCCGAACCGTTCTGCAGCAGCGACGTGACGGCCGGCGAGGGCGCCGCAGCCGGGCTGGTCGAAGCGGCGCGCGGCAGCCTCGGGCACTGGATCGAGGTCAGCCACGGCAGGATTTCCCGCTACCAGATCATTGCGCCGACGACCTGGAATTTCTCGCCGCGCGATGCCGCGGGGACGCCGGGGCCGCTGGAGCAGGCGCTCGTCGGAACGAACGTCGGAGCGGACGGCGCCGGCTCGGTCGCGGTCCAGCACGTGGTGCGCTCGTTCGATCCGTGCATGGTTTGCACCGCACACTGAGCCGCGCGCGGCGGATAGACGCTTACCATTCTGCAAAGCATGTTTTCCGTCTGATGGGCTCCAATCCCGGCTGGGGCATCGGCGCCAAGCGCCGCACTGTCGATCCAGACGTTGAAATCACAAGTCCTTTGTCGCCGACACCGGAGACTTGAGGCGTTGGCCTGCTTCTTGCTGTCACGTCAGATCATCGCGTCGCAGGTCGACACGCTAGCGACGATCAGGGGAAACGAAGGGGAGGGGCTATGGGCGCCGGGACGGAAACTTTTTACGACGTGATACGCCGGCAGGGAATCACCCGCCGCAGCTTTCACAAGTTCTGCAGCCTGACGGCGACCAGTCTCGGCCTCGGCCCGCTGGCCGCAACCCGCATCGCCAACGCGCTGGAGACCAAGCCGCGCGTGCCGGTGATCTGGATGCACGGCCTCGAATGCACCTGCTGCTCCGAGAGCTTCATCCGCTCCGCCCATCCGCTGGCCAAGGATGCCATCCTGTCGATGATCTCGCTCGACTATGACGACACCATCATGGCCGCCGCGGGCCACCAGGCGGAAGCCATCCTCGAGGAAACCCGGGCCAAGTACAAAGGCCAGTACATCCTGGCGGTGGAAGGCAACCCGCCGCTGAACGAGGACGGGATGTTCTGCATCGACGGCGGCCGGCCGTTCGTCGAGAAGCTCAAGCTGATGGCCGAGGACGCCCAGGCGATCATCGCCTGGGGCGCCTGCGCCTCGTGGGGCTGCGTGCAGGCCGCCAAGCCCAACCCGACCCAGGCGACGCCGATCGACAAGGTGATCACCAACAAACCGATCATCAAGGTTCCGGGCTGTCCGCCGATCGCCGAGGTGATGACCGGCGTCGTGACCTTCATCACCACCTTCGGCAGGCTGCCGGAGCTCGACCGGCAGGGCCGGCCGAAGATGTTCTATTCGCAGCGCATCCACGACAAGTGCTATCGCCGTCCACATTTCGATGCCGGGCAGTTCGTCGAGGAATGGGACGACGAAGCCGCCCGCAAGGGATTTTGCCTCTACAAGATGGGCTGCAAGGGTCCCACCACCTACAACGCCTGTTCGACGGTGCGCTGGAACGGCGGCGTGTCCTTCCCGATCCAGTCGGGTCACGGCTGCATCGGCTGCTCGGAGGAGGGCTTCTGGGACAAGGGCGGCTTCTACGACCGGCTCACCAACATCAAGCAGTTCGGCATCGAGAAGAACGCCGATCAGGTTGGAATGGCCGCGGCCGGGGTGGTTGGCGCCGCCGTCGTCGCCCATGCGGCGGTTACCGCCGCCAAGCGCCTCGCGACCAAGCGCGACGACGCCGATCACACCAAGTAACTCCGAGGAAACACCATCATGGGCGTCCAGACCCCCAACGGCTTCAATCTCGACACCTCGGGCAAGCGCATCGTCGTCGATCCGGTGACGCGCATCGAGGGCCACCTCCGCGTCGAGGTCAACGTCGACTCCGGCAACGTCATTCGCAACGCGGTATCGACCGGCACCATGTGGCGCGGCATCGAGCCCATCCTCCGGGGCCGCGATCCGCGCGACGCCTGGGCCTTCACCGAGCGGATCTGCGGCGTCTGCACCGGCACCCATGCGCTGACCTCGGTCCGCGCGGTCGAGGATGCACTCGGCATCAAGATTCCGGAGAATGCCAACTCGATCCGCAACCTGATGCAGCTGTGCCTGCAGGTCCATGACCACATCGTGCACTTCTACCACCTGCACGCGCTGGACTGGGTCGACGTGGTCTCGGCGCTCAGCGCCGATCCCAAGGCGACATCGACGCTGGCGCAGTCGATTTCGGCGTGGCCGCTGTCGTCGCCGGGCTATTTCCGGGACCTTCAGACGCGCCTGAAGAAATTCGTCGAGTCCGGCCAGCTCGGCCCGTTCAAGAACGGCTACTGGGGCAGCAAGGCCTACCGGCTGCCGCCCGAAGCCAACCTGATGGCGGTGGCGCACTATCTCGAAGCGCTCGATTTCCAGAAGGACATCGTCAAGGTCCACACCATCTTCGGCGGCAAGAATCCGCACCCGAACTGGCTGGTGGGCGGCGTCCCGTGCCCCATCAACGTCGACGGCACCGGCGCCGTCGGCGCCATCAACATGGAGCGGTTGAACTATGTGACGTCGATCATCGATCGACTCATCGAGTTCACCGACCTCGTCTATCTCCCGGACGTGGCGGCCATCGGGTCATTCTACAAGGACTGGCTCTATGGCGGCGGCCTCTCCGGCAAGAGCGTGCTGTCCTACGGCGATGTCCCGGAACACGCCAACGACTACTCCGACAAGAGCCTGCTGCTGCCGCGCGGCGCCATCATCAACGGCAATCTGAACGAAGTCTTTCCGGTCAATCATCGCGATCCCAACGAGATCCAGGAATTCGTCGCCCACTCCTGGTACAAGTATCCCGACGAGACCAAGGGGCTGCATCCCTGGGACGGCGTTACCGAGCCCAACTACGTACTGGGGCCGAAGGCCAAGGGCACCAGGACCAACATCCAGGAACTCGACGAAGACGGCAAATACTCCTGGATCAAGGCGCCGCGCTGGAAGGGCAATGCGATGGAGGTCGGGCCGCTGGCCCGCTGGGTGATCGGCTACGCCCAGGGCAAGGCCGATTTCAAGGATCCGGTCGACAAGTTCCTGAAGGATCTCGGCCTGCCGTTGACCGCGCTGTTTTCCACGCTGGGCCGCACCGCGGCGCGGGCGCTGGAGGCCCAGTGGGCCGCCTATCAGATGCGTCACTTCCAGAACAAGCTCATTGCCACCATCAAGGCGGGCGATTCCAACACCGCGTTCGTGGACAAGTGGAAGCCCGAAACCTGGCCGACCGAAACCAAGGGCGTAGGCTTCACCGAGGCGCCGCGCGGCGCGCTCGCCCACTGGATCAGGATCAAGGATACCAAGATCGAGAACTACCAGTGCGTGGTGCCGACCACGTGGAACGGCTCGCCGCGCGATCCCAAGGGCAACATCGGGGCCTTTGAAGCCTCGCTGATGAATACGCCCATGGAAAATCCGGAGCAGCCGCTGGAGATCCTGCGCACGATCCATTCCTTCGATCCGTGCCTGGCCTGCTCGACCCACGTGATGAGCCCGGATGGCCAGGAGCTGGCCAATGTCAAAGTTCGCTGAGGGAGGTGATCATGGCTGAAGGTGATCTGGCTGCGCCCGATCTGGGCGCCATCGCCGCCGACTCTCATGGCGAACGGGCGGTCGGCCGGCCGACCGTCTACGTCTACGAAGCCCCGGTGCGCATCTGCCATTGGGTCAACGCGCTGGCGATCATCGTCCTGATGATCACCGGCTATCTGATCGGCTCGCCGCTGCCGAGCGTGGCGGGCGAGGCGTCCGAGCACTTCGGCATGGGCTACATCCGATTCGCGCATTTTGCCGCGGGGCAGGTGCTGGCGGTGTTCTTCCTGGCGCGCATCCTGTGGGCCTTCGTCGGAAACCACCATTCGCGTCAGATCTTCTATATTCCCGTTCACCGCAAGCAGTTCTGGTCGGAAGTGCTGCACGAGATCCGCTGGTACGCGTTTCTCGAGCGCGAGCCGAAGATGTATGTCGGGCACAATCCGCTGGCCCAGACCGCGATGTTCACGGGCTTCACGCTGTTCGTGACCTTCATGATCTGCACCGGATTCGCGCTCTATTCGGAAGGTGAGGGGATCGACAGCTGGCAGCACGCGCTGTTCGGGTGGGTGTTTTCGATCTGGCCCAACAGCCAGGACGTGCACACCTGGCATCATGTCGGGATGTGGGCGCTGGTCACGTTCGTCACCGTTCATGTCTACGCGGCGATTCGCGAGGACATCATGTCGCGGCAAAGCATCATCTCGTCGATGATCTCCGGGGAACGCCAGTTCCGCGACGAGGTCTGACCGCGATGACACGATCGACCACACCTCCGCGCATCCTGGTGCTCGGCATCGGCAACATCCTGTGGGCCGACGAGGGCTTCGGCGTGCGCGTGGTGGAGGAGTTCCACCGACGCTACGCCGTGCCGGACAACGTCACTTTGCTCGACGGTGGCACCCAGGGGCTCTACCTCGTCAACTTCATCCAGGAGGCGGACTATCTGGTGGTGTTCGATGCGATCGACTACGGCCTGGAGCCCGGAACGCTCAAGCTGGTGTTCGACGAGGAGGTGCCGAAATTCACCGGCATCAAGAAGATGAGCCTGCACCAGACCGGCTTCCAGGAGGTGCTCAGCGCGGCCGACCTGCTTGGGCAGTATCCCGAGCGTCTGGCGCTGGTCGGCTGTCAGCCGAAGGATCTGGAAGACTGGGGCGGTCCGCTCACCGAGCCGGTCAGAGGCCAGATCGGCCCGGCGATCGAGGCCGCCTGCGCCATCCTGGCCGGGTGGGGCGCGCCGGCCACCGCGCGCTCGGCTCCGCTGGCGGAGACCGACGCCCTTCTCGGCAACGATATCGACCTCGCGCGCTACGAGCGGCGTGAACCGGCCGATGCGGTCGATGGGCTGAGGTGACGGCGGATGTGTCTCGGGCTTCCCATGACGATCATCGAGACCGACGGCGTGACAGCGCTGTGCGAGCGGCGTGGCGAGCAGCGGCGGGTGTCGGTGCTGCTGCTCGACCAGCCGCCTGTCGGCGCCCGCGTCCTGGTCTTCATCGACAATGCGGTCCGGTTGCTCGACGCCGACGAAGCCCGGCTGATCGACGATGCCCTCGACGGGCTGGCGGCGGCCTGCAACGGCGAGGATTTTGATCACCTGTTCGCGGATCTGATCAACCGCGAGCCGGAGCTGCCCGAGCACCTCCGGCAGTCCTGAATTCCGGCGGGTGGCTGGTGGCCGAGCTGACGTCCACGGGCTCGAGATTGATTGGAATCAAGGTATCCATCGAGCATGGAAGCAAGATATCCGGATTGTTGCTGTCTCTGGCGGCAAGCTTGCCGGTAAATTCAGTTTATCCAGCAAAAACAGATGATTGTGGATGGATAATGGGTTGCCATGCCGTGGCATGCGCTTTGCTGTGAATTCTCAAGAGGGCCAAAGCCCGAATGGACAGCTCAAAAAAGGGGAGGATCCGCATGGCTTCGCGAGAAGCATCATCAACCGTCCGGCAGCGTGGACTGCAGACGGTCGATGCCTCCAGCGTCGAGGGCTTTCTGGCTGCCGCCGATACCGCCGGGGCGGTTGCGGTGCTGCTGCTCGCCGGTGATCCGGTTCGCTGGCCGGAAGCCAGCGACGTCGCGGTTGTCCTGCCCGAACTGGTCGACGCATTTCAGGGACGGATCCAGGGTGCGCGGGTCACGCCAGACGCCGAAGTCGCGCTCGCCTCGAGGTTCGACGTCAAGGTCTACCCAAGCCTGGTGCTGTGCCGGGGCGGTCAGATTCTCGAGGTCATTCCCAAGATCAGGGATTGGTCGGTCTATGTCGACCGGATCTCGCGGCAGCTCGACGGCTCCGCCAGGGCCGCGAGCCCCGCGCGCGTCGTCAAGACCATTTCAACGCTGGATCGCAACGGGGGAACGTCATGAAGATGGGGTATTGGGTCGCGCCGGAGGGGGCCGAAGAGCCGATCAACGTCTTTCCGATCGGCGACGAGAGCCTGGACACACGGCGCGCCGGTGTGACCGGCTATGGCGCGATCACGGCGCTGGCGTCGCTTGATGGCGCCGAACTGGCGGCGCAGTGTCCCCGCGCCATGGCGCTGCTCGAACAGATCACGGTCGCGCTCGCCGGCCAGAAAGCAGATCTTCCGTCCCAGGTGTTCCGTCTTGACGGCTTCAACGAGCTGGAGCGGAAGCTGGTTGCGGACGTGTTCGGGGAAGGCGAGGTCAGCGGCGTCGTCGCACTGCCGGGCGGGTCGATCGCGCAGATCCAGGAATCCGTTCTGGCCGGCGTCTGGCGAATCCAGCTCGACCAGGGCGACGGCCGGGAGCCGCTGGAGTATATCGAGGTCGCCGCGATCCCCGAACTGGTCGCCCGCGCTGCTGCCGACCTCACCGCGCCGGACATCGCCTTCGGCTCGCCGCCCGAGGGCGCGATGAACGTGATGCCGGTGCTTGCCGAGATCCGCGAGCGCGCATTGGCCTATCAACCCGGCGATCGATCGCAGATCATCAACTTCACCCTGCTGCCGATGAGCCCGGTGGACATGGCGTTCATGCAGGAGACGCTGCGCAACGGCCCGGTCCAGCTGATCTCGCGCGGCTATGGGAGCTGCCGCATCCTGTCGACAGGAACGCGCAACGTCTGGTCGGTGCAGTTCTTCAATGCGATGGACACCATCATTCTGGACACCCTGGAGGTCGGCGGCCCGCCCGTGGTCGCCGTCGCCGCCGACGAGGATTTCGAGGATTCCCACGAACGGCTGGTGGAGATCAGACAGGCCTATTTCTCATGAGCGGGTTCGAGAATTTCGGCGTCCGTCAGGACGTCGACCCGGAGGCCCGCATGGAGTGCGGAATCTGCTGGACGGTCTACGACCCGGCGGTGGGCGACCAGGTGGCGCAGATTGCGCCGGGAACGCCCTTCGTCGCGCTGCCGGCGGACTGGAGGTGTCCGACCTGTGATGCGCCGGCGTCGAAATTCATGCAGGTCGAGACCGAGAGCTGAGCGCGCCCGAGAGCAATGAGCATGAAGGTCACGGATCCAACCGAATTCGGCGCGTTGCTCGCGGAGCACTATCGCCTCATCGGCGAGCGATCGATGCGCGACCTGCCAGTCTACAACGATTCACTCTCGGTCGAGGCGGTCGGATTCGAGCTTCATGGCGAAGTGATCGCGGGGATTCTGATCACGCCGTGGTTCATGAACGTCGTGCTGCTGCCGCTCGACGACCGGCTGGCGTCACAACGGCCCGGCGCGTCGTTCGCTCACGGTTTTCCGGTCGGAACGCTCGACTTCACGGTCGCCGACATCGACGCCGTCGGGCGGATCGGGACCTGTTCGCTGTTCTCGCCGATGTTCGATTTTGGCGACATCGATACTGCGCGCGCCACGGCCACGGCTGCGCTCGCGGAGATCGTGTCGCCGCGGGTCGATCCAGCGGCAGCAAACGGGCGTCCGGCGTCCGCAGTCGATCGCCGCAGCCTGTTACGGGGCAGCCTCACCGGGGCGCGGACGTGACCGAGGCCGGCGGCCATATTGAGATCGCGCTCGACCTGGTCGACGGGGTCGCGGCCGCCGTTGGAATTGTGCCGCGGCGATTGCCGCCGGTTGCGGCGCTCGTCGTCGGCAGGCCGGCCGCGGAACTGATCGCGGTCGTTCCGCTGCTGTTTTCAATGTGCGGAACGGCACACAGGATCGCGGCGCAGACCGCCGTCGATGCGGCCCAGGCGAGCAAGGTCGCGCCCGAGCTTGATCGCCGCCGGCGCGCGGCGGTGATTGCGGAACATCTTGCCGAACAGCTGCGGGGGATCGTCATGCACCTACATCTGCTCGACCGTCATTCGGTTGTCGGCGGCCTTCGGGAGATCATCCGGGCGTCGGCGACGTTTGCTCCAGCGGCCGGCGTGCCGGCGTCAGAGCTGCTGCGTGCAATCGAGCAGATCGAGCATGCGCTGGAGCGGATCGGTCTCTCCGCCCGTGACGTGGATTTCGATGACGTGCCGGATGGTGATCCGTCCGATGAATGCGGCTACCTGTCGAGCCGGCATGACCGGGAGGTCATTGCGCGGCTGATGGCGGGAGGGCAGACATTCGCCAGGGTCCCGACGCTGGCGGATGGTGTACCGGAAACCGGAGCCTGGGCCCGCCGATGTGTTGCGTCGTCGTGTGATGCGCCGGCGGCGAGGCTGTGTGGCGGCGCCGCCGTCAGGCTCAAGGCGCGGATCGACGAGGTTGCCGGCCTGCCGGATCGGTTGCGCGGTCTCGTCGCCGGCAGCCACGATGTGGAGCCGCCGGTTGGCGACCTGATCGGCTACAGTCTTGGTGACGGCTGGGGCGCATCCGCGGTGGAAACCGCGCGCGGACGGCTCTATCACTGCGTCCAGATCGGCGCCGACGGTCGCGTGGTGCGTTTCGAGTTTCTGGCGCCCACCGAGTGGAACTTTCATCCGCGCGGACCGCTGGTGCGGGAGTTGCAGGGCCAGAGCGTGGGCTCCGACCCCGCCGGCCGTGCGGCGGTCGAGCGGCTGATCGCGGCGTTCGACCCCTGCGTCGACCACAGAGTGACCTATCGCGAGGCCGCCCATGCATGAAATGGCGCTGTGCGAGGGCGTGATTGAGATCATCGAGACCGAGGCTCGGAAGCAGTCTTTCGCCAGGGTCAAGACCGTTTGGCTGGAGATCGGTGCTCTCAGCCAGGTCGAGCCCGAGGCCATGCGGTTCTGCTTCGAGGTCGTTGCCGCCGGGTCGGTGGCCGCCGAGGCCAGGCTCGAGATCGTCGTTTCGCCGGGCGTCGGCTGGTGCATGAGCTGTGTCAAATCGGTTCCGATCGAGCGGCGCTACGATCCGTGTCCGTGCTGCGGCGGCTACCAGTTGCAGGTCACGGCCGGCGACGAAATGCGTGTCAAGGAACTGGAGGTGGCTTGATGTGTACGGTCTGCGGTTGCGAGAACGGGCAGGTCTCGATTGAGGCGGGCACCAGGCATGGTCACTCCCACGACCATGAACACGAGCATTCCCACCACCAAGGCGACGGCGGTGTGCACGCCCACGCCCATTCCCACCACCACCACGGGAGTGGCCATTCGCACGGCCATGGCGAGGCCGTGCATCACCACCACGATCACGACCATGGCCATGACCATCATCATGACCACGATCATGATCACGCTCACGACCATCACGATCACGGCGCGCCGCACCAGGCGATCGACTATGGCGGCGGTCTCGCCGGGGTTCATGTCGCGGGGATGAGCCAGGACAGGATCGTTCAGGTCGAACGGGGAATTCTGGAAAAGAACGATCGCCAGGCGCGCGAGAATCGCGGACGATTCATGTCCGCCGGGATTCTCGCGCTGAACTTCGTGTCGAGCCCGGGAGCCGGAAAGACCTCGCTTCTGGTCCGGACGATCTCCGACCTCAAGGCCGACCGGCCGATCGCGGTGATCGAGGGCGACCAGCAGACGTCGAACGACGCCGAGCGGATCCGCGCCACCGGCGTGCCGGCGATCCAGATCAACACCGGCAAGGGCTGCCATCTCGATGCGTCGATGGTGGGCGATGCGTTCGACCGCCTGCCACCCCTGGAAGGCGGTCTCCTGTTCATCGAGAACGTCGGCAATCTGGTGTGCCCGGCGGCGTTCGATCTCGGCGAGGCGCACAAGGTGGTGGTGTTTTCGACCACCGAGGGCGAAGACAAGCCGCTGAAATACCCCGACATGTTCGCCGCGGCGAGCCTGATGCTGATCAACAAGATGGACCTGGCGCCGCACGTCGATTTTGACCTGGCCCGGACCGTCGAATACGCGCGGCGGGTCAATTCCCGCATCGAGGTCCTGACGGTGTCGGCCAGGACCGGGGAAGGCATGCCGGCGTTCTACGCGTGGATTGCCAGGCGCGCCGATGGCAAGCCGACGGCTTCGGCCGCGGAGTAGGCGCCATGGGTGTGGCGCAACCCAGCCTGGAGCCGGCGCAGCGCCTGCGGATCCGCGTCCGCGGAACGGTGCAGGGCGTCGGCTTCCGGCCCTATGTCTACGGCCTGGCGCGCACGCTCGACCTCGGGGGCTTCGTCAGCAATGACGCCGAAGGCGTGCTGATCGAGATCGAGGGGCCGCGGGCGCCGGAATTCCTCCACGCGCTGCCACGGCAGGCGCCGCCGCGGGCGCGCATCGACGCGGTGGAGTCGGAAGCCGCCTTACCCACGGGCGAGCGCGACTTCACCATCGCGGCCAGCACCGGCGGCAGGATGACGACGCGAATCGGCGCCGATAGCGCGACCTGCGACCAGTGTCTCGACGATCTGTTCGATCCGACGAGCCGTTTCCATCGTTATCCCTTCGTCAATTGCACCCATTGCGGTCCCCGCTTCACGCTCGCGGAGCGGCTGCCCTACGATCGCGCCAACACGTCGATGGCGACGTTTGCGATGTGTGCCGACTGCGCCGCCGACTATGCCAATCCCTCCAATCGCCGGTTTCACGCTGAGCCGATTGCCTGTCCGCGCTGCGGTCCAAGACTGAGTCACGGCATCAACGACATCGTCGCCGCGTTGCGCGCCGGTCTGGTCGTGGCGATCAAGAGCCTGGGCGGCTTTCAACTGTTGTGCGATGCCCGCAACGAGCAGTCCGTCGCCCGCCTGCGCGCGCGCAAGGGACGCGACGCCAAGCCGCTGGCGGTCATGGCCGCGTCGCTGGCCTCGATTGACGCGATTGCCGTGGTCGATGCCGCGGAACGCGAGCTCATCGGGTCGATCGAACGGCCGATCGTGCTGGTCAAGTCGCGTCATGCGCTCGCGCCGTCGGTCGCCCCGAACCTGTCGCATATCGGCGTCATGCTGCCCTACACTCCGATCCATCATCTCCTGTTCCACGCCGCCGGCGGCGAGTCCTCCGGGCGGGGTGGGCAGGACGCGGGCTGCGACCTGGTCCTGGTCGCGACCAGCGCCAACCCCGGCGGCCAGCCGCTGATCCGCGACAACGATGCCGCGCGGTCGGAACTCGGTGCCATTGCCGATCTCGTCGTCACCCATGACCGCGCGATCGCAGCCCGCGCCGACGACTCGGTCGCGACCGTGATGGCCGGCGCGCCCGCCCTGATCCGGCGCGCGCGAGGCTACGTGCCGCAGCCGGTGCGACTGGCACGCGAGGTGCCCTGCGTGCTCGCCGTGGGCGGACATCTGAAGTCGACGATCACCGTGACACGCGGCCGCGAGGCCTTCGTCTCGCAGCATGTCGGCGATCTCGCGAGCGCCGAAAGCATCGGCTATTTCGAGGAGACGGTCGCTCATATGCTGGCGATGCTCGACGTCGAGCCTGTCGCCGTTGCCCACGATCTTCATCCCGACTTCGCCTCGACCCGCTTTGCCGAGGCCTGCGCGTGGCCGGCGGTCGGCGTCCAGCATCATCATGCGCATGTCGGTGCGGTCGCCGCCGAATATGGCGTCGAGGGCCCACTGCTCGGCCTCGCCCTCGACGGTTACGGATACGGGGCCGACGGCGGCAATTGGGGTGGTGAATTGTTGTGGTGCGAGACGTCGCGCTTCGTCCGGCTCGGCCATCTCGCGCCGCTCGTCATGCCGGGCGGCGACATCGCGTCCCGCGAGCCCTGGCGCATGGCGGCCGCCGTGCTGCACGGCCTCGGCCGTGGACCGGAGATCGCCGAGCGGTTCGCCGCACAGGCCCATGCGGTTCGCCTGGCACGTCTGCTCGGTCAGGCGAATCCGCCGATCACGACCAGCGCCGGGCGACTGTTCGATGCAGTCGCTGGCCTGCTGGGGACGGCGGCGACCCAGCGCTACGAGGGACAGGCCGCGATGGAGCTCGAGGCGAAGGTTCGCGACGTCCTCGTCGACCGCGCGGGGTGGACGATCGAGGCCGGCGTCATCGATTTCGCGCCGCTGCTCGAACGGCTGGCCGTGCCCGGCCTCGACCCGGTGTTCGGCGCCGGATTGTTTCATGGCACGTTCGCGGCCGGCCTGGTCGACCTGGTGACCCGCGCTGCGCGCGAGCGCGGCGTCCGCAAGGTCGCGCTTTGCGGCGGATGCTTCCTCAACCGCATCCTGACCGAACAGGTTTGCGCCGGGTTGGTGGCCGCCGGCATCGAACCTCTGATCCCGCGCGCGGTGCCGACCAACGACGGCGGCCTCAGCCTCGGCCAGGCTTGGATCGCCGCGACCGGCCTGGGCGCGCGGGAGACGCGGACCACATCCATTGCCTCTGGGGAGCCGATCCGATGTGCCTAGCCATTCCAGCCGAGGTCACCGAGCTGTTACCCGAAGACATGGCGCGGGTCATGCTCGATGGCGTCGGCAAGGTCGTCTCGGTGGCGCTGATCGAGGATCTCAAGGTCGGCGACTTCGTCGTCATTCATGTCGGCTACGCGCTGACCAAGATCGATCCCGAAGAGGCCGAGCGAACGCTCGCCATCCTGCGGGAGCTGGGTGTTGCCCAGCCGGAGGCCGCATCATGAAATACGTCGACGAGTTCAGGGACGGCAAGCTGGCACGGACGCTGGCGACCGAGATCGCGTCGGCGGTGGATCCGGCGCAGTCCTACCGCTTCATGGAATTCTGCGGCGGCCATACCCACGCGATCTCGCGCTATGGCCTCGAGGACATGCTGCCGACGAACGTCCAGATGATCCACGGGCCGGGATGTCCGGTCTGCGTCCTGCCGGCGGGCCGCATCGACATGGCGATCCAGCTGGCGGAGCGGCCGGAGGTGACGCTTTGCGTCTACGGCGACCTGATGCGCGTGCCGGGATCGCAGGGCGCGTCGCTGATGCGCGCCAAGGCCAGGGGGGCTGACGTCCGCATGGTCTATTCGACACTCGATGCGATTGCGATCGCGGAGCAGGAGCCCGACCGCGAGGTCGTGTTCTTCGCGATCGGATTCGAGACCACCACGCCGCCGACGGCGGTGGCGATTCGGCTCGCCGCCCGGAAGAAGCTCGGCAACTTCACGGTGTTCTGCAACCACGTGCTGACGCCGTCGGCGATCCAGACCATCCTGGAAAGTCCGGAGATCCGTGACATCGGCCGGGTCGAGATCGACGGATTCATCGGCCCGGCCCATGTCAGCACCGTGATCGGCACCCAACCCTACGAATTCTTCGCCGAGGAGTTCGGCCAGCCGGTCGTGATCGCGGGCTTCGAGCCGGTCGATGTCATGCAGGCGATTCTCATGCTGGTGCGCCAGGTCAATGACGGACGTCACGAGATCGAGAACC
The DNA here is from genome assembly GCA_031291445.1 of Xanthobacteraceae bacterium. Classification (GTDB taxonomy): domain Bacteria; phylum Pseudomonadota; class Alphaproteobacteria; order Rhizobiales; family Xanthobacteraceae; genus Bradyrhizobium_A. The sequence goes on along the minus strand of JARLJA010000031.1, from coordinate 72,431 downwards.
AGTATATCCGCGCCGTCACGCGCGGAGGAAATGTGCGCGCCAAGGCCGAGGTGGCCGATATCTTCGAGCTGCGCGATCAGTTCGAGTGGCGCGGTCTCGGCCCTGTTCCCTACAGCGGCTTACGGCTGAAGGCGGCCTATGCCGACTACGACGCCGAACGCCGCTTCGCCATGACGGACATTACCGCGCCGGACAATCCGGCCTGTGAATGCGGTTCGATCCTGCGCGGGGCGAAGAAACCGGCCGACTGCAAGCTGTTCGGCACCGTGTGCACGCCCGAAACCCCGATGGGCTCGTGCATGGTGTCGTCGGAAGGCGCCTGCGCCGCGCACTGGACCTACGGCCGGTTTCGCGATCTCCAACGGAAGCAGGCGTCATGAGCAGCAAGGCCTACAAGCGCAAGCTCGACATCAGGAGCGGTTGCATCGACATGTCGCACGGCTCCGGTGGCCGGGCCATGGCGCACCTGATCTCGGAGGTCTTCCACGACTCGTTCCGGAATCAGTGGCTCGATCGGGGCAACGATCAGGCGGCGTTTGACGTCGGCGCCGGCCGCATGGTGATGACGACCGACGGATACGTGATCTCCCCGTTGTTCTTTCCCGGTGGCAACATCGGCTCTCTCGCGGTCCATGGCACCATCAACGACGTGGCGATGGCCGGCGCGCGGCCGCTCTACCTTTCGGCGAGCTTCATCATCGAGGAGGGATTTGCCCTCGCGGATCTGAAGAGAATCGCCGATGCCATGGGGGCCGCGGCGCGCGAAGCAGGCGTCTCCATCGTGACCGGCGACACCAAGGTGGTGGAGCGCGGCAAGGCCGACGGCGTCTTCATCTCGACCACGGGGATCGGCGTCGTTCCCGACGGCCTCGATCTGTCGGCCGAGAAGGCCGGGGTCGGCGACCGCGTGCTGGTGTCCGGGACGCTCGGCGATCACGGCATCGCCGTGATGTCGTCGCGCCAGAACATGACCTTCGAGACCGACGTGGTTTCGGATTCGGCGGCGCTGCACGACCTGGTCGCGGCGATGGTGGCCGCGGCCGGTCCCGACATCCGCGTCATGCGCGATCCGACGCGGGGCGGGCTGGCGGCGACCCTGAACGAACTGGCGCAGCAGTCGAAGGTGGGATTTCGCATCGACGAGGACGCCATTCCGGTGCGACCGGCGGTAGCCGCGGCCTGCGAGCTGCTCGGCCTCGATCCGCTCTACGTCGCCAACGAGGGCAAGCTGGTGGCGGTGGTGGCACCGGAGGCCGCCGCCACGGTGCTGGCCGCAATGCGGGCGCATCCGCTCGGGCGAGGCGCGGTGGATATCGGGCGCGTCGTCGAGGACGACCATCGCTTCGTGCAGATGACGACGAGCTTCGGCGGCGGCCGGATCGTCGACTGGCTGTCCGGCGAACAGCTGCCGCGGATCTGTTGAGGGACGTCGTGCGCATTCTGCTGCTGACCCATTCGTTTAACAGCCTGACGCAGCGAATTTTCGTCGAGCTCACCGCGCGCGGCCACGAGGTCGCGGTGGAGTTCGACGTCCACGATGACCTGTCGCGCCAGGCGGTGGAGCTGTTCAAGCCCGACGTGGTGATCGCGACCTTTCTGAGGCGCGCGATTCCCGAAGACATCTGGCGTTCGGTCTGCTGTCTCGTGGTCCATCCGGGAATTCCAGGCGACCGGGGCCCGGCTGCGCTGGATTGGGCGATCCTCGAACAGCCGCGGTGCTGGGGCGTGACCGTGCTCGAAGCCGATGCTGAAATGGACGCCGGGCCAGTGTGGGCAGCGTCGGAATTTCCGATGCGCGAGGCATCGAAATCGAGCCTGTACCGGCGCGAAGTCGCCAATGCCGCCGTGGCCGCGGTCCTCGACGCGCTGACGCGGAAGGCGCGAAACGAGCCGCCCCAGCCGCGAATGACCGAGGGCGATCCGCGAATTCGCGTGCGCGGGCCCTGTGCCCAGAGATTCCGGGCGATCGACTGGTCGCGCGACACGACGGAAGCGGCCGTGCGCAAGATCCGCAGCGCCGATGGGACGCCTGGTCTGGTCGACGAGGTGTTTGGCGAGGCGGTGCGGCTGTATGACGCCCATCCGGCGTATGGCTTGCACGGCGAACCGGGGACGGCCATCGCCCGGTGCGACGGCGCGATCGCCAGGGCCACCATCGACGGCGCGGTCTGGATCGGACACGTCAGGAAGCTTGCTCCTCTCTCGCTGAAGCTCCCGGCCGCCGACGTGTTCCCGGAGCAGGCGGACAGGCTGCCGCCGGCAACCAACAACGGCTATCAGCCGATCCGCTACGAGGAGAGCGGTGCGGTCGGCTATCTTCATTTCGACTTCTACAATGGCGCGATGAGCACGCGGCAATGCGAGGCGCTGCGGGAGGCCTATCGGGCCGCAGTAACGCGTCCGACGCGGCTCCTGGTGCTGATGGGCGGTGCCGACACCTGGTCGAACGGCATCCACCTCGGCCAGATCGAGGGCGCATCGAGTCCGGCCGACGAGTCCTGGCACAACATCAACGCGATCGACGATCTGGTGCGGGACATCATCCTCACCACCGATCGGATCATCGTGTCGATGCTGCGGATGAATGCGGGCGCGGGCGGCGTGTTCCTGGCGCTCGCGGCGGACGAGGTCTGGGCCTGCGACGACGTCGTGCTCAATCCGCACTACAAGGACATGGGAAACCTCTACGGTTCGGAATACTGGACCTACTTGCTCCCGCGCCGCGCCGGGCGCGAGCGCGCGGAACGGGTCGCGCAGGCGCGGTTGCCGATGGGCGCCGAGGAAGCGCGGCGTCTCGGCCTGGTGGACCGGATCATTCCGCGGTCGAACGACCTCACCGGCCTGATTTCGCAGATGGCGGGATCGGTCGCCGCGGATGACGGCTTCGCCACGCGGATCGAAATCAAGAAGCGGGAACGCGACCGCGACGAGCGGGAAAAACCTCTCGAAGCCTATCGCGCCGAGGAACTCGCGCGCATGCGGTCCAACTTCTACGGCTTCGATCCGAGCTACCACGTCGCCCGGTACAATTTCATTCACAAGGTACCGAAGTCGCGAACGCCGCTGACCATTGCCCCGCATCGCGCGCGGCGCGGTCCGCGCCCCCGCAGCGCAGTCACTGGATGACGCCAATGAGCACTCCGGAAACCGTTCTCATCGTCGACGACGAGATCCGCTCGCTGGAAGCGTTGCGCAGGGTTCTGGCCGACGAATTCGAGGTGCTGTGCGCCAAGGACGCCGAGGAAGCGGAGAGGCTGCTCGAGGTCGACATGGTGCATGTCATTCTGTGCGATCAGCGCATGCCGGGCCAGAGCGGCGTCGCATTCCTGAAGCGCGTGCGGGAACAGTGGCCCGACGCGGTCCGCATCATCATTTCGGGATATTCGGACTCCGAGGAAATCATTGCCGGGGTCAACGAGGCGGGCATCTACCAGTACATCACCAAGCCATGGCATCCCGACGAACTGCTGGAAGTGGTGCGGGGCGCGGCACAGCTGTTCCGCCTGCAGAAGGAAACCGAGACCGCGGGCGTCGATGTCAAGCTGCATCCAAGCCGGGTCAAGCAGGTCATTTCGCAGAAGCGGGGCGCCGCGCGCCGACTCTACGACTTCGACCGGATCGTTCATTCGCCCGCAAGCCCCATGCACGGCGTCATCGAATTGGCCCGACGCGCGTCGGAATACGACATTTCGGTGCTGATCACCGGCGAGTCCGGCACCGGAAAGGAATTGCTCGCGCGCGCCATTCATTACCGCTCGGCGCGGTCGAACAAGGCCTTCGTGGTCGAAAACTGCGGAGCGCTGCCCGACGAACTGCTGGAAAGCGAGCTGTTCGGGTGCAAGAAGGGTGCCTTCACCGGCGCTTACCAGGACCGCATCGGGCTGTTCGAGGTCGCCAACGGCGGCACGATCTTCCTCGACGAAATCGGCGAGACCTCGCCGGCCTTCCAGGTCAAACTGCTCCGGGTGCTCCAGGAGAGCGAGATCCGGCCGCTCGGCGCCCAGCGCATCCGCAAGGTCGACGTGCGCGTGGTCGCGGCCACCAATCGCGATCTCGAGGCCGAGGTCGAGGCCGGGCGGTTCAGGCGCGACCTCTACTATCGCCTGGCGGCGTTTCCGATTCACATGCCGGCGTTGCGCGACCGTCCGATGGACATTCCGCTAATCGCGGAGCGGATTCTCGACGAGGTCAAGAGCGCGTACAATCGCGCGATGTCGAGGTTGAGCCCTTCCATCCTCGACGAATTCAGAAAATATGCGTGGCCGGGCAACGTCCGGGAATTGCAGAACGAGATCCAGCGCATGGTGGTTCTGGCCAACGGTGACCAGCTGGAGGCATCGGCGCTGTCCGGCCGGCTGCGTGACCGCCGGGATCCGGTGGCGTCGGCGCTGAAGATGAACGGATCATCCACCCTGAAGGACAAGGTGGAGGCGCTGGAGAAGGCTGCGATCATCGAGTGCCTAGCCAGGTGCGGCGGCAATATCAGCCGCGCGGCCAGTGAACTTGGCCTGTCGCGCGTCGGCCTGCGCAACAAGCTGGCGCGTTACGACCTGAGGAAGGACGATGATGACGACGGAGAGACCCTCCACCATTGACGCGACGGGAAGCCTGTCCGGAAAGATCGGCAGTCCCGGTGCACTGCAGCTCGATGGCGAGCGCGAAGGCGCCTGGATCGAGGTCATCCGCAAGATGGACGAGGTTTATGCGGACCTGCTGCGCTATGAGGCCGACCTCGAGAGCAAGAACGCGGCTCTCGAGGAGGCTCAGGCTTTCATCTCGAGCGTCATCGAGTCGGTTTCCGATGTCCTGATCGTTGCCGATTCGCACGGCGTTGTTCAGCAGGTCAATTCGGCATTCGTGCGCATCATCGGCCAGCCGGACACGGATATCGTCGGCCGGGAGCTGTCGCGCTTCATCCACGCCGAGGACGCGCCCAGGATCGAGCAGTTCCTGAAGCCGAGACCACCGACCGAGGTGGTGGGTGGTGAGTTGAGGTTCTCGACCGCGGCGGGGCCGTCCGACCTGTTCTCGCTCAACAGCGCGGGGCGCTACGATCACGACGGGCGCTATGTCGGCGTCGTGCTGACGGGGCGGCCGGTCGGTGAATTGCGGCGCGCCTACGAGGCGCTGCACCTGGCGCACGGCGAATTGCAGCGCGCCCAGCGCCAGCTTGTCGAACAGGAGAAGATGGCGAGCCTCGGCCGGCTGGTTGCCGGCGTTGCCCATGAGCTGAACAACCCGATCAGCTTCGTCTACGGCAACATTCACACCCTCGAACGCTACCGCAAGCGTCTGGTCGAATACATCGATGCGGTTCATCGCGAGCCGATGAGTCCAGGGCTGACGGAGCTTCGCCGGAAGCTGAAGATCGAGGCCATCCTTGACGACATCGGGCCGTTGATGGACGGGACGCTCGAGGGGGCGGTGCGGGTGTCGGACATCGTCAAGAACCTACGCCGCCTCTCGTTCAGCAAGACCAGCGAGGCGCAGCAGGTCCGGATCGATCGTGTGCTCGAAACCGCCGTGCGGTGGGCGACCCGGCCGAAGAAGATCCGGACGGAGGTCAAGGTCGACATCGAGCAGGATCTCGTCGTATCGGGAAACGAGGGGCAGGTGCACCAGGTCATCGTGAATCTGGTCGACAATGCCGTCGATGCCATGGGCGGCGTTGCCAAGCCGGAGCTGTTGGTCGCCGCATTCCGTGACGGCAGCGAAATCCGGATCGAGATCTCGGACAACGGTCCCGGCATACCTGCCGAGAACATGGACCGGATCTTCGAGCCGTTCTTCACGACCAAGCGGGTTGGGGAAGGGACCGGGCTGGGGTTGTGGATCAGCTACGGCATCGTGCGGGAGCACGGGGGCGAGCTGCACGCGGAAAACCGCCCGGAAGGCGGGGCGAAATTCTCGTTCGCGCTGCCGGCGAAGACATAGAACGCACGAGGCCGGCGTTGCACGGCCCGACGCAACCGGCGAGCGCTTGGCCGGTCACGCGCCCCAGCGTAGCGCCGCGGTGTGCACCGGGGCATCCCACAGAGCCTTCGCCCGGTCGTCGAGCACCGAGACCGTGAGCGAAGCGCCGGCCATGTCCAGCGACGTGACGTAGGAGCCGGTCAGGAAGCGGATCGGCGTCAGGCCTGCATCGTCGAGGATGCGCCTGGCGCTGTTGACCATCAGATAGAGCTCGATCAGCGGGGTCGCGCCGAAGCCATTGACCAGCAGCAGGACCTCGCTGCCGCGCTTTGGCGCCAGATCCTTGAGGATGGCGCCGAGCAGTTCGCCGGCGATCGCGTCCGCGGACGCCAGCGCGACGCGGCGCCGGCCGGGCTCGCCGTGAATTCCCACCCCCATTTCCATTTCGTCATCGGCGAGCGTGAAATTCGGCCGCCCGGCCGCCGGGACGGTGCACGGCGTCAGCGCCACGCCCATCGAGCGGGTGCGCCGGTTGACCTCGTCGCCGAGGTCCTTGAGGGCGGCGAGGCGCGTTCCGGTCTCGGCCGCGGCCCCGACCATCTTTTCCACGATCAGGGTGCCGGCGACACCGCGCCGGCCGGTGGAATAGGTCGAGGTCTCCACCGCGACGTCGTCGTCGGTGACCACGGTGGCGACCTCGCGGCCGGCCATCTCGGCGGCCATGGTGAAATTCATCACGTCGCCTTCGTAGTTCTTGACGATGAAGAGCACGCCGGCGCCGGTGTCGACGGCCTCCGCCGCCTCGATCATCTGGTCCGGCGTCGGCGACGTGAAGACATGGCCGGGGCAGGCGGCATCAAGCATCCCCAGGCCGACGAAACCCGCATGCAGCGGCTCGTGTCCCGAACCGCCGCCCGAGATCAGGGCGACCTTGCCCGGCTTCAGGGTGCGGCGGCGAACGAATTTCCGCTCGGCGCCGAGCTGCAGGATATCGGCATGGGCGGCCGCCAGACCGTCGAGCGATTCCTCGAGGACCGTTTCGGCGCTGTTGATCAGCTTTTTCATGAGATTCCTCCCGATCTTTGGTGGTGTTGGGCTGTCAGGCTTCCTACCCGATGCTCTCCGCGAAACGTGCCAGCCTCGCGGCGAAATCGACCACGAGCTGCTCGAGCGCCTGGTTCTTCTTGTCGTCGCCGAGATCCGGCACGGTCACGGTGATACTGCGGGTGTGCGCCTCGCGGTGGGGCGCGCGCAGCCGCCCGGGATGCGCGCGGCCGTAGGCGTCGAGGAACGCCGCCCGCTCGCTGGCGGACAGGTGGCAAACCTCGAAAATGATCGCCACGTGCTTGGCCGGTATCGGCACCAGGTAGGCCGGGTTGGTGATCTGGGTGACGAAGGAGCGGTTCTTGCCCAGCGCCGCGGCGAGCTTGAGCCGGGTGCCGGATGGCCGGTTGTCGAGCACCTGCCGCAGGATGGTCTTGTAGTCCGCGACGTTCTTGTCGACGCGGCCGTGCGAATCCAGCTTCGCATCGTCTTTCATCGGTTCACCGTTGCAATGGCTGCCTTGAGCTGCGCAACCGCAACCGGTGCCACCGAAAAAGTCGTGAGTCCAGTCGCCAACAGCGCGGTGGTCAGGCGCGTGTCGGCGCCGGCGTCGCCGCAGAGCGAGACCTCGACGCCGCGGGCGCGGCCGACCTCGACGGTGCGGGCGATCAACGCCAGCACCGCGGGATTTCCGGTGTCGTTGAGGTCGGCGACCGCGCCGATGTCGCGTGCCGCCGCCATGGTGTACTGGGTCAGGTCGTTCGAGCCGATCGAATAGAACGCGGCGGCGAAATCCTCGGCGCGAAGCGCGGCCGCCGGGACCTCGACCATGATGCCGAGCGGCGGCCGGGCGCAGGCGATGCCGCTCGCCTCTAGTGCTCCGATCTCGGCATCGAGGAGCGCCGCGGCGGCGGCCAATTCCGCAGGCACCGCGACCATCGGCAGCATCACCTTGAGAACTCCGTGCGCCGCCGCCCGCGCCAGCGCGCGCAGCTGGACGCGGAACACGTCCGGTCGCGCCAGCGACAGGCGGATGCCGCGCACTCCGAGAAACGGGTTGCTCTCGCGATCGACCGTCAGGCCGGGGATCGGCTTGTCGCCGCCGGCGTCGAGGGTGCGGATCGTCACCGGCCGCCCGGCAGCCCAGTCCAGGATCCGGCGGTAGACGGCGTATTGAGTGTCCTCGTCGGGCAGGCCGCGCGAGGCCTCGAACAGGAATTCGGTGCGTACCAGCCCGATGCCGTCGCAGATCGCGGGATCGAGGCCGGCAAGCTCCTCGGGAGCGGCGACGTTGAGCAGCACCGCGATGCGCCGGCCGTCCGCCGTGATGGCGGGTTTGGTGCTGTCGGCCTCGGCGGCGGCCCGCGCGGCTGCCGCCGCGGCCATGCGCTGTTCGAAATGGCGGCGTGTCTCCGGCTCGGGGTCGAGGATGACGGTCCCGGCATCGCCGTCGACCAGGGCCGTGGCCGGTATCCGCCCCTCCCACGACAGCGGGCCGAGCCCGACCACCATGGGCGCGCCCCGCGCACGCGCCAGCATCGCGACGTGCGAGGACGGCGAGCCCGACGCCAGTGCCAGCGCGCCGCCGCCGCTCCAGTCGGCGGCGAGAAAGGCAGAGGGCGAAATGTCGTCGCAGGCGACGATCGCGCCCGCGGGGATCGCCGCGGCCCGGTCCACGCCGTTCAGCTGCGCCAGCACGCGGTCGCGGATGTCGACGAGGTCGGCGGTGCGGGCCCGGAAATGCTCGTCGTCCGCCGCGCCATAGTCCGCGATCTCGGCGTCGAGCGCCGCGCGCCAGGCGTGATCGGCGGGAATGCCGGCGGTGATCGCGTCGAAGGCGCCTTCCGCCAGCGCGTCGTCTCCCAGCATCGCGACCTGGAATTCGAGGATGTCCGCGGCGTCGCCCTCAACCGTCGCGACGAGGTCGGCAAGCTCCGCGGTGGCCGCTTCGATCGCCGCCAGCAACGCCGCCGTCTCCTGTGCGGGATCGCCGGTCTCGGTCCGGGCCGCAACCGCGGTTGCCAGCACCGTGAACGGACCCAGCGCAAGGCCCGGTGAAGCGGTGCGGCCGGTGAGGCGGATCTCGGCCACCGGTCAGCCCTCGCCGAATCCGTCGTGCACCAGCGCCAGCAGGGCGGCGAGGGCGGTCTCGCCGTCGGCGCCGGTGACGCGGAAGTGCAAGGTCGCACCCTGCGGCGCCTTCACCCGCATGACCTTCACGGGGCTCTTGGCGTCGGTCCATGGCCCATCGGCCGCCAGCGCGATCTCGATCTTCGATGCGAAGCTTTTCGCACATTGCGTGAGCTTGACCGAAGGCCGCGCGTGAAGACCGACCGGATTGACGAGAACCGCCGAGGCCGTCAGCGGCATGAACGTTTCCGCCGCTCGGCTGGCGTTGGCATCATGCATAGAGTTCCTCCGCGCTGCGCTTGACTGCAGACAGCGACGAGCCGCCGGAGGCCTCCGTCGCCGCGATCACCGCCCCTTCGACGACAGGGGCATTGCAGACCACGACGCGGGCGCGCCGGTCGTCGGGCAGCATCTCCACAGCCATTTCCGAATTGGTCTCCGCTCCACCCAGATCGACCAGGATCGCCACGCCGGCCGGCGACCAGGCGGCGTCGATCGCCGCCAAAATCCCGGCGACGTTCGTCCCCAATCCCCCGTCGACGTCGCCGCCGGTCCAGCCGAGCGGAACCGCGTTGCCGACCATCTGACGCACCATATCCGCCGCGCCCTCGGCGATCTTGATGGAATGTGAAACGATCACGATTCCGACGTTGGCGGAGTTTGAACTGCTCATGAACCTGCCTCGAATTCCAGTGCCTTGACAGCCGCGACGATCAGCAGGGAGGTCGAGCGCGAGCCCGGATCCATGTGACCGATGGAACGTTCGCCGAGAAACGATGCCCGGCCGCGGATGGCGAGCATCGGGATGGTGCGTTCGGCGGCGTCCGCGGCCGCGGCCGCGATCGCCGCGCCGTCGCCGCCTCCCGCAAGGACCTCGTGCACCGGCACGAGGACGTCGAGCAGGGTCTTCTGCCCCGCGTCCGAGCGCCCGCGGGCCTTGACCGCGACGATGGCCTTGTCCGCCGCCGCAACCAGGTCGGCGCGCGACGGCGCGTCCGGAAGCGACTTGCCGAACTCCATGAAGAAGGTGCCGACCAGGGGCCCGGAAGCGCCGCCGACCTTCATCACCAGCGTCATGCCGATCGCCTTGAACATCTCCGGCGCCGACTTGTCGGCAACGCCGGGCAGCATGGCGAGCACCGCCTCGAAGCCCCGCTTCATGTTCAGTCCGTGGTCGCCGTCGCCGATCGCCTGGTCGAGGCTGGTCAGTTCGTCGGCGTGCGCGATCATCGGCGCCGCAAGCGCCTGCACCAGTCGTTCTTTGGCGGCCCGGTCGAACGTCATGCCGCGAGCCTCCTGCCAGCCGCATCGAAGAACAGCGGATTTCTGAGCCCGAGCGATACCGCGTCTCCCGCACGAAGCTCCGCCTCGGGATCCGACAGCGTTACCACCGGCTGGCCGCCGAGATCGAGGTGGAGATAGCTCTGGTCGCCGAGATGCTCGATCCGCGTGACGGTGGCGCATACCGCGCCGCCGCCGCGGGCGATGGTCAGGTGCTCGGTCCGGGCGCCGATGGTTCGGGCGCCGTGCGGTACACCAGCGAAGATGTCGGCCGGCAGCAGGTTGATGGCGGGCTGGCCGAGCCGCGCCGCGACATAGGCGTTGACCGGGTTCTCGTAGATCTCGCGCGGCGTCCCGATCTGCATCAGCCGCCCGGCCTCGATCACGCCGATGCGGGAAGCCATGGTCATGGCCTCGGTCTGGTCGTGGGTGACATAGAGGATGGTCGCGCCGAGGTCGGTCTGGATGCGCTTCAGCTCGAGGCGCATCTCGCCCCGCAGCTTGGCGTCCAGCGAGGAGAGCGGCTCATCCATCAGGTAGATCGCGGGCGAGCGCACCAGGGCTCGCCCGATCGCCACCCGCTGCATCTGGCCGCCCGACAGTTGCGTGGCCTTGTTGTTCAGCTTGGCTTCGATGTGGAGCAGGCGCGCGACCTGCTCCACCTTGGCGCGGATCTCGGCCTCCGGCACGCGGCGGGTCGGCGCGCGCAGCGCGAAGGCCATGTTCTCGAACACGGTGAGGTGGGGATAGAGCGAATATTGCTGGAAGACGAAGGCGACGTCGCGATCGGCCGGAGCCTCTCCGGTGACGTCGCGGCCGTCGATCCGGATCGAGCCGTTGTCCGGCGCCTCCAGCCCGGCGACGAGGCGCAGCGTCGTGGTCTTGCCGGCGCCGGTCGGTCCCAGCAGCGCGACGAATTCGCCGTGGCCGATGGTCAGCGACAGCCCGCTGACGGCCTGCGTGGTTCCGGTTCGCGACTTGAAGGCCTTTGACACCGCCCGGATCTCGACCTCAGCCATGAGCGCCTCCCTCGTGCAGCGCGGTGCGAATCGCCCGGCCGGATGCCTTGTCGAAAATCGACAGCGTGTCGGGCCGGAAGTCCAATCCGACGGTTTCGCCGGTCCGGAAAGTCAGGTGCGCGGGGGTCCGGGCCTTCAGCGCGCCGTAGCGCGTCGTCACGGTGACGATCTGGGTCGTGCCGAGGTACTCCGCCCCGTAGACCTCGCCCCGCACCATGCCGCGATCGGTGAAACGCACGTGCTCGGGCCTGACCCCGAGGACAAGATCGCTGTCCGGCAGGGCCTCGCGGGCAGTGGGAATGGCGACCTCGCGTTCGCCGAGCCGGATGACTTGCGCGCCTGTGGCCAGGCCGCCGCGGAACGGCAGGAAATTCATCGGCGGCGAGCCGATGAAGTCGGCGACGAACAGCGACGCCGGCCGGTCGTAGATGTCGCGCGGACTGGCGACCTGCTCGACCACGCCGTGGTTCATCACCGCGATGGTGTCGGCCATCGCCATGGCCTCGAGCTGGTCGTGGGTGACGTAGACCGTGGTCGCACCGAGCCGGTCGTGCAGCGCCCGCAATTCGCGGATCATGGCGTCCCGCATTTCGGTGTCGAGCGCGCCCAGTGGCTCGTCCATCAGAAAGCACTTCGGCTTGCGCACGATCGCGCGCCCGAGCGCGACGCGCTGGCGGTCGCCGCCGGCGAGGCCCGAGACCGGGCTGTCGAGCAACTCGGTGATGCGCAGGATCCGCGCCGCCTCGACCACGCGGCGCTCGATTTCGGCCTGGCCGACACCCTCGCACTTGAGAGGAAAGCCGATGTTCTTGCGCACGTTCATGTGGGGGTACAGCGCGAACAGCTGGAACACGAAGGCGATGTCCCGCGCCGAGGCCCGGTTCATGGTGACGTCTTCGCCGCCGAGCCGGATGGTGCCGGAGGTGGGCAATTCCAGTCCCGCGATCATGCGCAGCGTCGTGGTCTTGCCGCAGCCGGAGGGGCCGAGCAGGCACAGGAACTGGCCGTCCTCCACCGTGAAGTTGGCGGACTTGACCGCATGAAAGGTCCCGAAGGACTTGTCGAGCGCTTCGACCCTGATCTGCGCCATGGCCGTCAATCCCTGACCTTCGAGACGATGATGAACATCACCGTGCCGAACAGCGTCGTGGTGAACGACCATGAATAGAGCGTCAGAGACAGCGGCTGCATCAGCATCACCACGCCAGCGGCGATGATGGCGGTGGCGGCGGCTTCCAGCGGGCCGCGGCGCAGAATCCTGTCGATGATGCCGCGGCGCGCGGCGGTCCGGCTGGCATCCAGGCTCATTTGCGCACCGCTCCGAAGGTGATGCCGCGCAGCAGATGCTTGCGGAGAAGTACCGTGAATACCACGATGGGAACCAGGAACAACGTGGTGCCGGCGGCGACCGCCGGCCAGTCCTGGCCGCCTTCGCCGATGATGATCGGGATGAACGGCGGCGACGTCTGCGCGTTGCCCGACGTCAGCAGCACCGCGAAGGCATACTCGTTCCAGGCGAAGATCAGGCAGAAGATCGCGGTGGCGGCGATGCCGGTGGTGGCCTGCGGCAGCACCACCCGCACGAAGGCCTGGAAACGGGTGTAACCGTCGATCATCGCCGCCTCCTCGTACTCGCGGGGAATCTCGTCGATGAAGCCCTTCAGCAGCCACACCGCGAGCGAGACGTTGACCGAGGTATAGAGCAGGATCATTCCGAGCCGCGTGTCCGAGAGCCCGACGGCGCGGTACATCAGGTAGATCGGGATCGCGACTGCGATCGGCGGCATCATCCTGGTGGACAGGATGAAGAACAGGAGGTCTTCCTTCAAGGGGACGCGGAAGCGCGAGAAGCCGTAGGCCGACAGCGTGCCCAGCGCCACCGCCAGCACCGTCGAGCCGAACGCGATGATCAGCGAATTGACGAAGCGCGGCAGGTAGTTCGACGGGCCGGCGATGACCATGTTGCGGCTGCGGGCGATGTCGTCGCACATTCCCTGCGGTGGGCCCAGCGTCTGGATGAAGTCCGGCGTCTGGCGCGAGCGGGTGGTGAAGAGATTGCAGTATCCCTCGAGGGAGGGCTGGAAGATGATCTTCGGCGGATAGGAAATCGCGTCGTCCGGTGACTTGAACGAGGTGAGGAAGATCCAGGCGAGCGGGATCATGGTGATGACGGCGTAGACGATCACCAGCGCGCCGGCGAAGCGTCGCGTGCGGGGCGTCGGGTCGACGACGGAATGGGCGGCGACGGTCATCGGCTCTTCACCCGGTTCAGCGCTTTGACATAGATGTTGGCGAGGCCGAACACGGTCACGAACAGGATGATCGCGAAGGCCGAGGAATAGCCGGTGCGCCAGCTTTCGAAGGCGGCGCGCTTGAGCGTGATCGAGGCGACTTCCGTGGTGGAGCCCGGGCCGCCGCCGGTCAGCAGGTTGACCATGTCGAACATCTTGAAGTTCTCGATGCCGCGGAACAGCACCGCCAGCATGATGAAGGGCAGCGCCATCGGCAGCGTGATCGACCAGAACTGCCGCAACTTCGAGGCGCGGTCGACCTCGGCGGCCTCGTAGATGTAGTCCGGGATCGAGCGCAGGCCGGCCAGGCAGATCAGCATCACGTAGGGCGTCCACATCCAGGCGTCGACGATCACGATGGCCCAGGGGCTCAGCGTCACGTCGCCCAGCATCTGGAACGACGACGGGGCGCGGCCGAAGACGAAGCCGATCACGTAGTTGAACAGGCCGATCTGGGGCTGGTACAGGAAGGTCCAGAAATTGCCGACCACCGCCGGCGACAGCATCATCGGCAGCAGGATGATCGTGGTCCATGCGCCGTGGCCGCGGAATTTCTTGTCGATCAGGAACGCGAGGCCGAAGCCGAGGACGGTCTCGATGATGACCGTCCAGATGACGAAATGCGCCGTCACCTGCATCGCTGCCCAGATGTCCGGATCGGTCAGGATCGACTGGTACCAGTCCAGTCCCAGCCATCGGGTCGGAACATTGGCGCGATTGGCCCGATAGTTGGTGAACGACAGGTAGATCGTCCAGATCAGCGGAAAGATGTTGATCGCCAGCAGCAGCAGGATCGTCGGCGTGATGAAGAGCCACGCCAGCGCGCGATCCGACAGCCCGCGCAGGCGATGCGTCACCCGGGGCTGCGCGGCCGCAGCCGGGTAGGCGATCCGCGATGAGGCGCTCAATTCGTTCATGACGCTGGTTGATCCTTGGGTCCCGACGCGATCGGCTGGTGCCGGGATAAGTGACGCGTTTCCGTACCGGTAAGAAGTCGCCCGGGGCGCGGGTCGGCGCGCCCCGGGCGATCGTCTGTTTAGAATTTCTTGCCTTCTTCCTTGAAGATCGCCTGCCAGTCCTTCACCAGGCCGTCGAGCGCGTCCTTCGCCGTGCCCTTGTCGGCCACGACGTAGTCATGTACCCGCTTCTGTTCGGCCTGCAGGAGCTGCGCGTAGGAAGGTTCGGCCCAGAAGTCGACGACCATGCCCATGGACTTCAGGAACTCGCCGGCGAACGGCGCGCTGTTCGGGAAGCCCGGATCGTTGAGCACCGACTTGGCGCAGGAATAGCCGCCCAGCGCCCACCACTTCTTCTGCACGTCGCCGCCCGAAAACCACTTGATGTACTGTAGCGCTTCGTTCTGGTTCTTGGAGTAGGAGACGACGGAGATGCCCTGTCCGCCGAGCTGCGTCGCCTGGGTCGTGGCGGCGGGATTGGAGAAGAATCCGATCTTGTCGCCGCCGACGTTGGGGTCCTTGTAGAGGCCGGGGAAGAAGGCGAAGAAGTTCATCTGCAGCGCCACCTGGCCCGACTTGAAGGCGTCGAGGCCCTCCGACATGTAGGAGTTCGACGCGCCGGGAGGCGTGCAGCACTTGTAGAGTTCCTTGTAGGCTTCGAGCCCCTTGACGGCGCCCGGCGAGTTGACGAAGCCCTCCATCGCATAGGGCTTCTTCGGGTCCTCGTATTTGAAGCCGTAGTCATACAGATAGTTCGAGACACCCATGGTGATGCCTTCCGAGCCGCGCTCGGTGTAGATCGACGCGCCATAGACCTTCTTGCCGTCGATCTCGCGGCCCTGGAAGAACTTGGCGATGTCGTGGAGTTCGTCGAGCGTCTTCGGCACCGCGAGATCACGGCCGTACTGGGCCTTGAAGTCCTTCTGGATCTCGGGGCGGGCGAACCAGTCCTTGCGATAGGTCCAGCCCACGGCGTCGCCCATGGCCGGCAGCGCCCAGTAGTTCGGCGTGTTCTTCGGCCACTCGGAATATCCGACGACCGTGGCCGGCATGTAGTCGTCCATGCTGATTCCTTCCTTCTTGAAGAAGTCATTCAGCTTCACGTACTGGCCGTTTTCGGCGGCACCGCCGATCCATTGCGAATCGCCGATGATGAGGTCGCACAGCGCGCCGTGCGAGTTGAGCTCGTTGAGGAAGCGGTCGGCATAGTTGGTCCACGGCACGAACTCGTACTTCATGCCGATGCCGGTCTTGGCGGTGAAATCCTTCGACAGTTCGACCAGCGCGTTGGCCGGATCCCACGCCGCCCAGCACAGCGTGATGGTCTTGCCCTGCGCTTGCGCAGGCGTCGTGGTCATGGCCATGCCCAGAGCGGCGAGAGCCCCTCCAGCAGCAACAAGCGCCTTTAAGCTAGTTTTCATTGCGCGTTCCCTCCGAATGGAACCGGCCATCGATGTGGCGCGGCTTTCCTGTCCGCTCGAATGCTTCGAGCAGAGCGACAGATTCCTTGACGGGCTAAAAAACCTGAACTGACGTTTCCTCGCGCTCGCCCGGATTCTCAGGATCCGGCAGAGCCCGATTTGTTTAGTGCATCACGATTTACTAAACATTGCAAGCGGTGTTGCGCGGCGGCGAGGTTCCCCGTCGCGGGACGTCACGTGTCGTGGTTTTCGCGAGGCCGGGACTGCGGTCGTGCCGACGGTTCCGCCGATCACCGGCTACAGCGCAAGGCAGATCTTCCCGAAGTGCTTTTGCGACACCTGGTGCCTGAAGGCGGCGGCGATCTGGTCCAGCGGGAAGCTCGAGTCGACGATCGGCAGGATGCCGTTGGCGTCGATCGCAGCGATCATGTCCTGCTGTTGCTCGCGGGAGCCGACGGTCACGCCTTTGATGGTTACGTTCTTGGACATGGCCAGGGCCGTCGGGACTTCTCCTGCAACCCCGGTCAGTACGCCGATCAAGGAGATGTGGCCGCCGATGCCGCAGGCGTGAATCGACTGGGACAGCGTTCCCGGGCCGCCGACCTCGACCACGGCATCGACCCCGCGGCCGTCGGTGAGGGCCGCTGCGGCCCGCCCCCATTGAGGCTCGCTCTTGTAGTTGATCAGGTGGTCGGCGCCGAGTTGCTTCAGTCGTGCCAGCTTTTCGTCGGACGACGAGGTGGCGATCACGGTCGCACCGGCAGCCTTGGCGAACTGCACCGCGAAGATGGAGACGCCGCCGGTCCCCTGGGTCAGCACGACGTCGCCCGGCTTGATCCGCGCCTCCACCATCAAGGCGCGCCACGCCGTGAGCGCGGCACAGGGCAGCGTCGCCGCCTGGGCGAAGCTCCACCCCTTGGGCAGGCGGGTGAAGCCGTCGGCGGACATGGCGACGTATTCCGCGGCGAAGCCGTCCACGCCGTCTCCCGGTACGCCCGCAAGCCGCTCCCGTTTCGGGCCGCCGCATGTCCAGTTCGGGAAGAACGTGGACAGCACGTGATCCCCGGTCTTGAAGGTGCTGACGCCGTCGCCGACGCCGACAATTTCGCCGGCGCCGTCCGACATCGGGATGCGGCCGTCGGCCGCCTTGATCATCCCGGTGACGACGGCGAGATCGTGAAAGTTCAACGAACTGGCATGCACTCTGACCAGGATCTGCCCGAGCCCGACGGTTGGTTCCGGCCGGCTTTCGACGACCATCTTGTCAAGCCCGCCAGGGGCTCTTACGGCGGCGACCTTCATGGGCTGTACCTTTGTATTGGAGAGTGCCGAGAGCGTCGTCTGAGGCCCCAACTATGAGCAGATCATGGCAGCGTGACAAGTTCGGTCCCATGAGATCCCGTCATGCATGAGCTTCCGGTGTTCGACTTCTCTCAGCTTCGCAGCATCGATCGATTCGACGACGCTCCTCGCCCTATACGAAATCCCTATGTCGTCGTGTTCGGACCCCTCTCGCTTCCCTATGCGATCCTGCCCATGTTGCAGACACTGTCCTGGGTGTCCGCGATCGCGACCACAACCGGCGCGATGTTCGCGGGCACGCATTTGAATGGTGACACGATGACCACTCTCCGACCGGCGCCCACGGGCGACCGGGTTATTGAACCGATGATCGCGCTTGCCGGCTGCCGAGCGCAGCACCGCATCATGGTGGCCGGCTCCAGAAGCATTGAGCAGACGCTCGAGTTGCACCGCCGTGGTTACCAGCGCGCCGCGGCGACGGCGAATTGCGGCCACCCGGCCGGCCAATACGACGTCGCCCTGGTCGACTGGCGGCGGCGCACGTTCAAGGCTCTGGAGACGACGCTCGACTGGCTGGTGGACTTTCTCAGCCCCGGCGCCATGCTGGTGGTCTGGGTCGATCCGCAGAAGCCGGCGGCCAGCCAGAACCTGCGCGCAGCGCTGGAGCGGCGCGGCTTCGTCATCGAGGGCGGAACGGTTCACGACTGTGGCTGCGCGGTTTCGGCGCGCCGCCGCGAGACCGCTCCGTTCCGGCAGGCCGCCTAGAGCATGATCCGGAAAAGTGGAAGCCGGTTTTCCGAAAAGATCATGCTCAAACAAAGAGATGAGATCATGATGCGATTCACTTTGATCGCATCATGATCTGGTGCTGATCAGGAGTAAAGCCAATGGCCAAAGCGGGCGTGCGCCGCAGCATCATTCGCGAGTGGATGGGGCTTGCGCGTGACAATCGGCAGACGATGGAGCAGGCCTCTGCCTTCGCACGGAGCGCGGCACAGCGCCACGAACTGCCGCGTCGCAGGCGCTCGCCGTATGCCATCGTGATGGGCTGGCTGTCGCCGCGGACGGGCAGGGCCTGATCGCGCCTGGGGAGGGGGGCGGGGCGCTCCAGCAGGACGGCGCTTGCCGTCCGGGGAAAGCCATGCCGGGAGCGTGATTTCGACGATCGTGCTCCCGGCATCGGCCTATGCCACACGCGACAGCGAGTTGCTGCAGGAACATCGAGGGCTTCTTCGGCCGCCGTAACCAGATGGGATTGGGCCGCGATCGCGGGGATCTCAGCGTGCCCACTGACGTCGCGGCCTAGGCTGGAACACGCGCCTTGCGCTTGGCCTTTGCCGGCGCGCTGACGGCGGCCGTTTCGTGTGCGGCCGCTTCCGCTTCCCGGGCTTCCCGCAGGGCGCGCAATCGATCCATGTTCTTGCGGACTGCGACCGCCTCGCGTTCGAAATGAGCCATCGCCTGCAGCCCGTCTTCGACGGCGGTGCGCTTGCGATTGACCCTCGCGACGCTTTCGGGCGATGGTTCGGTCGGTTTCCGTCTCACCATCTGCCTGCTCCATTCGAGAGCGAAGAAAACCCGCCCAATCGGAACGATCGAGCGGGCACAAACGCCAATCCAGTACATCCGTGGACGGCGCGAGGAACCTTAGGCGAGCGACAGATTTTCTGCGCTCACCTTGCCCCGCATCTTGTCGGTCTTGACTTCGTAGGAGACCTTCTGGCCCTCCGCCAAACCGGAAAGGCCCGCGCGCTCGACTGCACTGATGTGCACGAACACGTCGTTACCGCCGTCGCTCGGCTGGATGAACCCGAAGCCCTTCTGGCCATTGAACCATTTAACCGTACCTGTCGTCATATTCTCTTCTCCACGGCGCACGCGCGCGCAACTCGCGCGAACGATCGCGCGATCAAAATTCAATCCGACGATGTCTTTGAGAAAAGAGCCCGCGGGCGCATTCAACAAGGCACAGCGGCTAATCGAACGTCCCTAACGTAAACACTCATCGCCCAAAAAGCAAGAGTATTGCCGTTTCCCGACCTGCGGCAGCGCGATATATCCTTCGGGTTCTGCAAAACGCCTGCGGCGTGAGGCTGCAATTTGCGTCGCAATTGACCAATATCCCACAGTGGTCGGCGCTGCCGCGATTCGGACTATCATTCGACAGTCCGACGGCGCCGGGGCTGAAGCGCGGTCGCGAGCGGCAGGCGCCGCAGGTTTGAAATTTCGTTCGGAACGACACCCTATGCGGGAGCCTGGTACTGTCACGAGAAAGTCCGCCCTCAGGCGACTGATGTCCCTTTTGGGCCAGCCCCGGCACGACTACCGCCCTTCGACCCAGATCTTCGTCGATTTGAGCACCGACCGGATTGCGGACGAATTGCAGATCGTCCAGCGCGGGACCGAGCGCGGCGCGATGGACCGCCCTCCCGCCGAGTCGCAGACTCTCGACGACGTCGAGCACCTGATCGTGGAGCGCATCGAGGCGCACAAGCAGGATGCGCACGCGATCTATCTGGAGCATCTTCACACCTATGGCGATCGATTGATCGCGCTGAATTTCGAGGAGCGCTTCGCCGTCATTCAGCAGGCCGCGCCCGAAGCGGTCGGAGACTTCGTGGCCGAGGCGGCGCTCGGCCGCGACCAGTTGTTCGCCCTGCGCCGGCGGCTGTACGAATCCGAGCTCGAACGGGATCACTTTCGCGCGAGGCACAGGATTGCGCGTCCGGCGCGCCTGGCAACGCCTGGAAAGATGCTGCTCAAGGTTGGCCTGCTGGCCATCCTGTTCGTCGTCGAGGTCACGATCAACGGCAGTTTCCTGGCGGCATCGAACCTGGGCGGGCTGTTGGGCGGCGCGGTCCAGGCGGTGAGCTTCGCGGCCCTCAACATCGTTGCCAGCTTTCTGTGGGGCCTGTTCCCGATCCGGCTGATCAATCGCCGCAACGTCCTGGTCAAGTTCCTGGGCCTGATCTCGCTGCTGGCCTATTTCGCATTTGCGGTGGTCCTGAACCTGACGCTGTCGCATTTGCGCGAGATTCCGCCGACGCTCGGCGGCAATGTCGGTCATGAGGTCCTGGTCCAGATGCTCACGACCCCTCATGTCCTGCATGACGTCAATTCGTGGGTGTTCTTCGGCGTCGGCTTCGTGTTCTCGCTCATTGCCGTCGCGGACGGCCTGATGTTCTTCGATCCCTATATCGGCTATGCCGGTCTGGAGCGCCGGTGGATCGATGCCAGCAGGCAGTACACCGAGCAGAAGGCGGCCTTGATCGAGGATCTGCGGGAGATCAGGGACGATGCGACCGAGGTCATGAACGAGGCCGCCAGGGACTTGGCGACGCGGCGCAACGAGCTCGACGCCTTGCTGGCCGCGCGTGGCCGGCTGTCGCAGCGCTTCGTCGAACACCAGAACCACATCGAGAGGTCCTCCCGTGCGCTGCTCGCGATCTATCGCGAGGCGAACCAGAAGAGCCGGAGCACGCCCGCGCCGGAACACTTCGCCAGGCCGTATGTCATGGCCCGCATCGATCCCGCGGTTTCGGACACGGAAACCGCCGATCGCGCCGAGCTCGTCGCCGCGATCGAAGAGACGCGCAAGCTGCTGCAGGGCGAGATCCGAGCGATCCACGAAACCTTCGAGAACGCAGTGCGCTCCTATCGCGAAATCGACGACATGATTCCGGAGCGCAAGAGTCCGGAGCGCAGGGGTGGCTAGGCGCCGCGGCAGACCCCGGCGGAACGGCGGATTGAGCGCTGCCGCCGTCGCCGGAGCCGCATTGCTGGTGCTCGCGGTGGCGGCTTTCGGCGCTCTGGCCTATTTTTATATCGCGGTTCCCCAGCCGCCGCAGCTCGATGCCGGGACTCTTTGCCCGGTCAAAGGCCCGGCCGGGATCACGGTGGTGCTGGTGGATACGTCCGACGATCTCCCCGACACCACCAAGCGACAAGTGCTCGGCATGCTCGACGACCTGATCACGGGTTTGCCGGACTATCACAAGCTCGACATCCGCGTGCTCGACATTCCTGCAGCGCGGAGCCGGTCGCTGTTCTCGAAATGCAATCCGGGCGACGGCGCGGGCCTGAGCGAGTGGACCGCAAACCCGCGCATCGCCCGCATGCAGTGGATCGAGAGCTTCCGTCGGCCGGCCAGGGAGGCGGTCGCCAGCAGCCTGGCCGCCGCCAAGGCCACCAGTTCGCCGATCATGGCGGCGATCCAGGACATCGCCATCGACCAGTTTTCGTCGGATCAGGCCCAGGGCATTGCCAAGAACCTGATCGTCATTTCCGACATGCTGGAATATACGCGAGACTACAGCCAGTATCCGGCGGCGGGTGATCTGTCCTATCAGCGCTTCAGGCAGTCGCCGGCCTATCTGAAATTCCGGACCGATCTCCACGGTGCCCACGTGGACATCCGTTACGTCCAGCGCGGCGGCGTCAGGATCGATACGCTGAAGCACGCGGAATTCTGGCGGGAGTGGATCCTCGACAACAGGGGGACCTTCGGTTCGGTGCAGCGCTTGCAGGGAATGTGAAGACATGACGCGGACCACCACGCAGCCAGTGCTGTATCCCGGGCTGCTCGGCGGGCTGCTGTTCTTTGCCGTGGTGCTGGTCGGCTGCAGCTATATCGTGGTGTCGAAGATCGGGGAGTTTCCAGCCATCCTGGTCACGGCGGTGCCGGTCCTGATCATGCTGGTTTATGCGGTGCTGCTCGGAGTGGCGCGGCTGTTTCGCCTTCGCGACGATCAGTCCGGAGACAACCTCTACTACATGGGGTTCCTGTTTACGCTCACCAGCCTCGCGGTGTCGCTGTTTCAGTTTTCGGCCGCCGGCTCGTCCGAACAGATCGTCCAGAATTTCGGTATAGCGATTGCCTCCACGATCTCGGGGATCGCCCTGCGGATCCTGTTCAACCAGATGCGGCGCGACCCGGTCGAGGTCGAGGCGACGGCGCGGCTGGAACTGGCGGACGCGTCGCGGAGGGTCAAGCGGGAACTCGACAGCTCGGTGCTCGAGTTCGGCTACTTTCGCCGCATGAGCCAGCAGTCGATGATGGACGCACTCGTCGAGCTCGAGGAACTTTTCGCGAGCACGAAGGAGCATCTGGCTGCCCAGATGGCCGACCTCGCGAGGTCGACGAGCAAGCCGCTGGAGGAGGCGTCGCGCGCCTCCGGCGAAGCCATGGCCAGGCTGACCGACCGTACCGCGGAGACCATCGAGAGCGCCTCGCAGCAACTGGCGGAGGAGGCCAATCGGCTGTCACGCAGCACCCAGTCGATCGTTGCCGAGGTTGACGATTTCGTGTCCAAGCTTGCGGCGGTGCGGGTGCCCGACAACATCATCGAGGTCAAGCTGCAGCCGCTGATCCAGGACCTGTCGCGAGCCGTCACCGCGTTCGACGGGGCCGTCGCCAGACAGGCCGAAGCGGCCAGCCTGAACCTTGCGGAGACCCGGAAGATCGCCGCGGCCATCGCCAGTCTGGCGACGGAAATCCGCTCCGCGAGCGAGCGGACCGCGCCTCGCGAGCCTCCGGCACCGGAGCGCGAAGCCGCCGTGCCCGGCGCGCCGTCGCGGGATGACGAGGTTACCTGAGCCTGAGGATCTGGGAGGTTCATCGCATGAGCGGTCACGGCATCGACGGTCAGATCACGCGCCAGGGTGCCGCCTACCGGCAGGGGCTGGTGCTGGGCTTGACCATGGCGGAGATCATGATCCTCCTGATCTTCTGTCTTCTGATCGCCATGGCGACGGTGCTTCATTCCGAACAGGGCAAGCGGGGGATTCTCGAGCACGTCCTCAAGGAGCAGCGGGAGCGGAGCGAGCGCGATCAGCCCCTCGTGGAGGCTCTGCGCCGCAACCCGGACCTTGTGGAGCGCCTCCAGGCCGCGATCCATTCAGGCAACGCCCACGCGGTGGACGAGTTCTGGCGGGAGCTTATCGACGGCAGGGCGCTCGTGGTGCAGGCGGAGCAGGGCGGCATGTCGTCGGCGGAGCTGAGCGAGCGGGTGGCCGACGCCGCGACCCTTCGCGACAACGGCGTCGACCTCAAGACCGCACTTCGCAATGCCGACATCATCCGAAGCATCGAGCGCGTCATGCCGGCGGCCGACGCGGCGAAATCGCCGCAGTCGATCATCGAGGCGGTGCAGCGCGGCGTGGCGGGGCCGGTCGCATCCGGCCATCGGTGGCCGCCGATCATCACGCTGAGCGAGGCGGGCGGCTTCTTCTTCGGCACCGGCAGCGCGGAATTGTCGCCGGGCTTCCGCGCGGCCCTGACCACCGAGACGCCGAGGACGATCCTCGACTTCATCAAGCAGTATGACGTCGACGTGATCGAGGTCGTCGGCCATACCGACGAGCAGCCGTTGTCGGGCGTACGTGTCTCCAACCTCGACAGCGAGATGTCGTCGGTGCTTCAGAACACGGCCGCCGTCGCCCACCTGGTGCCGGCGGACAATGCCGGATTGGGGCTCGCCAGAGCGGTCTCCGTGGTGAGCGTTCTGCGCCAGAGCCCCTTGCTCGCGGGGTACAAGATCATTCCGCTGTCGGGGGCGCAACTGGTCAATATCGATGAGACGCTGGACTTGAGCGCCACGGCCGCGGATATTCCGCAGCGGCGCCGCATCGAAATTCGGCTTCGGAAATCGGCTCCCCACGAGATGTCGGTGGCGGCGCCCGCGGACCCGACCGCCGCGCCCAGGCCCCTCCCGATCCAGCCGCGACCGAGCTCCCCGGGCGTAACGCCGCGCCCGAACCGTTCGCTGCTCCAGAACGACAACTAGTACCCTGTTTCCGAAGTTCGTGGGTCGTGTTGCACGCTCCCCGCACGAACTTCGAAAAGCGGCACCAGGCCGCGCAGCTTCAGAACGGAGTGACAGTTCCGAGCCGGGGCACGAACGTCAGGATCCAGGCGAACCCGCGCGCGCGCCGCTCGTCAAACGACGCTGTCGACGTCCCGAGTGCGGCCGCAAGCTGCTTGGTGGCGAGAAGCAGCAAGATCATGCAGGTTGCCCAGCTCGCGACCCAGCGCGAATAGTCGAAAATGACGGCAAAGATGATCACGTAGCCGAGGCTCACGGCGACAAGGGCGGCGACGACCAGGCGGCGATGAAGCGGCGAGGCGAGATCTTCGATGATGCTCCCGAACAGCCTGATCAACGGCCAATGCAGTGCCACCAGGCCGATATAGACCGGAAAGCGCAGAAGGTTGGTCGACATGAAGTTCCATGTATCATGAAGCTCGTCGCCGACCGTGCGATAGAAGATGGCGACCCAGATGGTCCCGCGCAGCGGCGGTCCGGTCATTCGGGAGTTCATGTAGGCTTCGAGCTGCTCGATCGGGACCGCGGGCGATCCGGCGAACTGCAGGAAGAGGAAAACGGCGGCGACCAGAACCAGGCTGGCGCCCGCAACAAGCAGGCCGGTCCGGCCGATCGGTCTGACCAGATAGTAGCGAAAGCCCACGATGACGATCAGCGTCGGTATGTACAGCAGCATGTGCAGGTGATGAATCACCAGGAGGACGACCGCTGCGGCGGTGGCCGAGAGCACGTAGACCACCGAACGGGCCGGCACCAACAGGAAGATGGTCGCCACCAGGCATCCGTAGATGTCGTAGTAGCCGAGCGTCTGGATGAAGTTCTTCAGGAACAGCGGCGACGCGATGATGAAGACGAGCAGCGGCATCTGCCGGCGCAGGCCGAAGACCTTGTCGAACAGCAGGGCGAAGACCCCGAGATTGGCAAACCAGACGGCGGTGCCGAGCGCGTAGGGCGCCCAGGTCGGCAGCTCTGGAAACACCAGGCCGACCAGCGCCCCGATCAGGGCGCGCTTCATGAACCCGAAGTGATAGTCGGCGAGCAGCAGCGTGTATTGCAGGTCGGGCGAGCTGAATTTGATCTTGTAGACGAACAGCGCTGCCATCAGGCCCACGTTGGCGACGAACATGATCCGCCATGCCGCGGGTAGCCACGCCTTGCTCGGGGCGATCGATGTGGCGGGCGCCGCTTCCGCAGCGCTATCGGAGAGTTCTAGCGATGGCATCCTGAGACCAGCACGAAAAAACACCTACCTGCCAATCGACGGCTCTCGCCTCCATCCGGGTGCGCTCAGCGCGGTGCGCGCCAAGCCAAGATCAAGAGTGGGGGTCGGACAGGAGGCCTGACCCCGCGCAGAGCGGTGGACCCAGCATCTAATTGGTAGGAACCTAGCCAGATGTGATCTACGACATACCTCGAAGCGATCCTATTGCCGTGGATGGCGTCATTGTGCCGCAGGTCCGGCCGAGCAGGTGGGGTGGGTGAAGGGAGCCCTCGGTCCCAGAGGCGGGCAGTGAGTCCAGCTTCTACTGGTACGTGGCCGGAATGTGCGCGATCGCCTTCATCTCCGCGGTGGCGATGGCGGCCTCGCGGACCCACCGCTACCTGCGCGACGATCAGGGCTCCTAGGCGACCCAGCCGACCTTCCGGGCCGCGCAGGGGCTCATGCGCTGGCGACGCTTGACGCAGGCGGCGAACTCGTTGCGTCTTGCCACGCAGGGTAGCGTGGATGAGTCGACCGCGCCTCGCAGCCGTCGATTGTCGTCGAAAGATCGGAATGACGCATGAACCGGATCGCGGCACAGCTTGAAGAAGGGCGCGGGAGCTCGGGTCTGGGTCGCCGCGCGCTTCTCGGCGTCGGCATCGGCAACATGCTCGAATTCTACGATTTCATCACCTACAGCTTTTTCGCGATCCAGATCGGACGGACCTTCTTCCCGGTGGACAGCCAATACGCCAGCCTGATGCTGTCGCTGGCCACCTTCGGTGTCGGTTTCGTCACCCGGCCGATCGGCGGCCTCGTTCTCGGCTTCTATTCGGACCGGGCAGGGCGCCGCCCGGCGATGGTGCTCAGCTTTGCGATGATGGGGAGCGCCCTCATCGTGCTGGCGCTGACGCCGTCCTATGATTCGATCGGTGTCGCGGCGCCGATCATCGCCATCGTCGCCCGCATGGTGCAGGGTTTTTCGCTCGGCGGCGAGGTCGGGCCGACCACGGCCTATCTGATGGAAGCGGCGTCGCCGGAGCGGCGCGGCTTCGCCGTGTCCTGGCAGCCCGCGAGCCAGCAGATCGCCGCCACGGCGGGCGCGCTGGTCGGGCTGCTGCTGTCGCGCAGCCTGCCCGCCGCCGACCTCGAGGCCTATGGCTGGCGCATCGCCTTCCTGCTCGGCGCGATCTGCCTGCCGTTTGGCCTCTGGTTGCGCAGCAATCTGCCCGAGACCCTTCACCTGCGGGAAAGCGACCAGACGCCCGTTCGGTCCGCGGTCGGCCCGGTCCGCGCCAACGCGCGCATTCTCGGGCTTGGCCTGGTGATCCTGGCCAGTGGAACGATCATCACCTACGTCACCCAATATATGACGACTTATGCCGAGGCCACGCTGCGGGTGGCGCCCGAGCTGGCCTTCGCCACGACGGTCATCAGCAACGGCCTCGGCATCGTCGGGGCGCTGTTGGGGGGCTGGCTGTCCGACCGCGCCGGGCGGCGTCCGGTCATGGTGTGGCCGCAACTCGTCGCGCTGGTGCTGACCTATCCGGTATTTCTGTGGATCGTGGACGCCCGCAGCAGCCTGGCGCTGCTCGGTGGCCTCGGGGTTCTGAGCCTGATCAACGTCGTTCCCTACAGCGCCGCATATGTCGCGCTCGCCGAGGGGTTGCCGAAGAACATCCGCGGTGGCGCCTTCGCGACCATCTATGCGGTCGCGATCGCGAGTTTCGGCGGCACGGCCCAGCTGGTCGTCACCTGGCTCATCCATGCGACCGGCGATGCGCTCGCGCCGGCGTGGTACATGCTGTTTGCCACGGCCGCCGGCCTTGCCGCCATGGCGATGATGCACGAGTCGGTGCCGTCGCGTCGCGGCGCGGCCGCGAACCAGCCCGCGGGCCGGTGAGGCGCGGGTTCCGGTTTGTCCCCCTCGCGCGCGGCCTGCTTTTCGCTAGACTGATTCGAACCCCGAGGGGCCTGCGGCCGGCGCGGGGAAGAAGAGCGGCCAACAAAAAAGGTGACTGCTGTGGGAAACGACCTGGATTTCGGCGGCAAGACGGTGCTCGTGGTTGGGGGATCCAGCGGCATCGGCAACGGCATTGCCCACGCCTTCCGCACCAGGGGCGCGACCGTTCACGTCGTCGGCACCCGCGCGAGCGCCGATGACTACCGCGGCGAGGACGGCTCCGACCTGAGCGGACTGCGTTACGCCCAGCTCGATGTCAGCGACTCGCGCGCGATCGAGACCTGGTCGGTGCCGTTCGATCGTCTCGACGTTCTCGTGCTGGCGCAGGGCACGGTACTCTACAAGCGCGGCGAGTTCGAGCTCGCGGGCTTCCGCAAGGTGGTCGAGGTCAATCTGATGAGCCTGATGGCCTGCGCCATCAAGTTCCAGGAGATGCTGATGCACGCGAGGGGCGCTCTGATCATCGTCAGTTCGACCGCGGCCTTTCACTCGACCAAGGGCAATCCGGCCTACAACGCCTCGAAGACGGGGGCCGTCGGCCTGACCCGGACGCTGGGCGAGGCCTGGGCCGCGGACGGCATTCGCGTCAACGGCATCGCGCCCGGTCTCGTCGAGAGCAAGCTGACCAGGGTCACGACCGCCAACCCCAAGCGGCTTGCGGCTGCATTGGAGCAGATTCCGCTCGGGCGCCTCGGTACCCCGGCCGACATGGCCGGCGCCGCGCTGTTTCTCGCGTCGCCGCTGGCCTCCTACATCGTCGGGCAGACGCTGATCGTCGACGGCGGCCTTGTTCTCTGAAACATGATCATTCTCTGAAGCATGATCCGGACCCGAGGCCGGCTGTCTGAAACGATCGTGCTCTGGACGCGTTCCCGAAATGCGGCGACGGGGCCATGTGGCGCGTGACCGCCCCGCATGACCTGACAGTGGTGGAGCAAGCGTGGCAACATTGCACAGCCTTGGCCTGACTGCGGTGGCTTTTTCGTCCGTTGTCGCCTGCACGATTGCGCCGGCGACGGCGCAGTCGCCGACGCTGGTCGGCCAGCGCGCGTTCGGGGATTGGCGTCTCGACAGTCCCGGGACCAGCCGATTGCTCAGACCCCAGGACCTGCCGAAACCCGGCGCCACCCCCTCGGTGGCGAACGGGCCGCGCGTGGTGTCCCGGCCGCGAGCGGCCGTGCCGCAGGTTCCCGCGGGCTTCCGGATCGACCTGTTCGCCGAGGGTCTGAGCGGTCCTCGCATCCTGCGGGTCGCGCCGAACGGCGACATCTTTGTCGCCGAAACAGGCGCCGGCCGCATCCGCGTGCTGCGCGCGCCCGCTGGCGCCACGCAGCCGGTGAGGAACGCGGTCTATGCGAGCGGCCTCAAGCAGCCGTTCGGCATCGCCTTCTTTCCCGACGGCGACGATCCGAAGTGGGTTTACGTCGCCAATACAGACAGCGTCGTGCGCTTTCCCTATCGCAGCGGCGACCTCGAGGCCGCAGGCCTGCCGGAAACCGTCGTCGCGGATCTTCCGGACCACTCGGGACATTCGACGCGGGACATCGCCTTTACGTCCGACGGCAAGCGGATGCTGGTTTCGGTGGGCTCAGCCAGCAATGCCGCGGAGGGCATGGCGCCGCCTTCTGGTGGGCTGGCGGCATGGTCGAGCCGGCACCCGCTCGGCGCGAGCTGGGGCCTGGAGACCGACCGGGCCGACGTTCTGGCCTTCGATCCCGACGGCAAGAACCGCCGGGTGTTCGCGACCGGTATTCGCAACTGCTCCGGGCTGGCAGTCCAGCCGATGAACGGTGCGGTGTGGTGCGCGACCAACGAGCGCGATGGCCTCGGCGACGACCTCGTTCCGGACTACGTGACCCGCGTTCGCGAGGGCGCGTTCTATGGCTGGCCATGGTACTTCATCGGAAGCAACGAGGATCCACGGCATAAGGGCGAGCGTCCCGACCTCAGCGACAGTGTTACAGTACCGGATGTCCTGCTGCAGCCTCATTCGGCGCCCCTCGAACTGGCGTTCTATCGCGGCGACGCCTTTCCGCCCGAGTTTCGCGGCGATGCCTTCCTGGCCCTGCACGGCTCTTGGAATCGGTCGAGGCGAACCGGTTACAAGATCGTTCGCATTCGCATCAAGGACGGCGTTCCGACCGGCGAATACCAGGATTTTGTGACCGGCTTCGTCATCGATGAGGGAGCGGTCTGGGGGCGTCCGGTCGGCGTGGCGGTCGCGCATGACGGCGCGCTCCTGGTGTCGGATGACGGCAACGGCACCATCTGGCGCGTTTCGCGTTAGGCCGTGCAATTCTTCACCCGGGGGCGGGGGACCAATCGCTGCGGTTCGTATTGTCGGATGCCGGCTGCGCTGGCACAGTTTGGCTCAATCCAATCGTTCGATTGGCAACTCCTGCCCGCGGGGACCTCCGATGACCACCATGGCCGTAGCCGCCGAGTCCGAGCATGAGGCGCCGCGCGGCAGCCTCGGAGTCCTGGCAATGGGTGCGCTCGGCGTCGTCTACGGCGATATCGGCACCAGTCCGCTCTACACCATGAAGACCGCGATCGAGTGGGCCGGCGGCGGTGCGACCGCCGAAGTCGCGATCGGGATGCTGTCGCTGATCGTGTGGACGCTCGTGATCACCACGTCGATCAAATACGTCGCGGTGGTGATGCGCGCGGACAACGATGGCGAGGGTGGTATTCTGGCGCTGATGTCGCTGCTCGGCATCAAGCACGGCACCCGCGTCGGCGTGATCGCCATGGGCGTGCTCGGCGCGGCGCTGCTTTACGGCGATGGCGCGATCACGCCCGCGATCTCGGTGCTGAGCGCGCTGGAGGGATTGAAGGCGCCGATTCCGGCGATCGAGCCCTATGTGGTGCCGTTTTCGGCCGTCATCCTCGTCGCGCTGTTCGCGCTGCAGTCCCAGGGCAGCGCGCGGATCGGCAAGCTGTTCGGTCCGATCATGGTGTTCTGGTTCATCACCATCGGCCTGCTTGGGCTGTCGGGGTTGGTGCGGCATCCCGGCGTTCTGGTGGCGCTCGATCCACGCTACGGGCTGACCTATCTGTTCACCCACGGATTCACCGGTTTCCTGGTGCTCGGCGCGGTCTTTCTCTGCGCGACCGGTGCCGAAGCGCTGTATGCCGACATGGGGCACTTCGGGCCCCGGCCGATCCGCACCGCGTGGTACGGCCTGGTCCTGCCCATGCTGCTGCTGAACTATGCCGGCCAGGCCGCGGTGGTCGCCGATGGCGAGGTTGCGGCCGGCGCCAATCCGTTCTTCGCGCTCTGCCCGGAGGCCCTGCAGGTGCCGCTGGTGGCGCTGGCCACCGTCGCCACCATCATCGCCAGCCAGTCGATCATCAGCGGCGCGTTTTCGATGACCCGGCAGGCGATCCAGCTCGGCCTGTGTCCCCGGCTGCATATCACCCAGACCTCGGCCGAGGGCTACGGCCAGATCTATGTCGGCTTCGTCAATTGGACACTGATGATTTTGACGCTGGGGTTGACGCTGGCGTTCCGCTCGTCCGACAATCTCGCCGCGGCCTTCGGCATCGCGGTTTCGCTCACCATGTTGCTGACTTCGGGGCTGATGTTCCTCGCAATGCGCGAAATCTGGGGCTGGAACCTGGCGTCGAGCGTCGCGGTTGCCGGGATCTTCGTCCTGGTCGACCTCTCCTTCGTGACCGCCAACATGATGAAGGTGCTGGAAGGGGGATGGTTTCCGCTGGTCGTCGCATTCGTGATCTTCAGCCTGATGATGACATGGCGGCGAGGCCGCGCCACCATGCTGCTCAAGCTCGAGCGCGACACGCTGCCGCTCACCGATTTCATCGGCCAGGTCCACACCAAGGCGCGGGTCCCGGGAACGGCGGTCTACATGACGAGCCGGACCGACGTCGTTCCCGTGCCGCTGCTGCACAACCTCAAGCACAACAAGGTGCTGCACCAGCGCATCGTTCTGCTCCATGTCGTGACCGAGAACTACCCGCGCGTGCCGCACGCCCGGCGCTTCGAACTGACGCATTTTGCCGACAATTTTCATGCGATGGTGGTGCGCTGCGGGTTCATGCAGCAGCCGAACATTCCCAAGGTGCTCGAACAATGCGGCGCCGAGCACGAGGACATGCAATTCAACCTGATGGATACCTCCTTCTTCGTCGGCAGGGTCACGATCGTGCCGGCGCAAGCGCACGGGATCGGCCGGATCAGGAGCAAGCTGTTCGAGGCGATGCACCGCAACGCGCTGGCCGCCACCGAGTTCTTCAGCATCCCGCCTGGCCGGGTGATCGAACTCGGCGGCCAGATCGAGATCTAGAGTCCAACGCGCCGCCGGGCGACCTGGCCTGCCCGGAGCCCCGGTCACGGCCGATCGAGGCCGGGCCGCGGAATGCGGGCACGCGCATGCCGCCATCGGGACGGTTGCCCAAACGCGAATTTGCCTCATACTGAGGTGGCCGGGGCACGGGATGAGGTGATCTCTGATGTCCAACAAATTTACGGGCCAGATTCTCGGCGCGATGCTGGTCGGCGTCGTGATGGGAGCCCTGATCTATCAATATCTCCCGGACAACCGCGCCGATCTCGCCTACAGCGTCAATCTCGTCGCGATGCTGTTCCTGCGCCTGATCAAGATGATCATTGCCCCACTGGTGTTCGCGACACTGGTCGGCGGCATTGCCCATATGGGAAGTGGTGCCCGGCTCGGGCGCATCTTCGCCAAGACCATGGGCTGGTTCCTGACGGCCTCGTTCGTTTCGCTGCTGCTCGGCCTCTTGATGGTCAACCTTCTGCAGCCGGGCGCCAACTTCCCCGGGACGCTTCCGGCGGCGACGCAGTCGACCGGGCTTCCGGTGTCGGCTTTTTCGCTCGAGAAATTCCTCACCCATCTGGTCCCGACGTCGATTGCCGACGCCATGGCGCAGAACGAGATCCTCCAGATCGTGGTGTTTGCCGTGTTCTTCTCGGTGGCGCTGGGAGCGATGCCCGAGCGTTCCAAGCCGATGTTGAGCATGATCGAGGACCTCGCCCACGTGATGCTCAAGGTCACCTCCTACGTGATGCTGTTCGCGCCGGTCGCGGTGTGGGCCGCGGTGACCGCGACGGTGGCAAAGAACGGCCTTGGGGTGCTCTGGAAGCTGGTCGTCTTCATGGGCGGCTTCTACGCCTCGCTGTTGATCCTCTGGGCCCTCCTTGTCGTCGTCGGCTTCCTCGTCATCGGCCCACGCTATGCCCACCTGCTGAAGCTCATCCGCGAGCCGCTGATGATCGCGTTTTCGACCGCAAGCTCGGAGGCGGCCTATCCGAAGACGCTGGAGGGCCTCAACCGGTTCGGGGCGTCGCACAGGATCTCGTCCTTCGTGCTGCCGCTCGGATATTCCTTCAATCTCGACGGCACGATGATGTATTGCACCTTCGCGAGCATCTTCATCGCCCAGAGCTATCGCATTGAAATGTCGCTCGGCACCCAGTTCGCGATGCTGGCGACGCTGATGATCACATCGAAGGGCGTGGCGGGGGTGCCTCGCGCCTCGCTGGTGGTGATCGCCTCGACGCTGGCGCAGTTCGACATTCCCGAAGCGGGGCTGTTGATGATCATGGGCATCGACACCTTCCTGGACATGGGGCGCAGCGCGACCAACGTCATCGGCAACACGCTGGCGACGGCGGTGGTGGCGAAATGGGAGAACGAACTGGCGGCCGAGCACGGACTCAGGCCCGACGACGTGGTGCCGCCGGATACGGTGCCGGGCGATCCGGTGCCGGCCTAGAGATGCGCAAGGGTTTCGGGCGCATCGGCGCCGCCGTGTTCGCTGCTCTGGCGGCTTTGCCGGCTGGCGCCGCGCGGGCCGCGGACGGTGGCGAACTGTCGCAGGCACTCGACCGGATCAAGCGGACCCACGTCGTGCGCGTCGGCTATCGCGAGAGTTCGCCGCCCTTCTCGTTTCTGGATCGTGCAGGACGGCCGGTGGGCTACAGTATCGGGATCTGCGAGGCGATCGTCGACGAGATCGGCCAGCGGGTCGACGAGCCCGCGCTCTCGATCAGCTACATCAAGGTCACGTCGGGCAGCCGCATCGATGCCGTCGTCAACGGAGACGTCGACCTCGAATGCGGCTCGACAACGGCCAATGTGGAGCGGGCCGCGCGTGTGGCCTTCTCGCCGGTGATCTACATCGCGGGGACGAAGCTGATGGTCTCCCGGACCTCGCAGGTCCAGTCGGTCCAGGACCTCGCCCACAAGAGCATCGTCGTCACCAGGGGCACGACCAACGAACAGGCGGTCCGTGCACTTGATCGAAAGGAGACGCTTGGACTGACGATCCTGACCGCCGATGATCACGAGCAATCCTATCAGATGCTCGAGCAAGGCAAGGCCGATGCCTTCGCGACCGACGACATCCTGCTTTACGGCCTGATCGCGACCCACAAGGCCGAGGCCAGGTTCCAGGTGGTCGGTGATTTCCTCTCTTACGATCCCTACGGGATCATGTTCCGGAAAGGCGACCCGCAGCTCGCCGCCGTCGTCGAGCACGCCATGCGGAAGCTCGCCACCAATCAGGACCTGCTGCCGCTCTACAGGAAATGGTTCCTGGGGCGTTTGCCGACCGGCGAAAAGCTCGGTGTCCAGCTGTCGCCGCAACTCGAGGACGCATTTCGCGTGCTGGACGACTCTCCGGCCGGCGCGCGGTAGCGCGTGATGCGATTGCCGTGTTCGAACCGGCTCAGTTGCCGTTCATGCTGTCGCGCCAGTCGTCGGGCCTGAGACCATTGCCGGCGCTGCGCGGGTGATAGACCGGGCTGCTTCGGTCCTGGATGAAGGTGGGCGTGTAGGGGGTGAGGAAGTCGTTCGGCACAACGACCACCACCCCTCGGGCCGGCTGGCTCCATCGAATGCCGAAATGGGTCGGCTCATTGGACTGAGCCCGCGCGGCGCCGGTGCCGGCGAGCAGCGCCGTGCTGATGAATAGAAGAGCTTTCATCCCGTTCCTCCATTGGCACTCGAAAGTTCACCCCGGTCGGCGGAGGTGCGTTCCGGGATGCTCTGCGCCACTCATCTTCCATCTGTCCACTCGTGTCCAGCCTTGGGACGATGCTGTGCCCCTGCGGCAACACCCTGCAACATAATCAAGTTTCGGCTCCCCCGGTGACCTTCGCCCGGTCGGTAAACTGGTTGGTTTCGCAAACCAAGGGCTGTCGGCCGGGGCGCCGGCGGTGGTTCTTGAGACCCCGGCGGAGGGGCGAATCAGCCCCGGCTCGTTACCAATATACCTCAGATGGTGCGGTGATGAGTGGGCCTGGAGGGGCGGCGTGCCGGGTGATCAATATGACAGCAGGGCAATCACCTTCCGGACGCTCGATGTATCGACACCCGGAACCCGGAATGGCGTGCCGAGATGGGGCGGTCGATGACGTGGCAAGAGATCCTGAAAGTATTATAAAGCAAATAGTGAATTATGACAATTTTATATACACATCTATAGTTTCATTTACATCATGTATATTTTGATATCGATAACTTGACCATAGTATTATTAGAATATGACTGTATCGTTCCGAATCTGCCAGCTTTGGCCGGAACGTGGTATGCAAAATACAAATCGATGTTGCCTGAAAAGCACGGTCAAATCAGCATTTCGCGGGAAGGGAGTGCCAAAACTAAAATCTTTTTTAATTGCTGGGAGTCGGCTATATCTTCACTTCTAGGTGACGGGAACAAGTCTAGGCGTGACTGCGCCGTGATTTTGTACTTTGCACTTGGATTTTGGGTATGTGCCTGAAATTCCGATGGTTTTGATCGGCGGGGTAGGTCGAACGAAGCCAGGAGCGACGGCCGATGGGTCGGCGCTGAAGTTCCAACCAGGGGTGTGGGGAAATGAAGAAGCAACTACTTTGCGCGGCAGCGGCGCTCAGCCTGGCCGGTTTTGCCGGCGCTGCGTACGCGGACGAGGTCTCCGACCTCAAGACGGAAGCCAAGGCGCTCCAGAGGCAGAACGAAGAGCTGAACAAGCGCTTGGCCGCGATCGAGAAGCGCCAGAAGCTGCTCGACGCGCGCGCCGCCGACCTGTCGATGCCTGTGAAGGCTGCGCCGATCGTGCCGGTCGATGATTCGCTATGCTGGAAGGGCATTTGCGCCTACGGCGTCATCGACGTCGGCTACGGCTGGCAGGCCCATGGCATGCCCTACAACGCCCTGGATCCGTCGGGCGTGAACGAATGGCTCACCAAGGGCAACAACCGCGCGACCTTCGCGGCGACCCCCAACGGCCTGTCGCAGTCGACCATCGGCCTGAAGGGGTCGACCGAACTGCTGCCGGGCCTGAACGGCATCTTCAAGATTGAAACCGGTTTCAACCCGATGTCGGGCACGCTGCCCAATGGTGAGGCATCGATCTACCAGAACAACGGCCTGACGCAGTCGGCGTGGACCGCGAACGGCGACTCCAGCCGCAACGGCCAAGCATTCAATGGTCAGGCCTATGTCGGTCTGTCGTCGCCGCTCTACGGCACCGTGACCATCGGCCGCAACAACTCGTTCCTGCTCGACGAGATCATTGCCTACGATCCGAACGGCGCCTCCTACGCGTTCTCGCCGATCGGCTTCTCCGGCACCTTCGGCGGCGGTGGTTCGACCGAAGTCGCCCGTCTCGACCAGTCGATCAAGTGGACCTGGAATTACGGCCCGGTGCACGCCGGCGTGCTGTACCAGGTCGGCAATTACGGCAACAGCGGCAACTCCAGCTGGGTGCACGACGACCTGCAGGGTACAGCTGGGTTCAGCTACCAGGGTCTGAGCGTCGATGCCACGGGCGCTCGCATTCGGGGCATGATCAACGGTATTTCGTCGCCGCTCAGCGCAACACAGCAGGCGGGCGCCCTTCCGGCGTTCGGCCCGAACTCGCTGGCCGCGACGCTCTCCGACAACACCGACGCCATGGTCACGGCGAAGTACAAGTTCACCGGTCCGGTCAAGCTCGAGGTGATGGCCGGCTACGAGTGGATGCAGTTCGCCAATCCGTCGAACCCGGCCAATTCGGGCTTCGTCAGCAACTACGGAACGACGTTCAGCTTCGTGAACAACGCCGCTTATCCGAACGACAAGATCCTGCAGATGGCCTGGATCGGCGCCAAGTGGCAGGCAACTGACCACCTCGTGGTCCAGGGTGCCTACTACCACTACTGGCAGAACTCCTATGGCAATGGCGCCATCAACGCCGTGACGACCTCGGCTCCGGCCGGCGCTGCCGCCAGCACGACGAAGACGAGCTTCGGTGTCGCGGGCTGCAGCTCCAACTACAGTCCCACCTGCAGCGGCTATATCGACTCGGCCTCGCTGGTGCTCGATTACGTCTTCACCAAGCACTTCGATATGTATGCCGGCGTGATGTACACCACGGGTGCGGGCGGCCTCGTCAACGGCTACCTGAACTCCTGGAACGTGTCCCCGACGGCCGGCGCGCGCTACTCCTTCTGAGTGCGCGACCGCGGCGACTTAATCGCCGTCCAGACGAACAATCCCGCGAACGCAAGTTCGCGGGATTTTCTTTCGTCGGGATTGATCGACGACAGCCGCCCGGTGCCGGGTTTGCTGCCGTTGCCCCGGACCGCCGGCTCACTCCGCCAGATCGTAATGCCGCGCCAGCTCGTCGCCGAGTTCGACCGCGTGGGCGACCAGTTCGCCGCGTTCCGGGGCCTCCGGATCGAGCGGCGCGTGGACCCTCCAGGAAGTTCCATCACGGACAACGTGCAGGCGGAAGCCGGCCGGAATGGCGTGGTGCTGGGCGAGTTCGGCCTCGACCAGGCCAGCGAGTTCGTCTGCGGTCTTGGGCGCTTTCATGGGGTCTCCGTCTCGGCAAGCCGATCATTGGGCCAACGTGGATAGCGTACCACGACATCATCGGTCGTGGCCGATGCCGCGGCCTGCGATGTCGGCGCCATCGCGGTTGTCACCATGGGAGCCGGGTGGTGACAGCCGCCCGGCCGGATCCTCCGGCGAGCCAAAGATTGAACCGGGCCCTTGGCCCCGATTGTCGATCCGGTAAAAGGGGCCGCGGATCCCTCGTGGGGTCCGGTCCCGTCCACCGTCGTCGTCAACCTCCGGGCCCCGTCCGTTGTCCAGCTCACCGCCGCCGGCTCCGGGGATCGGGTCCCTGCTGCGCCATCAGCCTTTTCTGGTCTTCTTCGCCGGCCGCAGCCTGTCGCGGTTTGCCGCACAGATCGCCACGGTGGCCAACGGCTGGCTGATCTACGACCTCACCGGCAGTGCGTTTTATCTTGGGCTGGCCGGGCTCATTCAGTTCCTGCCGACGGCGGTCCTCGTGTTCGTGGCGGGCCACGCCGCCGATCGCTACGACCGCAAGCGCGTCATGCAGGCCTGCCAGATCGCCGAGGGGCTGACGGCAGCCGTGTTGACGTGGAGCAGCCTCGGCGGGTGGTTGACCGTGCCGATGATCTTCGTCGCGCTGCTCGCCTTCGGCACCGCGACCGCCTTCGAAAGCCCCGCCGGCGCGGCGCTGCTGCCGGCGGCTGCGCCCGGTGGCCGGGTGCAGCAGGCTACCTCGGTGTTCACCGCCGGCGCCCAGGTCGCGACCATCACCGGTCCCGCGCTGGGTGGTATCGCCTACGCGCTGTCGCCGGGCGCGCCCTACGCCGCGATGGCGGTGCTCTGGCTGGTGGCGGCGCTGCTGGTCGGTGCGATGCGTCTCGACCACGCGGTCGAGGCCAGGGAGCCGCCGAGCGTCGGCGCGCTGTTCGAGGGCGTGCGCTTCGTCCGCAGCAACCCGACCATCCTGGGCACCATTTCGCTGGACCTGTTCGCGGTGCTGCTGGGCGGCGCCACAGCGCTGCTGCCGATCTACGCCCGCGACATTCTTCACACCGGTCCCTGGGGGCTCGGCGTGCTGCGCGGCGCTCCGGCGGTCGGGGCGCTGGCGATGACGTTGGTGCTCGCGCGTCACACCATCCGCCGTCGGGTGGGCATGCGCATGTTCCAGGCGGTGATCGCGTTCGGCGTGGCGACCGTGGTGTTCGCGCTGTCGAGCTCGCTGTGGCTGTCGCTGATCGGCCTCGCGGTCATGGGCGCCGCCGACACGGTCAGCGTGGTGATCCGGCTCTCGCTGGTGCAACTCGCTACCCCCCGATGCGATGCGCGGCCGTGTCGGCGCCGTCAATTTCCTGTTCATCAATGCGTCGAACCAGCTCGGAGAATTCGAGAGCGGCATGGTCGCGGCGTTGATCGGCGCGGTGCCGTCGGCGGTACTGGGCGGTCTGGGCACCATCGCGATCGCCTTGTTGTGGATGCGTTTGTTTCCCGCGCTGCGTCATGTCGAGGAGCTCGAGTGATCGCCTCATCCGCTCCGTGCGCCTTCGGCGCCGGCGGCCGCCGATGTCACGCCTCGCCGCCCGCGAGACCGGCGAGCTTCTCCATCGCCTGGTTCTCCCCGATCGACATCGCGCAGATGCGCGAGAGATGGCGGTTGGGCAGGCCGGTCTCCTCGGCCCAGGCGTTGAACTGCGCCTGCACCCTGGCGAGATCGCGCTTCGACTTGATCTCTTCGGCGACGTCGACGCCGGCGTCGCGCAGGCAGGCGACGACGTCCTTCGAGGTGACGAAGCAGTCCCAGCCGATGAAGCGCAGCAGCATCTGGCCGGTGTTGCCGCCCAGTCGGCTGCCGCGCACAGCCAGCAGGTCGAGCAGCCCGATTTCGTCCGACGACGGCCAATTCGCGAGCAGCTTGCCGAAGCTGCCGTGCTCCCGCGCGATGTCGCACACGAAACCGGCATTGGCGCGCACCGACATGATCTTGGCGCCGTTGCGGACGATGCGCGTGTCCTTCAGAAGCGCGTCCCAATAGTCGTCCGGCATGAGCGTCAGCCGGCCGGGCTCAAAAGCGAGAAAGGCCTCCTCGAAACCGGGCCACTTCGCCTCGATGACACTCCAGGCGAAGCCCGCCGAAAAGACCCGCTTGGCCATTTCCGACAGCACGCGATCGTCCGCCAGCCGGGCGAGCGCCTTGGGGTCTGGCGCCGGCGGCAGCAATCGCGCCAGGGCGTCGGCGCCGCCCTTGCGCTTCTCGGCGCGGGCGCGGATTTTCTTGAATGACGTCATGGCCGTCTCTCTCCCGCAACGAACCCGGGACCTGCCGCAGGACACCATCCGGATTGCCCGCGCGCAGCCGCCGAGATCTTTTTCCCGAAATATGCCTTTGGCGACAGATCCATTTCAAGAATCACGCGAATTTAGAAATACTGTTTGTTTGCAAAGGCTTTCGAACCGTCGCCATAGTCCGGGTGTCAGCCCCTTGGCCGCGCCGGCGCGCGGGAGAGGATTCGCGCGCGGGGCGCAGGGATTCCGAAAATGTCAGACCTGACCATCAACGCATCGCAACCGATCGCGATCAAGACGACCACGTTGACCGAGGACTGGCTGGCGGTGGTGATCGGCCTGCTGGTCTTTGCGCTGGCGCTCGGCAGCGTCGGCGGCGTCGACCTGCTCGGCTGGGCGGTCACCACCGCGGTCTATTCGGATCTGTCCCAGGCCTTGAGTCCCGTCGCCAAGGGTTACGGCTGGCTCGGTGGCGCGGGGGCGTTGCTGGCGACCTACGTGGCGCTCGTCGCGGTCCTGAGTGCTTCGATTTACGCGCTGGGCGCCAACGTCAGAAAATTCGCCGCCGCCTTCACCGTGGTGTTCGCGATCGCCTATGCGAGCTGGATTGTCGGCAGCTACGCGCACCTCGCGGCGGTGACCCCGGCCGAACAGCAGAAATTCGGCGTCACCTGGTCGTTGAAGCTCACCAACGAGGGCGGCTTCATCGTGGCGCTGCTGGCCGGGCTCGTGATCGCCAACTTCTTCCCGCGCTTCGCCGAATGGTTGAAGGAGGCGATCCGCCCGGAATTCTACATCAAGATCGCCATCGTCATCCTGGGCGCGACCGTCGCCGTGACCGCCGCGGGCCGCCT
Organism: Xanthobacteraceae bacterium; assembly: GCA_031291445.1. Taxonomy (GTDB): domain Bacteria; phylum Pseudomonadota; class Alphaproteobacteria; order Rhizobiales; family Xanthobacteraceae; genus Bradyrhizobium_A. The sequence continues at coordinate 32,134 of JARLJA010000031.1, read as the reverse complement.
CAACCTCGCGTCGTCGATCCTGTTGCGCGGAGTTGCCGCGATCATCGAGGCCTATCTGATCTACTGGGCAGTGGTCTATTACGTGGCGCGCAAATGGTTCGGCTTCAGCCGCGAATGGTCCGTGCCGCTGGCATCCGGGATCTCCATCTGCGGTGTCGCGGCCGCGATCGCCACCGGCGGCGCCATCCGCCCCCGCCCCCAGGGTGCCATTCTGGTGTCGTCGCTGGTGGTCGTCTTCGCGGTGGTCGAGGTCCTGATCCTTCCGGTCCTGGCCCAGACCTTCCTGTGGCAGGAGCCGCTGGTGGCCGGGGCCTGGATCGGGCTCGCCGTGAAGACCGACGGCGCCGCCGTGGCGGGCGGCGGGATCACCGAGGCGCTGATCACGGCCAAGGCCGCTGCCGAAGGCGTGCACTACCAGCCGGGCTGGATCCTGGCGACCACCGCTACCGTCAAGGTGTTCATCGACATCTTCATCGGCGTCTGGGCCTTCATACTCGGCTACATCTGGACCAATCACATCGACAGGGGGCCTGACCGGGCCAGGCCCGCCGAGATCTGGCAGCGTTTCCCCAAGTTCATCCTCGGCTTCCTGGTGGTGTTCGCCGCGGCGCTGTGGCTCGCACTGGGTGGCCCGCCCGCCGTCGCCAAGGCGCTCCCCGCGGCGGCCGGCGAGGCCAACGTCTTCCGCGTGATCTTCTTCATCCTGACCTTCTTCTCGATCGGCGTGCTGTCGGATTTCCGCAAGCTGTGGCAGCAGGGTTTCGGCAAGCTTGCCGCGGTCTATTTCGTCAGCCTGTTCGGCTTCGTGATCTGGGTCGGGTTGCTGATTTCCTGGCTGTTCTTCAGCGGCATCAAGCCGCCGCTGGCAAGCTGAGTCGACACCATGACCGGATCCCCCGTGCCGCCCCCTCCGCAGAACGTGCCCGAGCCGCTGTTGCCGGTCGAGAAGAAGCTGATCGGCTGGAGCCTCGGCATCGGCGTGACCTTGCTGGTTCTGCTCGCAGTGCTGAACCACTTCCTGCCCGCCGGGGGGTAGCGCCCCCCACCCGGCGACAGCTGCCGGGAGAGTTACGATCCGCACACCACGTCAATGGTTTGCGGTTGCAAAACCTTGCCGAATCAGTTGGTTTAAACGTTGTCCACAGGAATCTGCGGACCACGAGGTAAGGCTCGCGCGGTATGCCTATGCTGCCATGGTCGGTGTCGCGCGCAAAGTGCCCGAGAAACCAAAGCCATGGATGACAGTTTCTCGCGCGCCTTGGCCCGTTTGAAGGGCTTTTCCGGATTCAGGTCCGATGTCGTCCGAGGCCGCGCAGATCTCGATGGGGCCGGCGTCGATCTTCGCCTGTTCGAAGCCGTCCTGACCAGCGGCGGTGACGAGAGGATCGCCACCGATCCGGCCACCGGGCGCAACCGCTACGGTATTCCCTCCGGACGCGCGTCCGATGAGGTGTGGTTCTCGTCGTCGACCGCTACCGCGATCTCGCCGCGGGGCTATGACGCGGCGCTTCTCGCATTTCAAGGCCTCACCGCGGGCGACACCGATTCGGCGGTGTCGGCCTGGTTCGATCGAATCCGCGACCGGCTGCTGGCCTTGTTCGGCGTGCCGGGCGCCGGCGCCATCCTTTGCGCGTCGGGGACCGAGGCGGAGCTGATTGTCCGCGTCATCGCCGGGAATCTGCTTGCCGCGCCGCTGACCAGCGTGGTGGTCGCACCGACCGAGACCGGCAGCGGGGTGCCGCTGGCGGCGGAAGGACGGCACTTTCTCGGCACGGCACCGTTTGCCGACCAGGTCCCGCGCGGTCAGTTGCTGGATGGACTGTCGGCGGTCGATACCGAAGTGGTGGCGGTTGCCATTCGTGGTCCGGCGGGCGAGGCGCTTTCAATCGACGCGATCGATGATGAGGTGGTGGCCGGCGTCGAGGCCGCCAGGTCGCGGGATCGCAGCGTGCTGGTTCACGTGCTCGGCTGTTCGAAGACCAATCGCTTCGGCCCGCGCCGCGAGACCGCCCTGGCGTTGCAGGCAAAATACGGGGACCGCGTTCTCGTAGCGGTCGACAGCTGCCAGTTGCGGTGCTCGCCCGAACAGATCCGAAGCGACCTCGATTCCGGCTTCATCGTCATGGTCACCGGTTCGAAGTTCGCCGGCGGACCGCCGTTCGCGGGCGCCGTCCTGCTGCCGCCCGCGATCGTCGACAGACTGCGCCTGCTCGCCCTGCCGCCGGGCATTTTCGCCTATTCCGCCGCCGCCGATTGGCCTGCGGTGCTGCGGGGCGCGTTGAACGTCCGGTTCGGGATGCCCGCCAATATCGGGCTGGGGTTGCGCTGGGAGGCCGCCCTGGCCGAGTTGGAGGCACTGTTTGCGCTCGATCGCGGGCTGCGCGAGCACGTCGCCGTGCGCTTTGCGACGCTCATTCGCCAGGTTGTCGGCTCCTGCACCAGTTTCGATCTGCTCGACGAGGATCTGCTCGATGAAACGGGACGTCAGACGATCTTTCCGATCGTCACGCTGCCGGCGTCGGGAACGGCCGTTCCGGCGGAGGTCCTGCATCGCGCGCTGAGGAGCCCGTTGCACTCCGACCTCGCTGACCTGCGTGGTCGCGCCTATCATGTCGGCCAGCCGGTCGTGGTCGGGCAGCGCAGCGCGCTCCGTGTGTGCCTGAGCGCGCCCCACGTCATCGCAGTCGGCGAGAGAGTGGGCGAGGGACGGGATTTCGACGAGGCCTTCGCGCCGCTGGCCGCCGACCTCAATGCGCTCTTTCTGAAGTGGCTCTATGTCAACAGCCGTCACGACCGGGCGTCCGACGCGCTTCTGACCGCTTGAGGGATCTGCCGATGCCGCGTGGCGAAGAGGATCGCGCGCTCGATCTCGATCCGCGCGACTGGGATGCGTTCGCCGGCCTCGGCCATCGCGCGCTCGACGACATGGTGGGATTCCTGCGGACGGTGCGGGATCGCGCCGTCTGGGTCGAGGCCCCCGACGACGTTCGCCGGCAGTTCGACGCGGACCTTCCCGTCGCAGGCCGTGACTTCGCGGATGTCCTGGGAGACTTCGACAGGCTGATCAAACCTTACGCCACCGGAAACACCCATCCTGCCTTCATGGGTTGGGTGCACGGCGCCGGCACGCCGGTCGGAATGATTGCCGAGATGCTCGCGGCGGGGCTGAACGCCAATTGCGGCGGCCGCAACCATATCGGGATCGAGGTCGAGCGCCAGGTCACGCGGTGGATGCAGCGCGCGTTCCGGTTTCCCGACACCGCGGCGGGCGTGTTCGTCACCGGGACCTCGATGGCGAATTTCCTCGCCTTGCTGGTGGCGCGAAATCACGCGCTCGGCGACGACGTACGCAGCAGGGGAATCGTCGGAGGGCCGCAGCTCGTCGCCTACGCGTCGAAGGCCGCGCACGGTTGCATTGCCCAAGCCATGCAGCTCTCCGGGCTTGGTTCGGATCATCTGCGGCTCGTTGCCTGCGGCGCCGACGGGGCGATGCGGCTTGCGGATCTCGAAGCCGCGGTCGCTGCCGATCGTCGCCGCGGGCTGAAGCCGTTTCTGGTCGTCGGCACCGCTGGATCGGTCGACATCGGGGCGATCGATCCGCTGGCGCAGCTCGCCGGGTTCTGCCGGCAGAGCGACCTGTGGTTTCACGTCGACGGAGCGTTCGGCGCCTTGCTGGCATTCTCGCCCACGATGCGGCCCCGGATCGCCGGAATCGAGCTCGCCGATTCGATCGCCTTCGACTTCCACAAATGGGCCCATGTCCCCTACGACGCGGGCTTCGTGCTGGTCCGCGACGGGGCGGCCCAGCGGCGCACCTTCGCCAGCGCCAACGGCTATCTCACGCGATCGGATGTCGGGCTGGCGGCGGGAGAGACCTGGCCCTGCGACCTCGGCCCGGACCTGTCGCGTGGTTTTCGGGCCCTGAAGACCTGGTTCACGCTGCAGGTGTTCGGCACCGAACATCTCGGCAATTGCATGGCGCAGACCTGCGACCTCGCCAAATACCTGGAAGGCCGCCTGCAGGCCCATCCGGACTTCGCATTGAGCGCGCCGGTCGCGCTCAACATCGTCTGCTTCTCGGCGACGGGAGCGGATGCCGACGCGCGCAATCGCCGGATCGTCGAGCGCCTGCATGTCAGCGGCCGCGCCGCTCCCTCGATCACGCTGCTGGACGGCAAGGCGGTGATCCGCTGCGCCATCGTCAACCACCGCACCACGCGCGGGACCATCGACCGCTTTGTGAGCGACCTCGAAGAGGTGGCCCGCGATCTGCCCTGAGATGGCTGCATCGATCTCCCGCGGGGATCCTTCAGGTGCGCCCGGCGGCGGGTGTCCGCGACAGCGGCGGTGCGATGCTTTCCAGCGAGGCGCCTTCGGCGTCAATGCCGAACCGCCATTCCGTCCCGGCCGCCGCGATGAGCAGTGCCGCCGCGATCGCGTATCCGATGCTGACATTGATGCTTTGACCGGTTCCGATGAGCCACCCAAACAGCAGGGGTGAGAGGCTGCCGCCGATCGCCGTCCCGGCCGCGTAGAACATGGCAATGGCCAGCGCCCTGCTCTCGAGCGGGAAGATCTCGCTGGCGGTCAGATAGGCGGAACTCGCGGCGGCGGATGCGAAGAAGAAGATCAGGACCCAGGCGATGGTCTGCGTCAGGGCGCTCAGCTCTCCCATGGAGAACAGCGCGGCGGTGGCGAACAGCAACAGGCCGCTGACGCCGAACGTCCCCGCAATCATGGTCCGGCGCCCGACGGTGTCGAACAGCGCGCCGAGGGCCAGCGGGCCGCAGTAGTTGCCCAGTGCCAGCGGCAGCACGTACAGGCCGATGCGCTGTTCGGGTACGCCATAGAACGAATGGAGGATCAGGCCGTAGGTGAAGAATACCGAGTTGTAGAGAAAGGCCTGAGAGATCATCAGCACCAGCGCCAGGCAACTGCGCGCCCGATGCTCGCCCAGCATCGACGCGACGATCTCCCGGAGCGGAAAGCTCGTGCGGAGATGAATCGTTATTCCCTGGTCCGGATCCTTCAGGTGGGCGCCGGCCTCGGCGGCGACTTCCTGCTCGACGGCAGCGAGCGTCCGCTCGGCTTCGTCGAGCCGGCCGTGGGTCACCAGCCAGCGCGGGCTCTCGGGGACGTGCCGGCGCAGCAACAGGATGGACAGGCCCAGGACACCGCCAATCGCAAAGCCAAGGCGCCAGCCGACATCGACCGGAAGCAGGCTCGGATCGAGCAGGACCGGCGTTGCGGCCGCTCCAGCCGCGGCCCCCAGCCAGAAGCTTCCATTGACGATGATGTCGACCCGACCGCGATATTTCGATGGCATCAGTTCGTCGATTGCGGAGTTTACCGCGGCATATTCACCGCCGATGCCGAGACCGGTGATCACGCGAAACAGCGCGAAACTCCAGAAATTCCAGGACACCGCCGTCAGCAGCACGCCGGAAATATAGATCGCGAGCGTCGCGAAGAAGACCCAGCGCCGTCCGCGGCGGTCGGTGATCCAGGCGAAGGTCAGCGCACCGGCCACCGCGCCGACGACGTAGAACGACGCCACCGCGCCGATATCGGCGCTGGAGAAGCGAAGCGTGCCTGCGTTCTGCAGCACGGGGCCGATCGCGCCGACCATCGTGACCTCGAGGCCGTCCAGGATCCAGGTGACGCCCAGAGCGACGACGATGCGCACGTGAAAACGGGTCCAGGGCAGGCGATCGAGACGGGAGGGCACGTCGGTCGTGATCGCCCCGGTCGTGCCGCTGGTCCCGCGGTTGCCGGATGCGTTGGGGCCCCCAGCTCGCAGTGCCGGTCGAAGGGCCGACGTTCCGCCCTGGTTGAATTCGTCGCCACCCACGATGACCTCGATGCTCGCTCGCGCATCAACCGCGAGCTTGCCGAAAGGGTCCTTCGAACGGCAAGCGCGATGGCGCACAATCCGCTTCGTCGAAGTCAAGCGATCGCGCGTGTGGAACCGGGGCGGCGGGCGCGGTGTTTTGGTCCGAGTGGTCCCCGAGCCCGTGCGCCCACGGTCGAAGCCGCGCTGGGGCTGGTCGGCATCAGCCTGACGACGATGCGACGACTCCGAAGACGGCCGCGCCCGGCTTGTGTCACTGAACTGTCGCATTTCTGGGCGGCATCCGGTGCCGGCCGGTCTTCATTGACCATTCGGTGGCGTTGGCGCTGCGAACGGCTTGCTGACGGCAGCTGCATGTTGTTATCAGTCGGCCACGCTGATGTGTTTCAGCGTTTCGTTTGGGGGCAAGTCTGCATGAACCGAAGCCTATTGGGGTTGTTTGCGATCGCCGCTGCCGCTTTCTGGCAGGGGCCAGCCGAGGCGCAATCAGCAAAACCCCGGACGCCCGGCGAGATCGCCGCGGCGAGCCAGGTCCTCATCGTCAAGAATGAGGCGTGCCGGCGCCAGGCGCGCGAGCAGAAGCTCGGCTTCTTCAAGCGTCGGCTCTTCATGCATCGGTGTCTGCACCCCAGATCATGATGCGATTGGATTGAATCGCATCATGATCTCGTCTCTTCGTTTGAGCGTGATCCCTCGGATCCAGTCCGAGGGCATGCTTTTCCGAAAGCCGGTTCTCGCTTTTCCGGATCATGCTCTAGCGAAGCAGCCCTAGCGGGACGCGCCCTGCGACACGGTTGTGGCGACCGATCGTGTCGAGCGCATCTCCTCGTTCGCGAGCTTGCCCGCGACGACGATCAGCGTGGTTGCGAGGATCAGGCGCAGCGCGGTCTCCGGCACCCGGACCGCGAGATAGCTGCCGATGACGATGCCGGGCAGCGATCCGATCAGCAAGACGCCCATCAGGTGCCAGTCGACCGCGCCCATGGCCCAGTGACCGATGCCGGCGACCAGCGTCAATGGCACCGCATGCGCGATGTCGGAGCCGACCATGCGCGCGATCGGCAGCCGCGGATAGAGCAGAAGGAGCGCGGTGACGCCCACCGCGCCGGCGCCGACCGACGAAATCGAAACCAGAACGCCAAGCGCGACGCCGACCACGATCGTGGCGCGGTCGGTCACGGCCGGCGACACGCGCTCCAGGCGCTGCCGCAGGCGCTCCATCAAGAGGCGGCGGAAGATCAGCGACAGCGCCGTCAGGCACAGCGCGAAGCAGAGCACCAGATTGATCAGGCTGCGCGCCGCAGGGCTGTTGAGGTCGTACTGGGCAAGGCCGACCAGAGTCACGAGGCTCGCGGGGATGCTTCCACTCGCGAGGCGAAGCACCGCCGGCCAGTAGATGGTTCGCGACCAGCCGTGAACGAGGCTGCCTCCTGTCTTGGTGGCGGCGGCATAGAGCAGGTCGGTACCGACCGCGGCTGCCGGATGAATACCGAACAGCAGAATCAGCAGCGGCGTCATCAGCGACCCGCCGCCGACGCCTGTCATCCCCACCAGCAGGCCGACGCCAAAGCCTGAGAGGACATACAGATAGTCAGGCATTGATGCCGGCAAACGATTCGCCTGGTACATTGGACCGAGGCGGTGGTTCCGAAGTCATCTGCGTATTCCAATCCTCCCAGCGTGCCTGCAAGCGAAGCAATCGGGTCTCGCGCATCCGTCGACTTGGGTCGAGAGTGCATGCCGGGTTCGCCGCGATTTGGCCGTCCCATGCGTTCGTAGGCTGCGCAGCCGCGAGGTGGCAAGAGCGCGCTGTCAAAAAAGAAACCTGTTTCATGCCGCGCCGCCAGCGGCCGGTCGTTGTTCTGCCAAGGGTTGCCGAGAAACACAGCATCCTTGGGTGGCAGGCCTGGCGCTTCCCGGCGCTAGAATACCATGCGGTTGGACGAGACCAAAATGGCCTCCGCGTGTTGACTGACGTTTGGTGGGTCTTCGTCGCAAGGGGCGGTCAGGACCGCGACTGATAGGGTGCTGCGGTCAAGGGCTACCGGTTCGGCGGTGCGCTTTGCCGGTTGTACGGGGCGAGACGTTGTCGATCCGACTGCCGTCAGCATACGGCTCTGGTTCCGCGCCGGGGAGTCGGTTAGCCTGCCGGCTGGTCACTTCTGCCGGTGGGTTTGGAGCGCGAGATGGCTGCAATCCTGTTTGCTGGTGCGGTGCTGCTGGGGGCGGCGTCGCTGGTGTTCTATGAAGCTGCTGGTCAGGTCTATCTGGGAACATCGTGGGCGACAGATGTTTGTTCCGCCTCGAAGACGTTCTGCGGACATCCCGAATATCTTGCCTATGCGGCCGGCGTCGCGCTTGTGTTGGCGCTGGGCGCCAAGATCGGAAGCGCTTTGCAGTAGTTCAAGTTGACCAGAGCGCGAGCCGTCCCGTCATCCGCGATCGCGCCTGCCGGTATCCGGGCCGCCACTGCTGGTTCTGGCCGATCAGGATGCCGAAGCGAACGTGGGCGCGCTGGTCGTCCCTGTCGCCCAGTTGATGAAATCCGATGATTTCGGCCTCGTTCGCGCTCTGCGCCTTGGCGGGGGATTGCACCGCACCGACGATGGCGACTGCCATCGCGCGTGCGGTCAAGAACGACCTGGTAGGCATTGGCTCTCCTGTGGTTGGGTCACCCCGTCGCACCGCTACCGACTTGCGAATGGGTGGATGCTGAACCAAGCTGAGGAGCCCCGCGGGTTCGTTCACATCGTGTTCAGGGGCCCGCTACCATGGTTGGGACGATGATCACTGGCATTGCCTTGAAGCGGTTCGGGTGCGATTGCGGAAGCATGGGGCGCGTGGTCGCGGAAATCTTGCAGGCGGTCTGCCTTGCGCTCCTGGTCGGTGTGACGGCGGCCGAGCGGGCCCACGCCGCCGCTGATGCCGCTCCCGAACGCGCAGAGACCGGCGCCTACGCCGGGACGCCTCCAGGCGTGCGCGGCGGCGGCGATTCGGGCGGGGCGGTTCATGCTAGCCCCGGGCTGCTGTTCGTCCAATCGGGGGCGCAGCCGCAGGCCGCCGACGCCGCGCCCCAATCGGTCGGAATTGTTTCGTCGCTTCAAGGCAGTGCGAGCGTGGTGCGCAACGGCGCGACCGCCGCCCTCAAGGTCCAGGACGAGATTTTCAAGGGCGACATCCTGAAGACTGGTCAGGCCTCGACGCTCGGCATCATCTTTGACGACGAAACCACCTTCAGCCTCACGGCCAACGCAAGCGTCTCGGTCGATGACTTCGTCTATGCGGAAGGCGGCGACAAGAACGCGGCGAACTTCAAGTTCGTTCAGGGCACCGTGGCTTTCGTCGCCAATGCGGTCGCCAAGACCGGTGACATGACCCTGTCGACCCCCACGGCGACGATGGGAATCCGGGGCACGACCGGGCTGGTAAATGTGGGGCCGACTGGCGCGACGTCGGGAGCCGACGCGATCAAGCTCTATCCTGATGCGGACGGCAAGGTGGGACGGATCGAGGTCAAGGCGCGCGACGGGACGTCGCTCGGCGTTCTGACCCGGCCGGCGACCGGCTTTTCGCTCCAGAGGGGGCTGGGAGGCGGCGCGCGCGTTGTTGCGACGCCATTGCAGATATCGCCGCAGCAAGCCGCGCTTGACCAGAACCTCGTCCGCCAGGTGCACGCCGAACGGCAGCGTGGTCAGGCGTTGGTGGCGCAGCGTCGTGCCACGCGGCCGCATGGTCCGGTGCCCCGCAACGGGATTCGCGGAGCGCCCAGGCCGCCCGCGCCGGCGGTGCGGCCTCCGGGACCGCAGAAGCCGCCTGCGGTTCGCCGCGGCCCAGCCCCGCGTCCGGCTTTCCCCCCCAAGGGCAAGCCGCCGAGGGAAAAGCGCGGCCGCTAGCCTCTTGCCGATATTCGCCGGTGCGGCCTGTGTCGCGACGCAAATCATCTTGTGTGCGGCGCAACCAGGTGCCGCGGCATGCACGAGCGGTCAAACCACTGCGGCTTTCGACGTCTGCACATGAGACCGCTCGGCGCATGATGCGCGGGGTTCTGGTTTGGCCGCGGGCTTGCCGAATGATCACGCGCAGGAGGATCGCGACGCGCGGGAGTATTGGCTTGCGGCCACTGCGTTCCAGGCAGTATCCTTTAACCGGTTCGCGGACGAGTTCATCACGTGCGGACCGGTTGTCGGGTCGGCTCAAATGTGGTTGCTCGGACTGATATTTCGTACGCTCTTCATCGTCGTGCTCGTCGTCATGACGGTGCGTGTCGCTACGCCCCAGATGGAGACCGTGTGGTCGTCGTATGAAACGCCGGCGGACCTACTGCGGATCGTGCTTGGCGCGCTGGTGTGCCTCTGGCTGGCGTTTCACGTATTCCAGGTGCCGAAGGATCCGGGCGTGTTTCGCACCTGGCTTTACCTCGGACCGGTTCTGATCCCGCTCGCCCTGCTCTGCGCCATCGTCATCTGGTGAGGTCGGGCTATTCGCCCGACCGCTGGATCTCGGTCTGCGTCACGAAGGCGAGGCGGAACGTGTTGATGTCGTCGGCTCCGGTGTCCGATACGGCGACGAAAGCCAGGCCGTTCGAGGTCCAGCTTTCGAGCGTGTAGCCGTCGCGCGCCGTGGTGCGCGCCACGGGTCCGGACGACGGCCACACGAACAGGTTGATGACGTGTCCGTGCCGCCGGTAGACGAGGGCGGCGACGACGCGGCCGCCGACATAGTCCACACGCCCGCCGACCAGCGGAAACCCTTGCGCGGCGAGGTCGGTCACGGGCGGCGCGAAATCGATCTTGCCGTTGAACCATGGTTTGACGGTGTGTCGATCCGATGTCTGCACGTCCGTCAGGTGATTGACCAGCGTCGAACGGATGTGGCTTGCGACGATCTCGTCCTCGAGCGACGAACGGGTCTGCAGCGGACCAAAGACGAGGAGCAGACTGGCGGCGAGCGCGGCCAGGGACGGCACGAAAAGCCATTGCCGGATCATGGCTGCGACCGATGGCGAGGGTGCCTTCGGCGCCACCGCACGCCGTGGCTCCCGCTTGTCGGCAGCCTGCGCCAGAGCCTCCATGACTTGGGCGCGAACGTGCGCCGGAGCCCGCCAGCTGACGTCTTTCCGTGCCACGGTCTGTTTCAAGGTGCGTAACCTGTCGATTTCGCCGGCGCATGATGGACACGTCGCGAGATGGGTCTCGACTTGCAGCGAATGGATCGCATCGAGTTCGCCGTCGAAAAAGCTCTGGATCATCAGCGTCCAGTCGGGATCGCCGGCTTTGCTGCAAGGCGTCATGACCGCGGCTCCCGCAGCCCGGTCTCGCGGCGCCATGCGTCCTGGAATTGCGTTCGCGCGCGCGCCAGGCGGGACATCACGGTGCCGATCGGCAGCTCCGCCACGTCCGCGATCTGCCGGTAGGACAATCCTTCGATCTCGCGCAGCACCAGGATCTCGCGGAGCGGACGCGGCAGGCTGCCGAGCACCGCGCGGACCATGCCGGCATCCGACTGCCGGAGCAGCGCGGTCTCGGGATCATCCTCGTCCGACGCAACATCGTCGACGGCCTGTCCGGCCGTATCGGACCCGTCGGATGAGCCGATCTCGTGGCGCGCCTTTCGTCGGCGCTCCAGCAGCCAGTCATGATAGCAGTTGCGGACGATGGCGAAGATCCAGGCGCGCGGGTCGCCGCCCTGGTAGCCGTCGAACCTGCGGTACGCTCGCAGGAAGGCTTCCTGCACGATGTCCTGGGCGGCATCGGCGTCGCGGCTGAGAAAGCGCGCGAAATTGTACGCGGCGTCGAGTTGGCTGACGATGTCGCGCTGGAATCGGATGTCGATGGTGTCGGCGGCTTCCGCGGCGGATGGGCGGCCTGATGCCAGGCCTCGGGCCTGGGACACCATGGTGACGACGTGCGCATGGCCAGCATGGACATATCGATCGGCGCGCGCGGCAAGGGCGTGCCAGAGCCGGCGGCGCCACGCTGCGAGGAGGGGGACAGGCCGGACCGTCGCCTCCCCGAGGCAACGGCGCGCCTCCTGCAGCGGCAAGCTCCCGGCTCTCGTGATCGCCAACGCATTCATCGGATCAGCCCCATCGGCACGCCATGTTGTCCAAGATCCCGGTCGGTTGAAAGGCCTGTCGCAAGCAAGACTGCCGATCGTCCCGGTTTATTCCCGAATTCGGAAAATAAACTCTCTCGTGCGGCGGGGCGCCGGCAGCGCAAAAAAAGCGGTCCGCGAAGAATAAACCGGCATCGAGGTCGGTCTTGTTCGGTGGAGAGCATGTCTCTCCGGCGCCCTTCGCCTCCGCTCACAGCCTTTCAGGAGAACATCGATGTTGGACCTCTCTCGCCGGGCCGTTCTGTCCACCGCAGCCGCTGCGGCGGCGTTCGGCCTGGACCGCAAGCTGGCCTTCTTCACCGAAGCGCATGCCGAGACTCCCGTCGAGCCCGCCAACGGGGTCTACCGCTACAAGGTCGGCGCCATCGAGGTGACCGCGGTCTATGACGGCATCTGGCGCAAGCCGCATGATCCCGCCTTCATCAAGAACGCGACGGTCGACGACACCAAGGCGGCGCTCGCCAAGGCCGGGCTCACCACCGAGTTCATGCCGATTCCGCTGACGGTGATCGTGCTCAATGTCGGTGGCAAATACATCATGTTCGACGCCGGCTCGGGGGTGGGGCAGTGGCAGGCCAACGCCACCAACCTGCCCGCCAACATGAAGGCCGCCGGCATCGACCGCAGCCGGATCAGCCAGATCCTGGTGTCGCATTTCCATCCGGACCACGTCTGGGGGCTGATGGAAAAGGGCACCAACGCGCCGGTGTTTCCCAATGCCGAACTCGTCGTCAATTCGACCGAATTCAACTGGTGGACCGAGCCGGGGCGCGTCGAGAAGCTTCCCGAAGGGCGCAGGGCGGCGGCCAAGCGCATCGGCGACGTGTTCCCGACCTGGAAGAACTGGAGGCTGATCGATGACGGCGCCGAGGCAGCCCCGGGCATCCGGATCATTTCGGCACCCGGACACACGCCCGGACACGCGGCCTATCTCGTCACCTCCGGCAAGGATCAGCTCATGGTGTCGGCCGATACCATGTACGTGCCGGCGCTGCTGGCTCCCCATCCCGAATGGCAGGGCGCCTATGACCAGGACGGTCCGACGGCGATCGCCACCCGCCGCAAGCTGATCGACCGCGTCATCGCCGACAAAATCCAGATCTGCGGCTCGCACTTCCCGTTCCCGGGAGCGGGAACGTTCACCAAGGACGGCGATGCCTATGCATTCGCGCCGGTTGCGCAGTCCTGAACCCTGACGGAGAGCTTCCATGACGCACAAATTGCAGAATGCACTCGCCAGCCTGGCGCTGGCCGCCAGTATCGGACTTGGCGCGGTCCTGGTGGCGGGCCCAGCCCGGGCGGTCGACAACATGTCGTCGTCCTCCGATGCGCCGGACCTGACCTCGGTCCGCGCCAAGATCGCCGCCATGAACTATGCCGCGGCCCTGGCGGAACTGCGGGACCTCGCCGAGGACACCCAGCAGGCCGACGTCTACAACCTGATGGGCTACACCTTGCGCAAGACCGGGGACTTCAAGACCTCGCTCACCTACTACACCAAGGCGCTCGAGCTGCAGCCGGACCACAAGGCGGCGCGCGAATACCTCGGCGAGCTCTACGTCGAAACCGGGAATCTCCCGAAGGCGAAAGAGCAGCTCGACGCCTTGGCCAAACTCTGCCCGAATGGCTGCGAAGAGCGGGAAGACCTGCAGAAGGCCATCAGCGCCAAGTCGGCCAGCAACTAGCAGACGACTGGACCGCTGAGCGGGCGCGCGGTCGCGCGCCCGCCTGCCGCGGCGATGGAGATGTGCGAGCCATGCGCGAGGATTTCACCCTGTGTGTGAGCCGGCTGCTGCTCGCGGCCATCTTCCTGCACGAAGGGACGTTCCTGGTGATGAATTTCGCCGGCGCGGCTGCGGCGATGGCAAAACTTGGCGTGCCGGCGCCGCTGCTGGCGGCCACCGCGGCGCTGCAGCTCGCCGCGGGTCTCGCCATCGCGCTGGGCTGGCAGATGCGGCTCGGCGCGGCGGTGCTCGGCCTGTTTTGCCTCGCCACGGCGGTGCTGTTTCATACCAATTTTGCAGTGCGCAACGAACTCCTTCACTTCGAGAAGGACCTGGCCATTGCGGGCGGACTGTTCGCGCTGATGATCCGGGGCGCCGGAAGCTGGTCCGTCGACGGGCTGTTGCGGGCGACCCGCCCGGTCTCGCCGCCCGAGCCGGCGCTATAGTTCGTGCGGTTTCTAGCCGCATGGAGCCGTCGCCGCCGCGCTCGCCGCTGTCGCGCCTCCGTGCCGGCTGTCGGTGTCGCCATCGACCAGGCGCAAGACCAGCGTGTGGACCCATCCTGCAACAATAGTGTCATTGCGTCGCATTAGCTTCGACCGTTGGCGGGTGTCGCGCGGATCGCGCCGTTGCTGTGGACCATGCGCGCGATTGGGGCGGCGATCATGATCACGGTTCCGGAACTTGCGGCGGACGCGCTCGGTGAATTCCTGGCCAGCTACATGAAGCGGCGCTACGGCTCGTCGGAGGCTCATCTCACCGAGATGGTGCCGTCGATCGCCCGGATCGCGCTCGAATGTATCGGCAACAGCGACGCCCTCTATCACGACATCGAGCACACGATGCTGGTGACGCTGGCCGGGCACGATATCCTGCGCGGCCGGGCGCTTCACACCCACATGCCGGCGGAAGACTATGCGCACATCATCATCGCCTGTCTCACCCACGACATCGGCTATGTCCGTGGACTGTTCAAGGAGGACGACGAGACCGGCTACGTGATCGACGCGACGGGGCGGAAGGCGACATTGCCGCGCGGCTCGTCCGATGCCGCGTTGCTGCCCTACCACGTCGACCGGTCGAAGATGTACGTGATGGAGCGCATCGAGGGCATGGCGATGCTCGACAAGCGGCGCATCGCGCGCGCCGTCGAAGGTACCCGCTTTCCGTCCACGCTGCCCTCCGACGAGGACGAGGCCGACGAGGAAATGTCGCTGCTGCGCGCCGCCGACCTGATCGGCCAGCTCGGCGATCCGCATTACATCCGCAAGGCCAATGCGCTCTACTACGAGTTCGAGGAGGCAGGGCTGAACCGGCAGTTCGGCTACAGCTCACCCGCCGACCTGGTCAACCTCTATCCACAGTTCTACTGGAACAGCGTCGCGCCGCACATCAAGACCGCGATCCGCTATCTCAACGTCACGGCCAGCGGGCGGCAATGGATCTCCAACCTCTACAGCAACGTGTTCCGCGCTGAACGCGACATCACGCTGTCAGGGCCGCAGAAGTAACCAGGGGCGGCGAACGCTTAGGCCGTGCTCCCGGCGTCGACCGTCAGCACCGTCCCGGTGATGTTGCGCGATCGCTCGTCCATCAGGAATTCGACCGCATTGGCGACGTCGATCGCCTCGGGAAGCCGCCGCAGCGCGCTGCGGCGGGTCAGGGTCGCACGGTGGCCGTCGTCCAGCTCCGCCGTCATCTCCGTGTCGACGAAGCCGGGCGCGACGGCATTGACGGTGATGCCGAGCTGCCCGACCTCGCGCGCCAGCGATTTGGTGAAGCCGATCAGCGACGCCTTGGTGGCGCTGTAGACGGACAGACCGCTGTAGCCGGTAAACGCCACCACCGACGAGACGTTGACGATGCGTCCGCCGCCGTTGCTCATCATCGAACGGACGACGTGCTTGGTCAGGATGATGGGGGAAAGCGTATTCAGCCGGACGAGCGCCTCGATGTCGGCGCTGGCCATGGTGGCAAGAACCCCGCTGGTGCCGATGCCGGCATTGTTGACCAGCCCGGTGATCGGGCCGAATGTGCCGCGCAGCGTCTTGACCAGTCCGGGGATGCGGTCGACCTGGCTGAGGTCGAACGGCACCAGCTGCAGCGCATCGGCCGGTGCATCGCGCGCCGCGGCGGCGAACGGGTCCGACGTGCCGCGCGCGATCGCAATGACGCGGTGCCCCGCCTGGACGAGCTTGTGCGCGATGGCGAGCCCGAGGCCGCGCGAGCCGCCGGTGACGATGACCGTGCTCATGACGGCCGTGCCAGTTTGCCGGTCGCCGCGACCTGAAGGCTGTCGACGAAGCGGATGCGGCTCGGCACCTTGAACGGGCGCAGGGTGGCGCGGCAATGCGCCAGGATCTCGTCGGCGAGGCCGGTCTGGTCGGTCGCCCCCGGGACGCCGGCGCCGGGCGCCTTGAGCACCACATCGGCGACCACCAGCGCTCCGGTGATCGGATTGCGGCGCGCCTGCACCAGCGATACCTGTACGGCGGGGTGCTGGTTGAGCACGGCCTCGACTTCCTCGGGATGGACCTTCTGTCCGCCGACATTGATCACGCCGCCGCGTCGGCCGAGGAAAACGTAGCGGTCGCCGCGCAATTCGACCAGGTCGCCGGTGTCGACGAAGCCGTCGGCGGCCCTGATCGGAGGCTGGCCTGCGTCCAGATAGTCGTAGGCGGTCCGCGGCGAGCGAAGCTGCAGCGTGTCGTTGACGATACGGATCTCGACCTCGGCGTCCCGCGGCGATTGCGTGATCAGCGCGGCGGGAAATCCTTCCCTGCCGTCGATGACGTTGAAGCCGACGCCGGCTTCAGTCGACGCGTAGGCGTGCGACACCGCGGCTCTGGGATAGGCCGCCTGTAGGGCATCCAGGATGGCCTGGTCGGCGATTTCGCCCGACAGCCTGACATAGCGCGGCGACATCGCGCTCGCGGCGCCGCTCATCAATACGCGGCGCCAGTGCGACGGCGTTCCGGAAATGTGCGTGACCTCGCGTCGGCCCAGCCGGCGCAAATGGGCGTCCACCGGCTCGGTTGGGTCCGACAGGACCAGGGGCGTGCCGCCGAGCATGGCGCGCAGGAAGATCTGCAGTCCGCCGTAGCGCCGGATGTCGTAGAACGTCGCCCACACCGTATCGGCCTGGGCATTGGCCGAGGACCGGATCGGCGCGGTCAGGCCTGCGAGATCGTGACGCACCAGTTTCGGGGCACCGGTCGTTCCCGACGTCAGCAGGATCCACTCGGTCGGTCGCGCGGTCGTCGGATGACGAGCGGCGACCGTCAGGGTTCTGTCGGCCTTGACCATCGGCAGGTCAAGCGAGGCCAAGGGGGCGGGGTCGCCGCCGTGAACGATGCAATCGACCGCAGCGGTCCGCGCGATGTCGCCGAAATATTTCGGATCGACATCGCCAGGGCAGAGCACGAGCCGTGCTGCAATTCCGTCCAACGCAATCAGGGCGAGTGCGGTGCTCAACTGGTCCGGCGTCGCCAGCAGGATCGATCGATCGGTGAGGTCGGCCGGGTCGCAGGCGAGATTCGCTCCGGCGAGCGCCTCGTCGAGGCCGACTGAGGTCAGCGGGTCGCTCACGGCGGCATCGCGCCGCAGCTCTTGCGCGCCGAGCAGGGCGCGGAGATTAGGCGGCCTGGTGGGCTGCAGCATCTTCGTAGAGCTTGATGAAATCGCCGATCGTGACCGGAAAGGAGACGCCGTCCGCCGCGCTGAAAGGGTCGAGCCCGAGGTCGTCCTCAAGCCGGGCCACCAGCAGCGCGAAGCACAGCGAATCGAAGCCCGACTGGCTCAGGGGCAGATCGTCGTGCAGGGCTCCGAGGGTGCGGTTCTGTGCCGCCGCGATCTTCTCGATTTCGGACAGGATCGTTAACCGTATCGTCATGACAAGGCCCTTTGCCGCGATGCACTGTAGATAGCAGCCGCCTGCGGCGGGACAAGCCGACTCTGCAATCATGGTCAATGGGAAGATGTCGCCGATACCGAGTGGCGATCTCCGGCGTCTAAACTGCGATCCCGCCGTTCAGCAGCTGTGAATGCAGTCCCGCGTCGAACGGGCGGTACCGCGCCGTCGCCTTGTCGTACATGAACAGAGGGTCATGGCAGCGCGCGGGATCGTATCCCGCAGCCTGCAGGTCCTGCTTGCGCAGCTTGAACGTGGCGGTCAGATCGAGGGACGGACACAGGCGCAGGAACAGCGGTCGCGCAAAGACCGGGAGCCTTGAGGTGACCACGGTCTCGAGGCGTGTGATATCGAAATCGGCGGCCGGGACGATGGCTGCCATGCCGGCGCGCCCGTCCGCCCCGGAAACGCCGACGCCGTAGACGGTCGCGTCCAGCACGCCCGGGCAATCGGCAAGGACGTCGGCCACCTCGAGGGTCGAGACGTTTTCGCCCTTCCAGCGGAAGGTGTCGCCGATCCGGTCGACGAAATAGAAGAAATTGGCGGCGTCGCGGCGCATCAGGTCGCCGGTGCGAAACCAGGCGTCACCTGGTGCGAACACGTCGCGCAGGATTTTTCTTTCGGTGTCTTCGCGGCTTGAATAGCCCTCGAAGCGGGAGCCGACACCGGATCCGGCGTCGAGCCGGCCGATCGCCTCGCCGACCTCGTCGTGGCCGCAGCGGATGCAGAACCCGCCGGCGTCGTGGACCGGAAGCTCGCGATCCGGATCGTATTGGACGATCTCGGCGGGAAACCGATGGCTGAGGAACGGCGGAACCCGTCCGATCGAGCCCGGCCTGCCTTCGAGATTGACCAGCGAAAAGCTGCCTTCGCTGGCGGCGTAGAATTCCACGATTTGCGGAATCCGAAAGCGCGACTTGAATTCATCCCAGACCTCGGCGCGCAGTCCATTGCCGCAGCATGCCCTCAGACGATGCCGCGTCTCGGCCGGGTGAGGCGGGGCCTTGAGCAGATAGCGGCAGAGCTCGCCGATGTACTGGAACAGGGTGCATTGGAAAC
Source organism: Xanthobacteraceae bacterium (assembly GCA_031291445.1). GTDB lineage: Bacteria > Pseudomonadota > Alphaproteobacteria > Rhizobiales > Xanthobacteraceae > Bradyrhizobium_A. The sequence goes on along the minus strand of JARLJA010000031.1, from coordinate 13,476 downwards.
CCACCACGTCGTTCCAGAACGCCTGCGTGGAGAATTTGCGGCGCAGCACCACGGATCCGCCGCGCGTCAGGAGCGAGCCGATCGCGACGACGCCGCCGACGCTGTGATGCATCGGCAGGCAGTTGTACATCCGGTCGCTGGGCTTGACGTCGATCAGGCCGGCGAACCACAGGCTCCAGGTCAGGAGCCTGCGGTGGCTGATATTGGCTGCCTTGGGCAGTCCCGTGGTTCCCGACGTGAAGATGTAGAGTGCGAGGTCGGAAACCGACACCGGGCGTCGTTCCGCCGGCGTCAGCGGATCGGCCGCCAAGTGTGCGGCGGCGGTGTCGATTCGGTCGAGTGCCGGACCGGCTTCGCCGTGGGCCCAGATCCCGAAGGCGAGACCGGTGCGCCGCTGGCAGTCGCGCGCGGCGGCGGCATAGGCCGCGGCGGCGATCAGGTGGCGCGGGGCCACCGTGACGACGCAATGATCGAGGCCGCCCTCGCGCAATTGATCGTTGAGCAGGGCGACCACGCCGCCCACCTGGGTGATGCCGAGCCAGATCGCGAGGTAGTCCGCCTGATTGGGCATCAGCAGCGCGACGACATCGCCGGCCCGGACGCCTTGCGTCAAAGCCCAGCGGCTGTAGCGGTTGATGCGCTCCGTCAGCGATCGGTAGGAGAGCTCTCCCTCGTCGGAGATCAGGGCGGGGGCGTCGCCTTGGATGGCGGCCATCGCCGCGATGAGATCCGGCAGCAAGCGGTGCGGATTTTGGTCGATCGTGGCGGTCAGCTGCAGAGCACGCGTCCACGCGTCCAGCACCTCGCGGCTGTTCGATCGAGGCCGGTCGGGTGACCGCTTCGCGGGGGCGTCAGTGGGCTGCATTGGCCGACAGTTCGACGATCCGGCGCCAGCGCCCGGTCTCCTCGCGCAGAGTGGCCGCGAATTCGTCCGCGCCGCCCGCAAGCGGGCTTGCTCCCAGATTGGCCAATTGCCGATGGATGGCAGCGTCGGCCAGCGCGCCGCCGATCTCGCGATTGAGCAATGCGACGATCTCGGCCGGGGTGCCGGCGGGCGCGCCCACGCCATAGAATGAGCTGGTCTCGTAGTCCGCAACGGTGTCCCGGATCGGCGGGACGTCGGGAAGGATTTCACACCGTGTGCCGGTGGTGACGCCGAGCGCGCGGATCCGGCCGCCGCGGATGAGTTCGATCGAGGACGTCACGTTGTCGAACATCAGCTGGACCTGGCCGGACATCAGGTCGGTGAGGGCGGGCGCCGAGCCGCGATAGGGCACGTGCACGAAGTCGGTGCCGGTCAGCGCCTTGAACAACTCGCCGGACAGGTGCAGCGAGGTACCGATCCCCGACGAGGCTGCGCTGAGCACCGAGGGATGCGATTTCGCGTAGGCGATGAATTCCGCGACGGTGTGGACCGGCAGGTCGTTGTTGACCACCAGCACCAGCGGGATGCGGGCGAGGCCGGCGACGGGAGCGATCTGCTTCGCAAAATCGTACTGGATGGTCTTGTCGAAGGATGCGTTGATGGCGTTGGCGGTGCTGATCAGCAGCAATGTGTGACCGTCGGCGGGCGAATTGATCACCGCTTCGGTGCCGATATTGCTGCCGGCGCCAGGCTTGTTTTCGACGACGAAAGCATTGCCGAGCCGCTCGGACAGCCTCTGGCAGACCAGTCGTGACATCACGTCGGTCGCGCCCCCGGGGGTGTAGGGGACGATCCAGCGCACCGGGCGCGCCGGATACGGAAGCGGCGATCCGGCTTGCGCCGGCACGCCGTTCATCCGCGTTCCGTCGAACGCTGCGGCCGCCGCCGCCGCAAGCCCAAGAAACGACCTCTTGCTGAGCACGCCACTTCCTCCAGTCAGCTTCGAAATATCGCAGAAATTCCGGAACCGGGCACGTGCGCTTGCCATTCGTGGTGAATCGGCGGGGGACAGACGCTCCGGCCGGATGCGGCCGTCATCATGGTTAACGGGACGGCTCGCACGACTGAGTGGCGGCAAGGACTCGAGGGGCTTGTGGTACCATGAGGCGCCGACGGTGGACCTGTAGCCGTCGCAACGCCCCTGTCGACGCTAGGCCCGCCCCGCCGCCGGCAGGCCGGCCAGCGCGTGGCAAGCGATCCACTCGCGCGCTGGACCGCGGGCGGCGGGTGATGCAGTCTTGGGCCGTTCGCGAGGGCCCATCCGGCTTCCGGATCGAGCCGAGGTCGTCGGCGTGAATGGGTAGGGTGTGATGAAGCGCTTCAGCCTGGCCGTGGTCGTCTGCAGTGTCGTCGTGTTCGCGATCGCGCTGGTCGGCTATTTCTTCTTCAGCTGGCGCCCTGCGACGCTGCGGATCGCGGTTGGTCCGCCGGGCAGCCAGGACGTCAAGGTCATTCAGGAAGTCGCGCAGGCATTCGTCCGCGAACGTCATTACGTACGCCTGAAGGTCGTGGTGACGGAGGGGGCGACCGAGAGCGCGGCCGCGATCGCCAGCCACCAGGCCGATCTCGCGGTCATCCGCGCCGACCGTGACCTGCCGAACAACGCGCTGTCGGTTGCGGTGTTTCGCAAGAACGTGGTCGTGATCTGGGTTCCCAACGTCACCGCGAAGGGCCAGAAGAAGGAATCCTCGATCAGCAAGATCTCGGAACTTGCGGGCCGCCGCGTCGGCGTGATCGGCAAGACCTCCGCCAATGTCGACTTGCTGAAACTCATTCTCACCGAATCCGGCGTCGACCCCGAAAAGGTCGGCGTCGTGCAGTTCGAAACCACCGAGGTCGGCGACGCGCTGCGGAACCAGAAGGTCGACGCCTTTCTCGCGGTCGGTCCGATCGACAGCAGAATCACCGCCGACGCGATCAACGCCACGACGCGGGCGGGCAGTTCGCCGACCTTCCTTCCGGTCACCGCTGCCGAGATCATTGCCCGCAAGCATCCTGTCTACGAGTCGGCGGAAATCGCGGCGGGCGCGCTGGGCGCGACGCCGCAGCGCCCCGACGACGACGTCACCACGCTGTCGGTCAACCATCTGATCGTGGCGCGCAAGCAGCTTTCGGAGCCGACCGTCACCGCCTTCACAAAGCAGCTGTTCGCGATCCGGCATGCGCTGCAGTCGGAGTTTCCGGGTGTCGCCGACATCCAGGTTCCGGACACCGACAAAGCCGCCGCGATTCCGGCGCATCCCGGCGCTGCCGCCTATATCGACGGCACGGAGCGGACCTTTCTCGAGCGCTACAGCGACTTCATGTGGCTCGGCCTGATGGTGGTCTCCGGCTTTGCGTCGGCCGGCGCCTGGTTTCGCAGCTACATGCGGCGCGATAACCGAATTCGCAACACCGCGCTTCGCGGCAGGCTCCTGGACATGATCGCCGCGGCGCGCGACTGCGATTCATTCGACGAGCTCGAGGCGATGCAGCGCGAGGCCGACGGCATTCTCAAGGATACGCTGGACTGCTTCGAAAACGGCGCGGTCGACGAGGATACGCTGTCCGCGTTCAACATCGCGCTCGATCAGTTTCACAACGCCGTGCAGGATCGCAAGATGTGGATTTCGGGCGAGCGGAGCGTGGGTGCGCCGCGGTCGCAGAGCCGCGCATCGTGAAGCCGAGCCGCGCGGAAGCACGTGCGGCCAACTGCTTTGATATCAAAGTAACTTGTGCCGGCGGAGCGGCTTTGCTAAGCCTTGCAGCCGAGAGGGCGGCCGGCAACCGGTCGCGTCAGGGCGTTTCGGGCAAATTGATCAGGATACCGTCGGTGGCTGAGCGCATAGGCAAGCGAATATCCATGAGCAGCCCCGGACGAGAGCGCGGCGAATCCTTCGTGCCGGAGGGCTTCGCCGATTTGATCGCCTACCACCTGCGTCTGGCGCAGGACGCCTCGTTTCAGGCGATCCGCCAGCGGGCCGGAAAGTCGGATCTCAAGCCGGGCTGGTATGCGACCCTGACGATCCTTTCGGACAATCCGGGTCTGACGCCCACGGAATTGAGCCTGCTGTGCGGCCGCGACCGGTCCACGCTGTCTTCGACCTTGAAGGCCTTGAGCGCGCGCGGCTTCATCGCGCGCCGGCATACGCCGGGCGATCAGCGCAGCTACAGCGTGCGGCTGACGGCGGCGGGCGAGGCGATGCTGAAGAAGCTGCGGGTGATCGCCAGGATCCACGACGCGCGGCTGGATGCAATCGTCGGCAAGGACAAGCCGGTGCTGATCGCGGTGTTGCGGCGGATCGCCGAAACGCTTGGCCAGCCGGTCGCCCTGACGCGTCGTCAATCCAAGCCGGCTGTGCCGGCGCGTGCGAGGCGAAAGTCCGCGCGGGCCAGGGCCGCCTAGCCCCTCATGGCCGCTCGCCACATCGAAACCACTCGTGCAATCAGCGCTGCCCGGTTTCGGATCCACCTCGGGGATCTGATCCGGGCCTCCACCACGCGGACGGGCAACCATGGCCAACACTGGATCGACCAATGACACGCGTGCACCGGTTCCGGCCATCACGGCGGGCGGTGCGGTGCTCGCCCGGCTGAAGGCTCTCGGGGTCGACTACATCTTCGCCAATTCGGGTACCGATTTCCCTCCGGTCATCGAGGGACTCGCGGAAGCGATGGCCAAGGACATGTCGTTGCCCCGGGCCGTCGTGATCCCGCACGAGAACGCCGCCATGGGAATGGCGCACGGATACTATCTGGCGAGCGGCAAGGCCCAGGCGGTGATGGCGCACACCAATGTCGGACTGGCCAACTGCGCCATCGGGGCGATCAATGCCGCGACCGAACAGATCCCGGTCATCCTGTTTTCCGGCCGCACTCCGGTCACCGAGCAGGGCCGTCTCGGGTCGCGCACCGTGCCGATCGGGTGGGGGCAGGAGATGCGCGATCAGACGGCGCTGATCCGCGAAAGCGCGAAATGGGATTACGAGCTGCGGTTTCCGGAGCAGGCCGTCGATATCATCGATCGCGCTTACGCCATCGCCTGCTCGACGCCGAAGGGGCCGGTCTACTTGAGCCTGCCGCGCGAAGTGCTGTGCCAACCATGCCCCGCCGGCGATCTCGATGCGCCGCCGCGGATGTCGCCGGCGATCGCCTCGCCACAGCCGGCGGCGCTCGACGAGGCCGCGCGCCTGCTGGCGGCGGCGGAACGGCCACTGATCATCGCCCAGCGCGGCGCCGGATCGGCCAACGGCTTTGCGGCGCTGGCGGATCTTGCGCTGTCATGGGGCATTCCGGTGTCGCAGTACTGGGCCATCCAGCTTGCGATCGCGACGGAGCATCCGATGTCGGTCGGCATCGATCCCGGGCCATGGTTGAAGGACGCGGACGTGGTCGTGGTGCTGGATTCGATCGCACCGTGGTCGCCGGACATTCACAAGCTGGCGGAGGGCTGCAAGGTCATCCAGATCGGGCAGGACCCGCTCTATTGCCGTTTTCCGGTTCGCAACTTCCGGGCCGACGTCGCGCTGGTCGGCGAGACGGCGGACATCATCGTCGAACTCGCAAGTCGCCTTCAGCCCTCGCTCGCGCAAACCGCGTCGCTGCGCGAGGCGCGGCGCGCCACGGTCAGCGAGGCGCATGCGGAACGCCGCGTGGCGATGCGGGCGCAGGCCGAGCGCGGCGATGGCGACCCGATGACCAAGGAATGGGTCAGCCTCTGCCTGTCACGGGCGATCGCCGGCCGCGACGCCACGGTGCTGTCGGAGCTTGGCTGCCCGCTCGAACCGCTGTCGCTCGACACTCCCACGTCCTGGTATCAGGAACCGCACTCGGGTGGGCTGGGATGGTGCTTCCCCTCCGCGCTCGGAATGCAGTTGGCGAGCCCTGAGCGTCTCGTCGTCGCCACCATGGGCGATGGATCCTACATGTTCAGCAATCCGGTCGCCTGCCATCAGATCGCCGAGGCGTTGAACCTGCCAGTACTCGTCGTGATCGTGAACAACGCTGAGTGGGGCGCGGTCCGCAAGTCGGTGCTCGACGTCTATCCGCACGGCTTTGCCGCGAAGATCAACAAGATGCCGTTGATCTCGCTGGAACCGTCGCCCGACTTCTGCAAGGTGGCCGAGGCCAGCCGGGCCTTCGCGCAGCAGGTCACCAAAGGCAAGGATCTGCCGGAGGCATTGCGGCGGGCGATCGAGCACGTCGGCCGGCGTCGCGGAGCGGCTCTGCTGGACGTCCGGGTCGCGCCGTAGGATCGCCGACATTTTTGCCGGCAGGGCACGATCGACGTCGGGACGCGAGCCCCGGAACATCGGGCTTCGCCTGCCGTTGTCTCGCCGGTCGGCGCTACGAGCGATGCAGCGTGCTCGCGGCCGCCGATCGTCGGTCAAGGCATGCGGATGGATCTGAACGCGAGGGCTATCGAGTACGGACTGGAGACGGAATACATCGATGCCCGGGGTGCGCTGCGAGGCGTCGCTCCGGAGACACTCGAGGCCGTCCTGCAGGTCCTGCCGCCGGGACCCGCGCATCGCCTGGTCGATGGCCCTCTCGTCCTCGTCGCGGGCGCTGCGTTGGCGCCGAGGCTTCGCGATGCCGCGGCGCCGCCGGTCGACTTCGCCGTCTATCGTGACCAGCCGGATGGCCTGCATGAGGTCGCGCGCGCCCGTTCCGAGCGCTGGCCGTTTTCGGCTGGGCAGTTCGGGACCGGAGTCTACCGTGCGAGATTGGTCGACGCGCGCGGTGAGCGCGATGAGGCCGCGTTGGTGGTTGCTCCGCAACGGGCCTTTGGCGGCGACTTCGACCGGGTCTGGATTGCCGCCGTTCAGCTCTACAGCCTGCGTTCGCAATCCAACTGGGGGATCGGCGATTTCGGCGACCTGATGACGGTCATGCGATGGGCCGCGCAGGCCGGCGCGGCTGGGGTCGGCCTCAACCCGCTTCATGCGCTGTTCGACGATCACCCGGCCGATTGCAGCCCCTATTCTCCCAGCAGCCGCCTGTTCCTCAACCCGCTCTATATCGACGTATCGCGAGCGCCAGGCTTTGCTCCCGACCTCATTGCCGACCTGGACCAGCGGTTGGCGACGCTGCGCCGGGCCGAGCTGGTCGATTACCGCGCCGTCGCCGAACTGAAGTGGTTTGGCCTGCGACAAGCTTTCACGCGCTTCGTGGACCACGGCGCGCCGCCTGATCACGCGGATTTTGAGGCGTTTCGGAGGGACGGCGGCGGAACTCTCTTCCGCTTCGCGTGCTTCGAAGTGCTTCGGCGGCGTTTCGCGGCGCCGTGGTGGCAGTGGCCGGACGAGTGGAGGCAGCCCGGCGACGAACGGTTACAGGGATTGCGCGACGCCGACGCCGGCGAGATTGCCTATGTCGAATTCCTGCAGTGGGTCTCCGACCGCCAGTTGCGCCGCTGCCGGGAGCTTGCGTCCGAATTGGGGATGCCGGTCGGCCTCTACCTCGATGTCGCCGTCGGGGTGAAAAGCGACGGCTTCGATGCCTGGAATTGTCCGGCTGCGATCATGCGGGACCTGTCGGTCGGCGCCCCGCCTGACCTGCTCAACACGGTGGGTCAGGACTGGGGCCTCGCGGTCTTCAGCGCCGCCGGCCTCGAAGCGGCGCTGTTTCAGCCGTTTCGCGACCTGCTCGCCGCCGCGATGCGCCACGCCGGCGCCATCCGGCTCGATCACGTGCTCGGGCTGTCGAGGCTCTACCTCGTGCCCGCGGGCCACTCGCCCGATCAAGGGGCCTATGTGCGGATGCCACTGGAGGCGCTGCTCGCCGTGATCGCGATCGAGAGCCAGGCCCATCGCTGCGTGGTGGTCGGCGAGGATCTCGGCACCGTGCCGGCAGGTCTTCGCGAACGGCTGTCGGATACCGGGATCTGGTGCTACCGGGTCATGATGTTCGAACGCGACGGCGAAGGGGCCTTCCTGCCGCCCGACCGTTACGCCACCGACGCGCTGGTCACGTTCAACACCCACGACCTATCGACCTTCTCCGGCTGGCGCTCCGGCCACGATCTCCGGGTAAAACGGAACCTTGGTCTCGACCCGGGGGAATCCGACGAGGAGCGCGACCGGAGCCTGCGACGGTTCGAGGAAGCGGTCGCGCGGGAGGGCCGCATGGGCGGTTTCGAGCAGGCGATCGGCTTCCTCGCCCGGACTCCATCCCGATTGCTGGCGCTCGCGCTCGAGGACCTGCTCGAGGTGAAGGACCAGCCCAATATTCCCGGCACCATCGACCAATATCCCAATTGGCGGCGCAAGCTGCCGATCGGTGTCGAGGACTTCGGGATGGTGTTGAACCCCGGGAGGCTGCGCGAGGTCTTGGGTGGACGCAGCATCCCGGAGGGATCGGGCCCCCAATAGCCCCGCCGCCACTGCCGCCGCGCCAATGCTGCAGCGCGGGAGGATGTCGCGTGCCACATAATGATGCATTCGTTCCAAATTCCGCATCGACGAAAATGCGGAAGTGACCGGCGTTGAAACGTGGTCTTCGTGAACGGTTGGTGCGCGGTAGTCCCTTGCCGGACGCGACGATGAAGCTACACTCCGCCCGAAGAGGCTGATCAACAAGCCTTCTGACGAGAGGAAGCAGTCATGGACGCAACAGGGTCTCGCTCCGCCGGGGTGGCCGCGCGAGCGGTTTTCGGTGCCACGGCTTTCGGGTTATCGCTGGGACTGGCGTCCCTACCGGGACCCGCGGTTGCCGCGGATCCGATCAAGATCGGCGTCATCGCCGAGGCCCAGGCCATCGCCGGCGCCTCGATTCCCCAGGCCGCGCAGATGGCCGCGGACGAGATCAATGCCGCGGGTGGCGTCGATGGCCGCAAGATCGAGATCGTCGCTTACGACGACCACAGTTCCTCGGCCGACGCCGTGCGGGCGTTCCAGCGCGCGGTCAACGAGGACAAGGTCAACGTCGTCATCGCCAGTTACATCAGCGAGGTGGTGCTCGCGCTCGAGCCATGGGCCTCGCGCCTGAAGACCCCGTTCATCACGCCGGGCGCGGCATCCAACGAGATCAGCCTGGCGGTTCATCGCGACTACGAGAAGAACAAATACACATTTCATGGCTATCTGACGTCGGCGGCGCTGGCGCTGTCCGTCTGCGACGCGGCCAAGGAGCTGCTGGTCGACGGCAAGAAGATGAAGTCGGCGGTGATCATGAGCGAGGACGCCGCCTGGACCAAGCCGCTCGATGTCGGCTACGAGGAGTGCCTGCCGAAAATCGGACTGCAGGTTCTCGATCACATCCGCTTCTCGCCCGACACCACCGACTTCACCCCGATCTTCAACAAGATCGAGGCGTCGAAGCCGGACGTGATCATCACCGGAATTTCCCATGTCGGCGTGCAGCCCACGGTGCAATGGAAGAACCAGCAGGTGCCGATCCCGATGCTGGGCATCGCCTCGCAGGCGACCAACTCGACGTTCGGCAAGGATACCAACGATGCCGCGGACGGCGTGCTGTATCAGGGCGTGTCGGGGCCGGACGCGGCGGTGACGCCGAAGTCACTGCCTTTCGCCGAAGGATTCAAGCAGAAGTTCGGCAATTTCCCGTCCTATGCCGGTTACCCCGCTTATGACGAGGTCTACTACATCGCCGACGCCATCAAGCGCGCCGGCTCGACCGATGCGGACAAGCTGGTCGACGCCCTCGAGAAGACCGACTGGGTCGGCACCATCGGCCGCGTCCAGTTCTACGGCAAGGACGAGCAGTTCACCCATTCGATCAAGTACGGCAAGGGGCTGATCACCGGGCTGATGCTGCAATGGCAGGACGGACGCCAGATCAGCGTCTGGCCCAAGGAAGTTGCCAAGGGCGAACTCAAGTTTCCGAGCTTCATCAAATTGACCACCAACTGATTTGATGTTCGGCCCGGCGTTCCCGGAGGCGGTTCCTCCAAACGCCGGGCGTAGAACTTTCCTCCAGTGTCGGCGTGTGCGGCCGTAGCGGTTCCTGATGCTTGTCCTGCAGATCCTGATCGATGGCTTCGCCATCAGCGCGCTCTACGCGCTCGGTGCCACCGGTTTCACGCTGATCTTCGGCGTTTCCGGGGTGCTCAACCTCTCTCACGGAGCGATCATGGTGCTGGCGGCGGTGGCCGCCTGGGCCGCGGGCAGCGTGCTGCACGCCTCGACCTATGTCGGCGCCCTGATCGGCGTCGCGACTGCGCTGGTCGCCGCCATCGTCACTTATTTCCTGATCGTCCAGCCGATCCAGCGATCCTCCAAGATCCCTCACGAGGAGAAGGAGATCTTCGTCCTGACCGGGACGCTGCTGTGGGGAATCATGATCCAGGAACTGATCGCCTATTTCTTCACCAACAATGCCAAGACGGTGCTGCCGATCGTCGAGGGCGTGGTGAGCATCGCCGGCGTGCGGACGCCGAGCAACGAGATCTTCACGGCGGTCGTCTGCTGCCTGGTGATCCTGCTGCTGTGGGGCCTGGTGAACCGGACCCGAACCGGCAAGGTGGTTCTGGCCGCCTCGATGAACCCGCGCGGGGTCACCTTGCTGGGCTATGAGCTGACCAGCGTCTATGTCGTGGTCTGGAGCATCTACGGCGTGCTCGCCGGCATTGCCGGGGTTCTGCTCGGCATGTTCCTCGGCGTCAGCTCCTACAGCGTCGGGCCGCTGACGGCGAGTGCCTTCTCCATCGTCGTCCTCGGCGGCCTGGGAAGCGTGTCGGGGTCCCTGATCGCCGCGTTCGTGGTCGGCTACCTCGAGACCTTGACCGCCTACCTGGTGTCGCCGGCCTACCGGACCATCCCCGCGCTGCTGCTGCTGGTCGCCGTCATGTATGTCCGGCCGCAAGGCCTGCTCGGGAGGCGATGAGCATGGCCGGTCTGTTCAAGGCAAGGCTGTTGTGGATCGGTCTTGTCGTGGTCATCCTGGCCGCGACGCTTCCGCTCTACGTTTCCGGCTACGTTCTGGGCCTGCTCACGGTCGCCTATTACTTCGGCGTCTTCGCCATGGCCTGGGACCTGCTGTTCGGTTTCGCCGGCGAGGTCAATTTCGGCCCGACCTTCCTGATCGGGGTCGGGGCCTACACCGCGGGCATCCTCGACAACCAGTACGGCATCTCGGTCTATCTGTGCATCGTTGCGGGTGCGGCCGCCGCCGTGGTGGCGGGGCTGGTGCTGGCGCTGCCCGCGTTGCGGGTGCGCGGGCCCTATTTCGGGCTCACCACGCTGGTCGCGGTGCTGATGCTGCAGAATTTCATCGTCGTCTTCGCCGACCTCACCGGCGGCGAGATCGGGCTCACGATTCCCGACGTGATCTCGATCGACGCCGGCACCAACTACTGGATCGCGCTCGGCTTCATGGCGCTGAGCGCGGTCATTCTCTACGGGCTGTCGCAGTCGCCGGTCGGCCTCATCCTGCAGGCCAGCGGCCAGGATCCGGTCCAGGCCGGCGCGCTCGGGTTCAACATCGTCAAGCACAAGCTGGCGGCCTTCGTCGTCAGCGCCTTCTTTTCCGGACTGTCGGGGGCGCTCCTGGTGTTCTATTTCGGCACTGCGTCGGTGGGCACCGTCGTCGATGTCTCGGTCGGCGTCCAGGTGATCGTGGCCGCGGTGCTCGGCGGCCGGCGCACGGTGCTCGGGGCCGCGCTCGGGGCGATCTTCCTGATCGTCGCCGGCGAGTTCCTGCGGCCCACCGGCGAGCTCGCCACCTTCATCGTGTCCACGGTGGCGCTGCTCGCCATCATGTTCGTCCCGAACGGCTTTCTCGGGGCCGCACTGTCGCGGGTGCGGTCGTGAAGATGGTGAGCGCGAGCGGCGCGCCGATCCTCGAAGTCCAGAGCCTGACCAAGCGCTTTGGCGGGCTCACCGCGGTCAAGAACCTCAGCTTCGATCTCTACGGCGGCGAGATTCTCGGCCTGATCGGCCCGAACGGCTCGGGCAAGTCGACCGCGATGAAATCCATCATGGGGATCGAGCGTCCGACCTCGGGCACCGTCCTGTTTCGCGGCGACAACATCGCCGGTCTGCCCCCGCACCGCATCGCACGGCAGGGCTTCGGCATGGTGTTTCAGCATTCGCGGCCCCTCAACCGCCAGACCGTGCTGGAAAACATCATGGTGGCGCTGCTGCCGGACAGCCTTCTCAAGGTGTTCGCCGACCGTGCCCTGGTCGAGCGCGCCAGGGCCATCGCCGAACGCGTCGGATTGGGGGCGGTGGTCGACCGGCGGCCGCCGACCCTGCCGTTCGCGGACCTGCGCCGGCTCGAACTGGCGAAGGCGATCGCCCGCGATCCGAAGATCGTGCTGGTCGACGAGCCGTTCGCGGGACTGACGCTGGCGGAAGTCGCGATGTTTTCGGACCTGATCCGCAGCTTTCGCGACGACGGGCGCGCCGTGCTTCTCGTCGACCACAACGTCAAGAGCGTGGCGGCGCTGGTCGATCGCGTGCTCGCAATGTATCTCGGCGAGGAAATCGTCACCGGGCGGGCCGACGAGGTGATGCGCAACGAGACCGTGCGGCGGGTCTATCTCGGCGGCGCCATCGAGACCTCGGCGCGGCCCGAGGCCAGCTTCGCCGACAAGGTACCGCTATTGCAGGTCGACAACGTCAGCGTCCAGTACGGCAAGGCGCAGGCGCTGCAGGGTGTCTCCATCCACGTGCACGAGGGCGAGTTCGTTTCCCTGGTCGGGCTGAACGGCGCCGGCAAGACGACGCTGTTCAACGCCATTTCCGGTCTCTTGCCCTATGGCGGGACCATCCTGCGCGGCGGCGCGCCGCTGCGCGGCCGGACCCCGGCGCAGATCGCGCGCAGCGGCGTCGTGCACTGCCCGGAGACGCGGGAGCTGTTCGGCGAGATGAGCGTCCGCGAGAACCTCGATCTCGGCGGACAGCACCTGAGCGAGGAGGCGCGCAGCCGGCAGCTGGCCTGGCTGTTCGAGCTGTTCCCGATTCTCGAGGAGCGCCAGGGACAGACGGCGCAGACACTGTCCGGCGGCGAGCAACAGATGCTCGCGATCGGCCGGGCGCTGATGATGCAGCCCAAGATCCTCATTCTCGACGAGCCGACGCTGGGGCTCGCGCCCGTCATTCTCGAGCAGCTCTCCAAGGCGCTCGAGAAGCTGCGGCAGACGACGTCGATCACCGTGCTGCTCGGCGAGCAGAACGTCACCTTCGCGCTGCCGCATGCCGATCGCGTCTACGTCATCGAGCACGGGCGGATCATCTGGGAGGGCGATCCCGGCCGCTTCGCGGCGGAGGCGGGCGAGGGCTATCTCTAGACTAGGTCGTGAACCCATAAACCGGGAATGACCGAGATGGGTGGGAAGTTGTCTGTCGGCTTACAGCGTGGATACTCCGAAAGCGGATATGGTTCCGACCAGCGGTGGACCATGGAGCGTGATTGTTCGAGGGCCGGCATTTTGAGTGTTCCCAGGATGCTCAATCTTGTCGGTTTCGGTCACGTGAGGTTGAGCCCACCATCGGAGAGCAAAATCTCGCCCGTCAAATAATCCGATTGCACGAGCATCATGACAGCTTGCGCAATGTCTTCCGGGCTGGCCGGCCGTCGCATCGGCGCGCGCGTTCTCCATAACTCTT
>JARLJA010000201.1 GCA_031291445.1 Xanthobacteraceae bacterium | reverse complement strand
TGCTCCCCACCCCGCCTCACGACGACGCAGTTGCTCTCGGCTACATCTGCGATGACTTCACATGGCACAGACTCCCACCGTGCTGACAATCGAGCTCACGGACGCACTCACCCGCGGGCTTGACCCGCGGGTCCACTCTTTTGCGCATCCGCGGCGAAGTGAAGAGTGGATTGCATAGCAACGCGGCTCTCGCCGCGTTGCGTGCTTCTTAGTGCTGCAAGTCGTGTAAACACGACTTGCAGTGTCAAGCCCGGCAATGACGCAGAAACCGGAGGAGCGTGGGGACCGAACGCACGCGTCGCCGCATTCTCCGCGCCATCGCGAAACGCAAACGGCGCGCCGAAGAATCCGGCGCGCCGCAGTCGCAAAGACCGAAGATGGAAAGACTCAGGCCGGCTTCTTGGCCCAGATCATGCACCAGCCGTTCGGCGAGATTTCGCCGTCGACGTTCTTGCAGGACGACGGCGCCTGGAACAGGACGCAATCCTCGCACTTCTTGCCGTCCTTCGGCTCGGGCTGATACTTGACCGCGGCCTGGGGCGCCTTGGCGGCCATGGCCGGGGTCGCGGCACCGAGCGCGCCGGCGACGGTGACGCCGGCGGCGGCGCCCAGCACCTGGCGGCGGGAAAGCTTGTTGAAATCGGTCATGGTCGCATCATCCTGCTGCGGTTGAAGGTAGCCGCCGATAGCCGGAGGGCGGCTCGGACGCCTTGATCAAGCGCAAAGAGCGGTAGATACGAACGTCCCGAGCGAGAGACTAGCGTGCCAAGCCCCGCCGATACACACCCTATTCGACGTAGCTGAGGTAAGCGGCAACCGCCTTGATCTGCGCTTCGGTGAGATCATGCGTGATGGGTTCCATGATCGCCGAGGTATCCGGCTTGTTCTTGTCCTGGCCGCGCTCCCTGTCCCAATTGGTCAGCTTGCGGAAGACGTAGTCGTGAAGCTGGCCGGCGAGCCGCGGAAATTCGCCGTTGCCCTTTGCGTCGGCGCCGTGACAGGAGGCGCAGGCCGGAACCTTGTCACCGACGCCGTCGCGGTAGATCTTCTCGCCGGCCGCGACCAGATCGTGGGGCGCGCCGCCGAGCGGCTTGGGATTGAGGCTCTGGAAGTGGTCGGCCAGCCCCTGCAGCATCGGCGGGCTCAGCACATGGGCGACGTTGTTCATCACCGGGTTGGTGCGGCGGTGCTCGATGAAGGCCTGCAGCTGGTTCTTGATGTAGTCCGGCTGCTGGCCGGCGAGCCGCGGCATCGGCACGGAACCGCGGTAGCCCTGGCCGGAAACGCCGTGGCAGGTCTTGCAGTAGTCGATCTTGGCATGCAGCGCAGACGGTGACACCGTCTCCTTGTCTTCGGCACGCGCGGACATCGGGGCGACAAGCAGGATCGCCGCAGCACACAGCACGGATTTCGGAATCATCGGCCAGCCTCCCGTTTGCGGCGCAAAGCTACACACGGCGCGCGGCACGAATCCAGATCAATCTGGCGCGGCGCGCCGAATTCCATGCGTTCGTCGCAAACGGGAGGCACCGGCAGCGCGGTCATTCGATGAATTCGATCAAGGGTTTGCAAAAATCAGAACGAGTGTGGCACAGTTTGAGCAACCAGACATACCGTGGCCACTCAGTTGCGAATCGCTTGCATATTTAGTTGCTGAAACATCTCAGACACCGGAAATAGACGGCTTTAGGCCGCGCGTGATCAAGCGCGTGGTTGGCATGCGCTCGTCAGCGGCTATCCTCCGATTCGCAGACATTAGGTTGAACTGAATGAATCGGCCCTGCGCTGTCGCGCGGGGACCGCGAAGGGGATGGATGGCGCGCATGCGGAGCGAAGAGTGTCGATCTTTCCGACCCTGCGCGCGCCGCGCGGCGCGGTCCAGGTTGTCCCTCACCTCGATCGCCGCCGCGCTCGTGCTCGGCGCGCTGGCGTGGCTGAGCCTTGCCGATGACGCCCGCGCGCTGCCGAGCTTCGCGCGCCAGACCGGCCAGCCGTGCGGCACCTGCCACACCGACTTTCCCGGGCTGACGCCGTTCGGCCGCCGCTTCAAGCTGCTCGGCTACACCACCGGCGGCGGACTCTACCGCACCACGCCGTTCTCGCCGTCGCGCGACGCCAATGATCCCGGCGGGCAGCTGCGCGCCTACGCGGCCGAGCAGCGGATCGACGGCAACGGCCCGATGATCCCGGTCGGCAGCGGTGAAAGGGGCTGGGTGCCGCCGATCTCGGCGATGGCGATTACCGGCTACACCCACACCCAGGTGCCGGCAGCCGCGCCGACCGATCCCTACAAGCCGAACGACAACGTCGTTGAGTCGCCCATCAGTTTCTTCTGGGGTGGCGCCATCACCAACAACATCGGCGCCTTCGCCCAGGTGACCTACAACGCACCGGGCCCCACCGCCGGCAACGATCCGTTCGCCCATACCTGGACCTGGGACAACACCGACGTCCGCTACGCCAACACCGCGCGGATCGGCGCGCTCGACGTGATCTACGGCATCACCGCCAACAACAATCCCACGGTGCAGGACCTCTGGAACACGACGCCGGCCTGGGCCTTCCCGTACGCCGTGCCCGCAGGGCTGGGTGGCAACACCGGCCCCTCCGCCGGCACCATGATCGAGGGCGCGTTCGCGGCCCGCGTCGGCGGCGTCGGCGTCTATACCATGCTCAACGACCTGCTCTATCTGGAAGCCACCGTCTATCGCACGCTGAATTTCGGCCAGCAGAATACCCTTGGCACCGACCCGGTCGGCTCGGCCGGTCTGTTCAACTACGCACCCTACTGGCGCGTCGCGCTGGAGCCGCACTGGGGACCCCATACCCTGATGGTCGGCACCTTCGGCATGACCATGGATGTTCATCCGTGGGCCGATCCGACCGGGCTCGCCTCGCAAGCGACCATCCCGCAGTTCGACCGCTTCACCGATATCGGCTTCGACACCCAGTACCAGTACCAGGGCGACAACTACTGGCTGACGCTGCGCGGCAGCTTCATCCGCGAATTCCAGAACTATGGCGCGAGCTTCAACGGCTTCAACCCGGGGCTGGCGCCGTCCAATCCGACCGACACCCTGGACAGCATGCGCCTCTATGCCTCGCTGGCGATGGGCGGCGACAACCGCGTGGTGCTGACCGGCCAGTATTTCCACACCTC
Organism: Xanthobacteraceae bacterium; assembly: GCA_031291445.1. GTDB lineage: Bacteria > Pseudomonadota > Alphaproteobacteria > Rhizobiales > Xanthobacteraceae > Bradyrhizobium_A. The sequence goes on along the minus strand of JARLJA010000201.1, from coordinate 44,462 downwards.
CGGCACCGCCGATGCCGGCCTCTACAACTTCGACACCAACGGCGCGGCACTGGCACCCAACAGCGACGGGTTCACCGCGGAACTCGCCTATATCCCGTTCGGCGTCAGCAAGGCGCCGGGCTGGCCCTGGTTCAACGCCCGCATCGGGCTGCAATACACCTATTACACACGCTTCAACGGCACCACGGTCAGCGCCCAGGACAACAACACCCTGTTCCTGCACGCCTGGCTGGCGATGTAGCCGCGCGCCCATGGAGATGACGTCATGACCAAGCTCATCCAGTTCGCCGTCGCGGGGCTCGTACTGTCCGTGGCGGGACCGGCGCTCGCCGCCGACCTGACGCCCTATCCGGTCAAGGCGCCGTTCGTGGAGCGCTTCAGCTGGACCGGCTGCTATGCCGGCGGCCAGGTTGGGGGCATGTGGAGCAACACCAGCCTCACCGATCCGGTGGCGATCGTGCAGGAGAGCATCCTGCCCGGCAGCACGGTCGGCACCACCACGGCGGGCGTCAATTCGACCGGCTTCACCATCGGCGGCCAGATCGGCTGCGACTATCAGTTCACGCCGAGCTGGGTCGCCGGCATCGAAGGCGCGGCCGTGGGCGCCACCACCAAGGCCACCAGCAATGTCGCCTTGCAGAATCCCGGCGATATGGAAGCCATCGCGGTGAGGACCGACCTGGTCACCTCGGTGACCGGCCGGCTCGGCTACGCGGTCGATCACTGGCTGTTGTACGGCAAGGGCGGCGTGGCGTTCGCCAGCAACAAGTACAGCATCACCGGCTCCTACACCGGCACGGCGTTCGACGCCGAGGGGCTCGACACCCGCGTCGGCTGGACCGCCGGCGCCGGCGTCGAATGGGCGTTCGCCCAGGACTGGTCGGCACGACTCGAATACGACTATTACGATTTCGGCACCCACACGGTGAACATGATCGACGCCGCCAATGCTCCCGGCGGCAATCCGCTCGCCATCAAGCAGACCATGCAGACGGTGAAGCTCGGCGTGAACTTCCACGTCTGGGCTGGGCAGTAACCGACGACTCGGACGCGACGCGCGTCACCAGGAAAGCAGTGCGATGACCATCTTCGGCCTCAAGGCGATGCTGCGAACCGCGATGACGGCGACGGTGCTCGGCGCGGCGTGGCCTGCCGCCGCCGACGACCTCCACGCCAAGCTCGAATACTGCCTGACCTGCCACGGCACCGCGGGCCAGGGCTACCGCGCCTACTACACCATGCCGCGGCTCGCCGGGCAGCAGCCCAAATACATCGAGAACCAGCTGCGCGCCTTCGTCGAGCGCCGCCGCACCAATCCGATCATGGCCAACGTCGCCCACGGGCTGTCGCCGTCGATGTTCGGCGCGCTGGCGGAGCATTTCCACGCCCTCACCCCGCCGCCGCTCGGCGGCGCGCCGCGTGGCCAGCTCGGCCTCGGCAAGCACATCTTCGACGAGGGTCTCCCGGAGTCCAACGTGCCGGCCTGCGCCGCCTGCCACGGCGCCGACGCCCACGGCCAGGACGAAATCCCGCGGCTCGCCGGCCAGCTCCACGACTACCTGACCAGCAAGCTCGCCAACTGGACGCGCGAACGCGGCCAGGACCGCGCCCGGCCGGACATCTCCGCCATCATGGTGCCGACCACGCACAACCTCACCCATGAGCAGATCGCCGCCGTGGCGGCCTATGTCAGCACGCTGAAGTAGACGCATCAGGAAAGTCCAGCCGGTCACGCGGCCATGAAGAGAGTGCGGAACACACCACCATGAAGCGCATCGCCCTCACCCTGGCGGCCCTGACCGTTCTGCTCGCGGCCGCGCCCGCCCACGCCGGCGACGCGATGTCGGCCAGCATCCGCAACTGCACCTGGTGCCACGGCACGTCGGCGCAGGGCTACACGGTGGCGCCGCGCCTCGCCGGCCAGCAGGCGCGCTACCTCGAAACCCAGCTCTACGGCTTCGCCACCCACCGCCGCGACAACCCGGCATCGAAGCAGTACATGTGGAATGCCACCGCGGCGCTGAAGGACTCGACCATCCGCGATCTCGCCGATTACTTCGCGGCGCTGCCGCCGCGGCCGGCCAATGACGGCCATCGCGACCTCGCGGGCCGCGGACAGGCGATCTACAGCCAGGGCATCCCGGAGGCCAATGTCGCGGCCTGCCTCGCCTGCCATGGTCCCAACGCCCAGGGCATCAGGGACATCCCGCGGCTCGGCGGTCTGTCCTACAGCTACCTGAAGCAGCGGCTGGAGCAGTGGAACCAGGGCTATCACGGCGCCGTGCCGTCGCCGATGCCGGTGGTGGCGCGCTCGCTGTCGGCCGACGAGGTCGAGGCCCTCGCCTCCTACCTCTCGTTCGTCAGGTAGCCTTCGCCGGGTCGCCCGCCGCCGCAGCACTCAGCCGGTCCGCACCGAAGCGAGGAAGCGCTCGACCTCGTCGTTGAGATGCCGGCTCTCATCCATCAGCGCACGGGCCGCGCCCAGCGTCTGCTCGGCCGCGCCGCCGGTGTCGCAGGCGCCGCGATTGACGTCGGCGATGCTGACCGCCACCTCGCCGGCGCCCTGCGCCGCCTGCTGGACGTTGCGGGAGATCTCCCGCGTCGCCGCCCCCTGGTCCTCGACCGCGTTGGCGATGGCGGAGGAGATCTGCTGGATTTCGCCGATGGTCGCCGCGATATCGCGGATCGCGTCCACTGAAAGGCCGGTCGCCGACTGCATGGTGGCGATCTGCGACGAGATCTCCTCGGTGGCCTGCGCGGTCTGCGTCGCCAGCGCCTTGACCTCGCCCGCCACCACGCTGAAGCCGCGGCCGGCCTCGCCGGCGCGGGCGGCCTCGATGGTGGCGTTGAGCGCCAGCAGGTTGGTCTGCTGCGCCACCGCGGCGATCAGCCGGACCACCTCGCCGATGCGGCCGGCGGCCTGCGACAGCGCACCGATCCGCTCGGTGGTGACCTCGACCTGGCGCACCGCGGTCTCGGCCACCTTGTGGGACTCGCGGACCTGGCGGCTGATCTCCGCCACCGAGGATGCCATCTGCTCCGAAGCCGCGGCGACCGACTGCACATTGGCCGACGACTGCTCCGACGCCGCCGCTACCGCCGCCGACAGCGACTGCGTCGACTCGGCGGTGCGGGTCAGGCCGGTGGCGGCGAGTTCGATCTCGGAGGCCGTCGTCGACACGGTGTCGATGATCCTGCCGACGCTGGCCTGGAAGCCGTCGGCGACCCGGACCATGGCGTCCCGCCGCATCGCCTCGGCGCGGGCGGCGGCCTCGCCCTGTTCGGCGTCGAGCCTGCGGTTGTCGCGCAGCTTGTCCTGAAACACCGCCAGCGCGCGCGAAATGGTGCCGATCTCGTCACGGCGCCGGGAGGTCGCCACGTCGATGTCGAGCTCGCCGGCGGCGAGCCGCTCGACCTCGCGGGTCATGGCGATCAGCGGCCGCGACAGCGCCCGGCCCACGATCACGGTTGCGACCGTGACCAGGGCGATGATCGCCGCCGTGGCCCACAACAGGCCCCGGCGCAGCGCGGCGAGATCCGCGCGCGCGCCGGCGACGCGGGCATCGGCGGCGCTTCGCACCGCGGCCAGCACCGGCCGCAGCCGGTCGTAAACCTGGGTGAGGTCGGCGGCCTCCTCGTTGAGCGCGCTCTGCCCGGCCATGTAGCCGAGAAAGCTCATCCGGTAGGTCTCGATCAGGGTCCTGATCTTGGCCTTGGCGGCATCCGGCATGGCGGCATCGCCGAGCGCGCCGTTGAACTCCTGCGCCCGCTTTTGCAGCTCGTCGCCGTATTTCTCGTCGCCGCGCAGCATGAAATCCTTCTCGTGCCGCCGCATCATCAGCATCAGAATGGTCAGCCGCGGCTGATCGTAACCTTTCAGGTCGCCCTCGACGGCGTGCACCGCGGCGCGCAGCTTACCCTGCAGGCCGCTGTTCTCGTCGAAGCCCATGTTGCGCTGCGCCGCCACCACGTTGGTGAAGCGGGTCGCGTACATGTTGATGGCGGCGCGAAACGCCGCCGCCTGGCGCAGCGGGTCGCCGTCCGGCAAGGCTGCGATGATGCCCTCCATGGCATCGAGGCCGCCGCGCGCGGCGGCGAGAAACTGATCGTGGGCGGCGATCTTGCGCTCGTCCGGCTTCTGCAGGAATTCGGTGGCGATCTCGCGCCCCTGCAGCATGCCGTCCGAGACCGCGGCGGTGAGCGCGGCGAGCGTCTCGAAGCGTTGCGACGTCGCCTCGCCGCGCCGTTCGATCTCGCGGCCGCCGAACGACAGAGTGCCGAGTACCAGAACACCGGAAAGGCCGAGGGTGAGAATCTGCGGCCGCAGGCCGAAGGTGACTGCGACGGGCCAGCGCATTCCGCGAGACTGCATGATTGACTTCCATTCACTCCGCTGGCGGGAAGGCGCGGAGCACGCTCCAGCACGCGAGATTTGCTGCGCCGCGGCGGAGCGCTCAAGACGGCAGCAATTGAGTAAAGCTTGAGCGATGGAACTCAAGAAAGCGTTAGTCCCGGCCCGACGCCGCTACTCAAATCCTGCAGCTGCGCAACGCTAGACGCTGGCCGGGCGCCGCGTCTGGCCGAGAATGGTTCGCAACGCATCGAGCGAGTAGGGCTTGTGCAGCAGCGCGAAGCCCTCCTGCACCGCCTCGGCGGCCTTGTCGCTGTAGCCGGTGGCGAGCACGATCGCAGCCCCGACGCGATCGCGAATCCGGCGGCCGAATTCGAGCCCGGACATGCCAGGCATCACGATGTCGGACAGGATGAGGTCAAAATCGTCGCGCTGCAGCAGGATCTCCAGCGCCGCTTCCGCCGAGGGCGCGTGAACCACCTCGTAGCCGCATTGAACCAGGTAGTCCTGCGCCACGGCGGACACCTCGGGATGATCCTCGACCAGCAGCGCCCTGCACCCGCCGGCGGCCGCGGCCGGCGCGGCCGCGCCGGCGCCCTCCGCCTCGGGCGCCTCGTCGCAGCGCGGCAGATAGAGATGGAAGGTGGCGCCGCGGCCGACCTCGCTCTCCACCGCGATCGCGCCGCCGGCCTGGCGCAGGAAGCCGTAGACCTGGCTGAGGCCGAGCCCGGTGCCGCGATCGACCGTCTTGGTGGTGAAGAACGGCTCGAAGATGCGGTCGCGCACGTCCTCGGGGATGCCGACGCCGGTGTCGGTATAGGAGATCCTGACCACGTCGCCGCGCAGGCCGCCGAGCCCTTCCCTGCCGGAGAGGACTGCGGCCGCCGCGGCGATGGTGATCCGCCCGCCCGACGGCATGGCGTCGCGCGCGTTGAGCGTCAGGTTGAGCAGCGCGACCTCGAGCTCGTTGGGGTCGACCTTGACGACCAGCGGCTGCGGCGCCGGCAGGAATTCGATCGCCATGTCGTGCCGCAGCGACTGCCGCAGCATGCCCAGCACCGCGGCGATCCGCTCCGACAGGTCGATCACCTTGGGCGCCACGGTGTGGCGCCGCGCGAATGACAACAGCCGCCGCGTCAGGCTCGCGCCGCGATCGACCGCGGACTGGATCATCTGCAGCGCCCGCGTATCGCGGTCATCGTGACGACTGCGGCCCAGCCGCTGCGCCGCCCCGCCGATCACCATCAGGAGGTTGTTGAAGTCGTGCGCGACGCCGCCGGTGAGCTGGCCGACCGCCTCCATCTTCTGGGCGTGGCGCAGCAGCGCCTCGGTGTGGCGGCGCTGCTGGCCCTCGACCTCGAGCGCGGCCCGGGCCGCGCGCAGTTGCGCCGGCGACGGCAGCGCGAGCAGTCTCGGCAGCAGCGGCCACAGCACCGCCGCGGTCACGATCGAGGCCACCGCGGTCACCGCCTTGACCAGGCCCTCAATGCCGTACGCCGGCACCCACAACGTGTAGATCGCGAACACGTGGGTGAGGCCGCAGGCGGTGATGAAGATCGCGAACGCCCAGAACAGCCAGCCGAATTCGGCGTCGGGCCGCTTCGATACGAAGATCGACAGCGCGAAGGGAATGGAGAAATACGCCACCGCGATGATCGCGTCGGACGCGACATGGAGCCAGATCAGGTCGGGCTGCCACAACAGGCACAGCCCGTGCGGCGAGAAGGTCGAGGTGTTCAGAAGATCCGCGAGGAAGGATGTCATGGCGCCAAACCCTGCTTCGACGCGAGGTGTAGCGCACGACTCGACCGGACAACAGGGCCTGTGGCCCGGGGCGGCCTGGTTCCCGCGGCCGACGGCTGCAGAAACCAGGCCGCGGCGTGGAGCGCGGACGGATGTCGCGCCGCCCGGCTCCCGCAGCTCCAGCTAGACGCGAAAGACCGTGAGCCCCAGCACCAGGAGCACCAGGAAAATCACGAGGAAGACGTAGAACAGCGTGCGGGCAATGTCGGCCGAGACGATCGACACGCCGGTGAAGCCCAGGAGGCCGGCGATGATCGAGATCACCAGGAAGATCAGAGCCCATTTGAGAAGAGACATCGTGGAATTCTCCGTTGGACGAGACGCTGTTCAACGGCAAGCGCGGGGGCCGGGTTCCCGTGGCTGGAACGGAGTTTCGCCGCGCGCCCGGCGGAACGGCCCCGCGGTGCCGGCGTTGACGACCCTGGCGCGCAGCATTGGGCCTGGGGCTGGCACGCCGCGCCGATCCACAACCGAACCATGACTTTCCTTCGCACCTGGAGGACGAAGCGGTGGGAATCGATCGCTGGGAGGAAGAGCATCGCGCCTATCGGCCCGACCGGCCGGCGCCCGCCGAAGTGTCCGAAAAGGATCGCGCGCTCGACCTGCCGCGCGAACTGCCTGTCGCGCCCGCTGCGGCGCAGCCGCGCCGCGGCAAGCCGAAGAGCTGATGACCCGCTGATCAAGTGATGACGATCCGCGCGGCCGCGATCTGCGGCTGGTCCGGGGAACGCGCGCGTCGGCGCGGGATTGGCCGTGCACCACCAATCCGGGAGAGCGTGATGCGATCAGTGTTTCGATTTGGCGCGTTGACGGCGGTGCTGCTGGCCATGGCGGCGGGTTCGGGAGGCACCAATCAGCCCGGCGCGCCGAACGCGACGGTGCCGGGTACGATCGGCACCGGCGCCTCACCCAGCGGCCTGCCGGGTGACTCGACGACCAACCCCGGCTACCCCGGCAAGGTCGGCCAGTAGCGACGGGCACGACGAGACCGGCGCCGCGATCATGGCGGCGCCGGCTCGTGTCGTTTGGACCACTAAGCGTGGACGACTTTAAAGCACGGACGACTAACTGACGCTTCAGCCGATATTTCCGGTGAGGCGAACCCAGGCGGTTCGCACACTCTCCGTGACCCGGCCCCATTCGCGCCCGGCGACATCCCAGTTGACGATCTGGGCGCTCGACGCGGCCGCCGGGCCGCTGGCGACGGTCGACGTCGCCATGGAATCGTGAATGTAGACAACCGCGACGGTCAGGAGACAGCCGAGGATCATACCAAGAAAGGTGCGCATGGTTGCTCCCGTGTTTTTACCCGCACTGCAACGCGCGAGCGCCCTTCAGGTTCCGCGGCGGTCCATCGGTCCGCGTTAATGCATCCAGCGGCCGCCTCCACCGCCCTGGCCCACGGTCTGCGGCTCCGACTGCGGATCACGCACCGCGGCTGACCTGCCGCGTGGCGGAGTCATGCTGTCGTTGGAGTTGAATACGGCCCGGCAGCCGCTGCTGAGCTGCGCCGTGTTCTGGCGCAGGCAGCCGACGATGCGGTCCTCATCGGGGATGGCGTTGCCGCACAGCCGGAACACGTCCGGGGTGCAGGCCGCCTGCTGATCCGACGTGCCGTGATTTTGATCGGCGGCGGCGCCGGACATCGCCACACCGACGCCGAGAGCAACCATTGCGCCGACGATCCTGAAGGTCCGTGTCATAGGGTCCTCCTCGATTGCGCGGCGATACGCCGCCGCTAGGTGATGATGCGAACCCCGGTGATCGCCGCTGGTTCCGACGCCGCGCAGAGTTGAACAGACTTCAACGAGGAACCGGCACGGCGCGCTGGTGTTGATTGGTCGAGCTCCGCGACTGCCTGTTCGCGACCTCAGGCAACAGCTTCAACTGGAGATTCCCATGAACCGAACAACCATCCTGGCCGCAACGCTCGTCACGGCCATCGGCCTTTCGCCGCTCGCAGCGAATGCCACGACGCACAAGAAACATCACCACATGAGCCACGCGATGTCGAAAGGCTCGATGTCGAAGGGCTCGATGAATGGCGAACAGTCCGGCACGACGGGGATGTCGAACAGCCAGCGTACGCCGAGCGGTGACAAGTCGATGGCCCCCAACGGCATGCCGAACAACACCTCCGGCGGTACCGGCCCCAACGCCCGCGGCACCAACGGCGAGTAAGCCGGGTTTCTTTCCGAGATATGTCCCGTATCTGCGCCGGCCGCTGGCCGGCGCTTTTTTGTTGGTCTGCCGACGAGCCGATGACGAAATTCGTTTGCACCGCCCCCGCGCCGCCCCGTAGCATGCGCCGAATTGTGAATCGCGCGAAGGCCAGAGAATCCACCGATGAGTCAGCCTGCCACGACGCCGACCCGGCCCGCGACGCCGAAAGGCGCCTGGACCGCCGCGGTGATGCTGCTGCTCTACATGCTGGTGAACTTCGCCGACAAGATCGTCGTCGGGCTCGCCGGCGTGCCGATCATGACCGAGCTGAAGTTGACGCCCGAGGAGTTCGGCCGGCTGGGCTCCGCCTTCTTCCTGCTGTTCTCGGCTGCCGCCATCGTCGTCGGCTTCATCATCAACCGCGTCCGGACCCGCTACGTGATTCTCGCGCTGGCGACGCTGTGGGCGCTGGTGCAACTGCCGATGATCGGGACGGTCTCCTACACGACGCTCCTGGTCTGCCGCGTCATTCTCGGCGCCGGCGAAGGCCCCGCCGGGTCGGTGGCGCTGCACGCGGTCTACAAATGGTTTCCGGACCACAGGCGCGCGCTGCCGACGGCGCTGCTGGCGCAGGGCTCGGCCTTCGGCGTCGTTCTCGCGGTGCCGGCGCTGAACTGGCTGATCGTCAATTACACCTGGCATCACGCGTTCGGCGCGCTCGGCATCGTCGGCCTGCTCTGGGCGCTCGGCTGGTTGCTGATCGGCCGCGAGGGCCCGCTCGACGGCCCGGCGATGGCGGCGCCGTCCGGCGCCGCGCGCGTTCCCTACCTGCGGCTGCTGACCGCGCCGACCTTCATCGGCTGCTGCGTCACGACCTTCGGCGCCTACTGGGCGCTTTCGCTCGGGCTGACCTGGTTCACGCCCTTCGTCGTGCAGGGGCTGGGCATCCCCCAGAGCGAGGCCGGCTGGATCTCGATCCTGCCCTGGCTGACGGGCGCGGTGGTGGTGCTTACGACCGGCTGGACCTCGGAGCGCCTGATGGCGCGCGGCGTGGCGACGCGGCAGGCGCGCGGCGTGCTCGGTGCCGTGCCGCTGGTGATCGGCGGCATCATCATCCTCACGGTGCCGTGGCTGCCGGGCACCGCACCGCGAATCGCGGCCCTGGTGGCGGGATCGGGACTCAGCGGCACGATCTATGTGGTGTGCGGGCCGATGATCGGTGAATTCGTGCCGGCCGCGCAGCGTGGCGCGATGATCGCGATCTACGGCGCGTTTTTCAGCCTCGCCGGCATCGTCGCGCCGGCGGTGATGGGCCAGGTGGTGCAGCGCGCCGGCTCGATGCTGGACGGCTACATGACCGGCTTCACCATCAACGGCGTGGTGCTGATCCTCGCCGGTCTCGCCGGGCTCGTGCTGCTGCGGCCCGACGGCGAACGGGCGCGGCTCGACCACGCTCTGCGGCGGCAAGGCGCGATCGCCCCGGCGCCGACCTGACCGGTCGCTATTGAATCGCGATCAGCAGTCCCGCGGTGACGCCGAGCGTCTGCTCGTGGCCGCTGCTGAAGGAATAGCCGTAGGCCGGCTGGACGAACCATCCGAACCGGCGATCCGCCGTCGGCCAGATCATGAAATCCGCCGCCAGCGTACCACCGACCTTGGTCCCCTCGCGCGTGAAGGTCCACTGCGGGCCGGCTCCGATCATGAACTCGACCTTATCGGACAGCTTGAACGGCTTCTTGAGCACGAAACCGGTTTCCCAGTCGGTGCTGCCGTGGCTGAGCATGGGCGCCACGCCGGCTTCGACCTCGAGCCACTCCCTGACCACGGTGAACTCAACCGCCGCCGACGGGCCGAAGCTGGAATCGCCGGGAAGCCCCCGCTCGGCGGCGCCGCCGAGCTCGACCACGGCGAGCGGCTCCTTCTCGGAATCCTTGTCCCGCGCCTTGTCATCGGCTTGCGCCGCTGCCGCGAGCACCAACGACGCGCCGATCGTCACCAACAGTCGTCCCCGGATCACGGCTGGCGTTCCTCCGCGACGCAACTGCGCGCCGCGCGCGAGTCATAGCTGATCGCGGGTCGCGGCGGAAGGCAGCGCGCTTGACCGCCCGGCATGGCGTTCCTACGCTCGCATTTCAAACCATCAAGAACGAGGACACCGCGATGACGGCTGACGAGACCCCGCGCGAGGCCGATGCGGCCGCTCACGATCCGGTCGCCCTGGTGGCCGAGCTGAACGCGCTGCTGCGGCTGAAGACGACGGTGATCGGCATGAAGCTGTTCGCCCGCGCCGACGACATGCGCGCGATTCCGAAGCTGCGCCGGCCGAACGCGGTGCACACCACCGACCAGATCGTCAGCATGGCCTCGCGGCTGGGCTGGACCGTCGGCATCACCGCCACGGACCTGGTCGGCGCGCAGTGCCGCGCGGTGATCGGGCTGGCGCCGCAGGACGAGGGCTGGCTGTCGGGCTCATCCTATGTCGGGGTCTGGCACGCGAGCGCCGAGGATGCCCGCAAGCGCCAGGAGGCCCTCGACGTGGTGCCGTTCGGCCGCTACGAGGCGCTGGTGGTGAGCCCGCTGGCGTCGGGGCGCCTCCCCGATCCGGACATCTGCCTGGTCTACGCCACGCCGGGACAGATGATCATCCTGATCAACGGCCTGCAGTATTCCGGCTACCGCAAGTTCGAATGGGGCGTGGTCGGCGAAACCGCCTGCGCCGACTCCTGGGGCCGCGCGCTCAAGACCGGCGAGCCCAGCCTGTCGCTGCCGTGCTACGCCGAGCGCCGCTACGGCGGCGTGCCCGACGAGGAGATGCTGATGGCGCTGAAGCCTGCCGATCTCGCCAAGGCGATCGCGGGCATGACGCAGCTGGCCAAAAACGGCCTGCGCTATCCGATCGCGCCCTATGGTATCCAGAGCGACGTCCGCGCCGGCATGGGCGTGTCCTACGGCAAGGGCTGAGCGCGGCGACGCGATGTCTCCCGCCGTCTTCCGCTTCGACGCCATGGCAAGCGCCTGCGCGGTGCATCTGTGCCCGGCGCCGGGAATCGACATCGAAGCCGTCGCTGCGGCCGCCGAGGCCGAGGTCCGCCGCATCGAGGCGCGCTATTCGCGCTACCGCGCCGACAGCGAGCTCTCGCGTATCAACCGCGCCGCCCTGCGCGGCGACGGCGTCGAGATCGACGACGAGACCGCGGGACTGCTCGGCTTCGCGCAGGCCATCCATCGCCGCAGCGGCGGCGCCTTCGACATCACCGCCGGCCTGTTGCGCAAGGCCTGGAATTTCAAGGCCTGCGATTCCCAAGCGGCGCGGCTGCCCGACGCGGCGACGCTGGCGGCGCTGCTGCCGCGGGTCGGTTTCGACAAGCTCAGTCTGTCGCCCGGCCGCCTCGACTTCGCCGTGCCCGGCATGGAGCTCGATCTCGGCGGGCTCGGCAAGGAATACGCCGCCGATCGCGCCGCGGAGATCTGCGCCCACCTCGGCGCCCGGCACAGCTTCATCGATCTCGCCGGCGATATCCGCGTGATCGGGCCGCAGCCCGACGGCGCGCCGTGGCGGATCGGCATCCGCGACCCGGACGACGGCGGCCGAATCGTGGCCGAGATCGCACTCGCCGACGGCGCGCTCGCCACCTCCGGCGACTACGAACGCTTCATCATGATCGAGGGCCGACGCTACGGCCATATCCTCGACCCGCGCAGCGGCCGGCCGGCGCAGGGCCTGTCATCGGTGACGGTGATCGCGGAGCAGTGCCTGGTCGCCGGCAGCCTCGCCACCGCGACGCTGGCGCAGGGCACGGAGGGGCTGGCGTGGCTTGCCGGTCTCGGCGTGCGCCATGTCGCGGTCGACGACGCCGGCGCCGTGCACGGCACCGAGCCGGCGAAGTGAACTAGGCGCTCAGATTGACCACCGAGCCGGGCGCGGTGCCCCCGACCTGGTTGAGCGCCTGGGTGCTGGTCGACAGCGTGGTCGCGGGCGCGGGCGCCGACGACGCGTCCGGGGCGCGCAGCGAGGCCATCAGCTGCGACATCTTGGAGACGAAGTCGGACTTCGAGACGCTGCCGGTGCCGCTGGGGTCGAGCTGCGAGAAGGTCGCACCGGCGCCCTGGTTCTGGAACACGGCGGGCGGATTGTTGCTCTGGAACGCCTGCTCGAACTGCGCCTTGGTGATGCTGCCCGAGCCGGAGGTGTCGATCGAGTCGAACAGGCTCGACATCTTCTGCTGCGGCGGACCGCTCGAGCTCGCCCCCGACATGGCGTGGAGGCCCGAGCTCGCGGAAACCCCGGAAATGTCCATTTATTGCATCCCTGCCCGTGAAAAATCGACTCCACGGTGGCACCAAAATCTTAACCGCGTCTTAACCACGTTGCCGAGCAGCAACGTCTGGCAACATGGCGCCACGGCGAAATCCGCCGGTTGTCTCGCATTTGAACGATCGGATTGAGGGAGCATTCATTGACGCCGGCCTTGATCGGGACGCGAAAACCCGAGGTGCCCGATGGCGATTTCAACCGTGAGCGGCGCGACGCCGCCGACCCCGCCGCAGCCCGTGCAGCAGGCGACCGTTCAGCCGAAGCCGAAGGACAGCGACAACGACAACGACGCGAGCACCAGCTCGTCGAGCCCGCCGCGCCAGCCGACCCCGGCTCCGGCCGCGCCGGGCACCGGCCGGATCGTCGACTTCAGCGCGTGACCATGCGGCCATGTTGGCCCGGGCCGCCGGCGCCATCATGGTCAGCCCGTGACTGACGTCGCCGCCATCGCCCGCCCGGGAGGATGTACTCGGCTTTCCGCTGGTGTTAGCGTGGCCGCGATCCTGAACGGGCTTGAAGACCGGTGGCCTCCGATACGTTCTCCGCGCTTCTTGGCGAGGCCATCCAGCTGCACGATCGCGGCCAGTTGCGGGAGGCCGAGCAGCGCTTCAGAAAGATCCTCGCAGGCAATGGCCGGCATTTCGGCGCCCTGTGTCGACTGGGACTGCTGCATCTGCAGCGCAGCCAATTCAAGGATGCCGAGCGGCTGTTCCGCCGGGCGCTGAAGGCCGACAGCCAATCGGCGGAGGCGCACCAGTTCATGGGCTTCGCCCTGACCGGCCTCGGGCGCTACGACGAGGCCGTTCTCAGCTACCGCGCCGCCATCGCGATCAAGCCGGCGTTCACGGAGGCCACCAACAATCTCGGCTTTGCGCTGCAGGCCAGCGGGCAGCTGGAGCAGGCCGCGATCCAGTATCAGAACGCCATCGCGCTGCGCCCAGGCTACCACGAGGCGCACAACAATCTCGGCAACGTCTTGCATCTGCTCAACCGGCCGGCCGAGGCGATCTCCCGGTACCGGACGGCGCTGGAGATCGCGCCTGGCTACGCGGAGGCCCACTGGAACCTCGGCAACGCGCTGCGCGGCATCGGACACTTCGAGGACGCGATCTCCTGCTACGAAGAGGCGATCGCGCTGCGCCCGACCTACCCGGAAGCCTTCAACAGTCTCGGCAACACGCTCCGCGCCCTCGGGCGCGGAGAGGACGCGGTCGCGCGCTTCAGGCAGGCGCTCGCGCTGAAGCCGGACTACACGGAAGCTCGGCTCAATCTCGGCGAGGCCCTGACCGCCTTGCACCGCGAGGACGAGGCGATTGCGGAATTCACCCTCGCGCTCACCGACGCCACCCGACGCACGGATGCGTTGACGCGGCGCGCGGACGCGCTGGCACGGCTTCACCGCGACCGCGCGGCGATCGCCGACTATGAAGCGGCGCTCGCGATCGATCCCGGGCATGGCCTGGCCTTCGATGGGCTCGCGCGCTCTGCCGCGGCCATCTGCGACTGGGAGCGAACGCTCAGGCTGCAGGACAAGCTGCCGGAGTGGATCGCCGCGGGACGCGGCCTGCATCCGATGAATGGTCTCGGCTACAGCGCCGACCCGGCCTTGCAGCGACGATGCGCCGAGCTGTTCGCGCGGGAGGTTTGCCCGGAGGCGCCGCCTGCCCTCTGCGGCAGTCGTGGCCCGCGCAACGGAAAACTCAGGATCGCCTATGTCGCATGCGGCTACCACGCCCACCCGACCGCCTACCTGACCGCCGGGCTGATCGAGACGCACGACCGGTCGCGCTTCGAGGTCATCGGCATTTCGCTGGGGCCAGACGACGGCAGCGAGATCCGGGCCCGGCTGGCGCGCGGCTTCGACCGCTTCCACGATGTCCGCGCGACCAGCGACCGCGGCATCGCCGACCTCATCAACGAGCTCGAGGTCGATATCGCCGTCGACCGCAGCGGCTACACCACCAATGCCCGTCCGTGGGTCTTCGCGCTTCGACCCGCGCCGATCCAGGTCAACTTCATCGGCTTCCCGGGCACGCTCGGCGCGGCGCATTACGACTACATCATCGGCGACGCCACGGTCACGCCGCTCGAGCAAGAGGCCTGCTACAGCGAACGGATCGTGCAGCTGCCGCACAGCTATCTGGTCACCGATCGCAGGCGTCCGATCGACGCAACCCCCGTGACCCGGGCGCAGGAGAACCTGCCGGAAACGGGATTCGTGTTCTGCTGCTTCAACGATTGCTACAAGATCACGCCGCCGATGTTCGACATCTGGATGCGCCTGCTCGGACAGGTGGACGGCAGCGTGCTGTGGCTGCTCGGCGGACATCCGGAGGCCGAGACCAATCTGCGCCACGCCGCCGCGGTCCGCGGCATCGACCCCGGCCGCCTGGTATTCGCCGGCCGCGTCGCGGTCGGGCTGCATCTCGCACGGCACCGGCTCGCCGACCTGTTTCTCGACACGCTGCCCTACAACGCCCACACCACCGCCGCCGACGCGCTCTGGAGCGGCCTGCCGCTGGTGACCTGTCGCGGCCAGGCCTTCGCCGGTCGGGTCGCGGCGTCGCTGCTGCAGGCCATCGGGCTTGCCGAGCTCATCACCGACGATCTCGCCGGCTACGAGAAGCTGTCGCTCGCACTGGCGCGCGAGCCCGGGCGGCTGCGCGCGCTGCGCGAGCGGCTCGCCATCAACCGCGCGTCCTTCCCGCTGTTCGACACCGAGCGGTACTGCCGCCACCTGGAGGCGGCGTATCTGCGGATGCGGGACGTCTGGCGGCTGGGCAACGGTCCCGAAGCGCTGGTGATTGAAGCTTGAAAGCCGGGGACGGTGGTCCCTCACGTTGACTCAGATCAACGAGAGCTGCGATTTCGGCCGTATAGATAACTTTGCCTCAATCACCAAAATCCGTCGGGAGGATCTCATGAAAAAGCTGGCTATCATCTGTTCCACGCTCGTTGGCAGCGCGATGCTTTGCTTGATTCCAGTGTCTCTGCATGTGTCGCAGGGGATGGTCGTTTCGGTTGCGCTGGACACGGCGGACGCCCGGATCGGCCGGCCGGCGACGCCTGCGAGCGTCGCGGGCGTGGCACGCAGAACCACACGGCGAGCGGTCCGGCACTGCGCTGCTGGCGTTACCTGCTACTAACAAGCAAGCTGCGCTGGCCGGAAACGGCTGATCCGGTTCCGGCCCCAGCGGGATTGATCGTTCACTCGAACGCGAGCGCCGCTGCGGTGCGAGGTGGCGTTCGCGCAGAGTTGAGTTGCTAGTCAAGGCCATAGCAGCGCGGTATTCGTCCTTGCAATTGCAGCGGCGCAACTCGGCTGCTCGCGGATCCTGTCAATCGGTGGCCAATACCGCCGCTTTGACGGTGATATCCGGGTGCTCTTCCCTATTTTGTTTTTGTTTGCCCGATCGAAATTCCAGCACTGGTCACAGCGATCGTGATTTCGATAACCGCAAACGTCACCGGACGCCGGTGACGGACCGGGAAAGGCGCAATTTCAGCCGGCATCACGGCATTTCCAAACCAACTGAGCGACGTCGGCTTATGGCAGATCGGGTCATTTGGATTGGATGTGATGCGAAACAGCTTGCTACCCTGGCTCAGCGGACATTGCCGAGGCCGCACCGATCAGGCTCGATTCATGGGTCTGCGCCCCGGCTAATTGCCGAACAGCTTGAGGTTGGCGCCGACCTTGACCGCTTCGACGTTCTGCCGCCCGGCCTGATAGATCGTGCCCGCTGGATAATTGGGGAACTGATCGACGAACGTCCCGCCGTGACCGAACTGATAGTAGTCGAATTCGGCGAACACCCGCCACGATGGCGTCAGCATCTGTTCGATGCCGCCGCCGGCGACCCAGCCGTTTCGCGTGTCGGTGATGGTTGGCGCCGTGGTCCCGTTGGCGAACGCCAGACCGGGGGCATTCCAGCTCCAGCGGTCATGCTCCCAGGCGGCGCCGCCCTTGGCATAGAACAGCGTCCTGTTGTCCGGCGACGTCACGCCGAGCCGACCGGTGGCGGATGCGAGCCAGTCCGTCCTGACGTCGATGGGCAGGAACAGGCCGCCGAATGGATCGAAGCCCGAGCCGGACACGGTCGACGCATCGAGGTCTCCCTGAACGCCGACGACGAAGTTGCTCGCGGCCTGGGTGTCGCAGCCGACCTGGCCACCGAACAGACCGCCGCTGGTCTCGATGCTGGTGTTGAGCGCGGGGTTGGCCAGCCTCGATCCGAACGTCTCGGACACTTCACCCTGGCTGCTCCAGGCGCGCCCGATCTGGCCCCCCACATAGCATCCGGTCCAGCTCGGCGACGGTGGCGCCGCGGACGCCAGCGGTACCGCGCTGATGTGCCCGGCGAGCAACAATGCCGCGGACGAAACCGATGCCAGCCAGATCGATCCGCCGCGCAAGAGATTCTGCATTGCCTTGAGCCCCCAGTTGCAAAAAACTAGCGTCGTGCCGGCCACAACTCAAGCGAAAGACCCGGCTTGTCCAGGACCTCCATGCGATCCGACGCGGCGTGCAACGCTATCCGGTTTGGAGGGCGTTGCCCGCGCCGTCAGCCGAAGGACCAAGCGACTGACGCTGTTGGGCATTTCGCACCGTCGCTGATTCCGGTGGCGGTGTGACGGGCAGGATGGCGACCGACCAGCCGGGCGCGGCGGTCGACCGGCGGTCGATCACCTCCGGTTTGGCGAATCATCCCCTGGTCCTGCTCGTCCTGCTGGCCGGCGTCGCGGCGCTGGTCCGCGGCTTCGGCATCTCGGCCCACCCCATGTACGACGAGGCGGCGAGCTGGACCTTCGCCCGCCTGCCCTGGGCCGCGTTCTGCAAGGTGATGTGGGACTACGAGGGCTACATGGTCCTCTACTACCTGCTGTTGCGGGTCTGGGTGCACCTGGGCGACAGCGAAACCGTGCTGCGGGGCCTGTCGCTGATCCTGGGTGTCGCGACGATCCCCGCGATTTATGATCTCGGGCGCCGGCTCTACAACCCGCGCACCGGCCTTGCCGCCGCGGCACTGCTCAGCCTGCACGCGTTTCATGTTCTCTGGTCCCAGCAGGCGCGAAGCTACACGCTGTTGTGCCTGCTGCTGGTGGTCTCGACCTCGCTCCTGGTCTCGGCGCTGCGATCGCAGGCCAGGACGACCTGGGGCGCTTACGTCGTCGTGGCCACGCTCGCCTGTTACAGCCACATCCTGGCGGTTCCGGTGCTCGCGGCGCAGTGGCTCTGGGTCGCCTGGCTCGGGACCCGGGCGGCATTCACCACAGCATCGTGGGCGGGCGCGGTCACTGCCCTGGGCGCGCTCACCCTCGCCGCGGCACCCATGATGGTGTTCGCGATCCTGCATGACAGCGGCCAGGAGGAGTGGGTCCCGGCGCTGACGGGCGGCCGGCTGCTCAACGCGGTCGGCTGGCTCGCCGGAGGAACCGGATTTGCAAGCGGCACGTTTCCGGCGCTGCTGGCGGGCTCGCTGGCCTGCTGCGTCCTCGCCGGCACCTTCGGCTTTCGCTCATTCGCCGCGTTCGGCCCGGCAACCCTGCTGTTGCTCGGCTGGCTGCTGCTGCCGCCGGCGATCCTGGTGGCGGCGTCGCTGGTCAAGCCGATCCTCGTCAACCGCTACCTGGTGATGTGCGTGCCGGCCCTCGTGCTGCTGACCGGCTTCGCGATCGACAGGCTGCTCGCCGCGAGCCGCTCGACGATCCGGTGGTGCGGCGTCGCCGGCGGCCTCGCGATGATCGCGTTGTACGCGCAGGCCGGCGCCGCGCAATATCGCGAAGCCGCGAGCCAGACCAATCCGTTCCGCGAGATGACGCGATATATCGTCGGCCACGCGCAACCCGGCGATGCCGTGATCTTCTTCACGCCATCGGCCCACCTGTCGTTCCGCTACTATGCGCGTGACGAGGACAGCGGGCGTCTGCCGAAGATCGTGTTCCCGGACTTCGGCGATGCGCCGAGCGGCGCCCAGCCGATCCCGACCGCCACGGAGCTGAGAACGGCGACCACTGATCACAGTGCCGTCTGGCTGGTGCTGAACCTTGGCTCGATCAGCTTCACGGCCGCGCGTCGGGCGGCCGTTCCGACCATCGTGTCGACATTGAGCGAACGGTTCGCCATCGGAGACCAAACGCGGATCGAGGACTTTCTGGTGATCCGCTTCGTCCGCCTATAGCGACGGACCTTGATCCCGGGGCAGGCGGTCGAATTGTCGACGTCAGCGCGTGAGCGAGATCGGCGCCGCGTCGGTCGAGGCGTCGGCGGCTTGCTGCGCGCCCGCCGGCCACGCGACATCCCCGCGGGCCTCGCCCGCATTCTGATCGCCGACCTCGGCGGCAACCACCGCCGCGGCCTCGGCAGCATCGCCGAGCGCGACGTCCTCGACGCGACCGTCCTTCTCGACGCTGAGCCGGCGCGCCTCCACGGCACGGACCGACCAGCCATCGCGGCTCGCGCCGGGTGCCAGCGTGATCACCTCGTCGGTGCCGACGATCCGCGCGATGGCGATCCGCATATTCGTACCGGTGACGGTGCCCACCAGCACGAACGGCACCGGTTCGGCCGGACGCGGCGGCGCCTCCGTGACGACGGCGGCGATGGGCGCCGGCGCTGGAAGCTCCGCCGCCGGATGCCGGCTCGGCGAGAACAATGGCCGCTCCCGCGTCGCGGAAAGCGTTGCGAACGGCAGCTCGCGTAGCGGATTACCGACCTGCTCCGCGCCCCACGCCGCGGGGATCACGCCGCCGACAACGGCGACAGCAATGGCCACGCAGCGACAGGCGCGTGGGCTGTTTCGGCGGGGTCGGAACATGGCAATGGCCTTCAATCGACACAGCGTCGGATCGACGCACGCCGGAAACGATGCCGCCATTGCCTTGCGGGCCTGTTAAGATTTAATTCGACATTGCTTCGATCCGCGAAATGACAGGTCGCGGTCGGGGGCCAACATCATCCGGCTCGAACCAGCCCTCGGGAGGCATTGCGCGTGCGGTCAGTGTGTGGGCAGAGTCCGAGCCGCCGCCCGGCCGCCGGACGACGCCGTCCAGGGGATCGTCACCCATGACGAAGCCGCTTCGATCTCGCGATGCGCTGGCGCTTGTCCTGATGATCGGCATTTGCGGACACGCCTTCGCGCCCGGCGCTGCCGCCGCGGACGATGACGATGCGCCGAAATCGAAGCCGGCGCTGCCGACCACCTATCTCGACCTCCAAACCAGCTACACCACCCTGCCCGCCGGTGTGCTGGCGCTTGGCTTCGGCACCCCCGGCCAGCTCGCCACCCTGCCGACCTTCGGGCTGCCGGCAAGCCGAAGCCTCGGCGTCAATGCGCCGCTGACCATCGATCTCGACGACCGTGTCAGCATCTACGGCGGCATCCACGCCTCGACGGTACAGGTGGGCAGCCTTGACTGGACCGCCTTCGCCATCGACAGCTGGAACATCGGCACCCAGATCGACGTCTACAAGCAGAACGGCGGGCTGTTTCCGACCGTGACGGTCCAGGAGACGGTGTCGCGCGCGACCTCGACCGCCCCGTCTGCGACCACCTCGTTCACGACCATCGTCGAATTCGACGAGGCGCTGAACAAGGACGCGACCCGCGGCCTGCTCGCGGGCATGCAGGCCGTCAATGTCCTGGTGGACAGTCCGCTCGGCAAGGTCAATCCCTACCTCATCGGCTATGCCGGCGCCTATTACGAATGGGACAACGACTGGAAGATCACCGGGCGCGCGGGCGTCCAATCGTTCGGCGGCGCGCAGCTGCTCGGCCTGTCACTGGCGCAGCCCTTCACCCAGCCGCTGGTGCGGTTCGACCTCGACCTGCTCGACGACAACGACAACCGCCTGTTCGGGGTCTGGGCCCAGGTCGCCTGGACGCCGAAGCCGTCCTATCTGCTGACGCTGCGCACCCCGCTCTACGCCGTGAGAAACAAGTGAATCCGGCTCGGTTACGCCCGTTCGCGCGCGGCGCGCGGGCCGGGCGGCATCGATGGTTTCACCCGAGCGGCCTCAACGGGCGGTGCGGAGATGGCTGATCGGCGGATTTCGATCAACCACAACCACCGGGTACCGCTGACATCGACTCGCAGCGGCGAGCGCCGAACGGCTCGCGCGCTGTTGACCTGCGTCAACGCGCAACTCCTCCGACGCCTTCAGTGTAACAAACTCAACAAGGGGAGGGTTCGAGGATGACGCTTTTGATCGCGCTGGCCGTTCTCTTGATGAGTGTCGGTGGATTCATGGCCGCAAGCACTGAAACGGCCGGCGCTGCCGTCATCTATTGCCAATATATCGAATATCCGGCCGGTTGCGTCGTGAGGCCCGGCGCCGTGTTGCGGCCGCGGCCGGTCGCCCGAGCCGCCCCGATGAACCGAGGTGGTCCGGTCAATCGCGTCGGCCCGCGCTAACAGCGGCCCGTCGCTTCCGAAGCGACGCGGTTCGATCGCTCCGGCGCGTGTCGCGACCGGCGTTTCTTGCTCTTCCCGTGGAGGCAACTCATGAAGCGACTGGTCTTGACGTTTGCAGCCCTCTCCTTGATGACGTCGTGGGCAAGCGAGGTGAGCGCGCAGCAGGTAGCTCCGGCCGACGGAGTGCTCCCGACCGATCGCTCGGTCTTGCCGATCCCGGAACCGCAATACCCGCACAGCACCGTGTTCGACGCGCGCAACGCGACGCCGCCACCGCGCTTCCAGGTGAAGGCACCGGCGGGCGCACCGAATGTGCTCATCGTGCTGATCGACGACATGGGTTTCGGCCAGTCCAGCGCGTTCGGCGGTCCCCTCCGCATGCCGACAGTGGAAAGCCTGGCCAACGACGGGCTCCGCTACAACGAATTCCACACCACGGCTCTCTGCTCGCCCACGCGCGCTGCGCTGCTCAGCGGCCGCAATCATCACATGAACAACATGGGATCGATCACGGAGACCGCTACCGGCTTTCCCGGCCAGACCGGGCAGCGTCCCAACAGCGTCGCATCCGTCGCGGAAATGCTGCGGCTGAACGGCTACAGCACCGCAGCGTTCGGGAAAAATCACGAAACCGCGGCCTGGGAGGTCAGCCCGTCCGGCCCCACCGACCGCTGGCCGACGCGCCAGGGCTTCGACAAGTTCTACGGGTTCATGGGAGGCGAGACCAACCAGTGGGCGCCGCTGATCTACGACGGGATGACCCAGGTCGAGCTGCCGAAGGACCCGAACTATCATTTCATGAACGACATGACCAACCATGCGATCGACTGGATGCAGTACCAGAAGTCGCTGACGCCGGATAAGCCGTTCTTCATCTACTTTGCGCCCGGCGCAACCCACGCACCGCACCATGTCCCGAAGGAATGGATCGCCAAGTACAAGGGCAGGTTCGACGAGGGCTGGGACGTGATGCGCGAGCAGACGCTTGCGCGCCAGATCAAGCTGGGCGTGGTGCCTGCGGGCACGAAACTCGCGCCCAAGCCGGAAGCGATCAAGGATTGGGCCACCCTCACTGCGGATGAGAAGAAGCTGTTCGCCCGCCAGATGGAAGTCTTCGCCGGATTTGCCGAATACGCCGACACCGAGATCGGCCGGCTGATCGATGCCATCAAGGCGACAGGCCAGCTCGACAACACGCTGATCTTCTACATCGTCGGCGACAACGGCGCGAGCGCCGAAGGCGGCATGACGGGCCTGTTCAACGAGATGACCTATTTCAACGGCGTTCAGGAGACCGTTCAGGACGTTCTCAAGCACTATGACGAGCTGGGCGGCCCGAAAACCTATGGCCATTATGCGGCCGGCTGGGCGGTTGCCGGCGATACGCCCTTCACGTGGACCAAGCAGGTGGCCTCCAGCTATGGCGGCACCCGCAACGGCATGGTGGTCCATTGGCCGAAGGGGATCACCGCCAAGGGCGAGGTGCGCTCGCAGTGGCACCATGTCATCGACATTGCGCCGACGATCCTGGAGGCGGCCGGCCTGCCCGAGCCGAAGAGCGTCGACGGCACGCCCCAGACCCCGATCGAGGGCACCAGCATGGTCTATACGTTTGCCGATCCGAAAGCGGAGAGCACCCACAAGACGCAGTATTTCGAGATCTTCGGCAACCGCGCGATCTACAGCGACGGCTGGCTGGCCGGCACCATCCACCGGGCTGCCTGGGAGCTGAAACCCCGGAGGCCTCTGGAACAGGACATCTGGGAGCTTTACGACACCACGACCGACTTCAGCCTGACGAACGATCTGGCGGCAAGAAACCCCGACAAGCTCAAGGCGATGCAGGACCTCTTCTTGCAGGAGGCGGTGAAATATTCCGTGCTGCCCATCGACGACCGCACCCTGGAGCGAACCAACGCGGCCCTCGTCGGGCGCCCGGATCTGATGGCCGGACGGACGTCTCTGACGGTTCACGAGGGCATGATCGGGATGTCGGAGAATGTCTTCATCAACACGAAGAACCGGTCGCACACGATCACTGCGGACCTGGACATTCCGAAGAACGGTGCGAACGGCGTCATTCTGGCCCAGGCCGGGCGGTTTGGCGGCTGGAGCCTGTACGTGAAGGACGGCAAGCCGACATACACCTATAATTTTCTCGGATTGCAGCGGTACACGATAGCCGCCAGGCAAGCACTGCCTGTCGGCAAGACCAGCTTACGCTTCGAATTCGCCTATGACGGCGGCGGCATCGGCAAGGGCGGCACGGGCACGCTCGTCGTCAATGGGAAGACTGTCGCTGCGGGCCGGATCGATCGCACCCAGGGCGCCATCTTCTCGGCGGATGAGGGGGCCGATGTCGGGGCGGATGAAGGCACGCCGGTCACCGAGGACTACGCGGTGCCGTTCAAGTTCACCGGAAAGATCATCCAGGTGACGATCGAACTCAAGGACATGAAGAAGGCCGATCGCGACGACGCAGAACAAGGCCGCAAGGCAGCGGCATTGAAAAGAGGACTGTCCGATTGACGCCCACGTGACCTTCGCCAGACACCTGCACGCACGACATGGGCGCCCCTCGGCGCCCGTGTCATTTCCGCCCCACCGCGTTGCGCCATCGGATGGCCGCGCGGCATCCTGTTGCTGCGGCGGCAGGCGACGCCGCGCTCATCCGGCGTCAGGATCCGGCCGTCGGGAAACGCGATCAGGTACCGCTGCAGCGGATCGAGGCCGAAGGCGTATGTGACCTCGACGGTGGCGAGCTGGCATGCGCCATGGCGTGGGCATGCCGCGATCCCTGAATGCGTTTCACTCCTCCCGATCAAACTCGATGTTGTTCCATTCCGGAAGCACTTTGATGAATTCGAACGGATCGAACGGCAGTTTCGAGACATCCATCCGGGGCTCCCCGGCAGCCACCGTTTCCGGGCGGGCGTTCTCGATGCCGGTAAGCGGGAAGGCGCGGGCTTCCCCGGTGTTGGGATATTTCGTCATCCACAGTTGGTGGCGGGTCTTCATGATGTTGAACATCCCCTTGGCGGGAAACATCGGCAGCATCTGGCCGCTGACCTCGCGCGGATCGTTGTAGAGATCGAAGAAGGCCGGTCCCGAGAGGCCGGGGTTTTCGCCGACCCAGACCCGCTTGTACCGCCCCTTGACGGTCGCGGCGAGGACGCTGCCGGTGTAGATGAAGACATAATCGCGCCGGCTGAAGGTATCGCCCTTCAGCAACAATGCGGTCTGGTCGACGCCGTCGATGATCCGGTCGGTGGGAATACCGTCGGTCGCGCTGGCCAGATGGGCAAACGTGGTGAACAGATCGGTCTCGTGGATGATGTCGCCGACGGTCTGCCCCGGCGCGATCACGCCGGGCCACCACGCCATTGCCGGGACGCGCACGCCGCCTTCGAGGAAATCGCCCTTGCCGCCGCGGTAGAGCGTTTCGACCATGCCCGGCGGACCGTTGTGCGTCATCGGGCCGTTGTCGGCCATCAGGATGACGAGGGTGTTCTCCGCGATGCCGAGGGTCTTCAACTCGGCCATCAACTCCCCGATCCATATGTCGAGCCGCGCGAACGCCTCCTGCGGAAACCCGCCACTCGCGGTCACCCGGTTCGGAAAGCCGAGGAAGGACGTCGCAAGCGGCCAGTAGTCGACATAGAACGGCTTCTTCTCCGCCGCATTCTTGCGGACGAACGCGATGGTCCGTTTCTGCATTTCCGGGTCGAGCTTCATGTAGTCGTCGTGATTTGGCGCGCGGCCGAACTCGCGGACCGGCCCGCCCTTCTTGCCCTCGAGCGCGAACACGTAGCCCCTCGGGCGCCACCCCGCGTCGATGTCGTAGGGATCCTTGCCGAACATCTCGGGGAACATGACGGCCGGCGCCAGCACTGCCATCTGTCCCTGCGGCGTGTAGAGGCTCGGCACCTGGTTGTAAGGCGTCCAGAGCGCCTCGTCGAAGCCGTGTCTGGTCAGGTAGCTGTCTTCGATGTCGCCGATATGGGCCTTGCCATAGAACGCCGTCGCATAGCCGGCCTTGGACAGCACCTCGGCGGTCGTAATCTCGGATTTGGCCAGACCGCCGTACTCGTACGGGAAGCCGACGTTGAACATGCCATTCCGGATCGGATGACGACCCGTCAGCACCGCCGCGCGGCTGGGCGTGCACGACGGCTCGGTGTACATCCGCATGAAGTTGATGCCTTCAGCGGCGAGCCGGTTGATGTTTGGTGTTTCAAAGCCGCGGATCTTCTGGATCGCGGGAATGCCGACCTCGCCGACCGCGGAGTCGTCCCACATGATGTGGATGATATTGGGAGGAGCGCCAAATTTCTGCCGAAGCTCGGCCAGCTTGCGGCTGATCTCCTGATCTTCGGTGGTCCATTGAGCGCCATGCTGGGTCTCCAGAACGTAGTATTCCGAGTCGTGAACGATTGCGGATTTGGCGTTCTGCGCGGAGGCGGTTTGGCAGAGCGTGGGGCTCCCGACCACAAGCGCTGCAGCGATCGCGAGGCCGAGTAGACAAGCTTGCTTCATGGCGTCCCTCAAACGGTTTCCCAGGCGATGCGGAGCTTGTCGATCCGGGCAAGCATACTCTATCGAGAGCATAAAGGGCACGGTCCGCCTCCCAACCCAATTGACGCGGGCAAAAGGGCCAGTACCGCTGCCACATTCGCGGGCGGCCGCCGTGGGTCACTCGCAAGGGACGGGTGGGACGCCGGCTCGGCCTCGGCGAGGGCTTCGCCAGCCCGTTGATCCTCTCGACGCTGTTCAAGTCAGCTGCGTTCCTCGCCGTGCTGATCGCGCTCACGATCGTCGAGGAGATCGTGATCGGCGTCATCCACGGCAGGACCGTGGCCGGCTCGCTCACGGAGCTGGGCGGCGGCACCTGGCAGCAGATCGTGGCGACGAGCGTGAGCCTGTTCCGGGTACTGGTGCCGTATTTCGCATTTCGTGCTCTCGGCGAACTGATCGGCGACGACACCCTGGTGCGGCCGTATTTCGAGCCGTCCGCCGGGCCGCCGGCGCCGCGCGTTGCAGCGCAGCACCGCGCTACGGTCCCGCAGGGTAATGGGCCACTTCCGCCCACTCCTGGCGCGCGATCTCAGGCACACCGTGCGCGTGCGTCCTTCGCACGATCCGCCCAAAAAAGCATCAAAGAGCGGCAGGGCGGATACGGCGCTTGATACCAATCAAGTCGCCTTGCCGCATCTCCCCTTGACGAGGCGCGTGGCCGCTGGGGTAGCATCCGTTCCAACCAAAAAAATGGCGTGGGGGAAAAACATGACGACGACCAGCTCGATTTCGGGTCGCAGCGATCCGGTGGTCCGCAAGGTCACTGCGACCGACGTCGCGGAAGCGCTCGGCGAAGGTCTGCGCGACTTCCAGGCGCGGCCGCTCTACGGCCTGATCAGCGGCGCGATCTACGCCGCCGGCGGCATCCTGATCGTGCTGTGCGTCACCGCGCTCGGCATGTCCTACCTGGCCTATCCGCTCGCGGCGGGCTTCGCCCTGATCGGCCCGTTCGTCGCCATCGGCCTCTACGAGGTCAGCCGCCAGCGCGAGGCGGGACTGCCGAGCTCGGTGCCCGGGATCTGGCGCACCATCCGCAGCCGCGGCGAGATCGGCTGGATGGCGTTCGTGGCGCTGTTCATCTTCATCATCTGGATGTACCAGGTGCGGCTGCTGCTGGCGCTGTTCCTCGGCCTGCACGCCTCGTTCTCGAGCCTGCACGAATTCCTGTCGGTGGTGCTCACCACCAACGAAGGCCTGAGCTTCCTGATCGCCGGCAACATCATCGGCGCGGCGCTGTCGATGATCCTGTTCTCGCTGACGGTGGTATCGTTTCCGCTGCTGCTCGACCGCGACGTCGACTTCGTCACCGCGATGATCACGAGCGTCCGCGCGGTGGTGACGAGCCCTGTGCCGATGATCGGCTGGGCGATCATCATCGTGGTGCTGATGATCGTGTCGGCGCTGCCGTTCTTCCTCGGGCTCCTGGTGACGCTGCCGGTGCTCGGCCACACCACCTGGCATCTGTACCGCCGATTGGTGGCGCCGCAGGCAGGGTTGAGCTAGCGATGCGAATGTTGGAATCGGACCACTAGCCGCGCAGCATGCGCTGCATCACACCGTCGCGATAGACGAACACGTGAAGAACGGCGGCCGCGACGTGCAGGCCGATCAGGCCGAGCAGCGCGTATTCGAAGAGCTGGTGCCAGTGGCCGCGGGCGAGAAAGTCCGCGCCCGGCAGCGCGACCGACGGCAATGGCACCAGCGCGAACAGCTTGACCTGCCAGTCGCGGACGGCGACGAAATTCCAGCCGCTCATGGTGGTGAGGAACACCATGAGATAGAGCAGCCAGTGCACCCCCGCGGCGGCCAGCCGCTGCCACGGCGCCAGCGCAGCCGCGGGCGCCACCGGATGGGTGAGGCGCCAGGCGAGGCGCAGCAGGATCAGCACGAGGATCAGCATGCCGACGGAAACATGCAGAAACATCGGCGCACCCGGCTGCATGCCGCGGTGGATGTCGGGCATGAACCAGCCGACCAGGTACTGAACCACCAGCAGCGCCACGATCAGCCAATGCAGCGTCCTGGCGGTGGTGCCGTAGTTTGCCGATGCTGTCATTTCCGGTGGCCTCTGCAGATCTGGATTTTCGTGGCGGGTTCTGTCGCGGACGCGGGCGTGAATGTCAAATCCGAGGGGTTAGAACTACTCCAGAATCGGCGGCGGCCCGATGACCGGAAAATTAAATCACCGTCATGCGCGAGGGCGCAGCACGATCGTCATGATGGATGACCGGAGCGATCGCTGAAGGATCATTGGATCCGACGAAGAAGAACGACTCCCGAGGCGTCATACTCACGCTTGTGGTTATGGATTCCAGGCTCGCGCGCGTTGCGCGCGCCCCGGAATGACGGACAACTAAAAACAATCGTGCGCTAGGACGCCCCGATCAAGATCCCGACCCCGAGCACGATGACGCCGCCGAGCACGATCTGGAATACCGCCTGCAGGAACGGCGTGTCCATGTAGCGCGCGCGCACATAGGCGATCGCCCACAGTTCGAAGAACACCACCACGCCCGCGATCGCGGTCGCGATCCAGAACGCGTTCGCCCAGGCATCGGGCACCAGATAGGGAATGGTGTGGCCGAGGCCGCCGACCGTCGTCATCAGCCCGCAGGTGACGCCGCGCAGCCAGGGCGAGCCGCGCCCGGTCATCGAGCCGTCGTCGGACAGCGCCTCGGCGAAGCCCATGCTGATGCCGGCGCCGATCGAGGCGGCGAGCCCGACCAGGAAGGTCTGGAAATTGTGGTGGGTGGCGAAGGCGGCGGCGAACAGCGGCGCCAGCGTCGACACCGAGCCGTCCATCAGCCCGGCGAGGCCGGGCTGGACGTATTGCAGCACGAACATGCGCCGCCGGGTCTTGTCCTCCTCGGCGCGAACGTCGGGGGTGAGCACCGACTGCTCCAGCTTGCTCGCGAGGTGCTCGTGGCCCTTCTCGATCTCGGCGAGGTCGCCCAGCAGCTTGCGAACGCCGACGTCGGTCGCGCGCTCGGCGGCCTTGGTGTAGAAGAGCTCGGCCTCGAACTCCATGGTCTCGGCGGTCTTGCGGATGGTGTCGAGCGAGAGATTCTTCGTGAGCCAGACCGGGCGGCGTCTGAGGAAGCCCTTGACGTTCTCGCGCCGGATCGGCGGCAGGTTGGGGCCGAAGCGCTCCTCGTAGAGCTCGAGCAGCATGTGGCGATGGCCCTTCTCCTCCTCGGCCATCTCCTCGAAGATCTTCGCGGAATCCGGGTAGCGTTCGGCCAGATCCTCGGCGAAGCTCATGTAGATGCGGCTGTCCTCCTCCTCGGCGGAGATCGCCACCGCGAGGATTTCCCGTTCGGTCAGCTCGGAAAACGACTTCATGGATCGACCCGAAAATCCTCTTTAGAACACTTCTAAAATAATGCGTCCCGGGACGCTATAGCTGCCTACCACCGCACCGTCAAATTGCGCATCGCTCGCACCGCCCGGCCTCGACGCGCGCCGCGCGGCCGCGTGGAACTGATGGGTTCCGCCCGCGTTAATGCCGCTCGTCGGTCCGCTCGCCGGCTCCGAGGGAAAACGCCAAGGGACATCGATGAAGCGCGTGAGCTATCGCATGAACGACCCGCGGCTGAAGCCGCGCCGCACCCAGCTCGAGATCCCCGGCTGGGCCGGCGAGCGCCAGCCGCGCGCCAATGGCTCGCACGAGCAGGTCTGGCACTGCGTGCCGTTCAGCGAGGGCGCCCAGTACGGCATCGAGCTGTTCTACCCCTATGACACCGAGCTTCGCGTCTCGACCGCGAACGGCACGCTCGCCTTCGCCGGCGATTTCGGCGAACCGCCGAGCCCGACCCTGCAATGGCCGCCGTTCCGCAGCTTCGGCAACGCCTTCTACACCTACCAGATCCTGCTCGACCTCAAGGCCGAGGCCGGCTACGCGATCCGCACCGAGCCGCATCCGCGCTTCTATTCCGACCGCACCGGCACAGTGCCGATCGCGGTGCCGGCGCTGATCCGCAACTGGTGGCCGATGCTGTTCTTCTGCGTGTTCAAGGCGCCGGGCGAGGGCCAGACCCACATCTTCCGCAAGGGCGAGCCGTTCGCGCAGGTCATCGTCATTCCCGAGGAGGCCGACTTCGAACTCGCGCCCATGACCGAGGACGAGGCGGCCCAGCGCGAACTGCAGGCGCGGCGCATCCATGCCAGCCGGCCGACGCTGTCCGCCGGCACCGAATGGACCTCGACTACGGACACCGTGTTCGACGGCACCTACCGTCATCTCCACCGCGCCGCCCGCGACAAGGCCCGCGGCTGACCCTCAAGGCACGCCGGCGCGCGATCGCGTGCGCGACGCCATAAAAAAAGCAGGGCAAGGGCCCTGCTTTTTCGCGGCCCCGGGTGGCGCGCTCAGTAATAGTGGTGATGGTGGTGATGGTGATGGTGGTGGTGATGATGATGATGCCGCCATCGCGGCACCACGTAGACCCGGCGGTGCCAGGAGTGATGGTGGTGGTGATGGTGATGATATTGCACCTGCTGCACCAGCCCCTCCTCGATCGCCGGCGCTTGCGAATCGACCACCCGCAGCACTTCGACGGCGTTGGGAATCGGCTCCAGCAGTTCGGCGAACGAACCGGCCTTCAGCGACGGGACCGGCGCCGCGGCCGCCGGCGCGGCAGCGGTCGCATCCAGCGCGCCGATGGCCGCAATGGCGCCGATCAGACCGGCGATCTTCTTGTCCATATGGAAATCCTCCAGGCAATAAAATCACCCGGCCAGATACCGGGCCTCAGCCAACCGGGAAGGCAAGCGTTGGTTCCAGGCAACTGGGGCGCGCTGTGCCGGCGCCGACCTTCGGCAACGAATTTGTGACGCCGGACGT
This sequence comes from Xanthobacteraceae bacterium, assembly GCA_031291445.1. GTDB lineage: Bacteria > Pseudomonadota > Alphaproteobacteria > Rhizobiales > Xanthobacteraceae > Bradyrhizobium_A. Next base: position 13,997 of record JARLJA010000201.1, on the reverse strand, counting down.
CGACGCGAGAGCCGGATTTCCTGTGGACCGGACGGCTCGAACGTGTGATCAGGGATCGGCCGGGAGCGTCATCGCGACGCACCCGGCGACGCCGTCCCGTGAGGTCCTCGATGCCGCGATCGTTCGTCTCCGCCGCCTGTCTCGTTGCCGCCGTGACCTGCGCGAGCGCGGCGATGGCCGCTCCGCCGCCGGATCCGGCGCCGAATGCGCCGGTTGCCAAACATGCCGCCAAGCGCCATCCGCGGCAGGTCTGGCACGGCTACGGCTTCCTGCCGGGCTATCGCACACCGGAGCGCATCGACTGGGACAACGCCCGCGCCCGCGGCGTGCAATGGTGGTACGGCTCGCCGCGCTGGTACCACGGCCAGTGGAATCACGGCGGCTTCGGGCCGTGCTACACGGAAACCCCGATCGGCGAGATCTGGAATTGCGGCAAGTAGCCGGCGAGACGCGATCGTCGCGGCGCTGCCGCTGAAGCGCGCTAGTCCTCCGGTTCGACGTCAGGCGCGCGCAGCCCCTGGTCGGTCCCCGCCGTCTTGCTCTCGATCCGCGCCGTCATCTCGGCGGCCTTCGCCGTCAGTCCCAGCGAAACCTTTTCGTCCCGCGACGTCCTGGCCATCCTGAGCAAGGTTGCCGCTTGCTTGATGAGATAGTTTCGACTGACCATGGCTGCGCACTCTCGCATTGACGCACACGATGTTGACGCGTGTTCCGCGCGCTCACGGCGGAACAGCCGGAACAAGCGCGACCCACATCGCCCAATCTACGGCACGCAATGGGCCGAAATAGGGAAAGCAAGCCTCGCGCGCTGCACTCGAAGCATGCCGGAACCGCGATCCAAGGGGAGTCGCGTTGCGACCGCGTGGTGCGGATCACGGTAGCGAGCGGCGGATCACCGGGTGTCGATCGGCGTCATGCCGGTGCAGACGTCGAGGCCGTCGTAATTCCATTTGCCGGCGTTGCATTTGAGGATGACCCGCGGCGCGAAGCAGAACTCCGCGCCCTCGCTGAAGGCGCGCCCGGCCCACACGCATCCGTTGGGCGGGACCGGCAGGGAAAGCGGGACCAGCAGCGGTGCCGGGAGTGGCGCCGGCGGCAGTGGCGGCGGGCCCTCGGCCTGCGCCGCCGAAGCCAGAACAACCATTGCCGTCGCCGCAACTCCGATCCGCCGCATCGTCATCCCCCGCTTCCCCCCCGCGGCGCGCGCCGCAACTCCGCACGGCACAGCTTGATCGACGGCGATGACGGGGAGATGGCGGCCGCGCGCCGTCAGGCCGAAGGGGCTGCACCGGCCTCGAACACCACGCCGATGCGCCGTTCCTTGCGCCAGGCGATGCGGCAGTGATGCCGGCCATGGTCGGCGAGCATCACGAGATCGAAGGTGGCGGGAATGCCGACCGGGCTCGCCACGTCGAGCGCGGCGCCGTTGGCCGACAAATTGCGGACCGTGCAATCGATCGCAGCGCCGGCGCCGAACTCAATCGTCGCAGCCTTGAGCACGCGATGGCGGGGCGTGTCGCGTCGTTCCTGCACGGTGCATCCATCAGTCCGCGAGGCCGATCAAGGGCGGGCGGTTCGCTGATGCCGGATCCTGATCCGGCCTCTCGGACCTTCATAAATTCAATGCGTTAAAGGGTAGTTGCGGGCGGTTCGGGTGGCTCAAACCTCACCAAAAGGGACTTCCGCCGGAGGTTTTTCGTTGCCAGGACGGAACGCTCTTGAGATGTAACGCACTTGCGTTACATTCCGCCTTGGGAAGAGGTACCGGCAATGGCAAAAACGGCCTACATCAACGCGCGCATCGAACCCGACGTCAAAGAGCAGGCGGAAAAAGTCTTCACCGCCGTTGGGATCAGTGCGTCCGATGCCGTCGGGCTGTTCTACCGTCAGGTCGTTCTCCGCCAGGGGCTGCCCTTTGACGTCGCAATCCCCAACGCCGCGACTACGGCCGCTCTCGAGGAAATCGATCGTGGCGGGGGCGAAATCATTCACGGTCCCACCGATCAACTCTTTGACGAACTTGACTGATCATACAATCATAGGGGGCATGAAGCCCCTCCGGATCAGCAATCAGTTCAAGAAGGATCTCCGCGCTTGCATAAAGCGCGGTTTTCGCATGCGCAAGCTGGCAAGCCTGGTAGACGAGCTCCGCGACGGCCAACAGCTTTCACCCAATACTAGGCGGCCTCCGCTTCTTCGGCGGCCTCCAACTCAGCGAGGTCCATCGTAAAGTCGAACACGATCTGGATTGGCTCAGCATCTAAATGAGCATCGTTGTAGCTATCTACATCTACCTTCATTTGTCGGCAGTCTCCGACAATTCCTTTCCGCCGGTGCTGAAACGATATCTGCATGTGGTCTCTTGGGGCCGTACGAATATCGTCCCAAACCATTTCCGTCTGTCCATCGCTTTCGAGCGGGGCGGGATGTAATAGGCGAACTCGTCGGCCCTTGCGGTCGGTCATGTATTCTTCCCGCATCGCGGCCGCGATATCGTCTGCGCAGCGTCGGCGAATGGCGGCTGCCGGCAGTTCCCATCTTCCGCTTGTAATTGCCCAATCGGCAATTGATTTTGCAGAAGTGGGCCATGCCAACCCAGAAAGACGATACTCTTCCACAAGCCTCTGCATCTGCTTTACATACGTGGTCATATGGTCACTCCATATCCGTCAGTAAGCGCAGTCTCGACGATGATGTGTCGCACTCTTGGCTGATATTTCTTGAATAGCTCCCAACGCCCGGTCTGTCTTTGGATTTGACCGGCCACAATTCCGGGGTGACGCTTTACGATGCGCGCAAAGCCAAGGAGGCTCTTTTCTGAGAACATTGGATTGTGCCGGAGAATGAAATCTCTCATCGCAGCATGCGGCACACAGTGATCGGCGGCGGCGATATTTGCCAACTTTTCGCTCTCATCTGTCTCGGTCATCTCATCGAAATTCTCAAGAATTGGACCGTTCTTGCCGTCGCCATTCAATACATGCTCTAGTTCATGCCAGAGGTTGAACCAGAATTTGTCGATCTGGTCGCCCTTTAGGGTAAGCCCAATTACGGGCGCCTTATTGTTGTTGATCCAAAAGCAAACTCCCTGAATTTCAGAGCCCGGAATTGGCTCAGCAACAACAAAGCGAACCCCGCAATCAGAAAGGATCTTAGGAACGTGCCGAATATTCTCTGGCTCCATCATTTGCTTTTCCAATTCCGGAATCGCCAATCGCAATTTGGCTTCGGAATACGGCTTTAGCTGGAGTGCGGATGCAAGCTGATTGATGCGCAAAATCCACGCCCACTGAATAGTGGTTACGTCTCGCGCGTAATTGCGGCGCGCAGCATGCGGCAAAAAGATCGGGTCAAGAATTGATTTGATACCGAAAAAATTGAAAAGAGACGCTTCTAGCTCATCCAGCGTCTTTGACGCAGAAATCCAGCCACGCTTCATCATTTCGCGAACCGGAAAGCGCTCTCTCAACGCGGCTTCCCGCGCAATGCTTGCATCACGCGGGGGGACCTTCGACAGCTGCCACGTCGTTTCAAGATTCATCCAGAGTTGTGCGCTCGTCCCGAATGCCGCCGCAAAATCGCGAGCGGTTTCGGGGGTAACAGCCCGCTTTCCGGCGATAATTTCATTAACTAGACGAACGGGTCGGCCGATCATCTCGGCAAACTCTGTTTGGGTCCAACCGCGTGCATCAAGTTCGTCGCGCAAGAACTCCCCAGGGGGGAATGTCTCGGCCGGTACAAACTTGTTCATAGGACCCTCCATAATCTCTTCATTCTCAGTGATAATCTTCGATGCTGACGATTTTCACCGTCTTCTCAGATGCGCCCTCGCTCAATTCCATGACTAGCCGCCATTGTTTGTTGAGCCTCATTGACCGTTGATGCGACCGGCTTCCTTTCAATTTCTCGAAGTGGGCTCCCTTCATCTGGTAAAAGTCACGCTCGTCTATCGCGCTTCTAACTAGGGCCATGCGCTTTCGGAACGCCCTCACAATCTCAGCCGAGAATCCGCCCGTGAACTGGAACTCCCGTTCCAGCCTTTCGAGTATTTCGTCCACGAACTCGACTTCCATTTTGCCGTCCTCAGCACGAGGACCCTTGTAGCACGGCCCCCTTCTATTGAAAACCCCACTATACCACTTAGTGTAAAACTATTCTTATGGAACCCTTTTTGCGCGCGACTTGACGGAAGAACAAAGCAAGAACATACTTCAGCCATCGCTCAGTTGCTGTCGTTGTCCGCCTTGATCGAGCCCGCCCGCCATGGCCGCCCCCTCGTCCCCCCAAGCCGCCATGCCGCCGGCGGGCTCGTCCTCACCGCGCCCGGCGTCTTCTTCGCCGACCGCCGGCGCGGCGGCCGCCGCCCCGTCCTCGCCGCCGTCCGGATCTGCCTCCACGACGACGGCGCGGCTGGAGGCGGCGGTCGACGAGGCGATCGCCGCCTGCGACGGCGACCTGCGCGGCGCCGTCCGCGCGCTGGTCATCGCCAACGACTATCTGGAACAGGAGCTGTGCGCGATGTTCACCGCGGTGTCGCGCGGCTACGCGCGGGGGCGCTTCGCGGCCCGCGGGGCCGAAGCCGATCGTGCCTCGTCACCGCCCTGACGTCGCGCACCGGCGACGCGCTTCACACCGCAGCCATCTCCATGATCTGCTCGTGGAGGATGACGCCGGCCAGCGGATCGTGCTCGCCCTTCCACGGCGCGCGCTCGATCATCCGCATGGTGTGGGCGTAGCCGGCCTCCCAGCGCCGCATGATGCCGCGGTGGCTGAAATCGACATCCTTGGTGTGGTCCTCGTTGTCGAGCCGCGGCGCCATCAGCCGAAGCACATGCATGCGCGTGACGCAGCCCCAGGACGCGAGCTCGTTCATCCGCGGCGTCGCCCGCGCCTCGGCCGGCAGTTGCGCCGCCAGTTCGGCGATGACGTGGCGCAGCCGGTGGGCCAACTGCTGCTTGGCGATATGGCTCGAGATCCGGCTCGCATACTGGATGTCCTTGTGCCGGTGCAGCACGTCCCAGATGGTGTCCGGCTCCGGGCCCAGGGGATTCCACATGTGGACGGCGAAGATCAGGGAATCGCGGCGCGGGTTGTCGTCGAACACGGCCTCGGTCGGCGTGTTGGAGAGAATGCCGCCGTCCCAGTACAGCTCGCCGTCGATGCGGACCGGCGGGAAGGCCGGCGGCAGCGCGCCGGACGCCATGATGTGCCTGATCCCGAGCGCGCCAGCGCGGCTGTCGAAATAGCGCATCTCGCTCGAGCGCACATGCGCGGCGCCCACCGTGAGCCGTGGCGCGCCGCGGTTGAGCCGGGAGACGTCCACCAGCTCCGCGAGCGTCGCTTCGAGCGGCGCCGTCGAATAGTAGCCTGCCCTGTCGGCGCCGAGCGGATAGTGCACGCCCCAGTGCGCCAGCAGGTTCGGCTTGAAGAACGCCGGAATGCCGCCGAGCACGGTCGACCAGTAGGACAGCGTGTCCTGCAGCCCCGGCCATGCCGACGGGAAGGCCCACACCGGATTGTGCTCCAGTCGCCGCCAGAACTCGCGCAGCCGCGGCAGCCGCTCGCCCGGTTCGTTGCCGGCGATCAGGCCGGCATTGATGGCGCCGATCGAGGTGCCGATCACCCAGTCCGGTTCGATGCCGGCCTCATGCATCGCCTGATAGACGCCGGCCTGGTAGGAGCCGAGCGCGCCGCCGCCCTGCAGCACCAGCACGACCTGGCCGGGGATCGCGTGATCAGTCGGCGCGGGAGCACCTTCTGGCTGCATGTCCGGCCGCGATGCGGGGCCGTTTCCGGTAGCTTCGATCGTGCTCATGGCTCGCCCCTCCGTGCGGACGGTCGCTGCAGTATCCTTCGCAGCCGCGGGCCGGTTTGTTACGCCCGTGGCGCCGCCGCGGGAGCCCGCGCGCGGCGCCGCGACGCCGAAGCTATTTCATCTCGACGCTGGTCGGCGTCTCCGGGCCCTGGCCGACGATGAGCAGCACGACGTCCTCGTCCTTGCCGCCATCCCAGTGCACTTCCTTGCCGGTGTGCACCACGAAGCTGCCGGCGGGCACCGCCACGCTGTCGTGATCGGGATCGAAATGGTTGCCGGTGCCGACCCACCAGGTGCCCGACAGCACGGTGACGAAACGGTCATGGGGATGGAAATGCGGCCGGCTGAAATGGTTGCCCTTGGTCCATTTCACCATCACGGCATAGAAGCCTTCCTTCGACGGATCGCCCGCCAGCACCGCCTGCTGGCCGCCGAGCGCGTTCACCGGCCCCCAGGGAATCTGGTCCGGCAGCTTGATGGTGATGGCGGCGGGATTGAGCTCGGCCGCGCGCGCCGGGACGAACGGCAGCGCCGACACCAGCGCGGCGGCGGCGAAGCCAGCGATGGATGCAACGCGGCGACGGCTGTGGCGACGGCCGATTGAACCAGGCGTGTCAAGTGAACCAGGCGTATCAAGTGAACCAGACATGACGTCTCCTCCCTTCGGCTTCCTTGCAAGCGGAGCCTTCTACAACGATAGCATGAGCGTCGTTGTCGCCTGTTCACGCAATCGTGCAGGCGCGCGTTGCAGCGTCCCCTATTGACGCGGCGGGGACGCGACATCGGATGCAGATAGAGAAGGGAGAAAAATGGCAGCCGCCTACGCGGCCTCGCGCGCCCCCGTCAGGGCCGCCACCGCCGCGCGCGCCCGGTCGTCGAGTGCGAGACGGATGACGGTCTCGGCCCCGGAGTTGCGCAGCACGCTGCCGGACAATCCGGGTGCGATGCCGGAGACGCGCAGCATCACCGCGGTGCCCACCGCGACGTCGGGCATGCCGGACACCACCGCGCCGCCGGGCGAGATATCGCCGACGCGGACGGCGTGGTCGCGGCCTTGGACGGTGACCGTTCCAGGGCGGTCGATCGCGATCCGCGCGCCCTCGCGCCGGTCGACGTCGGCAGTCGAGGTCCGGATCACGCGGACCAGCACCTCATGCAGGTCGTCGACCTTGCCGGTGATGCCGGCGGAGCCATGCTGGATCTCGGTGGCGCGGCGGCCGGTCTCGATCGCCTCCTGCGAAACGTCGGCGATCTGCCGCGCCACCTCGCGCGCCGCGCTGGAGGTCTCGTCGACGGTGCGGGCGATCTCGCGCGTCACCGCGTTCTGCTCCTCGATCGCCGCGGCGATCGCCGAGGACACCTGATCGACGCTGCGGATGACGTCGCCGATGGCGGTGATGGAGTCCACCGAGCGGCGCGTCGCCTCCTGGATCTCCGCGATCTGCTGGGCGATCTCGCTGGTGGCGTGGCCGGTCTGCTGCGCCAGCGACTTGACCTCGGCGGCGACCACCGCGAAGCCGCGGCCGGCTTCGCCCGCGCGCGCCGCCTCGATGGTGGCGTTGAGTGCCAAGAGGTTGGTCTGGCTCGCGATCTCGTTGATCAGGTTGGTCACGGTGCCGACCCTGGTCGCGGCCTCCGACAGTTTCTCGATGGTGGCCTGGGCCTCACCGGACGCGGTCACCGCATCCGCGGTCATGGTCCGCGACGAGGTCACCTGCGCGGCGATCTCGGCGATCGAGGCGCTGAGCTGCGAGGACGCCGCGGCCACCGTCTGGGCGTTGGTCAGCGCCTCTTCGGCCGCCGCGGCGACGCTCGCGGAGTTTTCGCCGAGTTGCACCGCGATGCCGGTCATGCGGGTGGCGTTCGCGGTCATCCGCCCGGTCTCGGCCGAGACGGTGCGCACCGCCGCCATGGTCTCGCGCTCGACGGTGTCGGCCATGTCCTGCAGCGCCTTGCGCTTGATGGCCTCGGTCGCCTGCCGGCGCTGCTCCTCGATCGCGGCCTCGGCGGCGGCCTTTTCCGCCGCCTTGACCCGGAACTGATCGATCGAACGCGCCATGTCGCCGAGCTCGTCGCCGCGATCGAGTCCGGGCAGCGCGGCGTCGAAATCGCCCTCGCCGAGCCTGGTCAGCACCGAACTCATCGCCACCAGCGCCGCCGAGATCCGGCGGGCGATCAGCAGCGTCACCACGCCGAGCGCGAGGATCACCAGCACGCCGATCAGCGCGACCGTCCTGATGCTGTCCCACAGCTGGGCGTCGAGGTCGTCGATATAGACGCCGGTACCGATCACCCAGCCCCACGGCTTGAAGCCGGTGACATAGGACAGCTTCGGCTGCGGCGCATCCTTGCCGGGCTTGGGCCACTGGTACTCGACGAAGCCGGCGCCCTTGCTTTTCACCAGGTCGACGAACGTGACGAACAGCGGCTTGCCGCCCGGATCCTTGATGTCGCCGACGTCCTTGCCGTTCAGCTCGGGCTTGGTCGGATGCATGATCATCCGCGGCGCATAGTCATTGATGAAGAAATAGTCGCCGTTGCCGTAGCGCAGCCTGCCGATGCGCGCCGCCGCCTGAGCCCTGGCGGCCTCCTCGGAGCCGTTGCCGCGCCGGGCGGCGTCGTACTCCTCCTGGGCGATGCCGACCGCCAGTTCGGCGAGATGGCTCAGTTCGCCCTGACGCTGCGCCTTCAGCGAGGTCGCCAGCGTGTTGGCCTGCAGCGCAGCCAGTCCGATCAATCCAAGAAAACTCAATCCAATGATCAGGTAGATTCGCCTGCTCACCGAAAACCGCAAGAACCGCAAGCGGGGCATTCCAACACTCCAAATCGTACCGCCAAATCGCAATGGCGGTAACATGGAGCCGCTTGTGCTTACGGAAGGTTAACCGTCCGCCATCGGGATACAGAATGGCGCGGCCGCCACCTGCCGATGCCAATCATTCGCATCAATGGCATCCGGTCAAGACGCCTAAGGAAGGCTTACCGCGCCGCGCACAGTGTGAGTCGCCCGGACATACGGAATGGCAAGACCTCTTCGCTAACGTATCCGGATCCCCTTCCTCTCCGCGTCGGAGTTCATGCGTGTCCACCCCCGCCCGCAAATCCCCCGCCATCATCCCGCAGACCTCCGCGCCACGCATCGTGGTGCTGGCCGATCACCACAGCCGTGGCGCGCGCATCAAGACCATGCTGGAGCCCCACGTTTCGGCCGACCTGTTGGTGCTCGACGAGGTGCGCGGCGCGATCGACGCCGACATGGTGATCGTCGCCGCGAGCCTGCGCGACCTCGACACCATCGTCGCGCTGCGCCAGGTGCTGGGGCGCGCGCCGCGCGCCGCGACGCGGATCTTCACCATCGACGGCAACGAGCGCGCGCTGGTGGTGCAGGCCTATTCGCTCGGCGCCACCGACGTGGTGTTCACGCCGTTTTCCGGCAAGGTGCTGCGGGCGCGGCTGCCGCTCGAGGGCAAGACCCCGAAGCCGCGCGCCGCGGTGGTCGGCGAATGCGGCCGGGCACTGGAGGCGATCTTTTCCGACATCGCCCAGGGCCGCACCGTCGATCTCAAGCGCACCCAGGAGGCCACCCACCAGATCATCGGCAGCGTCGCCGCCATCGGGCTGTCCGGATGGATCGACGACGTCCGCCGCCACCACGAGGGCACGTTCCAGCATTGCCTGCTGGTGGCCGGCGTCGCGGTCGATTTCGGCATGAGCATCAACATCGCCGGCACCGACCTCATCAATATCGGCCTCGCCGCGACGCTGCACGACATCGGCAAGGCGGCGATCGAGGTCGAGATCCTCGACAAGCCCGGCGAACTCACCGCCGACGAGCGCGCCATCGTCGAGCGCCATCCGACGCTGGGCTACGAATCGGTCAAGTATCTCGACGGCCTGCCGGTCGACGTCCGCGACGCGGTGCGCGACCATCACGAACTGCTCGACGGCAGCGGCTATCCCGACAGGCTGAAGGGCGGCGCCATCGGCGACCTCACCCGCATCATCACCATCGCCGACATCTTCTCGACCCTGATCGGAGAGCGCCCCTCGGCCCCGGCGATGACCCGGGTCGACGCCTTCGGCACGCTCAGCGACATGACCGGCCAGCTGGAGCAACCGCTGGTCGCGGCGTTCGGCGCCACCGCGCTGCGGCGCTGACGCCCGGCGGCTTCGCGCCGCGAGCGGAATTTGATCGGGATCAAATCGCGAGGCATTTGCAGCCGGCTATCCTGGTTTCAATCAGAATCCAGGGGAGTTCGAGGAAATGCCCACCGACAGCCTGATCGTATCCGTCGCCGTCGTCGCGATGTTCGTCCTGTTCGGAGTCGTGTTGCTGTGGGCCGATCACCGCACCCGCGACCTCAAGGGATAGGGGGGGTCCCGGCTGGGATCCGACATCCTGACAGTCCGACACAAGATCCGGCCAATCGCTTCAGGCGTTCGCCATTTGACCCGTTCGTCATTTGACCCGTCATGCGCGGGCAGCGGCCGCGAAGCAAAGAGTGGATGGCCGGGTCAAGCTTGGTCAAGCTCGGCCATGACGACAGGAAGGCTGCCACCGCAAATCAATACCTGATGCCGCTCATGGCGTCGGCGCGCACCTTGCCGATCAGGAAGTCGGCGAAGGCCTTGATCTTGGCCGGCGGCCGGGCGCGGTTCTGGTAGGCGATGTTCATGTTGAGGATCGGCAGCTCCCAGTCGCGCAGCAGCGCGACCAGCCGGCCCTCCTCGATATCCCGGTAGATGATATAGAGCGGCTGGATCAGGATGCCCATGTCCGCAAGCGCCGCCTGGCGAATGACCTGGCCGTCGTTGCTGTCGAGCACGCTGGTGATCCGGATCCGCTCGCTGGCGTCGCCGCGGCGCAGGTTGAGCGTGAAGGGATCGTTGGCGAGGTTGTAGACCAGCATGTCGTGGCCGGCGAGGTCGCCCGGCTGTAGCGGCGTGCCGCGTCGCGCCAGATAGGCCGGCGACGCCGCGAGCAGCCGCGGCGTCGAGCCGAGCTTGCGTACCACGATGCTCGAGTCGGGCTCGAATTCGCGGGTCCGGATCGCGAGGTCGATGCCGGACTCGATGAAGTCGAAATAGCGGTTGCTGACCGCGATCTGCACGCTGAGCCTGGGATACAGGCTGAGGAATTCCGGCAAGATCGGCGCGATCCGCAGCATCGCGAAGGACAGCGAGCTGGTGACCCGCAGCAGGCCCTGCGGCGCCACCACGCGTTCGGCGACCGCGTCCTCGGCCTCGCTGAGGTCGTCGAGCAGCTGGCGGCTGCGCTGGAGGAATTCGGTGCCCGCTTCGGTGAGCCACAGCCGCCGCGTGTTGCGCTCGATCAGCCGCGCTCCCAGCCGTTCCTCGAGCCCGGCGAGGTGCCGGCTGGCGGCGGCGACCGACATGCCGAGGCTCTCGGCGGCGCGCGACAGGCTCAGCAGTTCGGCGGTCCTGGCGAAAACCTCGATTTGAGTGAGTCGGTCCATTTTTCCGCAATGAACAAAAGACTATTGCAAGAGTGGCGCTTTATTTCTTTTTTCGCAAGCCAATACTCGGAGCAGAGGCGTGACTTCAAGTCGGACTCCACCATGCATGGACCTGTCAGACATATCGTGATGTGGCGCGTGCGCGGCGACACGCCGGAGCAGCGGCAGGCGGCGCGGCTCAAGGTCAAGGCCGCGTTCGAGAGCCTGCGCGGCCGGATCGAGGGCATGACCCACATGGAGATCGGTCTCGACATCAGCGAGGTCGACTATGCCTGCGACGTGGTGCTGGTGACCGAGTTCTCCCGGCTGGAGGACCTCAAGTCCTACGCCGACCATCCGGAGCACCTGCGCGTGCGCGCGGAACTCGGCGACCTTCGCGTCACCCGCCACCAGGTCGACTACCCGGTGCCGTGAGCCGGCGCCCCGGTGCGGGTTCGCGACGTCGCCCCGTCCGCGAGAGGAACTGAAGCCATGCAGCCCTTCGTCTATGACGCCCTGCCGATGCGCGTGGTGTTCGGCGCCGGCGCCGTCGAACAGGTCCGCGCCGAGGTCGGACGGCTCGGCGCCAGCCGCGCGCTGGTGCTGACGACGCCCAACCAGCAGGCCGACGGCGAGCGGATCGCCGCGCTGCTCGGCCCGCTTGCCGCCGGCGTGTTTTCCGGCGCCACCATGCACACGCCGACCCACGTCACCGCGGCCGCGCTGGCGCGCCTGACCGCGGCCGGCGCGCAATGCGTGGTCGCGATCGGCGGCGGCTCGACCACCGGCCTCGGCAAGGCGCTGGCGCTGCGCACCGGGGTCGATCAGGTCTGCATCCCGACCACCTATGCCGGCTCGGAGATGACGCCGATCCTCGGCGAGACCAGCGACGGCGCCAAGACGACGCAGCGCGACGCCGCCATCCTGCCCGAGACCGTGATCTACGACGTCGACCTCACGCTCGGGCTGCCGGTCGGGCTGTCGGCGGTGTCCGGCATCAACGCCATCGCCCACGCGGTGGAGGCGCTCTATGCCGAAACCCGCAACCCGATCGTGTCGATGATGGCCGAGGACGGCATCGGCGCGCTGGCGGAGGCCCTGCCGCGGATCGTCGCGGCGCCGGCCGACCGCGCCGCGCGCGAGCGCGCGCTCTACGGCGCCTGGCTAGGCGGGGTCTGTCTCGGCGCGGTCGGCATGGCGCTGCACCACAAGCTGTGCCACACGCTGGGCGGCATGTTCGACCTCCCACATGCCGAAACCCACACCATCATCCTGCCCCATGCCGTCGCCTACAATGCGGCGGCGGCGCCGGAGGCGATGGCCCGCGTGGCGCGCGCCCTGCGGGTCGACGACGCCGCCCGCGGGCTCTACGATCTCGCCGGCCGGGTCGGCGCCAAGCGCGGGCTGCGCGACATCGGCATGCCGGAGGACGGCATCACGCGGGCCGCCGAGGCCGCGATGCGCAACCCGTACTGGAATCCGCGCCCGCTGGAGGCGGCGGCGATCCGCGACCTGATCGCCGCGGCCTGGCGCGGCGACCCGCCCCGGCCCTGAGAATCACGCGATCCACAAGAACACGGAAGACAGAGCGGAGGACGAGATGCCGAACCCGGAACCAGCAAGCGCCGATACCGACGACATCGCCTATTTCTCGGAAGAGAATTCGGCAGAGGTCGTCAACGCGCGGATCGATCACGCCAAGGCCAATCCTCGCATCGCCGAGGTGGTAGAGGCGATGACGCGGCATCTGCACGCCTTCGTCAAGGAGGTCGAGCCGACCCACGAGGAGTGGCTCGCCGGCATCGAGTTCCTCACCCGGACCGGGCACATGTGCACCCAGTGGCGGCAGGAGTTCATCCTGCTCTCCGACGTGCTCGGGGTCTCGATGCTGGTCGACGCCATCAACAGCCGCCGGCCCTCGGGCGCCACCGAGAACACCATCCTCGGGCCGTTCTACGTGATGAATCCGCCCAACCGCAAGAACGGCGACACCATCTGCCTCGACGGCAAGGGCGAGCCGCTGGTGGTGCGCGGCCGCGTCACCGACACCGCCGGCAAGCCGATCCCGGGCGCCCGTCTCGACGTCTGGCAGACCAACGACGACGGCTTCTACGACGTCCAGCAGAAGGACGTGCAACCCGACATGAACATGCGCGGCGTGTTCGCCGCCGACAGGGACGGCGCCTACTGGTTCCGCTCGGCGCTACCGCGCTACTACCCGATCCCCGGCGACGGTCCGGTCGGCGAGTTGCTGAACGCGCTCGGCCGCGGCATCAACCGCGCCGCGCACATCCACGTCATCCTCACCGCCGAGGGCTACGATCCGGTCATCACCCACATCTTCGAGCCGCACTGCCAGTACCTGAGGCAGGACGCGGTGTTCGGCGTGAAGAAGAGCCTGATCGGCGATTTCCGCAAGACGTCCGACGCCGCGGAAGCCAAGAAGCTGGGCTTCGACGGGCCGGAGTTCTGGGAGGTCGAGCAGGATTTCGTGCTGACGCCCGCGACCGGCAGGAAGGCGTTCATCCACCAGGTGTGAGGGGTAGGCCAAATTCCAATGCCTCGTCATTCCGGGGCGCGCCGAAGGCGCGGTCGCGGTAGGGACGTCCATTACTGGACGCCCCCCGCACAGATCCGTACGGGCCCAATTCGGGCATACGGCTCCCACCTCGGGTGTGTGACGGCGAAGCGGACGTGGGGCCAGGGGTGCAGGATGCGTGGTCGTG
>JARLJA010000200.1 GCA_031291445.1 Xanthobacteraceae bacterium | reverse complement strand
CCGCGCCGGTCACGCCAGCCGCACCGGTCGCGCCGCAGACCCCGCCGGCCCCGGCGCTGAAGGATATTTTGATCGGCGCCCCGCGCGAGGAGATCGCGATCACGCCGCCGCCGCCGGCACGCGACGTTCCGCCGCCCCGCGCCCCGATCGATCCCAGCCTGCCGCCGGATTTTCCGCTCGAACCGGGCACGCGCCCGCAGGACCGCCCGGCCGCCGCGGCCTCGCCGGCGCAGCGCATCGCGGCCTCGGAGCAGGTGCTCAGCGAGATCCCGACCCAGCCGCAGGGGCCGGTCAGCACCTCCAGTTTCATCGCCGCGGCACGCCGCGCCGCCCAGGCCGCCGCCGGCGCGCCGCCGAAGGACGTCGCCACCGAGAAGCCGCGTCACGTCAGCGTGCTCGACGCCAAGGGGCGTCAGGCCACCGCGGGCGCGAGCGGTCCCTCGACCATCACCGCGAAGATCCGCTCGCTGCTGGTCGGCGCCAGTGTCGTCGTCATCGTGCTCAGCGGCTTCAAGATGGCGATGACCATGCTCGAGGGTGGCGGCACGCCCGCCCCGGTCGAGCAGCCCGCCGAGCCGGCCCACGACAAGGCCAGCGACGCCACGCCTCTGCCGCCGGCACCTTCCCGCGAACTGACCCTGCCGACGATCACCTCGCCGACGCCGATGGAGCGCCAGGGCAGCACCGCGGCGGCGCCATCCATGCCGTCGGCCGAACCGCGCGACGCCGCGCCGGCCAGGCCGTCGGATGTGACCGGCGCGATCCCCACGCCGCCGGTATCCGCCACACCGGCACCGGTCGGCGACCACCGTCCGCCGACGCCGGCAGCGCCGGCCTCGCTCAGCCCGGTGTCCGACGCCCTGCCCGACGCCATCGGCGGGCCGCTGCTGCGGGCCGCCGCGCTGCGCGGCGATCCGACCGCGGCCTTCGAGGTCGCCAGCCGCTATTCCGACGGCCGCGGCGTACCGGTGAACTACGACGAGGCCATGAAGTGGTTCGATCGCGCTTCCGACGGCGGCGTCGTGCCGGCCATGTTCCGCCTCGGCACCATGTATGAGAAGGGCCTGGGCGGAAAGAAGGACATCGACGCGGCCCGCCGCTACTACATTCGCGCCGCCGAGCGCGGCAACGCCAAGGCCATGCACAATCTCGCGGTGCTCGACGCCGATGGTGGCGCGCGCGGACCGAACTACAAGAGCGCGGCCGAGTGGTTCCGCAAGGCGGCCGACCACGGCGTCGCCGACAGCCAGTTCAACCTCGGCATCCTCTACGCCCGCGGCATCGGCGTCGAGCAGAACCTCGCCGAATCGTACAAGTGGTTCAGCCTCGCCGCCGCCCAGGGCGACGCCGACGCCGGCCGCAAGCGCGACGACGTCGCCAAGCGCCTCGACGCCCAGTCGCTCGCCGCGGCGAAACTCGCGGTGCAGACCTTCGTGGCCGCGCCGCAGCCCGACGACGCCGTCACTGTCGTGGCGCCCGCCGGGGGCTGGGACGCCACGCCGGCGCCGGCGGCCAGGCCGGCCCCGAAGCGCGGGCGCGTCGCCGTGACGGCGCCCCGCCAGATCGCCCAGGTGCATTAACCACCACGGCACCGCGGCGCAGCCAGACTGTTCTGGACTCTTTATCCTGCCCTGTTAGAGCATGGTCCGGAAAAGTAGACACCGGTTTTCCGAACAGATCATGCTCAATCAAAAAGCTGGAGCGCGATAGCGCTCCGGTCCTTCGAGGACCGCCGCGACCGGCGGCCCTCCGGCTCGCATCTGGCATCGCTCATCCAGGGCTACGCGCGTGCAGATCTTCCTTCCGATCGCCGACCTTCCGGTGAACATGTTTCTCATCCTGGCGATGGGCATGGCGGTCGGATTCGTCTCCGGCATGTTCGGGGTCGGCGGCGGCTTCCTGATGACGCCGCTGCTGATCTTCGTCGGCATCTCGCCGGCGGTCGCGGTCGCCTCGGTGTCCAGCCACATCGCCGCCTCGTCGCTGACCGGCGCACTGTCCTACTGGCGCCGGCGCGCCATCGATCCCGCGCTCGCCTTCGTGCTGCTGAGCGGGGGCGTGGTGGGGACCGCGCTGGGCGTCGCCCTGTTCACCCTGCTGCGGTCGCTCGGCCAGCTCGATCTGACCATCGCCGTCTCCTACGTCGCGCTGCTGTCGACGGTGGGCGGACTGATGCTGTGGGAGGGTATCGGCGCGCTGCGCCACGCCCGCCGCGGCCTGCCGCCGAAGCTGCGCCGCTCCGGCAGCCACGGCTGGATCCATGGCCTGCCGCTGAAGATGCGGTTCAAGCGCTCGAAGATGTACCTCTCGGTGATCCCGGTGATCGCGATCGGGCTCCTGATCGGATTCGTCGGCGCGGTGATGGGCATCGGCGGCGCCTTCCTGCTGATTCCGATGATGATCTACATCCTGCGGGTGCCGACCTCGACCACCATCGGCACCGCGCAGGTGCTGACGCTGGCGACCATGACCATGGCGACGCTGCTGCACGCCGTCACCAACCACCAGGTCGACGCGGTGCTGGCGCTGATCCTGATGATCGGCGGGGTGACCGGCGCCCAGTTCGGCGCCCGCGCCGGCCAGCGCATTCGCGGCGAACAGCTGCGGCTGCTGCTCGGTCTCCTCATTCTCTCGGTCGGCATCCGCTTCGCCGTCGAGCTGGTGATCCAGCCGCAGGAGCTGTTCACCATCCGCGAAATCGGGACCACGCCGTGAGGCTGCGGCTCGCCATCGCGCTCGTTGCCGCGGGCATCGGCGTCGCGCTCGCCGCGGCGCCGGCGCGCGCCGAACGCCTGATCGTCTCGGTGTCGAACCACCGCGTCACCATCACGCCGAACTACGCCGGCGAGGAGCTCGTGCTGTTCGGTTCGGTCGAGCGCGACGGCGACGCCTTCGCCCCGCCTTCGGCCTACGACCTGGTGGTCACCGTCAGCGGCCCGCCGGACGACTTCGTGACCCGGCGCAAGGAGCGCGCGTTCGGCATCTGGGTCAACGCCGACTCCCGCCAGTTCCTCCAGGTCCCGTCCTATCTCGCGATCTTCGCCAACCGGCCGTTCGACGCCATCACATCGCCCGAGCTGCAACGCAGCCTGAAGATCGGCCTCGATCACATCGTGCTGACCCAGCGCGTCGGCACCGACTACGCCGACGTGGTGGCGAGCGATCCGTTCCGCAGGGCTTTCATCCGGCTGCGCACCGAGCACGGCCTCTACCGCCAGAACACCGCCGCGGTGACATTCCTGACGCCGACGCTGTTTCGCACCACCATCCCGCTGCCGGCCGAAGTGCCGGTCGGCGACTACGACATCGACATCAAGCTGTTGTCGCGCGGCGCTTTCGTGGCCTCGACTTCGACCCGGTTCGAGGTGGTCAAGATCGGCTTCGAACAGTTCGTCGCCAACGCCGCGCGGCAGCGCGCGCTGTTCTACGGCCTCACCATCGTCGCGATGGCGCTGACCACCGGCTGGCTCGCCTCGGTGGTGTTCCGGCGGGATTGAGGCGGGACGATATCTGGCTCGCCCTCATGAGCCTATCGCTGGGGCGCGCCGGCGCCTTGCCGCAGAGTGCGACGGAGTCCCATCGAACGCGGCATAGTCCGCCGCGCCGAAACGACCCTTGCCAAACTTCGCCCGACCATGGACAGTTTGGCCAAAGCCGGCGGACCAGCCGGCACAAGCAATTGCAGGGAGGGACCGATGCCGGACGCAGGCGCCATCGCGCGCGAGACCGCACGCGACACCGAGATGAGGGCGGCGCTTGCAACGTATCCGCGCATCGTCGACCTGATCGGCGCCGGCGCCGCGCGCGATCCGGCGGCGGAGGCCGTGATCTATCTGCGCTCCGCGCTCGATCCCGATCCGGTGGTGTATTCCTACGACGCCATGATGGGCTTCATCAAGGCAGCCGAGAACCGCTTCCGGGCGCTCGGCATCGGCGCCGGCGACGCGGTGGCGATCCTCGCCCCGTCGGGGCCGGCGACCATCGCGGCGATCTGGGGCGGCGCCGCCTGCGGCGTCGCCGAGCCGCTCAACCTGCTGTTCTCGCGCGAGGCGATCGTCGCGCAATTGAATGCGATCAAGGCCAGGCTGCTGCTGGTGCCGCCGCTCGGCGCGCCCGGCGGGCTTCACGAGAAGGTCGTCGGCATCGGGAAGGAAGTCCCGACGCTGGAGCGGACCATCGTCGTGCCGCTCGACGGCGCGGTGGCGTTCGACGGCGAGGCCCTGACGCCGGATCCGTCGTGGCGCGACGACTACGGCCGCTGCACCGACGCCGCCGAGGCCGACCGGGTCACGGTGATGCTGCCGACCGGCGGCACCACCGGCCACCCCAAGGTGGCGCGGCTCACCAACCGCGGCATGGTGGTGTCCTGCATCGCGTCGCGGATGGCGCTCGACTACCGCAAGGGCGACCGCGGCATGATCGCGCTGCCGCTGTTTCACGTCGGCGGCCTGTTCGTCGGGGTCGGCGGCGCCTTCTCGGTCGGAGCGACGGTGATGATCCCGGGGCCGGCCGGGGCCCGCGACCCCGCGCTGGCCGCCAATTTCTGGACCATCGTCGAGACCTACCGGCTCACCCATGCCGGCAACGTGCCGACCACGCTCGGCGCCATCGCCAACGTGCCGGTGGGCGGCGCCGACATCTCGAGCCTGCGCGTGGTCCCGACCGGCGCCTCGGTCTGTCCGCCGGAGATCGAGCGGCGCTTTCTCGCCACCTGGGGCGGCAGCTGCCTGCAGCAGGTCTACGGCATGACCGAGGTGGCCGGCGCCATCACCCACGACTTCGCCGGCACCACGCCGAAACGCGAATGCGTCGGCACCCGCAATCCGCTGTTCGAACTCGCCGTGCTCGCCGACGGCAAGATCCATCGCGAACCGTGGCCGGCGCCGGTCGGCGAACTCTTGGTGCGCGGCCCCCAGGTGTTCACCGGCTATGTCGACCGCAAGCAGACCGAGGATGCGTTCCACGAGGGCTGGCTGCGCACCGGCGATCTCTGCCGGGTCGACGCCGACGGCTTCGTCGAGATCATGGGACGCGCCAAGGACGTCATCATTCGCGGCGGCCACAACATCGACCCGCGCACCATCGAGGACGCCGCGCTGCAGTTTCCGGGCGTCGGGCTCGCCGCCGCGGTCGGGCGGCCGGACGCCTATGCCGGCGAGGTGCCGATGCTGTTCGTCGCCGCGCAGCCCGGCGCGACCATCGACTCCAACGCCCTCGCCGCCTTCGTCCAGGACCGGATCATCGAGCCGCCGGCGCGGCCGCGCGCGGTGGCGGTGCTCGCCGACATGCCGCTGACGCCGATCGGCAAGATCTTCAAGCCGAAGCTGCGCGAGATCGCGGCGCAGGAGGCGGCGCGGTTGCTGCTGGCGGCGGAACAGCTGTCGGACACGGCGAGCGTCGAGGCCATCACCGACCCGTCGCGCGGGCTCTATTTGCGCATCACCGCCGGCAAGGACGCCGCCGAGAAAGTGCAGCGCCTGCTGCAGCAGTTTCCGGTGCGGGTCGAAATCGCAGCGGGGTGACTTCCTCATGGTGAGGAGCGCGGCAACGCCGCGCGTCTCGAACCATGAGGCCGGAGCGCGTGCCGCTCGTGGCCTCATCCTTCGAGACGCATCGCTACGCGATGCTCCTCAGGATGAGGGGCTCACGTCGCGCCAGGATCAACGCTTCCTCAACAACACCTCGACGCCGCGATCACGTGCATCCGGCGGTCGCCGAGCACGTGCGCGGTGAAGGCGGTGGAGCGGAAGATCGCCGCGAACGCGGGATCGCGGATGCTCAGGCCGCCGGCATAGGCGCCGAACGCGGGCATGATGGCGCGCAGCCCGTCGCTGGCGAAGCAGCGCCGGTCGATGGCGCGGCCGCGGGTCGCCACCCGTGCCTTGGGATGGAGGTGGCCGGCGATTTCACCGCGCCCCCCGGTGGGCTCATGACGAAACGCCAAGGGCCCGATCGAAAGTTCGGCCACGACCGTGCCGCCGGCCTCTGCGGGCACGTCCGGATCGTGATTGCCGGCGATCCAGATCCACTCGCGGCCGCGCTGCAGGGCGGCGATGGCGTCGCGATCGGCGGCGCCGAGCCGGTCATGGCCCTCGCGGTCGTGGAAGCTGTCGCCGAGCGCGATCACGGTGCGCGGGTCGTGGCGCAGGACGAGGCGCGTGAGCCGCGACAGCGTCGCCGCCGAATCATAGGGCGGCAGCAGCACGCCGCGGCGGGCGAAGCTCGAGCCCTTTTCCAGATGGAGGTCGGAGACCACCAGCAGGCGCTGGTCTTCCCACAGCAACGCGCCGGACAGATCGGCGACGAGGTCGATCCCGGCGAGGCGAAACGGCAGATCGGCGCCGGCCGGCGCGGCCGCGAGCGCCGTCATGACACTCCTCGGCGCGAGGGCCGCCTCAGGGTCTGGCCGGAAATGCAACGACCTTTCACAAGCTGTCGCAACAACACATGAAAGACTTTTTCATCGTCATGGCCGGGCTTGTCCCGGCCATCCACGTCTTTCTTAGCCGCCATGCGGGAAAGGCGTGGATGCCCGGCGGACCTTAGTCCTGGCGATCCGTCGAAGACGGATCGCGCTGGCCGGGCAAGACGACGTTTTTGAGAAACGCTGGATTTTGTCGCCCGCATTGTGTGTTCAGACTTTCTAGCCGTCCGCCATGGCGTCGCGCACCAGTTCCTCGGCGGCCTCCGCGAGCAGCTCGTCGGAGGCCTCGCCATAGACCGCCTCGCGGCCGATTTCCAGCATCACCGGCACCGCCAGCGGAGACACCTTGTCGAGATCCCGGTGGGTGATGTGGCGCCGGATCCGCGCCAGCATATCACTGAGTCGGCGCAGATCGAGAAGCCCGGTGGCGGCGTCGGCACGGGCGGCGCGCAGCAGCACGTGGTCGGCCTGGTGCTTGCGCAGCACGTCGTAGACCAGGTCGGTCGAGAACAGCACCTGGCGCCGGGTCTTCTCCTCGCCGGTGAAGCGGCGCGGGATCAGCCCGGAGATGATGGCGCAGTTGCGGAAGGTGCGCTTCATCAGCGCGGATTCGGCGAGCCAGTCCTCGAGGTCGTCGCCCAGCATGTCGGCGTCGAACAGCGCGTCGAGGTCGAGCATGCGGTGGCGGATCATCGCCGCGACGTCGCCGACGCACCAGATCGCGAGCGCATATTCGTTGGCGACGAAGCCGAGCGGTCGGGCGCGGGCGCGCTCCAGCCGCCGCGTCAGCAGCATGCCCAGCGTCTGGTGGGCGAGCCGGCCCTCGAACGGATAGCACACGAAATAGGACTTGCCGCCGCGGGGAAAAGTCTCGACCACCATTTCGCTGGCGCCGGGCACGCGCGACAGCCGCCGCTGCAAGGTCAGCCATTCGCGCACCTGGTCCGGCAGTCCGCGCCAGGCATCCTGGTCGGCGAGCAGGCGGCGCACGCGGTCGGCGAGATAGGTCGACAGCGGAAACTTGCCGCCCATGTAGGACGGCACCTTGGCATCAGTGTCGTTGCTGCGGGAAACGTAGACCTCGTCCTCGACCAGCGCCTCGTAGCGCACCACCTCGCCGCCGAACACGAAGGTGTCGCCGGCGACCAGGCCTTCGATGAAATATTCCTCGATCTCGCCGAGCATGCGGCCGCCGCGCCCGATCGCCCCGGTCGGCCCGGCGCCGCCGGCGCGGGACCGCACCAGGCGGACCTTGAGCATCTGCTCCTCGACGATGGTGCCGACATTGAGGCGATAGCTCTGGCGCACCTTCGGATTGGCGACCCGCCAGCGCCCCGCCGCGTCCTGGCGGATCCGGGCGAAGCGCTCGTAGCTCTTCAGGGCGTAACCGCCGGTCGCGACGAACTCGACCACGTCGTCGAAATCGGTTCGCGACAGCGCGCTGTAGGGCGCGGCGGCGCGCACCTCGTCATAGAGCTCGTCGGCGAGAAACGGCGCGGCGCAGGCGCGGCCGAGCACGTGCTGCGCCAGCACGTCGAGGGCGCCTTGGCGCTCGGGCGGCGTGTCCTGGGCGTTTTCGGCGACCGCGTCGATCGCAACCTTGCATTCCAGCACCTCGAAGCGGTTGGCCGGCACCAGCACGGCGCGCGACGGTTCGTCGAGGCGGTGGTTGGCGCGGCCGATGCGCTGCATCAGCCGTGACGCGCCCTTCGGCGCGCCGACATTGATGACCAGATCGATGTCGCCCCAGTCGATGCCGAGATCGAGCGAGGAGGTGCAGACCACGCCGCGCAGCCGGCCGGCCGCCATGGCGTCCTCGACCTTGCGGCGCTGGGCGACGTCCAGCGAGCCGTGATGCAGCGCGATCGCCAAGTTGTCGTCGTTGATGCGCCACAGCTCCTGGAACAGCATCTCGGCCTGGCTGCGGGTGTTGACGAACACCAGCGTCGTTTTGTTGCGCCGGATCAGGTCGTAGACTTCGCCGAGCGCGTGGCGCGCCGAGTGGCCGGCCCAGGGCAGCCGCTCCTGCGTATCGAGCATCTCGACGATCGGCTGCGCGCCGGCATCGGCAATCACCAGATCAGCCATCGCCGCCACAGTGCTCGCCTGTGGCACCAGATAGCGCCGCAGCGCGTCGGGATCGGCCACCGTGGCCGACAGGCCGATGGTGGTGAGCTCGGGCGCCAAGGTGAACAGGCGCGCCAGTCCCAACGCCAGCAGGTCGCCGCGCTTGGAGGTCACCAGCGCGTGCAGCTCGTCGAGCACCACCCGCCGCAGGGACGAGAACAGAAATGGCGCATCGTCCGATGACAGCAGCAGCGCCAGTTGCTCCGGCGTGCTGAGCAGGATGTCGGGCGGGTAGCGGCGCTGGCGTTGGCGGCGCGACACCGGAGTGTCGCCGGTCCGGGTCTCGACCTTGACCGGCAGCGCCATCTCGGCGATCGGCGCCTCGAGATTGCGGGCGATGTCGACGGCAAGCGCCTTCAAGGGCGAGATGTAGAGCGTGTGCAGGCCGCCGCGGCTGATGCCCCGTCCGGTGGACGAGAGCCGGCCTTTCGGGCCGCCGCCGGCGAGATCCACCAGGGTCGGCAGGAACCCGGCCAGGGTCTTGCCCGCCCCGGTCGGGGCGATCAGGAGCGCCGAGCGGCGCGCGTGCGCCTTGGCCAGCAGCGCAAGCTGGTGCCGGCGCGGCGTCCAGCCGCGTTCCGCGAACCAGCGGACAAACGCGGCCGGCAGGGCCTCGGGACTGTCGGGAATGTCGGCGGCTCCGCTCACCCGCCGAGAGGTAGTCCGTCCAGCCCGCGCGGTCGAGCGGCGGCCTTACGGTAATTCGATAGCCACCCCTTATCGTGAGGGCAAAGCTGTGGCCGCCCGCGGAACCGAGCGGTATAATTGCGCCAAACCGTTTGATTCGATTACCAAAGAAAATTTGAGGCTCCCATGAAGAAGGTACTGGTCGCGGCCGCCCTCGTGGCCACCGGCACGGGCGCGCGGGCTGCTGATTTGCCCGCTAAAGCAACGCCTTATTACAAGGCGCCGGTCGCGAAGGTGTATGACTGGACCGGCTTCTACGTCGGCGTGAATGGCGGCACCGGGTTCGGCCGCTCCTTCACCCCGCTCACCAATCGCTTCGGCGGCAACGCCAGCTCCCGGCTGGGCGGCTGGGGCGCCCTGGGCGGCGGCCAGATCGGTTACAACTGGCAACATGGCAATTTCCTCGGCCTCGGCAATGTGGTGTTCGGCCTCGAGGCCGATATCCAGGGCTCGGCTTTCAACGACGATCGGACCTGTGAATACGGTTGCATGACCGGTTCGGGCGCCCTCTCGGTCAACCAGAAGCTCGACTGGTTCGGCACGGTCCGCGGCCGGGTCGGCCTCGCCACCGGGCCGGTGCTGAGCTACGTCACCGGAGGTCTCGCCTATGGCGGCGTCAATACCACGGTCACCATTCTGTCGGCCATCCCGCCGAACGTCACCTCGTTCAGCAACACCAATACCGGCTGGACGCTGGGCAGCGGCGTCGAAGCGGCCCTCGGCGGCGCCTGGACCGGCAAGATCGAGTATCTCTACGTCTCGCTCGGGACCCAGAGCGGCGACAAGACTGGAGTGGCCAATTCCTATCTGTTCCGCTCCGAAGTCAACGAGCAGGTGTTCCGCGCCGGGCTGAACTACCGCATGGGCGAGCGCGCGACTGATCTCGCCGAGCCGGTGGCGCGCTGGGCTGGCTTCTACGGCGGCATCGACGTCGGCGGCGCCGCAGCCATCAACCGATCATCGCTGACCTATCCCATGGCTGGCCAAATTCGTACCGATACGTTCAACCTGAGCAGCACCAACGGCTTCACCGGCGGCGGCCAGCTCGGTTACAACTTCCAGAGCGCCAACTGGGTGCTCGGCATCGAAACCGATCTCCAGGGCTCGACGCAACAGGACAACAAGGCCTGCGAAATCCTCTGCAATGGCGTTAATACCGCTGCGTTCGACCAAAAGCTGGATTGGCTGGGAACGACCCGTGGACGCATCGGCTATTCGATCGGCTCGACGCTGTTCTATTTCACCGGCGGCGCCGCCTATGGCGACGTAAAGACCAACATCGCGGGCATCTTGATCGGCGCTCCGTTCAACCAGACCTTCACGCACACCAAGGCGGGTTACACGGTCGGCGGTGGCATCGAGTCGCCCTTCAACCTGTTCGGCTGGTTTGGCCCGAACTGGACCGCCAAGACCGAATACCTCTATGTCGATCTAGGCCGAACCTCCGATTTCATCCCCTTGTCTTCGCCCACCGTGGGCATGACCTTCTCGACCCACGTTCGCGAGGACCTGTTCCGCACCGGTCTGAACTACCACTTCAACGAGCCGGTGGTGGCGAAGTACTAGCTGCCTGTTCCGATCGTGAGCTGACCGGAAAAAGCCTCGGCCTGGCGCCGGGGCTTTTTGCCGCGGGGTCTTGCCGGCGCCGGTCGGGGCGATCAGCAGGGCGGACCGGCCCGCCCGCCCCTTGGCCCGCAGCGCCAGCTGGTGCCGGCGCGGCGCCCAGCCCCGGTCGGAAAACCAGCGGGCAAAGGCGGCCGGCAGGCGTCAGGACCTTCGGGCGGTTCGGCGGCTCCGTGCACCCTTAGAGAGGTAGACGTTCCGCGCCGCGCGGTCGAGGCCGCCCAGGGTTCCGGACCGCCGGCAAATCAGCGGCCGAGACGGTCCGCGGCTGTGGCCGGGGCGCTACAGCCCTCCGGCCTCCGACAGGGTAGACTTGCACCCTAGTCTTGGATTCGTACATCCGACGGGATTTGGGGTTGTCATGAAGAAGATTTTGGCCGCAGCTGCCCTCGTAGCCACGGGCGCGACCGCACAAGCTGCTGATTTGCCAGCGAAAGCGCCTTATTACAAGGCGCCGATCGCCAAGGTGTATGACTGGACCGGCTTCTATGTCGGCGTCAACCTGGGTGGCGGGCTGGACCGCAGCTACACCGGCATTGCGGCCTTCGGCAGCACGACGCAGAGCCGGATCGGCGGCAACGGTTTCATCGGCGGCGGCCAGATCGGCTACAACTGGCAGTACGGCAATTTCCTCGGCCTCGGCAACGTGGTGTTCGGCGTCGAGACCGACATCCAGGGCAGCGGCGTCAAGGACAACACCACCTGTATCTTCTTCTGCGCCGGCGCGTTTGGCGGCATGGTCAACCAGAAGCTCGACTGGTTCGGGACCACCCGTGGCCGGGTCGGCCTCGCCACCGGGCCGGTGCTGTCCTATGTCACCGGCGGCGTCGCCTATGGCGGCGTGAAGACCACCATCACCGACCTTGCCGCGCCGAACGCCGGAACCGCGTTCAGCGACACCCGCGTGGGCTGGACCATCGGCAGCGGCGTCGAGGCGGCGCTGGGCGGCAACTGGACCGCCAAGATCGAATATCTCTACATCGACCTCGGCAGCCAGAGCGGCGTCAGCCCGGCCGGCGCCCCCAACGCCTATGCCTTCTCGTCGGATATCCGCGAGCAGGTGTTCCGCGTCGGCCTGAACTACCGCATCGGCGGCAATGGCGCCTACGCGCCGGAGACGGTGGCGCGCTGGGCCGGCTTCTACGGCGGTGCCAATGTCGGCGGCGCCACCGCCATGAACCAGGTGGTCGACGCGCGGCTGCTTGCGGCGGAAGTCTTCAACGTCAGCCCCGACGGCTGGGTCGGCGGCGGCCAGGTCGGTTACAATTGGCAGTGGGGCAACGTGGTGTTCGGCGCCGAAGCCGACTTCCAGGGCTCGAGCCAGCGCGACGACAAGGTCTGCCAGCTCACCTGCGGCCTGAATTCCTCGGTCGCCATCGACCAGAAGATGGACTGGTTCGGCACCGCCCGCGGCCGGCTCGGCTACTCGGTCGGCTCGACCCTGTTCTACGGCACCGCCGGCTATGCCTACGGCGACATCAAGACCACCTACACCGGAGCGCTCGGCGGCCAATCGCCGATCGGCAGCCAGAGCTTCAGCCACAGCCAGGGCGGCTACGCGGTCGGCGGCGGCATCGAATCGCCGTTCAACCTGTTCGGCTGGTTCGGCCCGAGCTGGACCGCCAAGACCGAGTACCTGTTCGTCGACCTGGGCCACGTGACCGACATGGTCACCCCGGTGTCCGGGCCGGCGATGAACTACACGACGCATATCCAGGAACACACCTTCCGCACCGGCCTGAACTACCACCTCAGCCCGCTCTGATCACCGACCAGCGTCAAGAAACAAAACCCCGGCCTCGCGCCGGGGTTTTTGTTTGTGGGATGCCGTCGTCGGCCGGAGCGATACGCGACCAAGGCCTCGCCACCGACACCTCCACAATGAAAAAGACGCGCCGCAGTTGCCTGCGGCGCGCCCTCTTCGATCTCTCGCTGGTCAAGGCGCCAAGAACGCCCGGTCAGCAGAGCCCTTCTCAGAGCTCAGCGGGCGATCCCAGCGAGGTGACAGCGCTTCGAGTGAGACACTGGATCACCTCCTTTCGTTGTTGATGGAAATTTCAATATAGTCGCCGCCGCGGACATTCCAAGCGCCAAGGCCGCCATTCCCTCATGGTGAGGAGGCGCGCTTGCGCCGTCTCGAACCATGAGGCCGGGGCGCGTGCCGCTGTGGCCTCGTCCTTCGAGACGCGTTGCTTGCGCGACGCTCCTCAGTGTCTGACCGAAAATGCAGCGAGTATTTTCAAGATGTTGCGATTGCTATTTTTTCCGTCATGGCCGGGCAGCGCGATCCGTCTTCGACGGATCGCTAGGACTAAGGTCTCCCGGCCATCCACGAGTTCTCCAATAACGGCCTGATTTTATTGGCTGCAATTCTGAGTCAGACTCTCAGGACGAGGAGTGAAGGCTGGTCGAATTTCTGAAACCCGCTCTCGCGGTCGCCCCCTCAGGACCGCCCCGCCACCACGACATAGCCCGGCACCGGGACCCCGCCATCGGTGCGGGTCGACACCGCGGCAAGGTCCCGGACCTGCAGGCCGACAGCGCCGAGCGCGGCGCGCAAGTACGCCTCGCTGTGGACGTAGCGCAGGCCGGCGCCGAGGCCGAAGCCGTCGCCCGTGCCGGCCTCGACGGTGAAGGCCAGCAGACCGTCGTCGCCGAGCACCCGCGCCGCTTCCTTGAACAGGCCGGCGAGGTCGCCGAGATAGACCACGGCATCGGCTGCCAGAATGAGATCGGCGCTGCCGGCGCCTTCGTCGCGCAGCGCGGCGATCATGTCGGCGACTTCGAGCCGGCGATAGACCTGCCGCTCCCGCGCCCGCTCGATCATGCCCGGCGACAGATCGAAGCCGTCGATGACATCGACGATCGCGGCAAAGGCGAGACCGGCGAGGCCGGTGCCGCAGCCGAGATCGAGGCCGGCGCGGAAGAAGCCCGGACGGCCGGCGGCGTGACGCGCGCCGAGCACCGCCTTGAGCAGGATCTCCGGGCCGCGATAGCCGAGGTCGCCGCGCAGCGCCATGTCGAATTTCGGCGCGTACTGGTCGAACAGCGCCCGCACATAGGCCGGCGACATCTCGGCCACCGGCTCGGCGCCGAGCCGGATCAGGCGCAGCCGCGCGCCATGGCGGTCCTCCGGATCGGCGGCGCTGGCGCGGCGATAGGCGTCGATGGCGGCATCGCGGCGGTCGAGATCCTCGCGCATCTCGCCGAGCGCGAACCAGCCCGAAGCGAACGACGGCGCGAGCTCGACCGCCTGCTCCATCACCTCCGCCGCCGCGTCGAGATCGCCGCGCAGCTGGAGGTCGCGGGCGAAATCATAGCGCCGGTCGGCAAGCAGGTTGCCGGAAGTCAGGAACAGACGAAAGGGCATCGCGGCTGATGGAGGATCCGGACACACACAGGAAAAACGATCAGATGGTTCTGCGGCGCGTCCGCACAAGAGCGGACCGGCGGCCCCATCGTCCGCCCGGCGAAGGGCTCGTCCGGGGCCGCCATGACCCTATATAACGAAAATGCGCCCGCAAGACATCCTGACGCCGCAGCCGGCCGGCCTGTACTGCAAGCCGGGCGACTTCTACATCGACCCCGTGCGCCCGGTGGCGCGGGCACTGATCACCCATGGCCACTCCGACCACGCCCGCGCCGGCCATGGCCGGGTGCTGGCGACCCAAGAAACCCTCGACATGATGCAGCTGCGTCACGGCGAAGGTTTCGCCGCCGCGACCCAGAGCGTGCGCTATGGCGAGACGCTGACGCTCGGCGGCGTCACGGTTTCGTTTCATCCCGCCGGCCACGTGCTGGGCTCGGCGCAGATCGCAGTCACCTGCGGGGCGACGCGCATCGTCGCGTCGGGCGACTACAAGGACGCCGCGGATCCGACCTGCGCGCCGTTCGAGGTGGTGCCCTGCGACGTCTTCATCACCGAGGCGACCTTCGGCCTGCCGGTGTTCCGGCACGGCGACGCGGCCGGCGAGATCGCCAGGCTCCTGGCCTCGGTGGCGTTGTTTCCCGAGCGCGCCCATCTGGTCGGCGCGTACTCGCTGGGCAAGGCGCAGCGCATCATCGCGCTGCTGCGCGCCGCAGGATTCGATGCCCCGATCTACCTGCACGGCGCCATGGACAGCATCACGCGCTACTACCAGAGCCGCGGCATCGCGCTGGGCGAGTTGCGGCCGGCGACCGGCGCGCGCAAGCAGGATCTCGCCGGCACCATCACGCTGGCGCCACCCGCGGCGACCAGCGACGTCTGGACCCGGCGCTTTCCCGATCCGGTCACCGCGTTCGCCTCGGGCTGGATGCGGGTGCGCGCCCGTGGCCGTCAGAAAGGCATTGAGCTGCCGCTGGTGATCTCCGACCATGCCGACTGGGACGGGCTCACCGCCACCATCGCCGCGACCGGCGCCGGCGAGATCTGGGTCACCCACGGCCAGGAGGACGCGCTGGTGCACTGGTGCGGGACCCGCGGACTGTCCGCACGGCCGCTGGCGCTGGTCGGCTACGGTGACGAGGACGCCGAGGACGCGCTGCCGACGACCGCCAGCGCCGAGGGCGGGAGCTGATGCAAAGCTTCGCCCACCTCATCGACCGGCTCGCCTACGAGCCCGGCCGCACCAACAAGCTGCGCCTGATCACGCATTATCTCGCCGAGACTCCCGATCCCGACCGCGGCTATGCGCTCGCCGCGCTCACCGGCGCACTGTCGTTCAAGCACGCCAAGCCGGCGCTGATCCGTGACCTGGTCGCGGCGCGCGCCGATCCGGTGCTGTTCGCCCTGTCCTACGACTATGTCGGCGACCTGTCGGAGACCGTCGCGCTGATGTGGCCGGCCGACCGCCGCGGCCGCAACGCGCCGCCGCCGCCGACGCTCACCGAGGTCGTCGACACGCTGGCGACATTGCCGAAGCGGGAGCTGCCGGCGCAGCTTTCGCGCTGGCTCGACGATCTCGACGAAACCGGCCGCTGGGCGCTGCTCAAGCTCATCACCGGGGGCTTGCGCATCGGCATCTCGGCGCGGCTCGCCAAGACCGCGGCGGCGCAACTCGGCGGCCACGATCCGCAGGAAGTCGAGCTGATCTGGCCGGCGCTGGCACCGCCCTACACCGAGCTGTTCGCCTGGCTCGAAGGCCGCGGCGACAAGCCGGTGAGCCGCGACCCGGCGCCGTTCCGCCCGGTGATGCTGGCGCACGCCATCGAGGACGCCGACTTCGACAAGCTCGCGGCCACCGACTTCGCCGCCGAATGGAAATGGGACGGCATCCGGGTCCAGGCCGTCACCGGGCGCGGCGATCTCGGCGTGCCGGTGACCCGGCTCTATTCGCGCACCGGCGAGGACATCACCGCGGCGTTTCCCGACCTCGCACCGGCGCTCGGCCACGTCGGCGCCATCGACGGCGAGCTGCTGGTGGTACGCGAGCGCCGGGTGCAGAGCTTCAACGTGCTGCAGCAGCGCCTCAACCGCAAGACCGTGACGCCGAAGCTGATCAAGGAGTTCCCGATCCACTTGCGCGCCTACGATCTGCTCGCCGAGGACGGCGAGGATTTGCGCGACCTCGCCTTCATGGAGCGCCGCGCCCGCCTCGAGCGCTTCATCGCCCGCCTCGGCTCCGCGCGGGTCGACCTCTCCCCGCTGGTGGCGTTCACGAGTTGGCCCGAGCTCGCCGCGGCGCGCGCCGATCCGCAAAGCGCCGGCGCCGGCGCGGACTCCGAGGCCATCGAGGGTGTGATGCTGAAGCGCCGCGCCGCGGCTTACGTCCCCGGCCGGCCGCGCGGCGAATGGTGGAAATGGAAGCGCGATCCCCACATCGTCGACGCCGTGCTGATGTATGCCCAGCGCGGCCATGGCAAGCGGTCGTCGTATTATTCCGACTACACCTTCGGGGTCTGGATCGCGACCGAAAGCGGCGACCAGCTGGTGCCGGTGGGCAAGGCCTATTTCGGCTTCACCGATGAGGAACTGCTCCAGATCGACCGCTTCGTCCGCGCCAACACGGTGGCCCGCTTCGGCCCGGTGCGCGAGGTGGTCCACGAGGAGGAGCAGGGCCTGGTGTTCGAGGTGGCGTTCGAGGGCCTGCAGCGCTCGACCCGGCATCGCTCCGGCGTCGCCATGCGCTTTCCCCGCATCAACCGGCTGCGCTGGGACAAGCCGCCGCGCGACGCCGACCGGCTGGAGACGCTCGAGAGGATGCTGAAAGCCCAGCCGGCTGGGAAACCTGACGCCGACGCCGCCGATCACGACCGACGTCAGGACATAGGAAACGGGCCAACGGAACTGCTCTGAACAGGCGAGGCGTGACGATGGGCAAGATCGCGGTGTATTCCTGTCTGCTGCTTGCGTCCGCGGCCGTCACGACCGCGGCGACAGCGAAACATTCGCGTCACAGGATGCATGTGGTGCGATACCACGTGCTGCCGACCGAAAGCCTGACCACAGTCGGCACTCCCGATTGCCATGTCCAGGGACGGCTGCTGCGGACGGCCCATCATTGTCCGCCGCAAACCATCAGCGCCGCGCCATGGTGACGACGAGAATTTGCCGGAGGTCTGAGAAATAGACCCGTCATCCTGAGTGTTTGACCGAAAATGCAGCGAGCATTTTCACGATGCTGCGATTGCTGTTTTTTCCGTCATGGCCGGGCAGCGCGATCCGTCTTCGACGGATCGCTAGGACTAAGGTCTCCCGGCCATCCACGTCTTTCTTGCGGTGGCGCCGTTAAGTCGTGGATGCCCGGCACAAGGCCGGGCATGACGAGTTCATCAATAACGGCCTGATTTTATTGGCTGCAATTTTGAGTCAGACTCTGAGGAGCGGCCTCTTGGCCGCGTCTCGAAGGATGAACGGCCCGGGCTGTCGCCCTTCGAGGGCCGCGCGTCGCGCGGCCACCTCAGGACGACGGGATAGCTGATTAAAACTGATTTCGGTCGCCCTATCGAATCGACTCCACCCACCGCGCGATCTCGTCGTCGTCCTCCGACAGCTCGACCGCGAGACCGCCCGAAAACAGCCGCCAGGCCTCGAGGTTGCGCTCCGGCACGCCGATGATCACCGGGATGTCGCGGTCGATGGCCGCCGCGATCAGGTCGCGCAGGCCGCCGCCGTCGCACTCGACCTTGCCGAACTTGCTCAGCACCAGCAGCTGCGGCCCGGTTTCGAGGCTGCCCTCGATCCGGGCGGTGGCCTCCGCCAGCGCCGCCTCGTCGAGCCGGCAGCCGCGCGCGCCGGGGCCGCGATCCTCGAACAGCGCGGTGCGATGGCCCGACGCCAGGTCCTCCAGCACCACGTCGCAGCGCCGGTCGGCGCCCTCGAACGCCGGATACTGCAGCACGCCGGCGAGCTTCAGCTTGAGCCCGCGCGCCCGCTCGACCAGCCGCGCGAACGCCGCCTCGGGGTAGTTCTCGTTGCGATAGACCAGCGCGGCGACGCCGAAGCGTTCGTCGGCGGCGGCCTCATGATCCGGGGCGGAATGCGGGACAGACATCAGGGTTCACCTCGAGGCGACGGGCGCCGATCAGGTCCAGACAATAGGGTATCGCGGGAAACACGGCCGTCAAACAGACGTCGATCGCCGCCGGCCGGCCCGGCAGGTTGACGATCAGGCAGTGCCCGCGGGTTCCCGCGAGCTGGCGCGACAGGATCGCGGTCGGAACCTGCTCCAGGCTGGCGCGGCGCATCAGTTCGCCAAACCCCTCGAGCTCGCGATCGATGACGCGGCGGGTGCCCTCGGGCGTCAGGTCGCGCGGCGCCGGGCCGGTTCCGCCGGTGGTCAGCACCAGGTCGCAGTCCTCCCGGTCGGACATCTCGATCAGCGCCGCCGCGACGCTGTCGGCGCCGTCGGGGATGATCTTGACGATGGCGATCCAGTTGGACCGCAGCGCTTCGTTGAGGAAGGCGTTGATCGCGGTCCCGCTCCTGTCCTCGTAGTCGCCGCGGCTGGCGCGATCCGACACCACGAGAATGCCGACCCGGGCGAGGTCGCGCCCGGTCTCGGACGTGCGATCCGCCGCCGCGCCGGTCACGCGCAGGCCCCGTGACCGCCGCAGCCGCAGCCGGCGTGGGCCGGCGTGTCGTGCGCCTCATCCTGGCGCAGCGACCAGTCGACCATGTGGGCGAGCACCCGCAGCCCGGGATCCGGGGCGCGCTCGATCGCGGTCATGAGCGCCAGCCAGTCCTCGCTCAGGGCCAGATTGGCGAACCGCCGCACCGCGCCGGCGGCG
Organism: Xanthobacteraceae bacterium; assembly: GCA_031291445.1. Lineage (GTDB taxonomy): Bacteria > Pseudomonadota > Alphaproteobacteria > Rhizobiales > Xanthobacteraceae > Bradyrhizobium_A. Next base: position 3,840 of record JARLJA010000200.1, on the reverse strand, counting down.
TAGTCGCCGACGGTTTCGTCGAAGCGCCGCGCGGCCTCGCCGACCCGCGCCACCAGCGCGATGTCGTTGCAGGCGAACAACGCCTCGCTGGCCTGGGTCTCGTCGCTCAGGCTACGGATGATGTCACCGAGTTGCATGACGCTCCTCCCTCGGAGTCGACGCGGCGGCCGGCGCCAGCTCGATGCCGGTGATCTGCGCCCGCGCGGCAAGACCGCCGAGATACCGCGCCAGCGCGCGATGGTGCGCGGCGGCGGCGAGATACGCGGCGATCCTGGCCCGGACATGGGCGAACGGCAGCACCTGGCCCGGGGCACGGTGATCGAGCCGCACCACGTGGCTGCCATAGCGGGTGTCGATGACGCCGAAGGTGCCGACCGCCATGGCGCGCAGCCCCGCCTCGAACTCCGCAACCGTCTGGCCGGCGCCGACCTGGCCGAGGTTGCCGCCGTTGTCGGCCGAGGTCCTGCAGTCCGAGCGGTCGCGGGCGACGTCGGCGAAGCTTGCCGGCCTGGTCCGGACCGCGTCCAGGATGGCGTCGGCCTCGGCGCGCGCGGCCCTGGCCGCGGCGGCGTCGCCGCGCGGCGCCGCGATCAGGATATGCGCCGCCTCGAACAGCTCGCCGGCCTGGAAGCGCGACGGATTGCGCTCGTAGAACTGACGGCAGGCGGCCTCGTCGACGGCGGGGCTTTCGACCTCGCGCTCGACCAGCGCGCGCATCGCCGCCTCCTCGGGGGTCTCGCTGCGCCCGTCGGGATCGCGCAGCGGCTCTGCGGCGACACCGAGGCGCGTTGCCTCCTGGAGCAGCAGCTCGCGCACCACCAGCGCGCGGGCGGCCGCCTGCCAGGCCAGGATCGGCTTCTCCGCCGGATGGTTCTGGACCTCCTGCGCGATCAGCTCGCGCGGGATCACGGTGCCGTTGACGCTGACGGTCTTCGGCTTCGGCAAGGTCGTCGGGAGCGAGCAATCCATGACCTACTCCGCCGGCTGGATCGGCTGGACCACGCGGCCGCGGCTGCGCACCACCTGGTAGCCACGACGGCCGAGATACCAGACCGGCGCGCTCCAGACGTGGACCAGCCGCGTGAACGGAAACAGCAGGAAGATGGTCATGCCGAGCACGAGATGAGCCTTGAAGATCGGATGCACGTCGAACACCAGCGCGGCGACGCCCGGCTGCAGGGTCAGGATGCCCTGGGCCCAGGCCATGAACTTCACCATCTCGTGGCCGTCGAGATGGCCGAGCGAGACCGGAATGGTGGCGAGCCCGAGCAGCAGCTGCGCGAACAGCACCAGCAGGATCGCGGTGTCGCCGAACGACGAGTTGGCGCGGATCCGTGGATCGAACAGCCGGCGGTGGGTCAGCAGGGAGATGCCGACCAGGCACATCAGTCCGGCAAGGCCGCCGGCGACGATCGCCAGCATCTGCTTGAAGCTGTGGGAGACGCCGAGCCAGTCGAACACCCAGATCGGCGTCAATAGCCCGACCAGGTGGCCGCCGAAGATGACAAGAATGCCGACATGGAACAGGTTGGAGCCCCAGACCAGCTGGCGCCGCCGCAGCAGCTGGCTCGACCCGGTGCGCCACGAATACTGTTCGCGGTCGAACCGCACCAGGCTGCCGAACAGGAACACGGTCAGCGCGAGATAAGGGTACCAGCCGAAGACGATCGCATTAAGGGTTGGCATGACGCGGAGCTCCCTGATTCTGGTGTGTGAGCGCGGGGTCGACCTTGCGCCGGGCGGCGCGCAGCCGCGCGATCAGCGTCTCCTGGCCGCAGGCGCCCTGGCCCTGGGTGCCGGGCCCGAACCGGACCTCTTCCTCTTCCCAGGCGGCGTCGAGCGCCTTGAGATCCATCGGATCGACGTCGGACGCCTCCAGCAGCGCCTCGACCGCGGCGCGGGACGGCGCCTCGGCGGCGATCGCCACCAGCGCGTCGAACACCGCCCGGTAGCGCGAGCGCCGCTGCCCCAGCCGCTCGCCGAGCGCGGCGAGGATATGGGACGGCTGGCCCAGCAGGTCGCGCGCCGCTTCCAGCGGCTGGGTCGACAGAAACTCGAGAAACAGCGGCACGAAGTCGGGGAGTTCATTGGCCGCAATTTCGAGGCCGGCGGCCTCGTAGGTGGCCTTGAGATCGACCATGGCCTGGCCGCGGTCGCGGCTCTCGCCGTGAACGTGCTCGAACAGGTGCAGCGACAGCGTCTTGCTGCGGTCGAACAACAGGCCGTAGCGCTCCTGCAGGTCGTAGACGTCGCCAGCCGCGATATCCGCGATCAGGTCGGCGAGCGCCCGGCGATGCGCCGGCGGCACGATCGCCTCGGCTTCCAGGAACACGCCGAAGCTCGACGCCGCCGCGATCAGGTCGTCGCTCGGATAGCTCAGCAGCGCGGAGAGGATCTTGAAGGTCTTCATCACGCCATCTCCACCGGGTTGCGGGCCGGTCGCGGCGAACCGAACAGGTTGACGCTGCTCTCGCCGCCCGAGCAGCCGTTGCCGAAGCTGAAGCCGCACGACCCGCGCAGGTCGTAGACGTCGGCGCCGAGTTCGCGGTGCGCGGTCGGGATCACGAAGCGATCCTCGTAGTTGGCGATCGCCATGATCTGGTACATCTCGTCGATCTGCGCCGCCGACAGCCCGACGCGGCGGGCGATCGCCTCGTCGATGACGCCGTCGATGGTCTTGGCCCGCATGAAGGCCCGCATCGCCAGCATACGCTCGAGCGCCAGCGTCACCGGCTTCTCGTCGCCGGCGGTCAAGAGGTTGGCGAGGTACTTCATGGGAATCCGCAGCGACTTGACGTCGGGCATCTCGCCGTCGAGGCCGATCTTGCCGGCGGATGCGGCCGCGGTGATCGGCGACAGCGGCGGCACGTACCACACCATCGGCAGCGTGCGGTATTCGGGATGCAGCGGAAACGCCACCTTCCATTCCATCGCCATCTTCCAGATCGGCGAGCTCTTCGCGGCCTCGAGCCAGGCGTGCGGGATGCCCTGCCGTTCGGCCTCGGCGATCACGCCCGGATCGTTGGGATCGAGGAAGACGTCGAGCTGGGCCTGGTAGAGATCCTTGTCGTCGGGCGCACTCGCCGCGGCCTCGATGCGGTCGGCGTCGTAGAGCACGACGCCGAGATAGCGGATGCGTCCGACGCAGGTCTCCGAACACACCGTCGGCTGGCCGGCCTCGATGCGCGGATAGCACATGATGCACTTCTCGGATTTGCCCGACGACCAGTTGTAGTAGATCTTCTTGTAGGGGCAGCCGGACACGCACATCCGCCAGCCGCGGCACTTGTCCTGGTCGATCAGGACGATGCCGTCCTCCTCGCGCTTGTAGATCGCGCCCGACGGGCACGCCGCGACGCAGGCCGGGTTGAGGCAGTGCTCGCACAGCCGCGGCAGATACATCATGAAGGTGTTTTCGAACTGGCCGTAGATGTCCTTCTGCACGCCTTCGAAATTGGCGTCCTTCGAGCGCTTGGCGAATTCGCCGCCCAGGATCTCCTCCCAGTTCGGGCCCCATTCGATCTTCTCCATGCGGTCGCCGGAGATCAGCGACCGCGGCCGCGCGGTCGGCATCGACGCCAGCTCCGGCGCGGTCTGCAGGTGGGCGTAGTCGAAGGTGAACGGCTCGTAGTAGTCGTCGATCTCCGGCAGGTTCGGATTGCCGAATATCTGTGACAGCACGCGCCATTTGCTGCCGGCGCGAAGCTCGATCTTGCCGTTCGCGCGGCGCTTCCATCCGCCGTTCCAGCGATCCTGATTTTCCCAATCCTTGGGATAACCGATGCCGGGCTTGGTTTCGACGTTGTTGAACCATGCATATTCCATCCCCTCGCGGGAGGT
>JARLJA010000199.1 GCA_031291445.1 Xanthobacteraceae bacterium | reverse complement strand
TTCCACGACCACGCATCCTGCACCCCTGGCCCCACGTCCGCTTCGCCGTCACACACCCGAGGTGGGAGCCGTATGCCCGAATTGGGCCCGTACGGATCTGTGCGGGGGGCGTCCAGTAATGGACGTCCCTACCGCGACCGGCGCTTCGCGCCGCCCCGGAATGACGACAGCATTGGACCGGACGCCGTCTCAATTGCGTGCGCGCTACCCCGTCGGCTGCGGCGTGTTGTGCAGCGCCTCGAGGTCGAAGCGGTCGACGTCGGCGAGCAGTTCGCAGAACGCGCGGGCGCCGTGGTCGAGCAACTGCCGGCCCTTGTCGGCGGAGGCCAGGGTAGCGTCGCCGACCGCGCCGCAGGGGTTGAGGTCCTGGGCCTGCCAGGCGAACGGCGCCGGCCGCTGGGTCGACAGCCAGCGAAACTTCGTCTCCAACTCGACGGTCGACGGCGGGAAATTCGCGATTTTGTCGGCGCGCACCTGGTCCGGCCACGCCGCCTGCATGATCGAGGTCTCGACCGCGCCGCCATGGATGCCGTGGCGAATCTCCGCGTCGCTGAACAGCGCCGGCGGCTGGCCGAAGCGGTGCCATCCGGTGGTCACCGCCAGCATGCGGTGCCGCGCCCGCAGATGCTGGGCCACCAAGGTCATCACCGCGCTGTTGCCGCCGTGGCTCGTCACCATCACGAGCTTGCGCAGGCCCGCCCGCGCCGCGCCGGCGCCGATGTCGATCCAGGCCTTCAGCGCGGCCTCGGCCGAGAGCGACTGCGTGCCGGGAAAGTCGAGATGCTCGGTCGACAGGCCGACCTGCTGCACCGGCAGGAAGGTGGCCGGAATGCCTTCAGGCAAGAGCGCGCGGACCCGCGCCAGGAAGGCCTCCGCGATCAGCGTGTCGGTCTCCAGCGGCAGGTGCGGGCCGTGCTGCTCGGTGGCAGCCAGCGGCAGCACCGCGATCCAGCGCGCGGTGGCGCCCGGCCTGGTCTCGCTCCAGCGGATGGCGCCCCAGTCGCGGGGCGGGTCGGCGGGGCGCGGGATGGCTGTTTCGGGCATTTCTTTGGACGCGGTGACGGGTTAGCTTGCGGCGGCCGAAGCCGCCGCGGTGGGATGGTTGCTTCTATCATGAGTCAGTCTACGCAACGGAGTCCATTGATGACAGCGGCGCTTCACGGCAGCATTCGGACCCTGCGGGGGGCGGTGGTCGCGGCGGCGCTGGCGCTCGCGGCGGGCCCGGGCCTCGCCCAGGCCCCCGGCAAGCTCGACAAGGTCTCGTTCGGCACCAACTGGGTCGCCGAAGCCGAGCATGGCGGCTTCTTCCAGGCGCTGGCCGACGGCACCTATGCCCGCTACGGCCTCGACGTCACCATCGTTCCCGGCGGTCCCAACGTCAACAACCGCATCCTGCTGGCGTCCGGCAAGATCGACTTCTTCATGAGCGCCAATTCGCTGCAATCCTTCGACGCGGTCGCCAACAAGGTACCGGTGGTCGCGGTGGCCGCCATCTTCCAGAAGGATCCGCAGGTGCTGCTGGCCCATCCCGAGGCCAAGGTGACGACGCTGGAGGATCTCAAGCCGCTGACGCTGTTCGTCTCCAAGGAGGGCATGACCACCTATTTCCAGTGGCTGGTCTCGGAATACGGCTTCAAGGCCGCGGGCGTGAAGCCCTACACCTTCAATCCCCAGCCGTTCCTGGCCGACCGCCGCAGCGCCATGCAGGGCTACATCACCTCGGAGCCGTTCGCGGTCGAGAAGCAGGCCGGCATCAAGCCCACCGTGATCCTGCTCGCCGACTACGGCTTCAATTCCTATTCGACGCTGATCGAGACCCGGCGCGATTTCGCCGACAACAAGCCCGACCTGGTGCAGCGCTTCGTCGATGCCTCGGCGATCGGCTGGTACACCTATCTCTACGGCGACAACAAGCCCGGCAACGCCATGATCAAGAAGCTCAATCCCGAGATGACCGACGATCTGCTGGCCTATTCGGTCGCCAAGATGAAGGAGTACGGCATCGTCGATTCCGGCGACGCCGAGAAGGACGGCATCGGCGCCATGAACGACGCGCGCTGGGCGAGCTTCTTCGACAAGATGGTGCGGGCCGGCGTGGTGCGCGGCGACCTCGATTTTCGGCAGGCCTACAGCCTGCGCTTCGCCAACAAGGGCGTCGGCCTCGACCGCCGTCCGCAGCATTGAGGGACGGCGATGGCGGGGCTCGCCGGGGCTGACGCCGGCGCCGCGGACGACGTTGCGCGCGGCGGCCTGGCGGTGCGGCTGCGCGGCGTCTCCAAGACCTACGACAACGGCGTCACGGCGCTGGCGCCGCTCGATCTCGCGATCGAGCGCGGCGAGTTCGTCTCCCTGCTCGGGCCTTCCGGCTGCGGCAAGTCGACGGCGCTGCGGCTGATCGCGGGTCTCAGCGCGCCGACCGGCGGCACGGTGGAGGTCAGTCGCGGCGGCGCCGACCGCGCCGGCCACGCCATCGGCTTCGTGTTCCAGGAGCCGACCCTGATGCCGTGGGCGAGCGTCGCCGACAATGTCGGCCTGCCGCTGAAGCTCTCGGGGCTCGGCCGCGCCGAGGTCGCCGCGTGCGCCCGCGCGGCGCTGACACGGGTCGGGCTCGCCGACTTCGCCGAGGTCTATCCGCGCGAACTGTCGGGCGGCATGAAGATGCGGGTGTCGCTGGCCCGCGCGCTGGTCACCGACCCGGACATCCTGCTGATGGACGAACCGTTCGCCGCGCTCGACGAGATCACGCGCTTTCGCCTCAACGACGACCTGCTGGCGCTGTGGCGCGGCCTGCACAAGACCGTGGTGTTCGTGACCCACTCGGTGTTCGAGTCGGTCTACCTGTCGCAGCGGGTGATCGTGATGACGCCGCGGCCCGGGCGCATCAGCGCGCAATTCCGCATCGAGGCCGACGAGCCGCGCGGCGCGCCGTTCCGTACCTCGGTCGGCTATGCCGGGCAGTGCCGCGAGGTCTCCATCGCGCTGGCGCGCGCCAGCGGCGAGGCCGCGCCATGACCCCCGCGCCGCTGACCCCCCCGCCGCCCCGCGCTG
>JARLJA010000198.1 GCA_031291445.1 Xanthobacteraceae bacterium | reverse complement strand
GGCTGTTCGCACTTCACGCAGCATGGCAAACAGCGAGACAGTCTCGATGAAGAAACTACCGACTGGAGAGCCGTATGCGGGAAAACCGCCCGTACGGTTCGGAGGGCGGGGTCGGCGAAAGCCGATCCCGACCCCTATCGCAGAAAATGTGGTGACGCCGCAAATTTGGCGACGCAGCGGCGCCATCAGATCCCGTCATGACAGCGCTCAAAGCTTCTGCGACAGGCCGGCGAAGAATCCGCGGCGCGCGCCATATTGCGGCGCGAACACGCCGATGCCGCTGCCGTCGCGGATCTCGTAGATCTTGTCGAACAGGTTGACGACGTCGAACCGCACCGTCAGCGGTTTCGCCCCCGGCATGGCCTGGATCTCGCGCGCGACCCCGACATTGGCGGTGAAGTAGGGCTGGTTGAAACCGGAATTGGCGAACCCGTTCGGCAGGCCGCTGCCGTATTTCATGTCGAGCGAGAACACCATGTTGTCCCGGCGATAGGACCCTCCCAGCACGCCGGTGAACATCTGCATGTCGTCGGTGTAGTGATAATTCGAAAGCAGATAGGTGTAGGTCGCGGCGTCGAGCACGTACTGGTTCGACTCCGGGCCGATCGCGCGGGTCTTGTTGAAGGCGAGGCTGCCATGGGCGGTGAAGTCGCCGTTGGTGTACTTGAACTTGCCCTCGATGCCTTCGCTCGTGCCGTGCGCCCAGTTGAACTGGGTCAGCACCACCGCCTGGCCGAACTGGCCGTCGTCGATCTGGTCGGTGGCGATCTTGTAGTAGGCGTCCACGCCGATCTCGAGGCCCGGCAGCAGCTTCTGGTCGATGCCGACGTCGAAATAATGCGACCGCTCCGGCTTGACCGGATCGCTCAGACCCACCTCGGGCTGGTTGGTGGTGTTGGTGAACAGCGGAAGGTTGGCCTGGGCCGCCTGGGCCTGCATCGGCGGTGTGAAGTAGCGGGCATAGCCGGCGTGCAGCGTGGTGCCGTCGAACGGCTTGTAGACCAGGGCGGCGCGCGGGCTGAACTGGTTGGCGTCGACGTATTGATAGAGCTGGTCGAAGCGCAGCCCGAAGTTGAACGTCAGCTGGCGGGTGAGCTTCCATTCGTCCTGCAGATAAGTGCCGATGTTCCAGCCGAGCAGCGCGTTGGTGTCGGTGATGGTAAACGGCGTGGGTGAAATCGCGCCGGTGACCGGATCGACCGGAAGCACGGTCGAGACGTTGGCCACGTTGGTCTTCTCGGCGGTCACCAGGTAGCCGAACCGCACGGTGTGCGAGCCGTTGGCCTGCCACGAGGCGTCGAACTGGCTGCCAACCATCTGGCTTTCGCGGACGACGTCGGAGGCGACATCGTTGAAGACCAGATCGCCGAACACGTCGGGAATGAAATGCACCTTGGCGTAGCGGGAGAACACCGAAACCTGGGTATCGATCACGTCGCCCTTGGTCTGCAGTGCGACCATGTTGAAATAATACTGGTCGACCTCGTTCTCGTTGAGGTTGGTCGAGGAATAGTTGGCCGGGCCGAAGTCGCCCAGCGGCGTCTGGTTCGGATTGTTGGGAATCTGGAATTTGCTGTAGGACGCGCCGGAGATGATGCTCAGCCGGGTCGTGTCGCTGAGCAGGGTCGAGACGTAGCCGAAGAACTTGCCCTGCCCGGTATGGTCGTGGAGCGCGTCGATCGAGGACGTCGGATTTTCCAGCCCGAGGCTGTTCCAGTTGCCGCGGCCGGTGACGAAATACTGGGTGTCACCGACGCTGCCGCCATAGTCGAAGCTCGGGGTGATGGTACCGTGGCTGCCGCCATAGACGCTGACGCTGCCGCCGGGCGTGGAAAAGCTGCGGCTGGTGATGTCGAGCACACCGGCGGTGCGGCCGCCATATTGCGCCGGCAACGTGCCGGTGAGCAGCGAGATGCTGCCGATGAAGCTGGTGTCGATCACCGGGCCGAGCCCCGAGACGCCTTCCGGCAGCACCAGTCCGTTGATGCGGGTCTGGACGTTGGCGTATTCGCCGCGGACGTGGAAGCTCGGGTTGGAGACCGCGGAATCGGAGTTCACGCCGGGGAATTCCAGCACCAGCTTGTCGACCGGGGTGTTGTCGCCCTGCGGCAGTGCCTGGATCGTGGCGCGGTCGATGGTGGTCGAACTCGCGCCGGTCTTCGGCAGCAGGTGATCGCGCGACTGGTCGAAGCCCTGCATCTTGCCGTCGAGCGCCGCCTGCGCCGCCGTGGGCGCGCCGGCGCCTACTCCGGCGGCGGGCTTCTGATCCGCCCGCGCCGTGACGCGACCCGCTCCCGTCCGGGTCGGATTGGAGCGGCGGGCCGCGGCGTGCTTCGACGTGTCGTGCGGATCGGTGACGACGATCGCGGGCAATGCGGTGGCCGCGCCAGCCTCCGGCTCCGTTGCGGCCGCGGCCGGAGACGAGAGATACGCGAGACACAGAAGGCTCGCCGCGGCGCGCGGGGAAGGCTTCGTCAGCGGTCGACGGTTTGCTGCGATCGATTCAGGCATGGCGGTCCGGTGGCGGCGACATGTCGCTGTCGACCGCGAGACCCAGAGCGTTAGTGCAAAATTCCGCGGCTGTCCCCGACACCGCGATTGGAATCCATCTAACCTGCAGTTTAGAATCAAACTAAATGCGGCGTCGCCGGTTTGTCACGCCGTCGTTCTCGCGACCATGACGCGGAGAGGGCGCGGTCCTCTCGGCCATGACGAAGGTGAATTCTTCCGCGATCGGGAGGAGCTTCGCCAACGGATCCGCGCGGAGCGGCCTCGAGGGTGATGTCATTCCGGGGCGATGCGAAGCATCGCGCCCGGAACCCATATCCCCTGTGGTTGTGTCGGCCCGCATCGCAAGCAATGGCACAACGAGCGCTCGGTTCCGCAACTGATCGCTGTGGCTATGGACTCCGGGCTCGCGCGCTGTGCGCGCGCCCCGGAGTGACGACGGCGGAATGACCCTGCGATGTTCGCGCACCGTCATTCGATGCTGCAGTCCATGTCCCGACACGTTTGCAGGCATCCGGGACATGATGAAATCAACCGCGCGTACCGGGTTAATCACAGGCGCCACGCGGCGCTTGACCCGTAACGGCAAATCGGCGAGTCTTGCCATGCTCGCAAGAGGTGGGGCTTCGAAGCGCAGGTCGACGGCGAAGCCCGACGGTTCCCCGCCAGATTTCTCTTGCGATATTTTCTTGCGATCGAGAGCGGTGCTGTTCGCCCGCCACCAGCTTCACGCGGTGGCGGGCTTTTTGTTGACCGCAGATGGCCACCCACTTTTTCCCAGGCGGAGGCGCCAAACCGTGACCGGCCGGCCGAGCGACTACACGCCCGAGCTCGCGGACCGGATCTGCAACGAACTGATCACCGGCCGGACGCTGCGCGACGTCTGTCGTGACACGGGCATGCCGGCCGAGAGCACGGTGCGGCTGTGGGCCCAGGTCGACCGCGACGGCTTTGCCGCGCGCTACCGCCGCGCCCGCGAGATCGGCTACCACGCCATGGCCGACGAAATCCTGGAGATCGCCGACGACGCCCGCCACGACTTCGTCGCGCGCAAGCGCGGGGGCGGCGAGGGCGAGCCGGTGGTCGACCACGAGCACGTCTCGCGCTCGCGGTTGCGGGTCGAGACCCGGCGCTGGCTGCTGTCGAAGGCGCTGCCCAAGATCTACGGCGACAAGCTCGACCTCAAGGCCACCCACGAGGCCGGCGACACCCTCGCCGAGCTGATGAAGGCGATCGATGGCAGGACCCGCGGCCTACCCGGCGGCGATTGATCAGTTCGTCGACCGGCGCTGGCGGCTCAACAACCTCTATTTCATCACCGACAAGGAGGGCCGCCGCGTCAGGTTCACGATGAACGCGGCGCAGCTCGCTCTGTTCGAGGGCATGCACACCCAGAACGTGATCCTGAAGGCCCGCCAGCGCGGCTTCACCACCTTCATCCAGCTGTTCATGCTCGACGCCTGCGTGTTCAATTCCGACATCCGCGCCGGCACCATCGCCCATACGCTGGCCGACGCCCAGGTGATCTTCCGCGACAAGGTGCGCTTTCCCTACGACCACCTGCCCGACGGCATCAAGCAGGTGGTGCGCGTGGTCAACGACAACGCCACCGAGCTCCTGCTGTCCAACAATTCCGGCATTCGGGTCGGCACCAGCCTGCGCTCCGGGACGCTGCAGTATCTCCACGTCTCCGAGTACGGCAAGATCTGCGCCAAGTATCCCGACAAGGCGCGGGAAGTGCGCTCCGGCGCGCTCAACACCATCGACAAGGACCAGATCGTGTTCGTCGAGAGCACCGCCGAGGGCCAGGACGGCCATTTCTTCGAGCTGTGCCAGGCGGCGCGCTCGCGCGCCCATCTCGGCGCGCGGCTCTCGCCGATGGACTTCAAATTCCACTTCTCGCCGTGGCACGACGACGACCGCTATGCGCTCGACCCGGCGGGCATCGCCATTCCGCCGTCGCTTGCCGCCTATTTCGACAAGCTCAAGCGGCTCGGCATCACGCTGTCGCTGGCGCAGCAGGCCTGGTACGTCAAGAAGGCGGAGCAGCAGCAGGGCGACATGACGCGGGAGTTTCCCTCGACGCCCGACGAGGCGTTCGAGGCCGCGATCGAGGGCGCCTACTATTCCGAGCTGCTGATGCGGATGGAGCTCGACCGCCGGCTCACCCCGATCCCGATCGATCCGGCGCTGCCGGTGATGACGGCGTGGGATCTGGGCTTCAACGACGGCAACGCGATCTGGCTGATCCAGGTCGCGGGGCTGGAGATCCGTTTCGTCGATTATTACGAATCCAACGGCCACGGCCTCGAGCACTACGTGGGCGTGCTCAAGACGCGGCGCGAGCGCCACGGCTTCACCTTCGGCGAGCATTTCTTTCCGCATGATGTGGCGACCTGCGAGCTCGGCAACGGCAGGAGCCGCTTTGACACCCTGGTCGGGCTCGGCATCACGCCGGTGGCGGTGCCGCGGGTGCGCGACATCAACGACGGCATCAATGCGACGCGGCGGCTGTTGGCCCGCGCCGTGATCGATCCGGTGCGCTGTGAGCAGGGCTTGCGGGCGCTGCGGAACTACCGCCGCGAATGGGACGAGGAGCGCGGCACCTTCCGCGACCGGCCGCTGCACAACTGGGCTTCCCACGGGGCCGATGCGTTCCGCACCTTCGCGCAGGGCTTCGTCGAGCGGGCGGTGGTGGCGCCGCGCGGCCGCTACGGCCGGCGCGCCGAGGGCGGCGGATCGTGGGAGTCGGCGTGAGGGCTCCCGTCTGACAGCCCATGCGGCATGGAATCGTCATGCGCGGGCTTGACCCGCGCATCCGCTCTTTAGAGCCTCGCCGGGTCGCAAAGCGTGGATTGCCGGGTCAAGCCCGGCAATGACGACAAACGGAATTGGGTTCGGGAACATCACCATGACCGACGCGCCCGACGGCGACGACGACACCTCCGACGCCGAGGCGCTGCTGGCGCGGCTGAAGCGCTGGTTTCGCGAGGACAGCGAGCGCCAGGCCGAGTGGCGCCGCTGCGCGCGGGAGGACTTCGCCTTCACCTCGGGCGACCAGCTCGACGACAAGGACAAGGCCAAGCTCAGGGAGATGAACCGGCCGGTCATCATCATGAACCGGATCGAGCCGGTGATCGACAGCGTGTCGGGCTCGGAGGTCGCCAACCGCCAGGAGGTCCAGTTCCTGCCGCGCACCTTGGGCGACGTCCAGGTCAACGAGGTGCTGACCTCGGCGGCCAGGTGGTTTCGCGACCAGTGCGACGCCGAGGACGAGGAAAGCGACGCCTTCCGCGACACCGTGGTGTGCGGCATGGGCTGGACCGAGACCCGGCTCGATTACGAGGACGAGCCGGACGGCGCGCCGAAAATCGAGCGCGTCGACCCGCTGGAGATGGTGTGGGACTCTTCCGCCAAGAAGCGCAACCTGTCCGACATGCGCCGGTTGTTCCACATCCGCCGCGACATTCCGATCGATGAGGCCCGGGCGCTGTGCCCGGGTGAGCACTTCGAGGACGCCGACTACAACGCCGCCTGGGTCGACGTCGACGACGGCGAGGCGAGGAAGCCGCACGAGAACGACGCCCACTTCTACAACAAGGACACCCTCGATGGCGCAGGCCTGCCGCTCGATCGCACCGTCACCATGGTGCGGGCGCAGTGGTGGGAGCGCCTGCCGGTCTACCTGGTGCTCGACCCCACCAACCCCGACAACATCCTGACGCTGTCGCGCGAGGCGTTCCGCGACCTGGAGCAGAAACTGAAGATCGCCGGCGGCACGCTGCAGTTCACCAGGTCGACCCGCAAGGTCTACAAGCAGGCGTTTCTCGGCCGCGTCCTGCTCGAGATCGGCGACGCGCCGTGCCGCGAGCATTTCTCCTTCAAGTGCATCACCGGCAAGCGCGACCGCAACAAGAACACCTGGTACGGCCTGGTACGGGCGATGAAGGACCCGCAGCGCTGGGCCAACAAGTGGATGTCGCAGACCATGCACATCATGAACACCACGGCCAAGGGCGGCATCGCCGCCGAGCGGGGCGCGTTCTTCGACGACGAGGCCGAGGGCGAGGCCTCCTGGGCCAAGCAGGACACGGTGACCTACCTGAGGCCCGGCGCGCTGTCGGGACCGAACCCGAAATTCATCCAGAAGCCGACCTCGCCGTTCCCGCAGTCGTCGTTCGAACTGATGCAGTTCGCCATCAACTCGATCCGCGACGTCTCCGGCGTCAACGTCGAGATCCTCGGCATGCAGAGCGCGGCCGGACAGGCGGCGAGCCTCGACCTGCAGCGCAAGCAGGCGGCGATGACCATCCTGCAGCCGCTGTTCGACAGCCTGCGGCGCTATCGCAAGGAGCAGGGCCGGTTGCTGCTCTACCTGATCGAGAATTATCTGTCCGACGGGCGGCTGATCCGGGTGGTGGGGCCGGACCAGGCGCAATACGTGCCGCTGATCCGGCAGGGCGGCGTCAACACCTACGACGTCATCGTCGACGAGGCGCCGACCTCGCCGAACCAGAAGGAGGCGACCTGGGCGATGCTGACGCAGCTGCTGCCGGTGATCGGCAAGATGCTGCCGCCGGCGACCTGGCTGGCGCTGATGAAATACTCGCCGCTGCCGACCTCGGCCCAGAAGGACATCTCGGACAGCCTCGCGCAGCAGCAGCACCAGCAGCAGGGCCAGCCGGATCCCGAACAGGCGAGGGTCCAGGCCGAGCTCGGCCTTGCCAACGCCAAGGCCCAGGCCGAGATCGCCAATCACCGCGCCATGACCGAGGCGAAGATCGACGGCCTGCGGCGCGAGGCCGCCGCCCGCCAGGAGATCGAGATGCGGCGGGCGCAGGCGGAGAGCCTGCGCGAGCTGATGGCGGACGCGCCGGCGCCGGACGGCGCGCCTGCGGCGCCCGGTCCGGACGCGGCGGCGCTGGTGATGTCGCTGGTCGACGAGATGCACCGCGATATGGCCCAGCTCGCGGCCTCGATCGCCGCGCCCAAGCAGATCGTCCGCGATCCGCACAGCGGCGAGATCACCGCCGTGGTGCCGATGAAGGCGAATTGAGGCGCGATTTGTGTCGCAGGCGGCAAGTCCTTTTCTGCGTCACCCGCGGGCTTGACCCGCGGGTCCACGCTTCAAGGCCTGCGCTGCGAAGGGAAGAGTGGATTGCCGGGTCAAGCCCGGCAATGACGAAGAATCCGTAGCGCCCGCTTCCATCAATCACGATCGATCCGAGCGAGGTCCGCCCATGGCCACCTACAACAAGTTCAATTCGTTCGTCTCGGATCTGTGCCAGAAGGTCCACAACCTCAACTCCGACACGCTCAAGGTCCTGCTGACCAACACCGCGCCGGTGGCGACCAACACGGTGAAGGCCAACATCACCGAGATCGCCGCCGGCAACGGCTACACCGCCGGCGGCACGGCGGCCGCGTTCGTGTCCGGCGCCGACGCGGCCGGCACCTACAAGCTGATCCTGTCGCCGGTGGTGTTCACCGCCTCCGGCGGCTCGATCGGGCCGTTCGAATGGGCCGTGCTCTACAACGCCACGGCGGCGAACGGCAACCTGATCGCCTGGTGGGACTACGGCACCGCGATCACGCTGACCAACGGCAACAGCTTCACCGTTGCGCTGGACCAGACCAACGGCGTGTTCACGCTGGCGTAAGGAGCCACGCATGTCGCTCGCCGACGTCTGCCGCTTCAACCCGACGGCCGGGGGAACCGGCGACTGGACGTATTCCTCCACGGTGCAGGGCTATCAGTCGCCGGCGCTGGCCAACGTCCAGAACGGGCTGAGCTACCGCCTCCGCGCCGAGAGCGCCGACCTGTCGCAGTGGGAGATTTCGACCGGCGTCTATACCAGCGGCACCGGCACCTTTGCCCGCACCACCGTGCTCTACAACTCGGCCGGGACCGGCAGCGCGCCCGGACAGAGCGGGGCCGGGACGCCGGTCAATTTCAGCGCGGCGCCGCAGGTGGCGGTCATCGCGCTGGCTGAGGACTTCCGCGAGCTGCTGCAGGCGGCGCGGACCTATTATGTCGCGACCACCGGCAGCGACAGCAACAACGGGCTGTCGTCGGCGGCGCCGTTCCTGACCATCCAGCATGCCATCAACGTCGTCGCCGGCCTCGATCTCGGGGCCGGCAACAACGTCACCATCCAGCTGGCGGCGGGCATCTACAGCGGCGGCGTGACGGTCGGCTCCCCCTTCGTCGGCAGCGGCACCGTCACCATCCTCGGCAGCACGTCGTCGCCGGCATCCTGCGTCGTCAACAATTCGTCCGGCAGCGCCGTCTATGTCGGCGGCGGCGCCAGGCTGAGCGTGTCCGGTATCACCGTCACGGCCACCAGCGGCCACGGCATGGTGGCGTATGGCACCGGCTCGACGCTGACGATTGCGGGCGCCTGCGGCTTCGGCGCGGTGTCGTTGTCGCATCTGACGGCGCAGGTGTCCGCGAACATCCTGGTGACGGCCAACACCAGCATTGCCGCCGCCGCGCAATACCATTGGGATGCCGAAACTGGCGGCGTCATCATCGATCAGGCCCACACCATCACCATCACCGGAACGCCGGCATTTTCCAGCGCATTCGCCTACGCGAACTATGGCGCGATGTTCGTCAACGCCAACACCTTCTCCGGCGCGGCAACCGGCCCGCGGTACAGCTCCACGGCGAACGGACTGATCCAGACCTTCGGCTCGGGCGCGTCCTATCTGCCCGGCAGCACCGCCGGCAGCACGTCGAACGGGGGGCTCTACGTATGAGCCTGCTCGGGTTCGACGCCATCGGGCGCCTCGCGCTCGGCCAAGTCGCGCGTTCGCACTTCTGGACGCTCACGGCGTCCGCCGGCGCCTACAGGGTCGCCGGCGTCGCCATCACCTTCTCGGATGCCGGGATCGCCGCGGCGGGCACATACGCCATCGGCGGCGCCGCGACGGTCTTCGGCACGCGATTGCCAAGTGCACCGGGCAGCTTCACGCTCACCGGCATGGGCGCGGTGTTCGCGCCCATGGAGGCCGCGGTCGGCAGCGCCTATGCGCTGGCCGGGACCGCCGCCGGCTTCGCCATCGGCGAGCCCGCGGCCGGGGCGTCGTATCTCCTCGCCGGCACGGCGATCGCGGAGCGGGTGGGCGAGCCGGCGGCGTCGGGCGGCGTCGCCCTTGCCGGCGTTCCGGCGAGGTTCGCGATCGGCTGCACCGTCACCGGCGCGGCCACTGCGGTGACGCTGACGCCGCCGACCGTCTGGACGCTCACCCGCACCGGCGACGACACCGAGCAGGTCTACGGCGGCATCGGGCATGATCTGGTCGAACGCGAGGAGCGGCTGAAGCTCGCCGCGATCACCCGCGCCACCCCGGCGCCGGTCGACCGCACCACGGCGCCGGTGTTTCGGCCGTTCGCCGCGCCACAGCCGCCGGCCCGGCCGCCGGCGCCCGATCCGGCGGTGCTGCATGCGGCACAGCAACAGCAGGCGGCTCGGATCGCGACTGTCGCGAAGAGACGGCGGCAGGAGGCCGAACTGCTCCTGCTGGTGGCTTGATTTGAAGTTCCCGCGCCGCGGGGCGATCCCCGCATTCAAAGGCTGATCCATGCAAACTCCGGACTCCATCGGGGCCGAGCTCACCCCGGACGAAGCGAGCTATTTCGAAAGCGGCGGCGCCACGGAGATCCCGCGCGGCGACGCCGTCGCGGACGAGGGCAACGACGCCGCGCCGCGGCCCGAGGCCGCGCCGGCCGGCGGGGACGGCAAGCCCGAGCGCATGGTCGCGCTCGCGGCGCTGCACGAGGAACGCTCGCGCCGGCGCGAGATCGACCGCCAGTACCGCGAGACCCAGCAGCAGCTCGCCGAGCTGCGCGGCAAGTTCGCGGTGATCGAGCGCCTCAACACGCCGCAGCCGGAGCCGCCGCCGAGCGTGGAAGAAGACATCTACGGCGCGGTGCGGGCGACCACCGAGGCGGTCGACGACCTGCGCCAGCGCATGGCGGCGCGCGACGCCCGCGACCGCGCCGCCCGCCAGGAGCAGGACGTGATCGCGGCCTACCGCACCGACGCGGCGCAGTTCGAGGCGCGGATGCCGGATTTCCGCGAGGCCTACGGCCACCTGCTGGCGAGCCGGGCCCAGGAGCTCGCCGCGCTGGGCTACGACGATCCGCGCGCCATCCACGACGCGCTGATGGCCGACGAGTTCGCGGTGGCGCAGGCGGCGCTGGCGCGCCGGCAGAGCCCGGCCGAGATCATCTACAACCTGGCGCGGCAGCGCGGCTACGTCGGCAGCGCGGCCAACGCCGCGCGCGGGCGCGCCGGCGAACGGCTCGCCAGCATCGAGCGCGGCCAGGCCGCCAACAAGAGCCTCAGCGCCACCGGCGGCGCCAGCGGCGACGCCGACATCAGCGCCGAGGCGCTGCTCAAGATGCCGATGGATGAGTTCGAGGCCTGGTGCGCCAAGAATCCGGCGCGCGCCCGCCGCCTGATGGGCGGCTGAGGCCGGACAGCGCTCTCATTCTTTCCACGTCACCCGTTTCGCACCGCGCTGCGCCGCAGCGGCGGGCCATCGCTCGCGGCCATGCGCCGGCGCGCACTCCCTTCCCGCAGCCCTGGAGAGGTCTTCACCATGCCCTTTGTTGTCGATCGCAACGGCCGCCCCGTCTATCCGCAGATCCCGTTCGGCTTCGGCGTCGCCCTGCGCGCGCCCGCCCGTCCGATCGCCGATGATAGCGATGACGACGACTACGGAGCGGACGGCGCGGCTCCGGTCGGCCGGGGAGGCGTTCAGTCGCTGCCGAACTGGTCCGGCGGCGCGCCGCAGCCGCTGAACGTGCAGGACGGCAGCGGCAGCGACGCGCAGACCTGGCGCCCCGGCGGCTTCACGCCGGTGCTGCCGGATGTCTTCTCTGAGTGGCGCAAGCATGCCACCGCGGGGATGATGGGCCTGCTGCATGCGCTTCGGCCGCCGAGCAATATGAGCGGGATGGGTGAGGATACGCCGGAATGCCGGGCGGAATGGGCCAAGGCCTACAAGTGGTGCGAGGACGAACTGTCGAAGGATCATCCTGAGCGGTCCACCGCCTATCGCAACGTGGAGGACTGCGCCCGCGGCGAGGTATCGTCGCGCTGCGGCGGCAACAACAAGGCCGACATGAAGGTCGAGCCGCCGCCCGGGAACAAGCCGCCCGAAGAGCCCAAGAAGCTCGAAGACGCCGACGCCGACGCGCGCAAGGATGCCGGCGCGGGCCGCGACGAGGAAATCGATGACTGCCACAAGGAGCGGATGGCCCTCCGCCGCCAGTGCGCGAAGGAGCTCGCGAAGGACAACCCCAACACAGCCATTACCAGCGGTTACAGGAACATCGAGGACTGCGTAACCGCGTTGCTCTCGAAGGCCTGTGGCGGCACCATCAAGCCGCCGCCCCCGCCGCGTGTGAAGCGCTATAATCTGAGACCGAGACGGAAACGATAGGAGCCCCGCTTGCCGCCGCTGTCGCCGTTCGAGCTCGATCGCCTGATTCTCTCGGCCCTGAAGCTGCGGTGGCAAAAGACCGCCACGGTCATCGTCAAGGTGCTCGAGGCGTGCGAGGCCAAGGGCATCCGGATCTCGGACGAGGAGATCGCCAGGCGCATCATCGCGCTCGATCTGGCCGGCATGATCAATTCGCAGGGCGATCTCAGCCTCTGGCGCTCCAGCGAGGTCAGCCTGAGGCCCGAGGAAGGCGCCTGAGGCGGGCGGGCGGCGCGCAATCGGCCCGAGGCGTGACGCCAAAGGCGGCCAAATAATGTCGAGCGCCGGGTGTGGATAACGGGGACAGTCGGCCGCGGCCACGGAACGGCCGTCATCACAATGGGGTCTTGAATAGGCGTCGCGAGGAAGAAGCGCGTCGCGCAATCAGGGGATTCCCATGCAGAAGTACAGCTTCGGACTGACCGACCTGACCTCCTTCGACAAGCCCGCCGGCGAATATTGGCTGCCGCCCGCGGGCGCGGCCCGGCGCGGGCGGACGCTGGCCGCGAGCATCGCCAGGACCATGCCCGAGGCCATGCTGGCCGGGCTGTGCATCGTCGCCTTCGACGCCGCAGGCAAGGTCGCCGCCGTGGTACCGCTGGCGACCGTGCACTGAGCCTGCGCCGCCCCCCGCGGGGCGAACCGGCCCGACGCCGCATCGCGCGGCTGGGCAATATCGACGAGCCGACCCGGCGGGTCTGATCCCGGTGACGTAATCCCGGCATTTCGCCTCCGATGGTTGGAGAGCAAGTGCTCGAGAGACGGCGTGTGTGAGTGTCGCCGCCACCGCGGCGCGGTCCGTCCGCATTTTCCGTTCATCGCACCATATTTGTGCTCGGCGCGCCTGTCCGCGCCACCCCGGCCGGCGACCGTGATCCGCCCCTCGTGCGACCAGAGACGTGATATCTGGTGATGCCGCCGTTCGCCGCGTCAGGCGAGCACCCCCATCACACCGTTTCACCTCTTTGGAGACATCGACGCATGTCCACCACCAGCTATGGAGTGAACGACTCACTCTCCAATAAACTGTGGGCCAAGAAGCTCGCAGTCGAAGCCCTGAAGGAGACCTATTTCGGCCGCTTCATGGGCACTTCGTCCGACAACATGATCCAGATGCGGGACGAGACCGAAACCAAGGCCGGCGACACCGTGACCTTCGGCCTGCGCATGCAGCTCACCGGCGACGGCGTCACCGAATCCCAGACCCTGCAGGGCAACGAGGAATCGCTGACCACCTATTCCGACAAGGTGATCATCAACGAGCTCGCCCACGCGGTGCGGGTTCGCAACAAGAACACCATCGACGCCCAGCGGGTGCCGTTCAACCTGCGCGACGAGGCCAAGAGCGGCCTCAAGGACTGGTTCTCCAACCGCTTCGACACCGCGATGTTCAACCACCTCGCCGGCAATACGCTGGTGACCGACATGCGCTATGCCGGCAACAACACCATCGCGGCGCCGACCCGGATCTACCGCGGCGGCGGCGACACCGACGACGCCCAGATCAACGGCGACAACACCAAGACCTTCACGCTGGGCGTGATCGACGCCTGCGTCGAGCGCGCCTACACCGCGACCCCCATCATTCGGCCGATCAAGGTGCAGGGCGAGAACAAGTTCCTGATGTTCCTGCACGACTACCAGATCACCGACCTGCGGACCTCGACCTCGACCGGCCAGTGGCTCGACATCCAGAAGGCGGCGCTGGCCGGCGGCATCGGCGTCAAGTCGCCGATCTATACCGGCGCGCTCGGCGAGTACAACGGCGTCATCCTGCACCGCTCCAACCGCATTCCCATGGGGATCTCCAACGCCGGCGTGCAGCAGACCTCGACGCGCCGCGCCGTGTTCTGCGGCGCCCAGGCCGGCGCGCTCGCCTTCGGCAAGGAGTTCTCCGAGGGCGTGAACTACAAGTGGGTTAACGAAATCAGCCCCGTCGCGACGAAAGCCGCGAACGACAACTGTGTGAATTCGGTGAAACTCCTCGCCGCCTGAGCGGACGGACGATACCGAGCCAAGCCTTTGAGCAGGCCGCCAGCTGCTGTAGTATGAATCGTCTTCAGCGGCGGGCAGTCTATGAGAACGTGTACCAGGTGCGGGCAGGACAAGGAGTTGAGCTCTTTCGAATGTACCAACTTTGCGAGAGGTTGGTACAGGCGCGAATGCAAAGATTGCGTTCGCGATAGGGTGCGTCGCGGCGCCGAAGAATCCCGGAAAAAGATCCAGGAATACCGACGCCAATATCACGCGCTTCACCGGGATGACATCATCGCCAAGGTGAACGAGTGGGTTCGCAACAACCCCGACCGTCGAAGGAGGAACGCTCTAGCTTACTACTACCGACTACAGCACGCTGCCATTCTGGCATATGGCGGATACAGATGTAGTTGGTGTGGTATCGACGAGCCGCTTGTCCTGTGTCTCGACCACGTGGAAAACAACGGGCGCACTCACCGACAGCAGATTGGGTCGATCGGGGGGCACCGGTTTTACAAGTGGCTTAAGGACAATGCCTACCCGCCGGGATTCCAGGTGCTTTGCATGAATTGCAATCACGCCAAGTACCGGAATGGTGGGCTACTTCCTCTTGCGCTCAAAGGACGGTGTAACGACTATCCCGAAAGGGAGTAGGGCCAAGCGGCCCGAAGCGCACAGCCCCTGAACAGGGTGATGAGATAGTCTGCTCTGCATGGAGACATGCAGCGGTTTCCGGCCGGTCACCGGAGACGGCTCAGGACGTCGCGAGCCTGAGTGAACGCAACGTGAAGAACTCTTCGACTACGAGCGCGAGCTCGGCGTTTCGGCCCAGACCATCTGGGGCCTGAAGAAGACGGTGTTCAACGCGCTCGACTTCGGCACCATCGTCGCCACCACCTACGCCGTCGCGCACTGAGGCGGCGGTCCGAGTTGATCGTCACCCGCGGGCAACCGGATCCGGCCTTCGGCCGGTCCGGCTGTAAACTTGACCCGCGGGTCCACTCTTGAAGCTGTGCAGGCGGCAAAGCGTGGATCGCCGGGTCAAGCCCGGCGATGACGACGGTAAATGCCTCGCGCTTCCCGACAGACAAAGGATCATCGACCATGACCACCGGAACCCCGGGCTCGACCGCACGCCGCAATTCCACCCAGCAGGTCGGCTACCTGCGCTTCACCGTCAACTTCAACGACGTCGGCATCGCCAGCGGTGTCGGCAAGCAGTGGCTGCCGGCCGGCGCGCTGATCGAGAGCACGTCGGTGTGGATCGTGACGCCGTTCAACGCCGGCACCACCAACGTGCTCACCGTCGGCGTCGGCGCCACCGCCAACATCGTGGTGGCGGCGGGGGCGGTGACGCCCGGCACCGCCGGCCAGACCAACGGCATCGTTCCGACCGGCGCCGCGCTCGGCCCGCTCCCGGCCGACGCCCAGGTCAACGTCACCTACAGCCAGACCGGGACCGCGGCGACCGCGGGCCAGGCGATCGTGGTCGTCAAGTACATCCCCAACAACGACCTGTGATCGAGCTCTGGCTGCACTTCGCCGGCGCGGCGGCTGTTCTCGAGCAGCCGTCGCCGCCGCGCGCCGCCGTGGTGAAAGGCGCCCCCGATGACGACGCTCGCCGACATAGAGGCCCGAATCGCAAGCGACCTGACGCGCAGCGATCTGACAAGCCAGATCGCAAACGCCGTATCCGACGCGATTGACTTCTACCAGCGCGGCCGCTTCTGGTTCAACGTCACGCGGCTGCAGACCTTCAGCACCGTCGCCGGCCAGCAAGCCTACGGCGCGTCGGACCTTTCGATCATCCCGAACATCATCCGCGTCGACGCGCTTTTCATCCTGCAGAGCGGCACCACCACGACCTATCCGCTCGACCGCTTCGAGCCGGCGGATTTCGAGGTGATCGCCATCACCATGGGCGGCGGCAAGCCCACGGCGTTCACCTGTGTCGACCAGCAGATCCTGCTGTGGCCGGTCCCCAATGCGGTCTACACCATGCGGCTGCACTGCCACTACAAGCTGCCGGCACTGGTCAACCCCACCGACAGCAACGCCTGGGTGACCGACGCCGAGGAATTGATCCGCTGCCACGCCAAGCTCTTGCTCTACACCGACGTGCTCGACGACGAGGAGGGCATGCAGCGCATGCAGGCCAAGATCCCGCTGCTGGTCGACGCGCTGAAATACGAAACCTCGGCGCGGCGCTCCAGCGGCCAGATCCAGGGCACGGAGTTTTGAGGGACGTCGTCGTTTCCTGAACATCGGTGCGCTCGCTCCGCACTTTGCGTCACCCGCGGGCTTGACCTGCGGGTCCACGCTTAGCGGCATGCGCCGCAAAGGAAAGAGTGGATTGCCGGGTCAAGTTTACAGCCGGACCGGCCGGAGGCCGGATCCGGTTGCCCGGCAATGACGGGTGGGGAGGCCACTCGAACTCACATCAACGCCGCGTTTCTCAGGACTCCTCATGCCCCTGATCCCGTTCGGTCCCTATGCCCCCGACGTCTCCGACTACGAGGCCTCGAGCGAGCGCGACGCGCTGAACGTGGTGCCGCGCGGCGACGGCTACGGTCCGTTCCCGGGCCTCACCGCGCTGTCGTCGTCGCTCGGCGCACAGTGCCGCGGCGCCTGCGTCGGCACCCGCAGCGACGGCTCGGTGCTGATCTTCGCCGGCACCGCGACCGATCTCTACGTCATGAACAACACCACCTTCGCCTGGTCGAAGGTGTCGGCCGGCGGCGGCTACGCCGCGCTGTCGGCCGGCGACCAGTGGCAGTTCGTGCAGTTCAACACCCTGATCATCGCGGTGCAGGCCAACGCGCCGCCGCAATATTACGACCTTGCGGCCTCGACGGCGTTCGCGGCGCTGGGCGGCACGCCGCCACAGGCGCGCTACGTCGCCGTGGTCGGCCGCTTCGTGGTGCTGTCGGGGCTTCTCTCCAACCCGAGCCGCATCCAGTGGTCCGGCCTCGACGATCCGGTCAGTTCGCAGGCCTGGACGCCGGGCATCAATTCGTCGGACTACCAGGACCTGCCCGACGGCGGCTTCGTCCGCGGCATCGCCGGCGGCGAGAGCGGCACCATCCTGCAGGACACCGCGATCCGCGCCATGACCTACCTGCCGGGCTCGCCGATCGTCTTCCAGATCGAGCGGATCTCGCAGGACAAGGGCCTCTACGGGCCGTATTCGCTGGTCAAGGCTGGCCCGACCATCTTCTTCTTCTCGCCGCAGGGGTTCTACCGCATCGACCCCGGCCTGTTCCCGGTGCCGATCGGGCGCGAGCGCATCGACCGCACCTTCTTCGCCGATCTCGACACCGCCAGTCCGCAGCTGTTCATCGGCGCCGCCGACCCGCGCAGTTCGCGGGTGTTCTGGGCCTACAAGAGCACCAACGGCGCGTCCAACCAGTTCGACAAGCTGATGTGCTACGACTGGGTGCTCGACCGCTTCACCGTGCTTCAGGTCAGCGGCGAATACCTGTTCCAGGTGTCGCAGCCGGGGGTGACGCTGGAGGGGCTGGATGCGCTGGCGCCGGGCAGCATGGCGGTGCTGGGCACCGCCAACAACGGCGCCGGGGCGATCCGGGTCCAGGTCGCCTCGACCGCGGCGCTCGCCGGGCGCAACTATCTGTCGCTGTCGGGTGTGACCGGCACCACCGAGGCCAACGGCAACTGGTTCGTCACCGTCATCGACGGCACCCATTTCGACCTGACCGGCTCGGCTTACGTCCACGCCTACGTCTCCGGCGGCCTGGTCGGCGGCGCGCTCGACGCCATGACCCAATCGCTCGACAACTTCTCGACCGCGGTGACGCCCGAGCTCGCGGCCTTCGACCAGAACCATGCGCTGAACTTCTTCCGCGGGCCGGCGCTGCAGGCGACCCTGGAGACCACGGAGCAGGGCACCGACGGCCGGCGCCTGCGGCTGCGCGGCTTCCGCCCGATCACCGACGCGCCGGTGGTCTACGGCTCGGCGTCGTCGCGCGAGACCCAGCAGCAGGGCGTCGCCGCCGGCGCCGAGAGCCTGATCAATCCGTCGACCGGGCGCTGCGATCTGCTGCTCAACACCCGTTACAGCCGCTACAAGACGCGCATTCCCGCCGGCACCGCCTGGACCTTCATCAACGGCGTCGAGCCCGACGTCATAGTGACGGGGACGCGATGATGACCGGGGTGTTTTCGGTTTCGAGCCGGGAGCGCGACCTCGCCAAGTTCGCGCTGGCGATCCAGCAGCTCGGCAACGGCCGCTCCAACGCCACCGGCCTCGTGACGCTGGCTGCCGGCGCCACGACCACGACGGTGAGCGCGGTCAATTGCGCGGCGGGCAGCGCGGCGCTGCTGTTCCCGGTCACGGCCGACGCCGCGGCGGAAGCGGCCACCACCTATGTCCCCACCGCTACCGTGACCAAGCAGCAGTTCGTCATCAACCATGCCAACGATGCGAAGACCGACCGGACCTTCTTTTATCTCTGCATAGGATAAGCAATGGGCGCTCTGGATAACATCATCGGATTGCTGAACGCTCGCCCGCGGGGTTGGGGGCTTCTCGACAATTCCGAACCATCGCCCATTGCGCCGCGGACGCCGTCACCGCATGCGGCTCCGTTCGGCCTCGGCGCGCTGAAGGGCGCGGCTGAAGGACCGCAGCAGAAACCAGCACTCGGCTCATTGTCACCAGTGGATAATCTGCCGGACATGGGGGCGCCACTGATTGGTGATGGTGGTCAATTCTCCCCTGGGACAAAGAGCGGAAATCGCCTGTTTGGGACGGGCGGCGAGGAGCGCTATCAGTTATGGCCGGAGCGTATTGCGCGCAGCGTACTTGCCGCCGCCCGTGACGGAATGACCGCCGCCCATGATGCGATGACGGGTGAGTTGCCGATGTGGGCTGAGGATCCTGAAACTGGAGAGATTCACACTTCTCCGCAAGCTATCGAGCGCGCGCGGAATCTGGCTGGCCTGCTAGTCGGCGGCGGCATGCCGGGGGCTGAGCGGGGCGCGGTTGGCGCCGCTGGCGGAAAGCTTATCGTGCCGCAGGAGCAGCTCTTTGATCTTTCGCGCCTCAGTGAGGTGCCCAAGGTCAAGCAGTTCGACTTGCCGCGCTCTGAGCTGCCGCAGGGCGTCCCGCAGCGCATTGTCGATATCACAAACGACCCCGGTGTCCGCGACAAGATGCTCGAGACGATCAGCTCGGGCCAGAAGATGGGCGGAGCCAATTGGTTCAACACCGAGCCATTGCGCGGGAGTTTCGGCGCCGAACTTGGCAAAGACCGAGGCAACGAGGCGTATCGCATGTACATGGAGATGGTTGGCGCAACGACGCCGCGGTCTGATGTCGGCACCAATGTCCGCAACGCCTCCTACTACTACAGCCGCCTCATGCGCGGGGAGGGCGTCCCAGCCGTTGGTGAAAAGAACCCGCAGCCGTATGGGCATCTGGCCCAGCGTCTCCACCAGATGAACGCGCAGCGCGTGGCCGGCAGCGGCTTTGATCCGCTCAAAACTCCCAAACCGCCTTCGTTCGTCGAGAACCTTGTCGGCAACCAGCAGCCGGTCTCGGTCGACATGCATGCCTTCAGGCTGCCGGCGATACTGGCGAAGGACTCCCGCTTCCTGAAGACGGCGTACCAGGCCGGCAAGAACGCGCCCAAGCAGAACCTCCAGAAAATGCTCGCCAATGGCGAGATCTCCATGGAGGAGGCGGCGAACAGGCCGGCGTACTGGCAGGCATACCCGAGGGAAGGCGAATATGGAGCGCTAGAGAAGTATTATCAGGGGCTTGCCAAGGAGGTGGGGCTGACGCCGGCGCAGGCTCAAGCGTCTGCTTGGCTTGGCGGCGGCAAGCTCACGGGCTTGGCCTCGGACCCAACGAAGCCGTTTCTTGGGTTCCTGAATGACCGCGTCAATCTGACGGCGGCGATGCGCGGCGAGACACCGACGGAGACGTTCCGAAAGTTCATCCGCGGCCAAGCGCCGCTGCTGTCGCTGGGCGGGGTTGGCGCAGGTCTTGGGGCGACAACGCTTGGTCAGACCGACGAGCCTGACTAATCTCGGATGCAGCGTACTGATGGCGAACGCTATGTCTGGATCGGTTGATCTCGTCTGCGTCGATCCCACGCGGGTGCAGGAGGTGTGGCCGGCGGTGAAGCATCTGATCGTGCGCGCGATTCTGCGTACCGGACTGAACCACACGGCCGACGTCGAATACGACACGTTGCATGGTGACAGTCTGTTGTGGCTGGCATGGGACGCAGAAGCGCGCGCGATCCGGGCGGCGGCGACCACCGTGCTGGCGCGAACCGACACCGAGCTCGTCTGCATCCTCACCGCCTGCGGCGGCGAGCGCATGCGCGCCTGGCTGCCGCTGCTCGCGGGCATCGAGGCCTATGCGAGGGCGGAAGGCTGCGCCGCGCTTCGCATCTATGGCCGCAAGGGCTGGGCACGGGTGCTCGACGGCTACCGTGTCGAACACGTCATTCTGCAGAAGGATCTGTAACCCATGGGCGGCACCTCGACCTCCTCGCAAACCCAGTCGTCGTCGACCACGCCGTGGAGCACGGCCACGCCGGCGCTCAATGGCATCCTGGGCGGCATCAACGCGCTGACGCCGTCGGCCGGGCTGAACGCAACCGAGCAGGGCGCCATCGACCAGCTGGTCGGCAACGCCAAGGCCGGCAACCCCTATGCCGGCGCGATCGGCGCCGGTGCCTCGAGCCTGCTGGGCGGCGGCGGCGCCACCGCCAACAACGGCGCGATCGGGCAGAACCTCGCGAGCTATCGCGGCCTGCTCGCGCCCTATGCCGGCGGCGCCATGGTCGGCAACAACGCCGCGCTGCAGAGCCAGCTCGACACCGCGGCGAGCGACGCCACCAACCGGATCAACGGCGAGTTCGCCGCCGCCGGCCGCGACCTGTCGCCCGGCAACAGCCAGGCGCTGGCGCGCGGCATCACGCAGGCGCAGGCGCCGATCATCGCCGGGCAGTACAACCAGGACGTCGCCAACCAGCTCGCCGCCGCCAATTCTCTCTATGGCGCCGGCAACGCCACCTACGGCCTGATGAACGACGGCCAGGCCGCCGCCAACGCCAACATCCAGAATGGCGCCGGGCTCGCCTCCACCGCGCTCGCCGCCCAGAACTACGCCCCCAACGCCATCCTCAACGCCGAGCAGCAGGCCTTCGCCATCCCGGCCGGCAACTACGCCACGCTGCTCGGCGCGGTGTCGCCGGTGGCGCAGAGCTTCGGCACCACCACCGGCACCGGCACCGGCTCGCAGACCGAAAGCGGCGCCCAGCAGTTCGGGCAGCTGGCGAGCGGCTTCGGCAGCCTGCTCGGGTCGAATCCGTCGGTCAACGCCAGCGGCGTGCGCGGCGGGGGCAGCGCGCTGCTCGGGCTGCTGGGGCTGTCCGATCGCCGGCTGAAGCAGGACATCGAGCGGGTGGGCACGCTGTTCGACGGCACGCCGGTCTATCGCTTCCGCTACATCGGCCACGCCGCGCACCAGATCGGCCTGATGGCGCAGGACGTCGAACAGACCATGCCCGGGGCCGTGGTCGACATCAACGGCATCAAGGCGGTCGACTACCGGATGGCGACGGAGCGGGCGGCGCGGATGGAGGCGGCGCGTGGGGCTGACTGACGGCCCGGCCTAGAAATCGAACAGGTCGGAGAGCAGCCAGACGAAGCCGACCACGAGGATGAAGGGGCCAACCGAAGCCAGGCGCGGAGGCGCGCCATGAGCCTCGGTCGCAAGAAGCAGACCGGCGCCGGCGACGATCATGGCGCAGGCGATGCAGATGCCGATGATGCGCCGAAGAACCCAGTCGGCGTGGCTTCCACTGCATTGAGGAGCTCCGAACGGCGGTCCCGGCGAGCGGGCCCGGCTTCCATGTCCGCGGCCGCCGCCGCACGCCGCTTCACACCGCGGCGAAGGAGCAAGGCCAACCTCAAGTTTAGTTGAAGACCACGCGAAATGCCACTGCTTGATGGTCGCTTCGGCGGAAGCGGCCTGTCGTTTCCGAACCACGGTCGCGGGTCCGTCGATCGAGGCACGCACTCCCTCAGCCCCGCCAAGACAGGAACGTGATCGATGCCGTTTTACGCCTGGTCGACGACACCCGCCAGCAACGCCACCTCGGACCCGACCTGTCCGTTTCCGGAGGGCATGGCGCCGAGCGCGGTCAATGACGGGGTGCGCGGCGCGATGGCGCGGCTGCGCGAGTTCGGCAACGACATCGCCGGCGCCATCGCCACCACCGGCAGCGCCACCGCCTACGGCGTCGCCAGCTTCGAGGGCTTCACCAGCCTCGCGGCGCTGAACGGCCAGGCGATCGCGTTTACGCCGCACGTCACCTGCGGCGCGACTGTCACGCTCAACGTCGACGGGCTCGGCGCCCAGCCGCTGCGCTCGTCGCCCGGCGTCGAGCTGATGGCCGGCACCATCATCCAGGGCACGCCCTATGTCGCGGTCTACAGCGCCGCGGCCGGCGCGTTCTATCTGCGCTCGTTCTTCGGCAACCCCTACAACGTGCCGGTCGGCGCCATGCTGCCGTTCCTCTCGATCACGGCGCCAAACTCGAGCTTCGTGCTGCCCTACGGCCAGGCCATCAGCCGCACCGCCTACGCCACGCTGTTTTCGATGGTCGGCACCGCGTTCGGCGGCGGCGACGGCGCCACCACGTTCAACGTGCCGGACCTGAGGGGACGCTCGATCTTCGGCCTCGACACCATGGGAGGCAGCGCGGCGGGGAGGCTGACGTCTTCGGCCGGCGGTGTCGACGGAACGACGATCGGGGCGAACGGCGGCGTGCAGACCGTGACGCTGTCGCGGGCGAACTTGCCCAATACGAATGTTGCGGTTACGGTTACGGATCCGGGACACGCACACCCGCTGCCGGCCCTCATAACTCCGAGCGGCGGCCTAAACATCCCCAGCGGCGGCGGCGTTGGAAACAACTCGTTGAGCACGGGCGCTGCCGCCACGGGGATAAGCGCGTCATTCAACCTCAACGGCAACGTGACACAAGTCGCTGTTCAGAATCTGCCGCCGGCCATCGTCGTGCCGTGGATTTTGCGGGTGATCTAATCAAGATCAATGTCTTGGAGCGCCCAGCCAAGGAAAAGGGCGACGGCTATCCATACGGCGGCCGCGCCGAGCCAGAACCACATATGCCACGACCTCAAAGAGATTGAGTTATTAGATACCTTCAATCTCAGTTTCCGTCCAGAGCCGCCCCCCTCTCGCGGCGGCTGTCGAGCGGGCTCCGTACGGTTGATTCGAACGCCGGCATATAGAATAATGGTCGAAACATCGGGACCTAAACGAGACAGCAGGACATTCGGTCTAGACGCCCCGTGAGCCTTGCTCAATTCTCGGCATTTCTTGGCAACTACCTACCAAGTCCCCATCCCTCTCGATCACCACCAGATCCCCCACCAGCGTCGCAAACGCCAGCGTGATCATCGGGATCATGTAGTAGGGCGTCTGCAGGGTGTGGGTCATGAAGTAGACGCCGTTGAGCGCGACGCCGAGGGCGACCGCGGCGCCGGCGCGCCGGCTCGCCGCGGTCGGCGCCGCGATCACGAGCCAGAGCGCCCAGGCGAGCGCGATGGCGCCGAACAGGCCCTGGATGTCGGAGACATAGTAGCCCGCGGTCGGGAAGCTCCAGTCGGGCGGCGTGGTGTCCTGGGCGGGGTAGGTGGTCTTGAACGGGCTGCCGGCGTTGATGGCGTTGGCGATCAGGGTGGGCAGGGTGCAGGCCACCATGCCGACGGCGAACAGCACGCCCTGGATGAACGCCGTGCGCGCGCGCCGGATCACCATGTCGAGCCCGAACAGGCCGAGGAAGCCCACGGCGAGCAGCGCGTTGGTGATGCGGAAATTGACCATCAGCCCGACCAGCGCGCCGGCGATCAACGCCCCGAGGAGGGCGCGGCGCGGGCGCGGGTCCACCACCAGCAGCACGGTGACGACGCCGAGCACGGCGCACAGCGGCTCGGTCGGCGCGATCGAATAGCTCGCCTTGGCGGGATTGATCATGAGGTAGATCGCCTCGCAGCCGATCGCGCCGCAAGCCAGGATGACGCGGGTCGAGCGCGCCAGCAGCAGCGCGGCCAGCGCCAGCGCCAGGATGATCGCGCTCGCGGCGATGAACATGGGCGCCACCTGGTGGCCCTCGGGAAACAGCGCCAGCACGAAGCCCGTTCCCGGCGGATACTGGATCACGCGCTTGCCCGAGGCGAGCAGGGTGTGACAGACCGGCTTGCCGGGGTCGCTCGGCTCGATGGCCTGGATGTCCTGCAGCGCGCGCGCGAAGAACCCGTCGTCGTCGCGGGCATAGTCGGTGTCGAGGCCCGACACCCCGAAGCGCTGGAACAGGTGGGCCTGACGCAGGTAGCAGAGATCGTCGAACACGCCGCGGCGCTCGCTCCAGTGCAGCATGGCATTGGTGTTGCTGGCGAAGATGGCGAGGAAGGCGATGCCGAAGACGAGCTTCAGGATCGTGCGGCCGCGGCGTTCGGTGATCGCGCTCAAGATATGCCCCTCTTTTCCGTGCCTGACGAAAAATGCGACGAGCATTTTCAAGCCGGCATCACGCGATTGCTGCTTTCTATCGTCATGCGCGGGCTTGACCCGCGCATCCACGCTTTCTTTCCATAAAGCCGCCGCCTCAAAAGAGTGGACCCGCGGGTCAAGCCCGCGGGTGACGCCGAATATTTGGCGACGCAGCGGCCTCCACCGTCATTGCCGGGCTGAACATCAAGCTCGGCAATGACGAGTTGGACAAGCTTCCCGGCGTTCTGCGCCTGGCGACGCCGCCGCACCGCTCGGCCTAGATCACCCCAGCCCGCCGCCAATCGGCGACCGCCTGGCGCACCCCGCTGTCGAAATCGCGCGGTATCACTTCCAGCGTCCGCGTCATGGCGTCGAGCGGCACGTCGACGTCCTCGCGAAAGCGCCGGATCACGTTGGCGTCGAGCCGGCGAAGGCCGAGCGTGTTGGCTAGCGCCAGCGCGCCGATCAGCGGCGCGGCGGGCAGCGGCAGGATCGGCGGATGGCGCCCGATCGCCGCGGCGCAGGCCACGACCATTTCGCGCCAGCTCAGTTTCGGGCCGGCGATCGGCACGACGTGAGGGCCGGCCCAGTCTCGCTTCGCCGCGGCGAGGAGACAGGCGACGACGTCGTCGACATGGATCGGCTGCACGGTCTGCCGGCCGCCGCCGGGCGCCGGCACCACCGGCAGCCGCCGCAGCAGGGCGAGCAGGCGCTGGATGTTGTTCTCCTGCGTCCCGCCATAGATCATGGTGGCGTGCAGCATGACGCCGTCGCGTCCCGAGGCGAGAAACTCCGCCTCGCCCTGGCGCACCTCGTCGGCGCGCGGGTTCGGCACGCGGGAGTAGCGCCAGGTCGATCCCATCAGCACCGTGCGCGCGACGCCCGGCGGCAGCGCCGCGAGCAGCCGGCCGGCGTAGCGGGCATGGGCGCAGGAGATCACCGTGGTGGCGCCGTCGAGCGCCTCTTTCATGCCGGCGCCGGTGGCGAGGTCGGCGCGCACCGCGCCGGGAAGCTCGCGGCCGACGCGCCGCACCGCGGTGCCTTCCGCCTCGAGCCGCGCGGCGAGACGCCGTCCGATATCCGTCGAGGCTCCGAAGATCACGAGCATGGCGAACCAGAGGACCTGGCAACTGTGGGCAGGCGGCGATTGCCGGGGACGTTCGCATAGCTATCGGGAAGTCGCTTTAGCCGCAATCCCCGCGCTTCAGCCGGCGCCCGATCCCGCATTCAGGCCCCCATTCCGGGGGCCTTTTTCATGGAGACCGACAATGACCGCTCTGATTGTTCTCGCCGACCTCGCGATCTTCGCCGCCGGCCTGTTTGCCGGGCGTTCGGCGGCGAAGATCAAGGCCTGGGCCAGCGCCGAGGAGGCCCGCGTCAGGAGCGACGTGACGTCGGCCGCGGCGGCGGCCGAGCGCACCGTCACCGCCGCGACCGGCAACGTCGCCGCCGACGTCGCCAAAAAGGCCTGACGATGACCACGCTCGACGCGCTCACCGCCGCCAATGCGCGGCGGTGGGCGGTGGCGCGCATGCTCGAGGCCCGGCAGGCGTCGTTTCGCGCCACCGCACGGCGGCTGGTCGCCGCCAAAGGCAAATACGAGGCGGTGGCGGCCGCCACCGGCGTGCCGTGGTTCGCCATCGCGGTGATCCACGAGCGCGAGGCGTCCCAGCGCTGGGAGGCCTCGATCGCCCAGGGCGACCGCTGGGACCGCGTCTCGGTGCATGTGCCGAAGGGGCGGGGACCGTTTGCGTCGTGGGACGCCGCGGCGATCGACGCGCTCACCGACTGCGCGCCCCACGCCGCGCGCTGGCGCGACTGGTCGCCCGGCGGGCTATGCACGCTGCTCGAGCAGTACAACGGTCTCGGCTACGCCGGCCGCGGCCTGCCGTCGCCCTACATCTGGGCCGGCAGCGACCAGTACCGCTGCGGCAAATACGTCGCCGACGGCCGCTTCGATCCCGATGCCATCGATCAGCAGCTCGGCTGCGCCGGGATGCTGATGGCGATGGCGGAGATCGATGGAAGCGTCGCCGCGGCGCTGGCGCGGCCAACGGCGTCGGCTGAACCGGCACGGCACGCTTCGCCTGGACCGCGTGCTGCGCCCGCAACGCCGACGCAGGCAAAGCCCGCGCCGCACCCGCCGGCGCTGGTGGCGTCCATCCTCGCCGTCATCGCCAGGCTGTTCGGGAGATGAGTACTCGCGCCCGCCGTATATCCTCCATCGTCATTCCGGGGCGGCGCGCGTTGCGCGCCGAGCCCGGAATCCATAACCCCGGCCCTGGCTTGAGCCGCTGAGACAGGGGCTATGGATCCCCGGCTCGCGCTGCGCGCGCCCGGGGATGACGGCTGAGGATGGCAGTGGTCGCAGCATCATCACCAGAATTTTTGCAGCCGAAAGGAACCAAGCCATGTGGGCAAGACTGAAAAAGCTCTGCTTCAATTCCGCGACCATGGCGTGGGGCTACGTCCTCGCCGCCGGCGGCGTGATCCTGCAGACGGTCGATGGGCTGGCCGACACGCTGGGCGACCCCGGCTTCAGGCAGCAGGTCAGCGACGCGCTCGGCGCCGACACCAGGGTGCTGGGCCGCATCTTCCTCGGCATCTCGATCGTCACCATGATCGCCCGCGCCCGCTCGATCAGAAAGGCATCCTGATCATGTGGGCGCTGATCCTCAACTTCCTCGGCGGCCCCGTCATCTCCGGGCTGATCTCGGCCTACAAGGCGAGGCTTTCGTCGATCGACACCCAGGACCAGCTGGCGCTCGACCTGCTGCAGAAGGAGGTCGCCGCCGACATCGCCGCGCGCGCCGAGGCGACCAGGCTGCTGATCGCGGAACAAGGCCGCTGGTACACCGCGATCATCCGGCCGCTGTTCGCGCTTCCCTTCATCGTGTTCGGCTTCAAGGTGGTGGTGTGGGACAAGGTGTTCGGCTGGGGCGTCACCGACGCGCTGGATCCCAGGATGTGGGGCGTGTTCCAGACCATCGTGGTGTCGTATTTCGGCGCCACCGCGGTCGAGCGGGTGGCGAGGATCTTCAGGCGGTAGGGGGCGGAACCGCACGCGGGCCTCGGCCTTGCGTGGCGCGGTCGCGACAAAGTAGAAAGTTGTACGCCCGCGCCGGAGGAACGTCTCGTTGCAGCAATCGTCGAGGGATTACCGCGTCGACATCGACTGGCTGAGAGCGGTCGCCGTCGTCGCGGTGATCGGCTTTCACTTCCAGATCCCCGGGTTTCGCGGCGGCTTCGTCGGCGTCGACGTCTTCTTCGTCATTTCCGGCTACCTGCTCGGCGGCATCGCCTTCAACGATTTGGCCGCCGGCACCTTCTCGCTGGTCGAGTTCTGGCGCCGCCGGGCCCGGCGAATCCTGCCGGCGCTCTATACGGTGGTGGCGGCCAGCCTGGCGCCGGCGCTCGTCATCCTGCTCGAACCGCAGCGCGCCGCCTATCTCAAGTCGATCGCGGCGGTGGCGCTGTTCGGCTCGAACCTGTTCTTCTGGTCGCACGGCGGCTATTTCGACCGTACCGCGGTCGATGCGCCCTTGCTCCACACCTGGTCGCTGGCGGTCGAGGAACAGTTCTACCTCACCTTCCCGGTGGTCGCGGTGCTGCTGCACCGGCTCGCGCCGGCGACGGGACGGCGCAGCGTGGTGGCGGCGGGATTTGCGGTGCTGGCGGCACTGTCGCTGTTCGCCAGCGCCCGGCTCGTTGCCGCGGGCGATGCCTCGACCGCGTTCTACCTGCCGCACGGCCGCGCCTGGGAGTTCCTGCTCGGCGTCGTGCTCGCGATTGTGCCGCTGCCGCGGCCGGGGAAGCCCTGGCTGCGGCCCGCCGCGAAGATCCTCGGCGCCGTGCTGATCGTCGTCGCGGTGAACAGCTTCACCACCGGCACGCTGTTCCCCGGCCTCAATGCGCTGCTGCCGTGCCTCGGCGCCGCACTCTTCCTCGGCAGCGGTGGAGTTACGGCGCCGGGGAGCCGGCTGCTCGCCGCGGTGCAGTTCGTCGGCCGGATCTCCTATTCGCTGTATCTGTGGCACTGGCCGCTGTTCACCTTGGCGCGGCAGTACTCGATCGTCGAGATGCCGTCGCCGCTCGAAAAGGCCATCCTGCTGGTGGCACTCGTGGTGCTGTCGTGGTTGAGCTACAGCTGGATCGAGCGGCCGGTGCGGCGCTGGAACGGTCGTCCCGGCAGGGTGTTCGCCACCGCGGGCCTCGGGGCCGCGGCGCTGTGCGGCGTCAGCGCGCTCAGCCTGGTCGGCAACGGCGCGCTCTACGCGGACGACCCGAAATTCGCCGCGCTGCGCGCGCTCGAGAATTACGATCGGCGGTCCAATGCGATCGGAACCTGTTTTTCGGGGGACTGGACGCCGGACAACCATCCCGAATGCTTCGCGGTCCGCGGGCAGACTTCCATTCTGCTGTGGGGCGACAGCATGGTCGCGCATTTCCGCCCCGGTTTCGAGGCGGCGCTGCGCGGTCGCGATGTCGAGCTGTTGCAGGCCAGCGGCCCGCACTGCTACCCGACCTTGTCGGGCGCACGGCAGGCGGCATGGTGCAACCTGCTCGGCCGGCGGATCGAAGCCTTCGTCGATGCCGCGCATCCCCCGGTCGTCGTGGTCTCCGCGTTCTGGAACGAGCATATCCGCACCTTCGGCTTCGACGAGGTCATCGCCGACCTGCGTGCGGCGGCGACGCGCTTTGCGGCCAGGGGGACGCGCCTCGTCGTCCTCGGGCCCGGGCTGCAATTCCGTGACGACCTGCCGGAGATCCTGATCCGCGCCGCCAGCCGCGACGTTGCGCTCGATCCGAAGGACATCGTCAGGACGAGCCTGTTCGCTCTTGATCAACGCATGAGGGCCGCGCTCGAAGGCTCCGGCGCGCTCTATCTCTCGCCGCTCGCGGCCGCCTGTCCGGAGCGCGCCTGCCGCCTGATGGCGACAGCCGACGTGCCGATGACCTGGGATTTCGGACACCTGACCGTCGAGGGGTCGGAACTGGTGATCCGTGCCATGTGGCCGGCCCTCGGGCCGGAGCTGGCGCCGCCGCCGGTGCCCGCGAACTGACGCAGGTCTGCGGCTTCCTTGATCGCCGGCGCCATGATCGCGGTGGAGATCGTCGCTCCGCGGTGGCCTGTACATGGGATGACGCATAACATGGCATTGGATGAGGCCGCGATTCGGCAGATCGTCAGGGCGGTGCTCGACGAGGAGGGCGAGCGTCGCGCCGTCGTGGCCGACGCCGTCGCGATCAGGGCGGTGGCGGCGCTCCTGACCTCGTTCGGCATCAACGAGGACGACAAGCAGGAGCTGCGCGCCGACTTCGTCCACTTGCGGCGCTGGCGCAAGAGCGTCGAGCAGGCCCAGGGCATGACCATGCGGGCCGTCATCGCGGTGATCGTGACCGGATTTGCCGGTGCGGTCTGGCTCGGCGTCAAGACGATGCTGGCGCGGTCGTGACCGTATCCGGGGCGGCCGCTCGACGATGGGTGTGGCGGGTTCGACATTCGCTTCAGTGTTGCCGCGCGTCCTCCGGGTAAATGCGAAATCCAGAGCCGCGCCAGAGTATTATGGTTGCTGGTCACCCTGTGGCTCCAACATTCGTGCGACAGACCGCCGCAAGGTGATGCGAATGTCGGAGCCGGACACCAGGTTGCGTGCATGAGGCTACGTGCATGATTGCGTGCGGTGGATCACAGCGTCGTGAACCTGCGCCGCGGAACGAGTCCGGCCGCGCGCGGATATCTGGCACGAAGGATGCATCGCTGAAACAGTAACCGTGCGAGAGGCGGCGAAAATCCTGGGTGGCGTCAATTCGCTCGGCCTCGCGGTGCGGTGGCATGAACGCTCGAACCACACGATGGTGCGCCATGAAGCTTGCGACGTCTTCTGCCTGCTTTGGAGTTCTGCGTGCTGCTCTTCTCGCTCTCGCGGTGGTGCCGCTGATCGGCATCCCCGACGCCCGCGCCCACGATCCCGACACCGGTCAGCCGAACTGGATCACCGAAGGCGCCTATTCCAGCCCGCAAACCGGCGTGCACTGCTGCGGTCCCAACGACTGCGAGCGGCTCGACCCGAAGCAGGTGGCGGCGACGCCGCGCGGCTTCGTGCTGCATGCCTTCCGCGACGAGGTCGTGCCCTACACCGAGGCGACACCGAGCGAGGACGGCAAGTACTGGCGCTGCCACTCCACGCTGATCAACCACCTCGACGGGTCGCAGTCCGGCGGCGAGCGGCGCTGCTTCTTCGCGCCGGTCGGCACCGAGTGAGGCGTGCCCCGGCGGCTGCTCGCGGCCTCAGGATGAGGAGCGGGCGTCGCGCCGTCGGATGACGCCTGGAGATGCGCCGCCTGTGCCGTCGCTTCCGTCCTTCCTCCTTATGGTGAGGAGCGCGGCAACGCCGCGCGTCTCGAACCATGAGGCCGGGGCGCAAGTTGCGGCCGGCACCGTCACCCGAACGAACGGTTGGTGGCGTCGAGCCGCCGCGCCAGCACGCGCATGACGTTGAGCGCGAAGTAGGGGGTCTGGCTGACCAGGAACAGGAACTGCTTCTCGGAGACCGGCGCCAGTTCGCAATCGGTCATCGCGACCGCGGTGGCGCTGCGCGGCGCGCCGTCGATCAGCGCCATCTCGCCGAAGATGGCGCGCTCGCCGAGCTCGGCGAGCGTGCGGTTGCCGAGCCGGATCGCCACATGGCCGCTCTTGATGACGAACATCTCGGCGGCGGGATCGCCTTCGTGAAAGATCGTGTCGCCGGCCCTGACGGTGCGCACGTTCACGCCGTCGCGCGCCAGCAGACCGAAATCGATATCCATGCCGCTCGTCATCGCAGTGTCCCCGTCGACCCTCAAGTATAAGTAGCCCTTGCGGGCGGCTTGTTGTGCCACCGCCGTCCGGCGCTGGCAATTGCATCCCCTGCCGAAAATCTACGAGGGCTCGTATGCCTCGTGGGCGCACCAGTGCGCACCGTCCACCGGCAGGCGGTCGCCGACGATCGTGCCGTCGATTTCAACCAGGTAGGTTTGTGCCGCCAGCGGCTGGCCCCCGGCACCGCGGCCGCTGGGCCGCGCGCAGAACATCCAGTGGGTGCCCTTGCGATGGGGCGGGCCGACCAGCACGCCGTCGATGTCGCCGACGAATATCTCCTGGCGGCGGTCGCGCACCAGCGCCTTGACGTCGGGCTGCGGGTCGGCGGCCGCCGGCGTCGGCGCCTTGTCCCTCATGAAGTCGGGGAGGAATTTCGCCTGGCTGTCGCCCCTGGCGCAGCCGGCAACGCCGGCGGCGATCGCGAGCACGGCCCCCGTGGCGCAGTGGCGCCATCGCCTCATCTCCAAGCCCCAGTCCCCCCCAAAACACCCGCAACAAGGATCCGTGACAGCGACCCACGCCGGACGGTCTCGTCCGTCCCGCGGCAGAATGGGGAATGTCGGGGCCGGGTGTGGCGTTTTCAAGCCACGCGGAGCCGCCGCCCCCGCCGGTGGCTGGAGCGCGCCGGCTCCGGCACAGCTAGATCCGTGACGCCGTCCGCGACGGCGCCCCGGCGGCGAACGCCGCGGGCGGCGGGATGTCGCCGTCGGCGAGATCGAGGCCGGCGAGGCCGACGTCGCGCATGCTGATCACCCCGACCAGGCCGTGGTCGTCGATCACCGGCAGGTGGCGGATGTGGTGCTCGCGCATCAGGCGACGGACGTCGTCGAGGCTGTCGGACGAGCGGCACGACACCAGGCGCTGGACCGAGATCAGTTCGGCGACCTTGACGGCGAGCCCGGCGCCGCCGTGGCGGGCGATGGCGCCGACCACGTCGCGCTCGGTCACCATGCCGACGGCGACGTTGCCCTCGGTGCGGCAGACGTCCTTCACCACCAGCGCGCTGATGTCTTCCTGCCGCAGCAGCCGCGCGGCGGTCTCCACGGTCTCGTTCATGCGGATGGTGACGACGCGGCTCGATCGCTTGCGTCGCAGGATGTCGCTGACGTTCATGGCGGGCTCCTCGCTCATTCGTCCCAAACGGGCGGGGCCGCGGGGCGCGGTCCGAAAGCAAGTCTGGTATACATTATACCAATAGTCAAGGCGGTGCGCCTTTGGATGGGTCATTTTCAGCCGGTTCCACCGGCGCCTGTCCTCCTCTGGCGTCGGGCGCGAGGCGGCGCGTGCAACTGGCCGCGGTAGCTCGGAAGGTCCCCATAGGTGCGGTATCTTGCTGGCATCGCCTCTACTGTCTTGATGGCGATATTGGTTTTTGACTATTAGCGCCCCAGCGCAATCCGCCCGGGGCGCAACGGTGCCGAGGGAACAGAGGCTCTCGTCGCGCCCTATAGCTTTTGGGTATGGGGCCGGGGTAGCCTAATCTTAGTCAGGCGAGCAATCGCTCTGGCTGATCGTGCCTATCTTCGATTGAAGTTACCGAGCTTTCACCGATTGGCGCTATTGTCCACCGCGTGAGAGTGTCCCATGCCACGATGAGCGATCCCGCGATGTTTTTGATCGAACCCGCTTTCCAGCAGGTGCAAGTGGTATTGATCGGCAAGTTCAATCCGGCCATCATTCAACCGGGGTGGCTGGCCAAGCACGGCATTGTGGGGGAGACTGAGGCGCTTAACGCAAGGGTCGGACTCATTCATCCCGATATCTCAACCATTAATTTGGCGCATGTCGACGTAGTCGTTGAACCTGACAAATGTACAATCCAAGGCAAGGGTATACACTTTGACGTCGTAAGAGACTTCGTGCTGAAGACGTTCGGGGAGTTTCTTTTCCATACGCCGATCAGTGCTATGGGGATTAATTTTGTTGTTCACTTCGACTGCGGGAGTTTTAAAGCAAGGGAAGAGTTCGCCTTACGACTTGCGCCTAGAGAACCCTGGGGTGAATGGTCCAAGGACTTAGAGGGGCCGGCTGAAGGCGTAGGACATGGAGGGCTCACCTCCATCTCCATGACCCAAAACATGCGGCCTGATGGCAGAAAGGGGTCGGTGCAGGTCAGACTTGAGCCATCTAGTCGGATACCAAACTCGGGCGTGTTCATGCTTGTCAACGACCACTATGCACTCGACGAAGGTACTGATAGTGCGCAGGCGATGGAAGTGGTGGATCTAGGGTGGGAGACCTCCCTTAAATATTCAAATTTTATAATCAATTGCATTATGAAGAATTTTGCAGAGAAAAATGCATGAGCGCGCAGGCCGCAATCACCACGCTAGTCGAACAGACCGACAGTTCGAGCCGGTTGGCAACTTGGGCAAAGCCAATCCTCCGCGCCCCTGCAGACGCTCGTATTGCCGGGCGCATTGCTCGGGAAGTCGAAAATAGAGAGTTTCAGATCTTAGAGCCGCAAGAGGGAGCGCGTTTCTCCGAGAAGCTTCATGTTCTGATGGACTGGGAGGGAGTGGTCGATGAAGTCCGCACCGAAGAGTTCACAGCTCGACTGCTGGATCGGCGAAGCTCCTCGAAAATGGACACTGAATATGCTGAGATTCCGCTAACAGAGGTTCAGGCTGACGATCGTCGACTTGTCCAGCCCGGCGCTATCTTCTACCTTACGGTGTATAGAGTGACGAACGCTGTCGGCCAGAGCGAGCGATCGACGAGGCTTTACTTCCGTCGACTTCCCGCTTGGACCCGCACAATGCTTGCGTCGGCAGACAAGAGAGCCGAGCGGTGGAAGAGAAGCTTCGGTGTGGGAAAAAACGTCGCCACCTCTGAATGATCAGATCGAAGTATCGGTCATAGGGCCGGGCTTCGGTGAGGCGATCGTCGTACACTTTGGTTCAGGCCGATGGGTAACTTTCGATTCATGCGTTGATCAGGACGGCAACTGCGCGTCTCTGAGCTACCTGAGAGCCATCGGCGTTCAGCCAGAACAGGTTCAATTCACGATAGCAACGCACTGGCACCAAGATCACATTCGCGGACTACCGCAATTGGTTGCTTGGGCCTCAAAAGCTCAATTCTGGTGTCCTACAGCTTTTGGGCACGAGGACTTCCTTCGTTTCGCTTCAGCCTATTCTGAGGCCGATATCTCTATGCTAGGAGCTCCTACGTCGGAGCTTGCTCAAGTATTCGAAATATTGGGCGAAAGGGGATCTAAACCCCGATTTGCCCACCAAGACACGATCATATACGCAGACGATACTGCCACTCTCCAGATCTTCGCTTTATCTCCTGTGCAGTCGAGGATCCAACAGTTTCTGAAACACGT
The DNA here is from genome assembly GCA_031291445.1 of Xanthobacteraceae bacterium. Classification (GTDB taxonomy): domain Bacteria; phylum Pseudomonadota; class Alphaproteobacteria; order Rhizobiales; family Xanthobacteraceae; genus Bradyrhizobium_A. The sequence continues at coordinate 15,142 of JARLJA010000198.1, read as the reverse complement.
CGCATCCCTGATTCCTGAGCTTAGGCAATCTCGCATTCGAGTTGGCGCTCTGCACCCCAATTTGGTATCGCTTGCAGTTCGTCTGGTGTTTGAAAGCGATGCGGTGATCCTTGGTGCAGATCTTCAAGAACATCCGCATGCGGGATGGACTGAGATACTTGATGCGTGTCAATGTTTACGCGGACCAAAGGCAACTCTGTTCAAAATCCCGCATCACGGCTCGGAAAACGCCCATCTCGATAGGCAATGGTCCGAGCTATTGGTGGCGCAACCTGCTTCGGTTTTGACGCCTTATAACCGTGGTTCACGTAAACTCCCGACCGACGAGGACATCCGCCGTATAATGCAATACTCTACTCAAGCATATTCGACGGCTCGCATGACATCGGTCGCCCCGCGAAGACTCGATCGGTCGGTTGAGCGAAGCCTACAGGAGGGCAACATCAAGCTGCGGTCGTCAGAGATTAAGATGGGGCACGTGCAATTTCGGAAGAAGTTAAGCTCTCCCGGATCAATTTGGCATACTACCCTTTTTGGTAATGCGATCCAGCTGCGGTGATCTCCGAAAGAATTAGCGTTATTATTTTTGCTCGCCGTTTGTCTATAGGGCTTGTACTCAAGTGGAGCTAACCCATTGAAACTGAATCGATTGGTCTTTTCGCTTAGAGAAACGGCAACGGGTCATTTCAACAAGCTACATCTCACTTGAGTCCAGGCTCTAAGTTGCCGCAACAAAACCGCCGCGCGTCGGGGGACGCGCGGCGGCAGGGGGGAGTTGTCGAGCCGGGGCGATCAGGCCGTCTTGGTGGTCTTCGAGGCCTGCACCTGCGGCGCGGATGCCGCGTCCTGGTGGCCGAGGATGAAGGCGCGGCGCATCGGCTTGACCACCAGCAGCGCCAGCAGCGCGGCGATGGCGTTCAGCGCCACCGCGACGAAGAACACCGCGTGCCAGCCGGAGGTCGCCGCCAGCACGCTGGCGAGCGGCACCAGCAGCGAGGCGGTGCCCTTGGCGGTGTAGAGCATGCCGGCGTTGGTGGCGGCGAATTTGGCGCCGAAGGTGTCGCCGCAGGTCGCCGGGAACAGGCTGTAGATCTCGCCGAACACCGCGAAATAGACCGCGGTCGCCAGCACGAACACCATCGGGCTGTGGCCGTAATTGGCCAGCGTCAGCAGCATCGCCGCCGCGGTCGAGAACGCGATCACCATGGTGTTCTCGCGGCCGATGTTGTCGGACACCCAGCCGAAGAACGGCCGGCCGAAGCCGTCGAAGATGCGGTCGAGCGAGATCGCGAAGGTCAGCGCCGCCATCTGGAAGCCGATCAGGCTCACCGGCACGGCGGCGATCTTGAAGTCGTTGGCCATCGGCGCGATCTGCGCCGCGGTCATCAGGCCGCCGGACGCGACCATCACGAACACCGCGTAGAGCACCCAGAACACCGGCTGGCGCAGCACCTGCGACGGTGCGAAGTCGATCTTGGTCTGCGGCAGGTTGAGCTGCTTGCGCCGCATCGGCATCGGTCGTGCCGGCGGTCGCAGGAACTGGGCCAGCAGGAACACCACGACGCCCTGGCCGAGGCCGAAGACCAGGAACGCCTTGTGGTAGCCGCTGGTGGCGATCATGGTCGCGATCGGCACCACGGTGAGCGCCGCGCCGGCGCCGAAGCCCGCGGCGGTGGCGCCGGCGGCAAGCCCGCGGCGATCGGGAAACCACTTCAGCGCGTTGCCGACGCAGGTGCCGTAGACCGAGCCGGCGCCGATGCCGGCGATCACCGCGGCGACATAGAGCATCGCCAGCGACGCGGCATAGGCGTTGATCACCCAGGCGAGCGCGATCATGACGCCGCCGAACATGATGACGACGCGCGGCCCGTAGCGGTCGACGAACCAGGCCTCGACCGGCACCAGCCAGGTTTCCGTGACCACGAAGATGGTGAAGGCGAACTGCACCGCCGGCCGACCCCAGCCGTTCTCGGAATTGATCGGATCGACAAACAGGGTCCAGCCGTATTGCAGGTTGGCGATCATCGCCATGCAGACGATGCCCATGACGAGCTGGAGCCAGCGGCCAGTGCCGGCCTCGGCGGGCGCGGGAGAAAGCGGTTCGGCGCTCATGAATCCTCCTGGCGCGCCTTTTGGGCTTCGAGAGCGAGCGCTGCCGAAATCAAGTCTGGTATGTCATATGCCAGATTGCAAGGGGAGATTGCGGCCGCGGCGCCGCGGCCGGCTGCCGCGCTCCCAAGGCCGCGGACAAAAAGAAAAGGGCCCCGCAACCGGCGGAGCCCAAGGCAGTGGTCCAGAATGGACCGGGAGGAGGCCGACGGTGGCTTTGGCGAAACCGTGCCGAAGCCCGCCGACGGCGGCAGAACCAGTTGAAACTTTGCGCCAAATCAGGCCGCGCGGCCGGCCCGGCGCGGTGCTTCAGAGCCCGGGATAGGCGACGTCGCCGTTGCGGGCCGCGATCAGCGCGACGCGGTCGAGGAAGCCGGCGACCCGGTTGAAGAACCGGCCGAACAGGCTCTGGGACGGCAGGCGGGCGAAGGCGGCAGTGTGCGACATGGCGGATCCTGTAAAGCTGTCGGCGCGGCGCGAAACATCAGACGGTGCGTTCCGACCCCAGCCGATGACCCTGATTAATGTATACCAGATGCCAACGGCAACCCCGTTTTCTGCATGGCAGCATGTTTCCTGCCGCAGTGCATCATGGAATTCGCCTCAAACCTTAGGCGTCGCCCGCTAACGAAGCCTTGCCTGGACGGCCGGGACCGGGCGCGGCGTGCGATCGTGGTTAGCGATTCCGCCGAAGTGGCAGCAGGTTACCGATCGCCCGGGGGTGGCGGGTCGGCTCACCCCGTCCGCGCCGCCGCGACCAGCAGCTCGCGCAGCCACCGGTTGGCCGGGTCGGCGTCGAGGTTGTCGTGCCAGTACAGGAACGCGTCGAACTCCCGGGTCGGCAGCGGAAACCGCAGCACCTGCAGCGGCTGCGCGCGGGCCAGGAGCCTCGCCATCTCAGCGGTGACGGTGCACACGAGGTCGGTGCGGGCGACCGCCCGCGCCGCGGCGAAATAGTGCTGGCAGCGCAGCTTCACCCAGCGCTGATGGCCGGCGCGGGCGAGCTCGAGATCCACCGCGGCCTCGCCGCGCCGCCGCGCGCTCACCACCACATGGTCCTCGGCGAGATAGCGCGCCAGCGTCAGCCGCCGCCGGATGCGGGGATGGTCGCGGCGCGCCAGCACGGCGAGCGGCTCGCTCATGAGCTTCTGCCGCTTCACCGCCCCCCCGAGCGGCAGCAGCACGTCGATCGCCGCGTCGACCGTGCCGGCGGCGAGCTCGGCTTCCAGCGAACGGCGGCCGGCCCGGACCACGCTGAGCGCGACCTGCGGCGCGGCGCGCGCCAGCCGCGCCATCAGGTCCGGCATCAGCGTGGTCTCGGTGATGTCGCGCATGCCGACGGTGAAGGTCTGCCGCGCGTCCGCCGGCCTGAAGCCGCCGGCGTCGGCAAGCGTGGCGCTCAGCCCGCGGATCGCGGCGCGGACCTCGCCGATGGCCCGCCGCGCCCGCGGCGTCGGCACCAGCGTGCGGCCCTGGCGCACGAACAGCGGATCGCCGAAGGCGAGCCGCAGCCGCGCCAGCGCGTGGCTCACCGCCGGCTGCGTCAGGTTGAGCCGGGCGGCCGCCGCGGTCACGCCGCCTTCGCTGAAGATGGCGTCGAACACCACGAACAGGTTGAGGTCGATCCGCGACACATGCACCATGCTGATGCCGGAGCATTCAATCAATTCATTTGATGAATTCTAGGCGCGGTCCTGGCCTTTGCTCAAGAACGTTCGACGGCTGATGCGCCGTCGCAGGGCCACCTACCGCGAGGTGCTCGACGGCCGCGTGCCGCCGGACGTGGCGCACACGCTGGCGTTCGGGTGAGGGGGGGATGCAGAGAATATGGCTGGCGGCGGCCCCACTCCACATCGTCATTGCCGGGCTTGACCCGGCAATCCACGCTTTCTTTCTTATCGACGCAGATGCAAAGCGTGGACCCTTAGCAGCTCGGCGCTCGCCGAGCTGCGTCCGTTTTAAGTGCCGCAAGTCGGGCAGGCCCGACTTGCGCGGATCAAGCCCGCGGGTGACGCGGAATATGCCGAGATCTCTTGCCCCATCACGCGTGGCGAGCATTCACCCCACCGCGCCGCCATGGACCCGCCGGCTGTCGTCCGGCGCCTGGTCACGGCGCGCGTGCATGCCGTAGTCGCGCACCACGCCGGCGATCCGCAGCCGGTAGTCGCGGAAGATGCCGCCGCGGCCGGCGGCCTGGGTGGCGCGGTGCTTCGGCTGGTTGCGCCACGCCGCGACTGCGTCCTCGTCGCGCCAGATTGACAGCGACAGCAACTTGCCGGGTTCGGTGAGGCTCTGGAACCGCTCGACCGAGATGAAGCCGTCGATCGCCTGCAGCGTGTCGCGCAGCCGCGCCGCGGCGTCGAGATAGTCTTGCTTGCGATCGTCGGCCGGCCAGACCTCGAAGATGACGGCAATCATGGCGTTCTCCCTTCGCTGAGAAAAGCGTTGGCCGCATCATAGAGCGCGTGGCGGCCGCGTTCGAGATGCATCAGATGGGTGCCGCGCGGCACCGTGACGTCGCGCATCGTGGTCGACGACAGCGCGGCGTGCAGCCACGCCGCGTCGGCATCGGTGCACAGCGAGTCCCAGGCGCCGCGGATCACCGCGACAGGGGCTTGTATCCGCGCCGGATCATAGGCGAGGCGGCCGGCCCAGGCAGCGGCGATGTCGGCGACCGGCCCGTTCGGCGTCTTGACCGACGGCGGCGTGCGGCTCCGGCTGGTCGGGTCGGAATCGAGATAGCGCTGCGCCCACGCCGGAACGTCGTCCCTCTCGAGCACCGGCGCGGCGCCGAGGGGCACGTCTTCGGTGAAGCGACGAAGCTGCTCGTCGACGCTGACGAGGCGCCACGGCCCGAGCGCCGGTTCGGTCGTGAGCTGGCTGCGCCGCATGATCGGGCCGAAGAACACCAGGCGATCGACCAGCCTGGGATGCCGGGTCGCGAACAGTCCGGCTGCGATCGAGCCCCAGGAATGGGCGATGATGGAGAGCCTCCCGGCGCCGGTGCGCGCCAGTACGGCGTCGACCACGCGCGCGATCTGGCCCGCGGCGTGGTCGGCGCGGCCAAGCGGGGTGCCGGCCGGCGGCGTCCGCGGGCCCATGGCGGGATAGCGCTCCGAGCCGCCGAACCCGGCGAAGTCGAAGGCGAAGGCGGCGAAGCCCGCGCGGTTCAGCGCATCGGCCCACGACACGCCGCCGAAGCGGTACATCAGCGCGCAGTCGGAGGGAAAGGTGGCGCCGTGGACGAACAGCACCGGCCGGGCGCGGTCGGCCGGCGTCGCGGTCTGCTCGCGCACCAGCAGCGCCGGCTGCCAGGGCGTGCCGTCGCCCTGGGGCGCGCCGGGCAGGAGGTCGGCGCGCGCGATGGCGGGGGCGGGAGGCAGCGGGATTCGTGAGGACGGCGCGGGCATGGCGGGCTCCTTGAAGTGTCCCGTGACAACGCCGGAGTCTCCCACGAGGTGCCGCGCCGATGTTTCGATCGCGGCCGAAGCGTGCGGCGGAACGCGCGGATCCGGCACCGCCCGCCGCAACCGCCCGGTCGGTTCAAACATCTGTTTGAAAGCGCCGCCGGGACGCCCGCGCCGCTGGCCGCGGCGGCAGCGCGGTGCTAGCGTCCGCGCCTGCGATGCGGTGGAGAGGCGTGCAATGGTCGAGGCGGTGATCTGGGATTTCGGCGGCGTGATGACCTCGTCGCCGTTCGAGGCGTTCGCGCGGTTCGAGCGGGAGCGCGGGCTGCCGGTCGACATCATCCGCAACACCAACGCCGCCAATCACCTGGAGAACGCCTGGGCGAAGTTCGAGCGCGCCGAGGTCGACATCGACACCTTCGACGAGCTGTTCGCCGCGGAATCGCGCGCGCTGGGCGCCGAGGTGCGCGGCCGCGAGATCCTGCCGCTGCTGGCCGGCGACCTGCGGCCGGAGATGGTCGAGGCGCTGAAGCGCATCAAGGCGAACTTTCGCACCGGCTGCATCACCAACAACCTTCCCGCCAACGCCATCGGCAGCCACTCCGGCCGCACGCTCTACGTCGCCGAGGTGATGGTGCTGTTCGACCATGTCATCGAGTCCGCCAAGATCGGTCTGCGCAAGCCCGACCCGCGGATCTACCGGATGATGGTGGAGACGCTCGGCGTCGATCCGCGCCACTGCGTCTATCTCGACGACCTCGGCGTCAACCTCAAGCCGGCGCGCGAGATGGGCATGACCACCATCAAGGTGACGAGCGGCGCCCAGGCGATCGCCGAGCTCGAGGCGGCGACGGGGCTCGCGCTGCGGTAGGGGCGGCAGGATGTGACAGCGTCCGTGATCAGCACGCGGTGCCACTCCGTTTTCAGCGTCATGGCCGGCTTGACCCGGCCATCCACTCTTCAATTGCCGCACTAGCCCGAAAGCGTGGACCCGCGGATCAAGTCCGCGGGTGACGCAGCGGATTGGGCGGCTTCGCGGCAATTTTCACGCTTCGTCATTGACGATCTCGATGCTCGCCACGCTCAGCCGCATCGTCCACTCTTCTCTCACCCGGCTCATCCCGCAAAAAGGCCGCCCGTGAGGGCGGCCTTTGTCGTCGTGTCTGGAAGCCCGCCGTCACGGCTGATAGTTCGGCACCGTCGGGGCGTCGGTGAAGTCGAAGGCGTCGAACAGGTCGTCGATCGCCGGCGCGTTGGCCGGGACGTACGGGTTCGCCGCGCTCGGCACCGGGTTCGGCAGGTTGTCGCGGCTGCGGTTCGTGATTGGGTTCACGGACCAGTTGCGCTCGATGAACTTCAAGAGCGAGGCGTGGTCGCCGTAGGCGTGGTGGATCTTGCCGCCGCCGGTATAGGGCGACAGGATCAGCAGCGGGATGCGGGAGCCGTCGCCGAAGAAGTCGACCGGCTGGACGTAGCCCGAGTCGTAGAAGCCGCCGGCTTCGTCCCAGGTTATGAACACCGCGGTCTCCGCCAGCATGCGGGGATTGGCCTGCAGCGCGGTCAGCACGTCCTGCACATAGGCCTCGAACAGGTCGATCTTCGAGGTTTCGGGATGGCCGTCGACCAGCCCGTCGGGCTTGCCGATCGAGACCGACGGCAGCGTGTTGGTCTGGATGCCCTTGATCAGGTCGGCGGTGTCCTTGATATGCGCCGCGCGCTGGGCGGGATTGCCCATGATCGAGGTCGCGTAGGAGAACGGGTTGCAGATCTGGCAGTAGGTGATGCCCGCCAGGTGCGCGACGTCCTTGGTGGCGGCGTATTCCATCAGGGTGTTGAGGTCGTAGGGATAGCCCTGCGCCTTCAGCGCCACCGCCTCGTTCGCCAGCGCGACCGCGTCGTTGTAGGCGCCGCCGAAATAGGCCCAGGTGATGCCCTTGGCGTTCAGGGCGTCGCCGATGGTCGGCAGCGGCGACGGTGGAACGGTGCTGCCGTCGCTGCCGGCCGGCGCGGCCAGCGCGCCGTTCGGCAGATAGCCCGGATTGACGTTGTTGATCATGTAGTAGTGACCGGCCTGGCAGTTGGTCGCCGGGTGGTAGGGCAGGTTCGCCAGATAGGTCGCGATCGGCGCGATGCCGGGCTGGGTGGTGTCGGCGCAGTTCGTGAAGTTGCCGTCGACCGTGTACTGGTTGACGGTGTTGGCCACCGGATTGGGGTTGGCGATCACGCTCGACGGCGGCGTGGTCGGGGTGCCGTTGCCGTCGGTCCAGTACGCGGCGTCGCCGGTGCCGAGCATCATGTGGTTGGCGCCGGTGCCGCCGAGGAAGGCCTGGTGGAAGTTGTCGCTGAGCGTGAAGCGGTCGGCCAGCGTCTTGAGGTAGGAAGCCTGGCCCTGGGCGACGTTGTAGAAGCCCATTTCGTTGCCCTGGCTGTAGTCGGCGGCCGAGAAGGTGCCCATCACGAAGGCGAACAGGTCGCCGAGGCAGCCCGACGGATTGGCCGCCGTCGCGTTGGCGATGCTGCAATCCTGCTGCTGGGTGGCCTGGAAGAAGCGGTGGATCTGGTCGCCGTTGTAGTCGTCGTCGGTAAGGTTCGGGCCCTGCAGCGGGAACGGACCGGACAGCGAGCCGGCGCCCGGCACGCGGGTGTCGAGCGAATGCAACGGCAGGCCGGTGGCGCCGGTCGACAGCAGCGGCTTCTGGGCGACCGTGAGATCCGGCTCCAGCGCGGCCAACTGGGGAATCAGGGGCGGGGCGGAGGTGTTCGGCGCGGTCGAGGCGTTGTTGGTGTTGGGCTGCGGCATCAGGTTGACGCCGTTATAGGGCGACTTGGCCGCGTTCGGCGCGCCGTTGTAGTAGGCCGGCTGGGCCGCGACCGAGTTCTGCTGCGCCAGCGCGTAGTTCGGGCCCGGGGTTCCGTCGGCGTTGATGATGCCCTTGGAGAGGAAATTGTTGATGGTCTGGCCCGCGCCCTTGGGCGTGTAGGTGCCGAAGGTGTGGTCGAGGCCGCGATTTTCGCCGACCAGGATGATGACGCGCTTGATCGGGGTCGCGGTGTTCACCGCGGCGACCGGGTCGACGGCGCCGCCGATCGCGGCGGTGCCGAGGCCGAGCGCCGTGGCGGCGACGATCGAGGTGTAGAGCGCGGTGGTCAGCCGCCACGGGCGGGTCTGGCTGCGGAAATTGGTCTTCACGAACACGTCTCCCCTGAAATGAGTCCGGGCGGATAATCGTCTTTAAATATGACGCTGGTGTTCCATTTTCTTTATATGTTGAAATATTTTAAATCCGGGTACGAAAAAGGCCGCCCCGAAGGGCGGCCTCTGGCTCCTGTCCCGGCGCGCGGGCGCCTCAGGCGGCGCGCAGCGCCGTGCCGGCCTTGCGGCGGAACGCCGCGACGCCGAGGCCGAGGAAGCCCAGGATCATCATCGCCCAGGTCGAGGGCTCGGGAACCGCGGCGATCGTTCCGGTGCCGAGGGTCTCGATGGTCGTGGCGAAGGTCCCGACGGCGGGGTCAGTGCTCAGCAGCGCATTGTTCAGGCCGTAGAACGTATCGGAGAACACGTTGTAGACGTAGTTCGCCGATCCGGCGGTGACGGCGAGGCCGTTGCCGTCCCACTGCAGCACGCCACCGATGTTGGCGATCACGTTGTCGTAGGTGAAGGTGCCGTCCGACTGGACATTGCTCGGCGAGCCGGCGACGCCGTAGAGGCCGGTGATGGCGTAGGTGGTGGTGCCGGAGGTCACCGTGCCGGTGATGCCGGTGATGTCGTAGAAGGATCCGTCGGGCGTCGCGGTGGCCAGCGCGTTGATCGAGACCTCGGGCGACGTGAAGGTGATGTCGAACGTCGACGCCTGGGCCGTCGACGTCATCGCGCCGGCGACCATGGCCGCGGCCGCCGCGAGTCCGAGAAGCTTTCCAGTCATAGTTCATTTCTCCGATCTGCCAGAGGCCCGCGTGAAGGGTGAGGAGACGCCGGTCGCTCGATGCGGCCCGGCACCACTATTTAAATCGTTTGCGGGCCGTCAATTAAATCCTAACGGTATTTCAAGACTGTCTTACGACATCGCCTTTCCGGCCGCGTGACGGTGTCGACGTCGCCGTCCGCGCGTCGACGCGTCACGCGCAATCCGCCGCGCGCGTCGGAGCGTTTCACTTCAACGGCTCGGCGCGCGAATCCTTCGCCGGATCGACCCACACGTCGCTGTGCTTCATGAGCTCGATGAGCTGCTGTGGGTCGAACTTGTGCAGGCCCGCCGGGATCTCGAACGCACTGTCGGGCTGCGGCCCTTCCCGGACATCGGCCAGCTCGGTCGTGGCGCCGTCGTCGGCCTCGATTCGCACCACGAACTTCAGCCGCGGATCGATCCAGCCGGAATAATGCCTGCCACGCGGCGACGTCATGCCGTACCTGATCGTGGCGCGACCATCGCGTGTGTCCTCGCCGATGCGCTCACAGCGCCACGCCGCGCCGCCCTCGGCGCTCCTCGAGATCTCGGCCATCGCCTGCCATTTCGGGCACGGCGCCTCCGGGTCGACCGGCACCATGATTTCGGTCAGAACGCTGGACTGCCGCGCATCCATGAACACCCGCCGGTCCGGCTGCACGAAATACACCGCCTTGGCGTCGCCGCGGACAATGAAGAAACCGCTCGGCAGATCGGGCGCCTCGATGCGGACCTTGTCGCCGGCGGCCGCCAACCGGCCCATGGAGATCTGGCCGTCCTTGTCGCGCCGCGAGAGTTCGGCGGAAAACTGCTGTGCCGACGCCGCGGCGCTCGTGGCGAGCAGCGCGGCGAGCGCCGCGATGGCGAGGCGGGCGGTCGGCACGGCTTTCGACATGCGGTCGCGAGTGTTGCGAAATGAAGTCGGGACCATGATTCGGACGAACTCCGTTTATCGACGATTGTTGACGCAGACGGCGCCGGTCATGCCACGAGGGCTTGACCGGCGCCGGAAGGCTTTGGAGGCGGCCGGGACCGTGGCTCGGTCCCGGCGGCGTGGTGATTATGCCGTTACGGCTGATAGTTCGGCACCGCCGCGGAGGTGAAGTCGAACGCGTCGAACAGGTCGTCGAGCGCCGGCGAGTTGGTCGGCACGTAGGGGTTCGACGGGTCGCTCGTCGGGTTCGGCAGGTTGTCGCGGCTGCGGTTGGTCAGCGGCTGCAGGTTCCAGTTGCGCTCGATGAACTTCAGGATCGACGCGTGGTCCCCGTAGGCGTGGTGGATCTTGCCGCCGGTCGAGTAGGGCGACAGCACCAGCAGCGGAATGCGCGGTCCGTCGCCGAAGAAGTCGATCGGCTGCACGAAACCGGAGTCGTAGTAGCCGCCGGCTTCATCCCAGGTGATGAATACGGCGGTTTCCGCCAGCATGCGCGGGTTCTTCTGCAACTCGGCCAGAATATTCTGTACGTAGGCTTCGAACAGATCGACCTTCGACGATTGCGGATGACCGTCCAGGTAGCCGTCGGGCTTGCCGAACGACACCGCGGGCAGCGTGTTGTTGTGGATGCCCGCGACGAGATCGGTGGTATCCTTCATGTGCGCCGCGCGCTGGGCGGGATCGCCCATGATCGAGCTCAGATACTGGAACGGGTTGCAGATCGCGCAGTAGACCGCGCCCCACGCATGCGCGGGGTCGCTGCCGGCCCACACGCCGTTCGTCGCTGCCCAGGCGGCGTCCTTCAAGCCGGCGCCGAAAAATCCCCAGGTGATCTTGTGCTCGTTCAACGCGTCGCCGATGCTGCGCAGCGACGACGGCGGCACGCTGCCACTCAGGCTGCCGTCCGCGTTGTAGCCGGGGTTGGAGTTGTTGATCAGGTAGTAGTGGCCGGCCTCGCAGTTCGATTTGGCCTTGTAGGGCAGGCTCGCCAGGTAGTTCACGATCGGCGCCACGCCGGGCTGGGTGGTGTCGGCGCAGTTCACGAAGTTCTGGTCGTTGATGTACCCCGACGTGGGATTGCTGGGATCCACCGGGTTCGGATTGGCGACCCACGCCGGATTCGGCGCCGTCGCATTGCCGTTGCCGTCGGACCAGTACAAGACGTCGCCGGTGACGAGCGCCATGTGGTTCGGATAGGTGCCGCCGAGGATCGCCTGGTGGAAGTTGTCGCTCAGGGTGAAGCGATCGGCCAGCGTCTTGAGGTACGAGACCTGGCCCTGGGCCATGTTGTAGAAGCCCATCGGGTTGCCCAGCGCATAGGTCTGGTGCGTCGCCCACATGGTGAACGGGAACAGGTCGTTGAGGCAGCCGGACGGATTGGCCGGCGTGGCGTTGGCGATGCTGCAATCCTGCTGCTGCGCGGCCATGAAGAAGCGGTGCGTCTGGTCACCGGTGTAGTCGTTGTCGCCGATGCTCGGTCCCTGGAACGGGAACGGTCCGACCAGCGAGCCGGCGCCGGGGATGCGGGTGTCGAGCACGCCATTGCCCAGACCGGTCCAGCCCTCGCTCAGCATAGAGAACTGGCTGGCCTTGATGTCGGGGTCCTCCGAGGTGACCAGTTGAGCCTCCTGATCCCAGTTCGAATCGCAGCCTGCGCTCTGATTCGGATCCGAACAGGAGGGGTAGAACGGGGCGGAGTAGCCCACGCCGTAGGGATAGTACGCGTTCGGCCCGGACGGCGCGCCGCCGGTGGTCGGCTGCGGCATCGGATTGGTGGCGTTGTTGTAGGGGCTCTTGGCCACGTTCGGTGCGCCGAAATAGAAAGCCGGCTGCGGCGCGACCGCATACTGCTGGGCGAGCGCGTAGTTCGGGCCCGGGCTGCCGTCGGCGTTGACGATGCCCTTCGACAGCAGGTTGCTGATGGTCTGGCCCTTGCCCACCGGCGTGTAGGTGCCGAAGGTGTGGTCGAGGCCGCGATTTTCGCCGATCAGGATGATCACGCGCTTGATCGGGCTTGCGGTCGGCACCGCGGCGACGGGATCGACGGCGCCGCCGATCGCGGCGGTGCCGAGGCCGAGGACGGTGGCCGCGGCGGAGGCCGCGACGATCGAGGTGTAGAACGCCGCGGGCAGCCGCCACTGGCGTTTCTTATGGATGCGAAGCCTGGTCGTCACAACGAATCTCCCCATGGTGAATCCGTGCGGCGATATTTAAAATTTAAATGTGACGTCCGTGGCGCCGGTATTATTGCAGGCTTGAAATAATCGGTTCTTGCCGCGAATGGCGGCCATGCGCGCCACGGCGATCACGTTATGCGGATTAAATCGTGATCGGCCGCGCGGCGGTCGTGATGGCGATGCCGCGGCCTTGACGCAGATCGGCGCCGGCCAGCCTGCGAAGGCCTGACCGGCGCCGAAGCAGTTCGCCGGGACCGCGCTCGCGGCCCCGGCGTCGTCGTGGCTATGCCGTCACGGCAGATAGTTCGGCACCGACGGCGGGTCGGTGAAGTCGAAGGCGTCGAACAGGTCGTCGATCGCCGGCGAGTTGGCCGGGACGTACAGGTTCGCCGCGCTCGGCACCGGGTTCGGCAGGTTGTCGCGGCTGCGGCTGGTGATCGGCGCGATCGACCAGTTGCGCTCGATGAACTTCAGCAGCGAGACGTGGTCGCCATAGGCGTGGTTGACTTTGCCGCCGGCGGTGTAGGGCGACAGGATCAGGAGCGGAATGCGCGGTCCGTCGCCGAAGAAGTCGACCGGCTGGACGTAGCCGGAGTCGTAGTAGCCGCCGGCTTCGTCCCAGGTGATGAAGACGGCGGTTTCCGCCAGCATGCGCGGATTCTTCTGCAGCGCGGTGAGAACGTTCTGCACGTAGCCTTCGAACAGATCGATCTTCGACGACGACGGGTGACCGTCGAGCAGGCCGTCCGGCTTGCCGATCGACACCGACGGCAAGGTGTTGGTCTCGATGCCGGTGATCAGGTCGGCCGTGTCCTTGATATGCGCCGCGCGCTGGGTCGGATTGCCCATGATCGAGGTCATGTAGGAGAACGGATTGCAGATCTGGCAGTAGGCGGTCCCCAGCGCGTGCGCCGGATCGGCCGCGGCGGCGGTCGATAGGTTGGGCTTGGACGGGTTCGTCGCCACCGCCGCGTTCGACAGCGCGACGGCGTCGTTGTAGGCGCCGCCGAAATAGGCCCAGCTGATGTTCTTGGCGGTCAGCGCGTCGCCGATGGTGCGCAGCGGAGCCGGCGGAATGCCGCCTTCGCTGTTTGCCAGCGCGCCGTTCGGCAGGTAGCCCGGGTTGACGTTGTCGATCATGTAGTAGTGGCCGGCCTGGCAGTTGGAGGCCGGGTGATAGGGCAGGCTGGCGAGATAGTTCAGGATCGGCGCCACGCCGGGCTGGGTGCTGTCGCCGCAGCCGGTGAAGTTGCCGTCGACGGTGTAGGTGTTGACGGTGCCGGTCTTCGGGTTCGGGTTGGCGAGCAGGCTCGACTTGGGCGCCGTCGCGTTGCCGTTGCCGTCGGTCCAGAACACGGCGTCGCCGGTGCCGAACATCATGTGGTTGGCCGCGGTGCCGCCGAGGAACGACTGGTGGAAGTTGTCGCTCAGCGTGAAGCGGTCGGCGAGCGTCGTCAGGAACGAGACCTGGCCCTGGGCGGAGTTGTAGAAGCCCATCTCGTTGCCCTGGCTCGAGTTGGACGCATAGGTCGCCATCACGAACGGGAACAGGTCGTTGAGGCAGCCCGACGGATTGGTCGCGGTCGCGTTGGCGATGCTGCAATCCTGCTGCTGGGCGGCCTGGTAGAAGCGGTGCGTCATGTCGCCGGTGTAGTCGTCGTCGGTGAGGTTCGGACCCTGCAGCGGGAACGGACCGGACAACGAGCCGGCACCGGGGACGCGGGTGTCGAGCTTGCCGGTGGCGAGGCCGGTGGCGCCGGTGGTCAGCAGCACATCCTGGCTGGCCGGCAGGTCCGGCTCCAGGGTGGCGAGTTCCGACGTCAGGCTCGACAGGAACGGCGCCGACGACGAGCCTTGCGCCTTCGGAGCGCCGTTGGTGTTGGGCTGCGGCATCAGGTTGATGGGATTGTAGGGGCTCTTGGCGGCATTCGGCGCGCCGAAGTACCAGGCCGGCTGGCCCGCGACCGAATACTGCTGCGCCAGCGCGTAGTTCGGGCCCGGGGTGCCGTCGGCGTTGACGATGCCCTTGGACAAGAGGTTGCTGATGGTCTGGCCCGCGCCCTTGGGGGTGTAGGTGCCGAAGGTGTGGTCGAGGCCGCGATTTTCGCCGATCAGGATGATCACGCGCTTGATCGGGCTTGCGGTCTTCACCGCGGCGACGGGATCGACGGCGCCGCCGATCGCGGCGGTGCCGAGGCCGAGGACGGTGGCCGCGGCAGAGGCGGCGACGATCGAGGTGTAGAGCGCGGAGGACAGCCGCCACTGGCGTTCATGGTTGCGAAGTTTGGTCGTCACAATGAGTCTCCCCCTGGATGATTCCGGGTGCGGGAATATTTGAATTTAAATATGACGGGGGTATCCAGGTAATATTAAATATACGATTTATTCCCATCAGGAGGCCATGCGCGTGCGAGATCGGCGCCGCAACCGGCCGCGCCGCCGCGGTCGAGCGATCGCGAGGTCTCTCTTCGATGTCCGGCGCGTTTCGAATCGTGTCTCGCGCGTGTGTGCCGGCCGCGACGGGCCGGCACGATCTGCGCCGCGTCAGCGCGCGGCGGTCGCGGTCGCCGC
>JARLJA010000197.1 GCA_031291445.1 Xanthobacteraceae bacterium | reverse complement strand
GTTAGGCACCGTGTCTCAGGCTGCCTTTGCTTCGCGGCAACGCCAATTCCACGGCAGCAGCTCGGCGAGACGCATTTGCGAAGTGTCGGCGATCCGGCAGAGGACGTCGGCGAGCCAGGCTTGCGGGTCGACGTCGT
Source organism: Xanthobacteraceae bacterium (assembly GCA_031291445.1). Lineage (GTDB taxonomy): Bacteria > Pseudomonadota > Alphaproteobacteria > Rhizobiales > Xanthobacteraceae > Bradyrhizobium_A. Next base: position 2,982 of record JARLJA010000197.1, on the reverse strand, counting down.
TGAGTTTCGCGGTCTGAATGAGTGTGTACATGATGGCGGCGCGTTCGGCGCCGCGCTGCGATCCGGCGAAGAGCCACGATTTCCTGCCTAGGGCCATTCTCCGTTCATTCTGCCCATGTCGGGCAGGAGTTGGAAGTCCATTACCGGTATCATCCCTATTTCGGCCGGATGGTTCTGGTTCGTCGCGTTGAGCTTCGAGCGGCGGGCCAGTTTCTCAAGGTACAGGGGCCGGCTGGTATCGTTGTCTCGATGGCCGGCTGGATGCTGGATCGGGAGGTTTGCGCCGGGTTGAGCATCGGCGCGCCGCGCGTCAATGCAGCCGCGCTGGTTGAGTTGGAGCGACTATTGAAAGGTGCGGCCCACCCCGCACACTCCGCGAGCGATATCGCAATCGTTCCGGAGGAAGGCGATGGAGTCTCTCAAGGTGCCGGCCGCTGTGCCGGATCGGCAGATGAGCCTGGTGTTCGAGACCAGCAAGCTGGAAGGGCTAGGTTCGCCCGAGCGGGACAAGGTGATCTCGGCTCTGGCACGAATCCTCATGCAGGCCGCCGGCTTGCACGTCGAGGAGCTTGACGATGACGAGCGCTGAGCTCATTCCGGCCGCCGTCCTCCAGAGGAAGGCCGTCGTATACGTGCGTCAGTCGACGCAATCCCAGGTCATGGCCAACCTGGAGGGCCAGCGTCGCCAGTATGATCTGGTCGATGTCGCGCGCCAGCGCGGTTTCGTCGATGTCGAAGTCATCGATGACGATCTCGGCCGCTCGGCCAGTGGAACGGTGGCCCGTCCCGGCTTTGATCGCCTTGTCGCCTGGCTGTGCGCCGGCAAGGTCGGCGCCGTCGTGTGCTTCGATGCTTCCAGGCTCGCGCGCAACGGCCGCGATTGGCATCACCTGCTGGAGTTATGTGGGCTCGTCGAAGCCCGCGTCATCGATCTCGAGGGAATCTATAATCCGTGTCGGCCGAATGATCGCCTGCTCCTGGGCATGAAAGGCAGCATCAGCGAGTTCGAGCTCGGCGTGCTGCGATCGAGGATGGTGGACGCCGCCCGCTCCAAGGCGGGGCGTGGAGAGCTGCGGATATCGGTACCGTTCGGCTACATCTGGCACCGTGAAGCGGGACTTGGTCTCGATCCTGACCTGCGCCTCCAGGAGGTGATCCGGCTGATCTTCGCCCGCTTCTGCGAGCTTGGCAGTGCGCGCCAGGTGCTGCTCTCGATGAAAGCCGATCAGATTCACTTCCCGCGCCCTTCCGATGAGGGCCGCATGACCAGCTTCAACTGGATGCCGATCCGCTACCGCAACGTGATCGCTATTCTCAAGAACCCCTTCTATGCAGGGGTCTACGTGTACGGGAAAAGCGAGAAGCGCACCTCCATCGTCGAAGGAAGAGCGCGGCGCAGCTACGGGCACGGCAAGCCGTTCGGGACGTGGGACGTGATGATCAAAGATCATCACGAAGGCTATATTGGCTGGGCCGATTATGAGCGCAACCAGATGCAGCTCGGACTCAACAATTACGGTCGAGCCGGAGGGGTGAAGTCCGGACGCGGTGGCAGGGCGCTTCTCTCGGGGATCATGAGCTGCGGGCGCTGCGGGCGCCGGCTGAGCGTTGCCTACACCGGAAATCCGCAGAGCCGACCGGTCTATCGCTGCGACAAGCCCAATCTTATGATGGGTCTGCCCCGATGCATGACCTTCGGCGGCCCGCGGGTCGATGCCGCGATCACCCGTGAGTTGTTGCGGGCGGTGGAGCCCATGGCGATCGAAGCTGCGTTCGAGGCGGAGCGGATGCACCGGGACCAACAGGACGATCAGCGACGCATGCTGGATATGGACATCCAACAGGCCCGTTATGAAGCGAGCTTGGCCGAGCGTCGCTACGCGGCCTGTGATCCAGACAATCGCCTGATTGCCGCGCAACTGGAAAAGAACTGGGAGGCAGCGCTCCGGCGCGTACAAGATCTGGATGGACGCCAGCCCGCTGCAACCCTGTCGGATATCAAGGTTGATCCCGGCGCCTTCACCAACCTGGCGGACAATTTGTCGGCGGCCTGGAATACGCCGGGGGTGACGATGCGTGCCCGCCAGCAACTGCTGCGGACATTGATCACCGACATCATCGTCGATGTCGATAATGAGGCGCGCGATGTCGTGCTCACGATCCATTGGCGCGGCGGCCAGCACTCAGAACTACGCGTGCGCAAGCCACGGGCTGGTGAACACGGGTGCGCGACGACCGAAGATGCATTGGCGGTGATGAGGAGCATGGCCGGCCGCTGGTCTGACGAGCATATCGCCGCGTCGCTCAATCGCATGGGCCTGCCGACCGGCCAGGGCAAAACCTGGACAGCGCACCGCGTCTCTTCCGTTCGACGCGTGCGCGCGATCCACGCCTACCGATCGGCGGAGAAGGATGGTGAATGGCTCACCATGACCGAGGCGGCAAAGCTGTCAGGCCTCACGAACCATGCGATACGACGCCTGATCAAAACAGGCGTTCTTCCGGCTGTGCAGGTTGTTCGCGGAGCTCCGTACCAGATCCGCGCTGCCGACCTGGCGTCGGAGGCAACCAAAACCGCGATGGCCCGAAAAGGTCGCCCGTGTCGCGTTGCCGACGCGGTCACGCTTCCAATGTTTACAGATACTTGAGGAAGGGGCGTACAATGACACACGCATTGCGAGGCCGCGCAGCGCCCTTTCGGCGGCGTTGTTGGTCAGGCAAATCCTGCCATCATCGAGGAAGCGGGCGAAGGCCGGCCAACGCGTCAGCATGTAGTCGAGCGCCTTGGCGACCGCGGCGTGGCGCGACAGCTTGGTGCGCTCGGCGCGCATCCAGGTCTCCAGCGCCGCGACCAGGTTGGCGGAGACCTCGCGCCGGACGCGCAGACGCTCGTCGGCCCGCTGGCCGTTGATGTCGCGCTCGACGTCGAAGATGGCGTCGATGCGCCTGACCGCCTCCAGGGCGATCGGCGAGATCGGCGCG